>DATCDN010000048.1:0-38507 GCA_036510675.1 Allostellaceae bacterium
AGCCCCCAGCGCCGGCGTGCTAACGCCGTCCAGGTTGGTTCCCGTGGCCGATGTCGCCGATTGATTGATCCGCACTTCCGTCGTACTCGTCGAATTGGCTGCTCCAGCCCCCTGATTGGCGAGCAACCACGACACGGACAATGAAGCACCGGGGGCCACATTCGATGACCCCAGCGAAATGTCTTCCGGCAATAGGTCCGATTGCGCCATCGCTAAGGTGCCCCCATAGGTTCTTCGCTAATTTAGCTAATCATGAAATTTACATTAAATGCAACCGATAATTGGGTGGTTGGCCCTCGATCAGCCTAAGGTTCCCTAAACGCTTCATCGAACCCGCGTGTGAGGGGATAGAGCAGGTAGGAGATCAGCCGGCGCGAGCCGGATTTTATCTCGGCGGTTGTGGTCATGCCGGGGATCAGTTGGAAATCGGCGGGCACGTTTCGCAGCCGCTTGCCGCCATCGAGGGCGATGCGGACGCGGTAATAGGGTTTGGCCTCGCCGCCGGCGCCATCCTTGCCGCCCTTGTCGGCGACGAAACTGTCGCCGGAGATCACCGCCACTTTGCCGGTCAACGTGCCAAAGCGCTGATAGGGGAAGGCATCGAGCTTGATGCGCGCCTCTTCCCCGGCCTTGAGATGGCCGATATCGGCGGTATCGACCGAGACCTCGATTTCGGTCGGCCGGTCGAGCGGCACCAGGGTTATCAGCGGCTCTGCCTCGCGGACCACCGAGCCGGCGGTTCGGTCGGCGATCTCCAGCACCACCGCTTTGCCGGGGCTGGTCAGGACCGCCATCGCCCGCGCGCGCAAATCCTTGGCCAACAATTCGGTGGCCGTGACATCGTCATGCCGGGCGGTCACCAAATCCTTGATCAAATCCTCGCGCCATTTGCGCACGAAGCTGTCGCGGTCGCCGCGGCCGCTCGCGATCTCATGGCGCAGCGCGGCGATTTCACCGCTCGCCTCGGCGATCGCGCGCTCGACATCGAGGCGGGTCGCCTCGGCGTTCAACAGATCGACCTTCGAGCCATTGCCGCGCTCGGACAGTTTGCGGCGCATGGTTTCGAGATCGATCAGCACGGTCAGGCGCTGGCGCATCAGGACGATCTGCTCGGTACGTTGCGCGATCTGGGCCATGAGCTGCGCCGCATGCTCGTCGAAGGAGCGAAGCTGGGCGCGATATTGCTGATCGCGATAGAGCGACAGGCCGGCCTGAAGCATCCGGTCGGGCGTCGGGGCGGCGGCGGGCCGATAGACGCGGCCCGCCAGTTCGGTCGCCATCCGCGCGATCTGCGCATCGAGGCTGGCCTTGTGCCGCGTCTGCTCGGCGACATCGGCCTGGGTGAAGGTGGAGTCGAGATGCGCCAAGGGTTGTCCGGCGCCGACGATGTCGCCGACCCGCACATCGATACTGCGGATGGTGGCGGTCGATAGCGGCGCGATCACCATGTTCATGGCGCTGGAAATCACCTTGCCCTTGCCGGTCACGATCTCATCGACCCGCGCCAGCGAGGCCCAGGCGATGATGGCGGCGATCAGCGCCGTCGCGGCGAACAAGGTGATCCGCGCCACCGGGGCCGGGCCGGCATTTTCCAGCTCGGTGGCGTCGCTTTGAAATATGTCGATGGCGGGATCGCGACGCCGTGTCACGCGCCGCATCAGGGTCAGCGCGCCCGAGCCGATCGCGGTCATGCCGGCTGCCGCGATTGCTGTTGCCACAGGCCGCGATAGACATCGCAGTCGCGCATCAATTCGTGATGGGTGCCGAGCCCGACGCGGTTGCCGCGCTCCAGCACCAGGATGTTCGCGGCATCGGCCAGCGTGGTCAGCCGGTGGGACACGATGATCAGCGTGCGCCCCTGCGCGATGCGGCGCAGATTATCGCGGATCACCGCCTCGCTGTCGGGATCGAGCGCGCTGGTCGCCTCGTCCAGGATCAGCACGGGCGGCCGGGCCGGGTCAGCAGGGCGCGGGCGATGGCCAGGCGCTGACGCTGGCCGCCGGAGAGGTTGCTGGCATTCTCGTCGAGCGGCGTGTCGAACCCCTGGGGCAGGCGCTCGACGAATTCGGTGGCGCCGGCGATCTCCGCCACCGAAATGACCTCTTCCAGCGATGCGCCGGGACGGGCGATTGCGATATTCTCGCGGACGGTGCCGCGAAACAGGAAATTGTCCTGGAGCACGGTGCCGATGCGGCTGCGCAAATGGTTGAGCTCGATATTGCGCAATTCATTGCCGTCGAGGCGCAGCACCCCGGATTGCGGCTGGTACAAGCCGCGAATCAGCCGCGTGACGGTGGTCTTGCCGGAGCCGCTATGCCCGACAATGCCGAAAATGGTGCCGGCCGGAATCTTGAACGACAGCCGGTTCACCGCCGGATCGGCCGTCGGATCATAGCGGAACGACACATCGCTGAATTCGAGCTCGCCGCGGATCGGCGGCGCGATGCCGCGCGCGTCCGACCGCTCCGGCTTCGCGTTCATGATATTGCCCAGCATGCGCACCGACAGCGCGGCCTCCTGGTATTCGTGGATCAACCCGACCAGCTGCGCCAGCGGCCCCGAGACGCGCCCCGACAGCATCTGAAACGCGATCAGAGTGCCGACGGTAATGGCATCGTCGAAGACCAATTGCGTCCCGACCGCGACGATCGCGATCAGCATCAGCTTTTCGAGCCACGCGGTGATGGTCTGCGCGACCGCGGAAATCAGGCCGACCCGATAGCGGCCGCCGATCGCCTCCGCCGACCAATTGTTCCATTGCTCGCGCTGGCGATCCTCGATGGCCAGCGACTTGATCGTCGCGATACCATGAATCGCCTCGACCAGCAGGGACTGCCGCCGCCCCTCGATCTCATAGAGGATTCTAAGGCGCCGGCGAAACGGGCCGACGAGCAGCGCGATCGTGGTCGCGACGATCACGGTAAAGATCAGGACGACCGCCGTCAGCCGCGCGCTGTAAAGCAACAGCACCGGCAGGAAGACGATCAGCGCCGTGCTGTCGACCAGCGTCAGGAACAGGCGGCCGGCGAGAAATTCGCGAATCTTCTCGCCTTGCTGCATGTGCTTGACCAGCACGCCGGCGCGGGCATGCTCGAAAAAGTCGATCGGCAGGCGCATCAGATGGGCGACCGTGCGCGTCGCCAGCCGGATGTCGATCTTGTTGGATAGATGCAGGATGAGATAGCGGCGCAGGAACGAAAACAGCGCCTCGAATATCGTGGCGGCGACAACGCCCGCTGTCAGCACATAAAGGGTCGCATAGGCGTGATGGACCAGAACTTTATCCACCACAACCTGGAAATATATCGGTACCGCGATACCAAGAAGATATAGGAATATTGCCGCGATGATGATGTCCCGCAGTAGTCCATGCTGCCGCCACATCTCGTCGAGGAACCAGCGAATGTTGAACGGCCGCTCGGGATCGGACCAGTGATGCCGGCGCTTCAGCAGAATAGCGTCGCCATCCCATATCTGCGCGAGGTCGCGCTGCGCCATGAATTGGAAATCCGACATGCCGATCCGGGGATCGATCACCACGAGGTTGCCGCCGCCCTGGTTTTGACGCTGAAAGCCCGAGGCGATCAGCCACCGCCCGTCGGTGCGTCGGATCAGAAATGGGAACGCTTCGCCGGCATCCTCGAGATCGCGCCATTTAAGTCGCGCCGTTTTTGCGCGCAGGTGGTTGGCCTTTGCCAATCGCATGAGGCCCGACGGCAACAACTCCTCGTCTACGGGCGGGCGGGTCCCGCCGTCATTGTCGCTTTGAAAGTCGATTCCGTGATGGCGTGCGATCGCAGCCAAGCACCACAATCCGGTAGCAACCGTTTTGACCAACGAACTTCCCCCAATGAACTTTTTTTGATCGGTCGATCGGCCTTTTGTCGATTTACGCGAGAATATCTTCAGCGATCTAACAAATTAATACAATGCGCTCATGTCAAGCACGCGTCGGAGCGGGTGTCAGTGGATCGCTGGTATCGCCCAGAACTATCAGAAGGCGAGCGCCGAGAATTACAAGGGTTTTTGGCCCACCGAACGGGTCTCTGGTTGCGTCCGGTTCAGGGAAGGCCCGACGGCGCGGGCATTTTTCCGAAATTGGTGCGTGGTCTCTGAAATCTCACACCGCGTGGCTGGGGGACTAGGATTCGAACCTAGACTGGCGGAGTCAGAGTCCGCTGTCCTACCGTTAGACGATCCCCCACCAGGGTCAGGCTGCATAACATGATGGCGCGGGTCGGCGCCAGTGTTTCGGCGCCGCCCTCTCGTCCGTGCTTGACGCGCGGCCCGCCACACGCAATTTTGCCGGGCCGGCTCCGGGACCCGAGCCGGCGGGAGGATATCGCTTGTTCGCCGAGCCGACGCTGAAAAATGCCGATCGCCGCATCGGGGTTCAGTCGCTGAACGGGGCGCGGCCGCTTGCCTGAGGCCGGGCCGCCATCGGCGGACCTGATGCGCCGGGTCGCGGGCGGCGACCGAAGCGGCTTTGCCGAGCTTTATCGTCAGGCGGCACCGAAACTATTTGCCGTCGCGCTGCGAATAACCCAACGGCGCGACCTTGCGGAGGAGGTGTTGCAGGAAAGCTTCGTCGCCGTTTGGAACCAGGCGGGGAATTACGATCCGATCAAAGGCTCTGTGATGATTTGGCTGACCACGATCGTGCGGCATCGCGCCATCGACCAGCGGCGCCGGAGATCGAATCTCGCCGACGCGACCGCCGGCTCGGACGATGCGCTGCTGAGTCTTGTCGCCGGCCCGTCCGATCGCGCCGATCGGGGCGCCGAGTTGGGCGCGCTGGCGCGCTGTCTCGACCAATTGGAGCCGAAGCCGCGCCAGGCGGTTCTGCTGGCTTATGTTCACGGCTATACCCATGAGGAACTGGCGGCCCGGCTTGCCACGCCGAGCGGGACGATCAAGAGTTGGATCCGGCGCAGCCTCGAACGCTTGAAACGGTGTCTCGACGGATGAAGTACGACGATGCCAAATTGCGCGAGGCGCTCGCGGGCCGTTATGTGCTCGGCACCATGCCGCCGCGCGCTCGGGCGCGGTTCGACCGGCTGATCGCGGAAAATGCCGCCTTTTGCGCCGAAGTGCGCGACTGGGCCGAGATGTTCGCGCCGATCGACGAGGCCGCGATCGCCGAGGCGCCGCCGCCCCGCATCTGGCGCGCCATCGAGGCGCGGATCGGACCCGAGCCGGTCGTCGCCCCGGCGCGCGCCTGGTTCGATTCGCTGTGGCTGTGGCGCGGCGCCGCCGGCTTCGCGACGGCGGTCGCGGCGGCGTTGCTGATCTATATCGGCGTCGTCGGCCTGACGCCTACCGTATCACTGCCGACCGTGGTCGCGGTGCTGACGGACAAGAGCGGCGCCCCGGCCTGGATCGCACGCTCCGCGCCGCAGGGCGATGCCGTCTCGGTCGCCGCGCTCGGCCGGCAAACCATCGATTCCGCCCATAGTTTCGAGCTGTGGGCGATCGCCGGCGGCGCGCCCCGGCCGCTCGGCCTGCTATCGTCGCAGCCCGATCCCGGCCTCGTCATCGCCGCCTCGGCGGTGCCACCGACCGGCGGGGTGTTGGCGATCAGCCTGGAGCCGGCGGGCGGCTCGCCGACCGGGGCGCCGACCGGCCCCGTGCTGTTCCAGGGCAAGGTCTTTTCCAACCCGCTTTAGCGCGATTTTATTTCTCCGCCACGCCGCATCCGGGTGGTGGCTCCCTGCGTAAGGATCAGCGAGGCAACCCCCGTGGGGGCCTCGTCCGTTTCCATCCAGGGAGTGCGTTGATGAGCGAAAATAATCTGCAGACGGTCAATGGGGTGACCTCGCGCCGGGGCCTGCTGACCGGGTCCGGCAAAATCATGCTGTCGGGGGTCGCGATTGCGATGCTGGCCGGGTGCGAAAGCGTGGCGGCCGAGAGCATGGCATCGGAAGGGGACCTCAACATCCTCAACGTCGCGCTGGGCGCCGAATATCAAGCCATCGCCGCCTATCAGGTGGGCGCCGAAAGCGGCTTGCTGCAGAAGCCGGTGTTGCAGGTCGCCGTCAAATTCCAGAGCGACCATAAGAAGCATGCCGAACTTCTGGCCGCGACGCTGGTCAAGCTGGGCGGCCGTCCGGTGACGGCGAAGGCGCCCGCCGAATACGGATTCCCGACCGGCAGCCTGCATAATCAGACGGATGTGCTGCGCTTCGCCGCCGGCCTCGAAAAGGGCGCCGTGTCGGCCTATCTCGGCGCGGTTCCGGCGTTCCAGAATCGCGATCTCGCCAAGGCCGCCGCCAGCATTCTGGGCGACGAGGCGATTCACTTCGCGGTGCTGAAGATGACCCTGGGCGAGGACCCCGATCCGTCACCGTTCGTGAGCTAGCATAAGGGTCGCGCATCGACGATGAAGAATTGGGGATTGATCGCGGCCATGGCGGTGTTCGTCATGGCCGCGGCCCCGGCGCGCGCCGGCGGGGATGCCGAGCATGGCCGGGTACTCTATGCGCAATGCCAGATTTGCCACCAGATCGCTAAAAATTCGATCGGACCGCGCCACATGGGCCTGTTCGGCCGCAAGGCCGGGAGCTTGCCGGATTATAACTATTCGACGGCGCTGAAAAATTCCGGGATCGTGTGGAACGAGCAGACGCTGAACCGGTGGCTGTCCGGCCCCAGCAAGATGGTTCCGGGCACCAAGATGTTCATCTCCGGCGTATCCGACCCACAGGACCGCGCCGACATCATCGCCTATCTCAAGGCGGCGACCAAGCCGCCCAATTGATCGTCTGCTTCCCTTCGCGGCGGCCGGGGGTTAGCATCACCGGTTGCTCCACCTTTGGTCACCGCCCTTGGAAGAAATAACGCCGCATTTCAGCAAGTCGGGAACGGCCGCGACCGTGGCGGCGCGTGTCCACGCCCATAACATTTATGCGGCGCTCGATCTCGGCACCAATAATTGCCGCCTGTTGGTGGCGCGCGGCGCCGGCAACGGGTTTCGCGTCATCGATGCCTTTTCGCGCATCGTCCGCCTTGGCGAGGGGCTGGCCGCGACCGGCATTCTGTCCGAGCCGGCGATGGCACGCACCATCGAGGCACTGAAGATCTGCGCCGGCAAGATGACGCACCGGCGGGTGACGCATGCCCGCTATGTCGCGACCGAGGCATGCCGCCGCGCCACGAATTGCGCCGCCTTTCTGGCTCGGGTCCAGGACCAGACCGGCATTCCCATCGAAATCATTTCAAGCGATGAAGAGGCGCGGCTGGTGGTGTCGGGCTGCGCGCCGCTGCTCGATCATCGCGGCGTGCTGGCCATCGTCATCGATATCGGCGGCGGCTCGACCGAGCTCGCGTGGCTGAAACTGGCGCGCGGCCAGCCGCCGCACATCCTGGCCGCGACCTCGGTGCCCCATGGCGTCGTCACCATGACCGACCGCTATGGCGGCCGCACCGTGGACGATGCGACCTATGAGGCGATGGTTGCGGAAATGCACGATTCGATCGTCGGCTTCGATGCCCAGCACGGCATCGCGGCGGCGATCAAGGCCGGCGGGGTACAGATGCTCGGCAGTTCCGGGACGGTCACCACGCTTGCGGGCGTGCATCTCAATCTGCCGCGCTACAATCGCGCCGCGGTCGATGGGTTGGCGATGAACTTCGCCGACATCGATCGTTTGTCGCGTATGTTGGCGCACATGTCCTATGAACAGCGCATGGCCAATCCCTGTATCGGCGCGGATCGTGCCGACCTCGTCATCGCCGGCTGCGCCATTCTCGACGCGATCTGCCGCCTGTGGCCGGTTGGCCGCTTGCGCGTCGCCGATCGCGGCATTCGCGAAGGCGTGCTCGCCGGCTTGATCGAAGCGGCGCAATAGGTGGCGAAGCGTGGCGCGCCCACCACCGGGCGCGCCCTGAACGAGCGCGTCAAGACCGCGAAGGGGCGCAAGCTTTCCTCGACCCGCTGGCTGGAGCGCCAGCTCAACGATCCCTATGTCGCCGAGGCGCGCCGGGTCGGCTATCGCTCGCGCGCGGCGTTCAAGCTGGCCGAGCTCGACGATCGGTTTCATTTTCTCGGCGACGGCAAGCGCGTGCTCGATCTCGGCGCCGCGCCCGGCGGCTGGACCCAGATCGCGGTAGCGCGGGTCGGCAAGGCCAAGGTCGGCGACCGGGTGGTTGGTCTCGACCTCCTCGCCATCGACCCGGTCCCCGGCGCGACCCTGTTCCAGGGCGATTTTCTCGATGACGGCATCGAGCATAAATTGATCGAGGCGCTGGGCGCCGCGCCCGACGTGATCCTCTCCGACATGGCCGCGCCGGCGACCGGGCATGCCCCGACCGACCACATCCGCATCGTGGCGCTGGTCGAAACCGCCTACGATTTTGCCCGCGAGGTCCTGGCGCCGGGCGGCGCCTTCGTCGCCAAGGTGTTTCAGGGCGGCACCGAGCGCGCGTTGCTGGAGCGCATGAAGAAGGATTTCGTCTCGGTGCGCCACGCCAAGCCGCCTGCCAGCCGCGCCGAATCCGCCGAAGTCTATGTCGTGGCGCAGGGCTTTCGGGGTTGAGCTATTCCTGTTCCTCGTCGTCCTATACGGACTGTAAGTTCGATTCTGCACCTCCATGCTCTGCTCGCGCTCACCATGAGGGCGAGCGTCTCGAAGCACGCACGAGGGCAAGGCAACTGAAATTCGCTCTAGGACTGAACCCGAATGCCGCGCTTGATGATTTTCTCGCGGGACTTCGCTTGGCTCAGCTCGCGCACCGACATCTTGGCCTCGACTCGCTGCAATGCCTCTTGCGCGCCCTGGTCGCCCTTTCCGGCGGCGACGCTGTACCAGGCATAGGCGTCGATCGGCGATTTGGTCACGCCGGCGCCCTGCTCGAACATATAGGCCAAGTTGAATTGCGCGTTGATCAGGCCGGATTCGGCCGCGCGCTTGAACCATTTCGCGGCCTCCGGCAGGTTGCGGGTGACGCCCAGCCCCTCGGCATAGGCATAGCCGAGATTGAGCGCGGCCGGCGGATGGCCCTTCTGCGCCGCTCGGGCGTACCAGCGCGCCGCCTCGGCGGAATCGCGGGTGACGCCCAGACCCTTGTCGCACAGGACGCCGTAATCGTATTGCGCCTCGGGCAGTCCGGAATCGGCCGATCGATGCAGCAGGTCGGCGGCGCGCTCATAGTCGCGCGGTACGCCCTTGCCCAGCGCATAGAGGATGCCCAGCCGATATTGGGCCAGATGATCGCCGGCCTTGGCACGGGGTTCGAGCGATGCCGCCAGTTTCTCGTCATTGGGCGAGGAAAGGGCGTCGGATTTCGGCGTCAGCGTCGCCGGCACGGTTGAGGCGGGCGCGGCGGCCGGCAGCGGCGGCATGGTTGCCGCCATCGCCATCTGGGTCGGCGCCGTCTTCGGATCGGTCGGCCGCGCGGTTGCCTGCGGTGCGACCCGCGCTGGGTCGGGCCGCGTCGGGGCTTGCGGCGCGGCGGCGACCGGCGCCGGAAGTTGCTCGGACTGAACCGTCGCGGCGGCACGCGCCGCGACGGTGGGCGCGGGTAGGGCTTGAACGGGTGTCGGCGGCGCCGCGCTATCGCTGGGCGCGGGGGCGAGCGTCGCGGTCTGCGTCGGGGGAATGATCCGCTCCGGCGCGGTGGGCGCCGTCGCGGTTTGAGCCGGGGCGGCGGCCGGCGCGCTGGGCGTGACCGCGGGTGCTGCGCCGGCGACCGCGACTGGGGCCGGCGCCGTGGGCGCGGCAGCCGCGACATCGATCGGCGGGGGCGGCACCGCCGTGAAGATGGCATGATGATCGGTGGCGCTGCGTGAGACGCGCAGCGGCGCCCCGTCGAGCTCGTCGGGCGAGGGCAGGGCGCTGACCCGGCGATCGCTTGACACATCGTGCGACCGGCTGTCGCCGCTGGCGCTGTCGCGGCCGCCAATGATTCCGGGATCGCGGATCAGGGCCACCGAGACGATCGCCAGCACCGCCGCGACGCCGATCGCGCCGATCATCGGAATGGCGCGGCTGCGGGCCGGTGGGACCGGCGCCTCCGGCCGTGGCCGGCGCGGCGGCGGATAGTCGATCGGCTGGCCCAGCGTCAGCGGCTCCTCGACCGCCTCACGGAAGAGATCGGCCTCGGCCATCGCGGCTTCGGCGCGCACCTGCTGGATCGCGTAGGGCGAATATTGGTCGGAATAATCGTCCGCGCGCGGGACGGCGGCCACCGCCGGCGGCGGCGCCTCGCGACGATCGCGGCCTAGTGACGGGTTGGGCGGCTGGCCCGGCACGTCGATGCGCGGCGTGCCGCGTGGCGGCGCGAAATTCCGCGCCGGCGGCGGGCCGGCCAGCGGCTCGACCCGCTCCCGCGCCAGGTGCAACGCCGGCGGCATGCCGCAGGCGTTGCGGATCGCGCGTTCCATCCAGGCTTCGACGGTCAGGCCGGATTGCCGTGCCGCCGTCTCGGCCATGCGCCGCACCGCCGGATCGATCCAGGCCGCGTCCCAGCGCAACGCCGCGAAATTGCTGCGCCGCTGCTCGCTCATATCGGGGGAGATGCTCATTGTATGCGTTGTCCACTGGCGCTTGGCGGAACGGCCGGGCTGGCCGCGTCGGGATCTTCGTGATCGAGCAGCGCAAAGGCCTGCTCGCGTGACAGCGCGCCCCGGTCGATGAGATCGCGCAGGCGATCCGACAGGCTGAGAAGACGGAGCGAGCGCGAAATCTGATCGCGGTTGCGGCCGGTGGCGACGGTGATGTCGCCGATGCTGGCCATATGCTCGGTCATCAGCTTCAGATAAACCCGCGCCTCGCCGATCGGCGACAATTCATTCCGCTGGAGGCTGGCGACCAGCTTCGCCAACGCGGCCTGTCGTTCCTCCGCGCGGGCCTGCGCCGCCGAGGAGCGCGCGAGCGGGGCCGCCGCCGGCGTGGGTGGGCCGGGCGGCGTGGTCGGCATCGGCGGCCGCGCGCTTGGGCGCGGCGCGGCGGTTGCTTGCGGCGCGGCCGCTTGCGGTGCTGTGGATTGTTGTGCTGTGAATTGCGGGGATAACCGCGATGGCGCCGCAGCGGGCGGGATCGACTGCGGTACGGCCGTCGCGGCCGCGCGGCGTGGCGTGGTCAATTCGGGATAGTTGGCCAGCACCTCATCGGCATTGGGCATCGGCCGACTGGCCGCGCGCGCCGGCTCGCGTCGTGGCTCGGCCTGACGCAATTCGGTCTGGCGTGGCGGCTCGGCTGGCGCCGTCGCGTCGCGGCGGGGCGCGGTGAAGGCGGCGGCGAGGCCCGATCCATTGATGGCGCGCGCGGTGGGCGGCGGAGTGGCGGGCGCCGCCACGGGGCTGGCGGGTTCGGTGGCGCGGGCCTGCGGCGCCGGCTCGCGTGGCACTTCGGTGATCTTCGCGGCCGCGCGCCGCTGGTCGCTGGCGCCGCCATTGACGTGTCGGGCGATCGCGGCGCGCGGCGCCAATTCGCGCGACGGCGCCACGCCTTCCTCGGCGCAGGTATCGCGGATCATTTTTCCGAGCCAGCGATGCAGCGGCAGACCATCGCGCTGTGCTGCGTTTTCGGCTTCCTGACGCACGTCCCCCGGAAGCCTGTCCAGTTGCCAGTCGCTCACTCTACCTCACTCCTATCGGGCAGATTTCGACTATAAACAGCGCAAGACAAAAGTGGAGCGGCGACGTTGCGCGCGTGCCGCGCCTCTTGACAACCCAAGCTCTTTGTTGAAGTTTTCAAACATAATACAGTTTCAATCCGATCGTCTCGGTTGCGTAAAAAAGGCAATTCGCGGTGCGACTCGCTTGGGCCGGTCACGGTTCGAACGGCGCGACGCGGGGGAGTGCGAATGATCATCGCCAGCGACGGCCATGTCGGTGCGCCGACCGCGCGTTGGGCATACCAATCATCCATTCTTTCTCATCGCGTTTCGCACGTTCGTGGCCCCGCCGTGCGCAGCCGCGACAATGACATTGTTGTCGCGATTGGCGCCATGGAAATCGGACTGAAAAACCGCGCCGCGCGCCGCGCCGGATAATGCACGATCGCAAGCTTGGCTTCTTAAGCATTGGTTCGTCGAGGAAACGGTATCCGCCCAATTCAAATTCGTGTCGGAGACAAAAATGAGTTCATCCTTGAAGCCGCCCTATCGCGCGGACCATGTCGGCAGCCTGTTGCGGCCCGACTCGCTGAAGGCCGCGCGCACGCAATGGCTCGACGGCAAGTTCGACGCGGCGGAGCTGCGCGGGCTGGAGGACGAGGCGATCCGCGGCGCGGTCGCGCTGCAGGAAAGCGTCGGCCTTTCCAGCATCACCGACGGCGAATTCCGCCGCACCTCGTTTCATTTCGATTTCCTCGGCCGGATCGAGGGTGTGTCGGCGGAGCTGGGGCGCGCGCCCGATGCCAATGCCCCGTCGGGTCAGGCGTTTCAGCCGCCGCAGTTGAAGATCGTCGGAAAAATCCGCCACGGCAGGGCAATCGAGGTTGAGGGCTTCCGGTTCCTCAAGAGCGTGACGACGCGCACGCCCAAAATCACCATCCCATCGCCGACCATGTTGCTGCGTGGCGGGCGCGCGGCGGTGAGCGCGGCGGCCTATCCCGATCTCGACGTCTATTTCAACGACGTGATCGAGGTCTATGCCGCCGAGCTCAAGGCGCTGGCCGATGCCGGCTGCGCCTATGTCCAGTTCGACGATACGAACTTCGCCTATCTGTGCGACCAGAAGATGCGCCAGGCGATGCGCGATCGCGGCGAGGACCCGGAGGCGCTGCCGCGCCGCTATGTCAAACTGATCAACGCGGTGATCGAGAAGAAGCCGCCCGCGATGGCGATCTGCATCCATCTGTGCCGGGGCAACATGGCCGGACGCTGGGCGGCGGAGGGCGGCTATGATCCGATCGCGGAAACGGTGTTCGGCGATCTGGCGGTCGATGGCTATTTCCTCGAATATGAATCGGCGCGCGCCGGCGGCTTCGAGCCGCTGCGCTTCATGCCGGAGGACAAGAAGGTGATCCTGGGTCTCGTCAGCTCCAAGGTGCCCGAGATGGAGACGAAGGATGTGCTGAAGCGTCAGGTCGAGGATGCCGGCAAGTTCATGGCGATCGGTCAGATGGGCCTCTCGCCGCAATGCGGTTTCGCCTCGGGCTTCCAGGGCAATCCGGTGACCGAGGAGATCGAGCGGCGCAAGCTGGCCCTGGTGGTGGAGACCGCGACCGAGATTTGGGGCTCGGCGCAATAGGCCATGCCGCGCGCCACCGCCAGGACCGGCGCGCCCGAGCGCGGCGCCGACGCGGCGCCCCGCCAGACGGCGCGCGATGGCACGCTGTCGTGGCGCATCATCCGGCAAATCCGCTCGATGCTGTTCGCCGGCGAGCTTAAGTCAGGCGAGCGGCTGGGCGGCGAGATCGAGCTGGCGCGGCGCTACGGCGTCAGCCGGATGGCGATCCGCGACGCGCTGCGCTCGCTCGAGGCGGCCGGCATCGTCGAGATTCGCGTCGGCGCCAAGGGCGGCACCTACATCGCGGGCGGCAATATCGAGCGCTTCGCCGACGCGTTGGCGATTCAATTGAAGCTGATCGGGGTCACCATCGCGGAAATCTTCGACGCGCAGATCGCCATCGAGGTGACCTCGACCGAACTCGCCGCGCTCCATGCCGATGACGACGATCTCGCCCGCCTGCGCGAGATTTTGCGCGGCCAGCGCGAGCAGCGCCACGCCAAGGCGGAATTCACCGACCTGTCGCTGCGCTTTCACGAAACGGTGGTGGCGGCCTCGCACAATCGGGCGATGATCGCGCAATTCAAGGCACTGCGCTTCGTGCTGGAGCCGCTCTATGCGCGCCGGCTCACCGACGAGGTCGCGACCCGGGTGATCGCGGCCAACGCCGCGCTGCTGGCGCGGATCGAGGCGCGCGATGCCGAGGGCGCCCGGGCGCTGATGCATCGCCGGCTCCAGATCATCCGCGCGCGCCAACTCACCGCCGCCGATGCCGAGCGCGCCGACTTCGCCGCCGAACCGAGCTGAGCCGCCCGCATCGGCCGATTGAGTTTGGCGGCGTGCCCGCGTAAGCTTCGCGGCGGGGAGCGGAGAATGGCCACGCTGGACGATGCGATGAAGCAGTTGGAGGGCGCGATCGGCCGCCTTGAAAGGGTGGCCGGCAAACCGGCGACGCGCGCCCGTCCGGAATCGACCGTGCTCGCGCAGACCGCGGCGCAGGTGGCGGCGCGGCTTGACGCCACCATCGCGCGGCTCGACGCCATTCTGGAAGATTGATGGCCCAGGTCACGATCACCCTCAACGGGCGGGACTATCCAATCGGCTGCGGCCCAGGCGAGGAGGGGCGCATCCGTGAGCTGGCGCGCGGCGTCGATGCACGGATCAAGCAATTCGGCCCGCAGATCGGCCAGACCGGCGAGGCGCGGGTGCTGGTCATGCTGCTGCTGACCATGGCCGACGAGTTGCAGGAAGCGAAGGCCGGTGGCGGCGGCGGTAACGGTCACGCCCCCGATGCGATGGCCGACGGCATCGTGGCGCTGGCGCGGCGCATCGAGACCGTTGCGGAACGGCTGGAGAGTCCCAAGATATAGCGACGAGACAGAATGGATGGGGCTGCGCGGTGCGTTAGGTCGCAGATACCCCGGGGCCGATATTCACCTCCAGGGGGCTGTCCCTGTCGGGACCGTGGTCCCGGTATATGGCTCCCACCTGCGTAAGCGGGCCGCGAGGGTAAAGCATACCGACGGCCAAGCGGCTCCATCCTACTATATGTTTCCTCTCCACCCCTGGGGGCGGAGAGGGCTTTCGTATGAGGCGGCGATGCGGATTCTGTTTTGCGGTGATGTCGTGGGCCGCGCCGGCCGCGACGCCGTGATCGCCAACCTGCCGCGGCTGCGCCGCGACCTCCGGCTCGATTTCATTGTCGTGAATGGCGAGAATGCCGCGCACGGCTTCGGCATCACCGCCGACATCTGCCGCGATTTCCATGCCGCCGGCTGCGATGTCATCACCGGGGGCAATCACTCCTGGGACAAGAAAGAGATAATCCCCTACATCGCTGGCGATCCGCGCCTGCTGCGGCCGATGAATTTTCCGCCCGGCACCCCAGGCAACGGCCACGGCATCTACCGGCTGGCGGACGGCCGCGCGATCCTGGTGATCAATGCTATGGGCCGGCTGTTCATGGACGCGATCGACGATCCCTTCCGCGCCGTCGATGCGCTGCTGAAACAGCATCCGCTGGGCAGCGTCGATGCCATCCTGGTGGATTTTCACGGCGAGGCGACCTCGGAGAAGGTCGCGATGGGGGTGTTCTGCGACGGCCGCGCTTCCGCCGTGGTCGGCAGCCATACCCATGTCCCGACCGCGGATCATCGCATCCTGCCCGGCGGCACGGCGTTCCAGACCGATGCCGGCATGTGCGGCGATTACGATAGCGTCATCGGCATCAAGAAGGAGACCGTGGTCGCCCGCTTCGTCACCAAGATCCAGGGCGAGCGGATGCAGGTGGCGGAGGGCGAGGGCACGCTGTGCGGTCTCTATATCGCGACCGACGACGCCACCGGGTTGGCGACCGAGGTGGCGCCGGTGCGGGTCGGCGGCCGGCTGGCCCCCGCCATGCCGCGCACGGATTCTGCCGCGTGACTGTCGGGCAGCGGCGCGCCAGCGCGCGGCGAACTTTCTTCCTGGCCTGCCTCGTGCTGCTCGTCTGCCTCGCCGGCGTCGCGGTTTATGGCTGGTACACGCTGCGCGATTCGGCGATGAGCACCATCGCGGTGATCGCGCTGGGCGGCGGCGTGCTGCTGACCCTGATCCTCGGCATCGGCTTGATGAGCCTGGTGTTTTATAGCAATCGCGAAGGCTATGACGATGATGTCGGCGGGCGTCCCGGCCGATAATCTAATGATCGGTGTGTGATCCCTCGATCGATATGCCGTAATCCTGCCATATTAGAGGGGTAATTGCGCGAACCGATCGCCGCTGGCGGGGTTTCGGCCATCTCGCAACATGTGGTATGGTTCCGCTCCCCAATCGTCAGGATTTAGCAGATTGCCATGGCCGGCCATTCGCAATTCAAGAACATTATGTACCGCAAGGGCGCGCAGGATAAGAAGCGCGCCAAGGTCTTCACCAAGCTGATCCGCGAGCTGACCACGGCGGCGCGCGGCGGCCTGCCCGATCCCGCCGCCAATCCCCGGTTGCGCGCAGCGGTGCTGGCGGCGCGGGCCGCCAATATGCCCAAGGACACGGTGGAGCGCGCGATCAAGCGCGGCGCCGGCGGCGACGGCCAGGATAATTACGAGGAAATCCGCTATGAGGGTTATGGTCCCGGCGGCATCGCGGTCATCGTCGAGGCGCTGACCGACAATCGCAACCGCACCGCCAGCGAGGTGCGCGCCGCCTTCTCCAAATCGGGCGGCAATCTCGGCGAGACCAACAGCGTCAGCTTCATGTTCGAGCGCGTCGGCGAGATCGCCTATCCGGCCGCGGCGGCGACCGCCGACCGCATCTTCGAGGCCGGGGTCGAGGCGGGCGCCGAGAATGTCGAGAGCGACGATGACGGGCACCGCGTGATCTGCGCGCCCGACGATCTCAACACGGTGCGCGATGCGCTGGAAAAAGATTTCGGGTCCGCTACCTCTGCCCGGCTGGTGTGGAAGCCGAAGACCCAGACCCTGGTCGAGGGCGATACCGCCGAGTCGCTGATAAGGCTGCTGGAAACCCTGGAAGACAGCGATGATGTACAGAATGTCTACGCCAATTTCGACATGTCCGACGAGGCCATGGCGCGGTTGAGCGCGTGAACGGGCGCATGCGCATTATCGGTCTCGATCCGGGTCTGCGACATACGGGATGGGGCGTGATTGCCGTCGACGGCAACCGCCTGCGTCACATCGCCGATGGCGCGGTGCATCCGGCGCCCACGGGCACCCTGGCGGAACGGTTGGTCGCGCTGTTCGAGGGGCTGGGCACGGTGCTGGCCGCGCATCGGCCCGACGCGGCGGCGGTAGAGGAGACCTTCCTCAACAAGAATCCCGGCTCGACCTTGAAGCTCGGCGCGGCGCGCGGCGTGGTGCTGCTGGCGCCGGCGCTGAAGGGTATTCCGGTCGCCGAATATTCCGCCAACCTCATCAAGAAATCGGTGGTCGGCGCCGGCCATGCCGACAAGCATCAGGTGGAGGTAATGGTGCGGATGCTGCTGCCCGGCGTCGTGGCATCGGGCGATGCCGCCGACGCGCTCGCCGTCGCCATCTGTCACGCCCATCATGTTCAGACGAACCGCGTCTGGGCGGCATCCAAATCGGGGGCTGAGCCCGTATCATGATCGCGATGCTGTCGGGCCTGGTGGATCAGATCGGCGAGGAGACGCTGGTGCTCGACGTCAATGGCGTCGGCTATCTGGTCTATGCCTCGGCGCGAACCCTGCGCCGCGCCCAGGCGATCGGCGCGCCGCTGAAGCTGGTGGTCGAGACGCAATTGCGCGAGGACCGCATTCAATTGTTCGGCTTCATCGACGAGGCCGAGCGCGCTTGGTTCCGCCTGCTGACCACGGTTCAGGGCGTCGGCGGCAAGGTCGCGCTGGCGATCCTCGGCGTGCTCGATCCCGACGCGGCGGCGACCGCGATCCTCGCGCAGGACAAGGCGGCGTTCGTGCGCGCCGACGGTGTCGGCCAGAAGCTGGGCCAGCGCATTGTCATGGAATTGCGCGACAAGGTCGGCGACATGGCGATGCCCGCGACGGCGGGCGTCGCCGGGACGCTCGCGCCCACGGGCGCCGTCGCCGATGCGGTGTCGGGCCTCGTCAATCTCGGCTATGCCAAAAGCGCCGCCTACGCCGCGGTGATGGAGGCGGCGAAGCGGCTGGGCGGTGAGGCCAAGTTCGATGCACTGGTGCGGGCCGGGCTGCAGGAGCTGGGCCGATGAGCGCGGATAATAGAGTGGTCGCCCCGCAACCGGATCCCGAGGATGCTCCCGAGACCGGGCTGCGGCCGACCTCGCTCGACGATTTCATCGGCCAGGCCAAGCTGCGCGAGAATCTGCGCATCTTCGTCGCCGCCGCCAAGGCGCGCGGCGAGCCGCTGGATCATGTGCTGCTGCACGGCCCGCCGGGCCTCGGCAAGACGACGCTGGCGCAGATCGTGGCGCGCGAGATGGGTGTCGGCTTCCGCGCCACCTCGGGGCCGGTGATTCAGCGCGCCGGCGATCTGGCCGCGCTCTTGACCAATCTTCAGTCGCACGATGTCTTGTTCATCGACGAGATTCATCGCCTCGCCCCGGCGGTGGAGGAAGTGCTCTATCCCGCGATCGAGGATTTTCAGCTCGACATCATTATCGGCGAGGGGCCGGCGGCGCGCTCGATGCGCATCGACCTGCAGCCCTTCACCCTGGTCGGCGCGACCACGCGCTCGGGCCTCATCACGCGGCCGCTGCGCGAACGCTTCGGCATTCCCTTGCGGCTGAATTTCTATACGCCCGAGGAGCTGTGCCTGATCGTGGCGCGCGGCGGCGGCCTCCTGGGCATGCCGCTCGATCGGGACGGCGCCGCCGAGATCGCGAGCCGCGCGCGCGGCACCCCGCGCATCGCGGTCCGCCTGCTGCGCCGGGTGCGCGATTTCGCCGCGGTGGCGGGCGCCAAGCGCATTGATGCGCGCATCGCCGACGCGGCGCTGGCGCGCCTCGATATCGACAAGATCGGGCTCGATGCCATCGACCGGCGCTATCTGACTTGCATCGCCGAACTCTATGGTGGCGGCCCGGTCGGCGCCGAGACACTGGCGGCGGCGCTGTCCGAAGAGCGCGACGTGATCGAGGAAGTGATCGAGCCCTATCTGATGCAGGAGGGGCTGGTGCAGCGCACCTCGCGCGGCCGGCTGCTGACCGATCGCGGCTATCGCCATATCGGGCTGGTGCCGCTGCGCCCACCGGCGGCGGCGGCGCAGCTCAACTTGCTGGGTGACGTGGAGGAGACGGGATGAACGCCCATCTCTTCAATCTGCGGGTCTATTGGGAAGATACCGATGCCGGCGGCGTGGTGTATCACGCCAATTATCTGAAATTCGCCGAGCGCGCGCGCACCGAAATGCTGCGCCATCTTGGTATCGAGCAGGACCGGCTGCGCGCCGAGACCGGGCTGATGTTCATGGTGCGGCGACTGGTCGCGGAGTATCTGCGCCCGGCCCGGCTCGATGACGAACTGACGGTCGCGACCCAATTGAAGCATCTCGGCGGCGCGTCGCTCGATCTGGATCAGGAGGTGCGCCGCGCGGACCACGCGCTGGTGCGCCTCGCGCTGCGCATCGCCTGCATCGGCGGCGACGGCAAGCCCGCGCGCCTGCCGGACGCGATCGTCACTCGCTTCACGTCGCTCAACACAAATTAACGGAAGAACCAACATGCAAGGTACCGGCGTCGCACAAATTGCTCTCGGGGGAGGGGTGCCGCACGATCTGTCGATTATCACGCTGTTCCTGCAGGCCGATCTCATCGTCAAGATCGTCTGCATCCTCTTACTGCTGGCGTCGTTCTGGTCGTGGGCGGTGATCTTCGACAAGGTGACGAAGCTGCGGCGGCTGCGCCGGGACGCGGCGACCTTCGAGGAATCCTTCTGGTCGGGTGGCTCGCTCGACGATCTCTTCGATCGCATCGGGACCCGGCCCGCCGATCCGATGTCGGCGGTGTTCGCGGCGGCGATGCGGGAATGGCGCCGCGCGGCGACGCGGGGCCGGGCGCCGAGTGCCGGCGCGCGCACCAACGGCCTGCAGGAGCGCATCGAGCGCGTGATGCAGGTCACCATGGGCCGCGAGATGGATCGGCTGGAGCGCTTCATGCCGTTCCTGGCGACGGTCGGCTCGACGGCGCCGTTCGTCGGGCTGTTCGGCACCGTCTGGGGCATCATGAACAGCTTTCAGTCGATCGCCGCCGCCAAGAATACCAGCCTCGCGGTGGTCGCGCCGGGCATCGCGGAATCGCTGTTCGCGACCGCGCTGGGCCTGGTGGCCGCGATTCCGGCGGTCATCGCCTACAATAAATTCGCCACCGATTTCGGGCGCTATGCCGGCCGGCTCGACGGCTTCGCCACCGAGTTCAGCGCCATTCTGTCGCGCCAGCTCGACGAAAAGGGACCCTGAGCCATGGCGGGAAACCTGTCCCAGTGGCGGAGCGGCGGCAAGGGTCAGCGCTATCGTCCGATGAGCGAGATCAACGTCACGCCCATGGTCGATGTCATGCTGGTGCTGCTGGTGATCTTCATGGTGGCGGCGCCGCTGCTGACCGTCGGCGTGCCGGTCGACCTGCCGCAGACCCAGGCGCCGGCGATCAGCCAGCCGCAGGAGCCGCTGGTCATCACCGTCAATGCCGCCGGCAAGCTGTTCATCCAGGATCAGGCGATCGCGGACGATCAGCTGGTGCCCCGGCTCCAGGCGATCACCAAGACCAACGCCGAAGCCGACATTTATGTCCGAGGCGACCAGGCCATCAATTACGGGCGCGTGATGCAGGTGATGGGCATGGTCAGCGCCGCCGGCTTCAACAAGGTGTCGCTGATTACCGAGCCGGTGCAGACCTCCGGTCCGGCCAGCGGCGCGGCGGTCAGCCCCGGCCAGCCGAGCGCGCCCAAGCAACCTTAGGTCCATGCCGGAACGCAGTACCTATATCGCGTCGGGCATCCTGCACCTTGGTTTGGTGCTGATGCTGCTGTTCGGGCTGCCCAATTTCTTCAGCCACAAGCTGCCGGAGCCGACGCCGCTGGTGGTCCGGCTGGTGCAGTCGGCGCCGGAGACGCGCGCGACCAAGCTGACGCAGACGCCGCCGACCCCGGAGGCCGAGCCGGAGCCGGTGGACGAGCCGACGCCGAAGCCCGAGCCGCCCAAGCCGGAACCGCCAAAGCCGCCGCCGCCTCAAGTCGAGCCGCCTCCCCAGGCGAAGCCGCCCGTGCCGCAGCCGCCACCCCCGCCCGAGCCGCCGCCACCGGCCCCGCCGCTGCCCAAGCCGGCGCCCCCCGCGCCGCCACCGCCGGCGCCCGAACCCAAGCCGGCGCCGAAGCCCGAGCCCAAGCCGGTGCCCGCGCCGCCGCTGCCGACGCCGCCCGCGCCTAAACCCGCGCCGCCGCAGCCGAAGCCAGCGCCGCAACCGCCGTCACCGGCCCCGCCGCCGCCAAAACCGACGCCGCCCAAGCCACGGCCCGATCAGAATTTCGACTCGCTGCTGAAGAATCTGTCGAAGAACGATCCGACCCGGACCGAGCCGCGCCAGACCGCCGCCCGCGACAATGCGCCGGCGCGGCCGCGCGCCTCGTCGCAGCCGGTGGCGCCGCTTGGGGCGCAATTGACGATGAGCGAAAAGGACCTGGTGATGCAGCAGATCAATCGCTGCTGGTATGTCCCGCAAGGCGCCCGGGGGGCGGAGAACCTAACCCCCGAATTTCGCCTGACCATGAACCCCGACGGCACCGTGCGCGCCGCGCAACTCTTGAATACAGAGCGGATGAGCGACCCGTTCTTCCGCTCCGCCGCCGAATCCGCGCGCCGCGCGTTGTTTAATCCACAATGCTCGCCACTCAAGCTGCCGCTGGACAAATATCGCGAGTGGCAAACCTTCACCGTCACCTTCGACCCAAGGGATGCAATCGAATGAACCCTATCCGCTCCGCGCCCGTTGCCATCCTCATCGCGCTCGGTCTTCTGTTCGCCGCCCCGGCGGCCCGCGCCGAACTTCATCTCGACATCACCCGGGGCAAGGTCGCGCCGATGCCGATCGCGCTGCCGCCCTTCACCGGCGTCGATGAGGGCCAGCAGCTCGGCCGCGACATTACCGGCGTGGTGTCGGCCGATCTCGAGCGCTCGGGCTTGTTCAAGCCGCTCGACCCCCGCGCCTTCGTCGATAAGGATGCCGCGACCCGCACGCCGCCCAATTATCCGGACTGGCGCATCCTCAACGCCCAGGCGCTGGTCACCGGCGGCGTCACGGTTCAGCCCGATGGCCGCCTCGCGGTCGAGTTCCGCCTCTGGGATGTGTTCGCCCAACAGCAATTATCGGGCCTGCGCTATACCGCGACGCGGCAGAATTGGCGCCGTGTCGCGCATATCGTGGCCGACGCCATCTATAAGCGCATCACCGGCGAGGATGGCTATTTCGATACCCGTATCGTCTACATATCGGAAAGCGGCCCTCTTGAGCATCGCATCAAGCGGCTGGCGATCATGGATCAGGACGGCGCCAACAACCGCTTTCTCACCGATGGCCGCGCCCTGGTGCTGACCCCGCGCTTTTCGCCGACCTCGCAGGAGATCACCTATCTCTCCTATGCGCGTGGCGCCCCGCGCGTCTATCTCTTCAACATCGATACCGGGCAGCAGGAAATTCTCGGCGATTTTCCCGGCATGACCTTCGCGCCGCGCTTTTCGCCCGACGGCAACAAGGTGATCATGAGTCTCGCCGTCAACGGCGCCAGCAACATCTACACGCTCGATCTGCGCACGCGGAAGGCGACCCGCCTGACCGAGACGGCGGCGATCGACACCTCGCCGTGTTTTTCGCCCGATGGCACCAAAGTGGTGTTCAACTCGGATCGCGGCGGCTCGCAGCAGCTCTATGTCATGAATTCCGACGGCAGCGACATCCACCGCATCACCTTCGCCAAGGGCAAGTATGGGACCCCGGTCTGGTCGCCGCGCGGCGACCTGATCGCCTTCACCAAGATCGAGGGCGGGCAGTTCTTCATCGGTGTGATGCATCCCGACGGCAAGGGCGAGCGGCTGCTGACCAACTCGTTCCTGGTGGAGGGGCCGACCTGGGCACCGAATGGCCGGGTGCTGATGTATTTCAAGGGCAGCCGGGCCGATTCGCAGGGACGCGGCGGTCACAGCCACCTGTGGACCATCGATTTGACCGGCTTCAACGAGCGCGAGGTGGTAACACCGCAGGATGCGTCAGATCCGGCTTGGTCCCCCTTGATTCCCTAGATTCCCGCTCTTATAGTCCCGCGCGTCTTCAGACTATCATCCTAGGCGATGTCGCGATGCCACCCGGAACGCGCGGGCCTAACCATCGTTTCTATCATAAGTAATTAAGCTGCTTCTTCGAGGAGTTAAAAATGAATCTGCGCCCCTTGAGCCTGCTTGCCGCGGTCCTGCTGGTCGCCGCCTGTTCCCAGACCCCGCAGAGTGGTGGCGGTGCCGGCGGAGCGGGAGGCGCGACGACGGGCAGTTCAACGTCGAGCACGTCTACCGTTTCACCCGGCTCGAAACAGGATTTCGTCCAGAATGTCGGCGATCGCGTGTTCTTCCAATTCAATGAGAGCAACATCACCCAGGAAGGCCGCGCCACGCTGGAGAAACAGGCCGACTGGCTGAAGCGTTACGGCAACGTGACCGTCACGGTCGAGGGCCATTGCGACGATCGCGGCACCCGCGAGTACAATTTGGCGCTGGGTGAGCGTCGCGCCGCCGCCGTCAAGCGCGCCCTGGTCGCGCTCGGCGTTCCTGGCAATCGCGTCGCGGTGATCTCCTACGGCAAGGAGCGCCCGGTGACCGTCGGCGACAATGAGCAAGCCTGGGCGCAGAACCGCGTCGGCATCACGGTGATCAACTAGGCATCGCGCCTATCTTTCATCATCCTCGATTTTGAGCGATACGCGGGCGCCGGCTCTTCCCACCAGGGGAGAAGCCGGCGCCCTTGTTTTGCCCCAATTTTTATCTAGGCATTGGAAATCCGGTGGCTGACCCAAGGGGGGTCGGCTCGCTCAACCCCGCTTCGGCTAGGCACCATGAAAAAACTGCTCCTCCTCGCCGCCTTTGGATTGGCGCTGGCGTCGGCCGCGCCCGGCGCGTTTGCCCAAGATTCCGACAATGACCTGCAACCGCTGATGGACCGCGTCAACCGCCTGGAGCGGGACATGTCGGCGATGGAACGCCAAGTCTATCGTCGCGACGATGACGGGGCGCCAGTGGTGCGCGGGCAGGGCGGCCAGGGCGGGACTGGCGCCGCCGGCGACGAGATGCATTATGAGCAATTCAGCGACCAGATGCGCGAAATGACTGGCCGCATCGAGGAAGTGCATCACGAGGTCGATGCCCTGAAGTCGCGCTTTGAAAAGATGTCGAGCGATGTCGATCAGCGCCTCCAGGCGCTGGAGCATGGGAATGGCGGCGCCTCCGGCACGGCGATGGCCGCGCCCCCGGCGGATCAGCCGGTGACGCCACCGCCGCGCCCCCGCAACGCGCCGGCGCGGCAGGGTAATCTCAACCCGCCGCCGCCCGATGCCCAAGCCGCGCCGCCGCCGGCGCCCGATTCCGGCTCGCTGCCCAACGGCTCGCCGCAACAGCAGTATGACTATGCCTTCGGCCTGTTGCGCGACGCCAATTACCCGGCGGCGGAGCGGGCGCTGAAGGATTTCGTGGCGCGCTATCCCACCAATCGCCTGTCCAGCAATGCGCAATATTGGCTGGGCGAGACCTATTTCGTGCGTGGCCGCTTCCAGGCGGCCGCCGCCGCCTTCGCCGAGGGCTATCAGAAATACCCGAAGGGGCCGAAGGCGCCCGAGGATTTGTTGAAGCTCGGCACCGCGCTGTCGCAATTGGGACGCAAGCCCGATGCGTGCCGCGCGTTCGCCCAGCTCGATCGCGATTTTCCAGTGGCCCCGGCCAATCTGAAACAGAAAGAAGCCGAGGAAAAGCGCAAGGCGCGCTGTTCCTAGCTTCCGACGATCGCGCCGCCTGGATGACCGCGCCGCGTGACCCTGACCCCCCGGTCGCGGCCGAGGAATTCGCGGCGGCGCTGGCGGCGCTGGGTCCCTTCGAGCGCGCCCCCCGCCTCGCCGTCGCGGTCTCCGGCGGCCCCGACAGCATGGCGCTCCTGCATCTGGCGCGCGAATGGGTGACGGCGCATGGCGGCGCGATCGCGGCCCTCACCGTCGATCATGGCCTGCGCCCCGAAGCCGCCGCCGAAGCCGCGCGGGTCGGGGAATGGTGCGCGGCGCTCGGCGTCGATCATGCGATCCTGCGCTGGGCCGGGCCACGGCCGGCCGGGGATATCCAGGCAGCGGCGCGGGCCGCGCGCTATCGCCTGCTGGAGGAATGGTGCGCCGCCACCGCCACGTTTCATCTGCTGCTGGCGCATCACCGCGAGGATCAGGCGGAGACCTTTCTCTTGCGCCTCGCGCGGGGCAGTGGCCTCGACGGTCTGGCGGCGATGTCGCCGATTGTCGAGCGGCCGGGCTGCCGCCTGCTGCGGCCGTTGCTGGCGCTGCCACGCGCGCGGCTGCGCGCAAGCCTCGCGGTGCGTGGCCAAGCCTGGGTTCAGGACCCGAGCAATGACAATGCCGCCTATGCCCGAATCCGCCTGCGCCAGGCGGCGCCCTTGCTTGCGCGGGAAGGGCTGAGCGCGATCCGGCTGGCGGCGACCGCCCGGCGCCTCGCGCGCGCCCGCCAGGTGATTGAATGGCGGCTGGCCCGGCTGCTGGCGCGTTGCGCGATCCCCGATCCGGCCGGCTTCGTGCGCCTCGATCCGGGACCGCTGCTCGCGGCTTCGGATGAAGTGGGGCTGCGCGCCCTGGCCGCGGTGCTGACCGCGGTCGGCGGGAGTGACTATCCGCCGCGCCTCGAGCGGCTGGAGCGGCTCCATGCCGCGCTGCGGGCGGGCGCGCCGCGCGCCCGGACGCTGGGCGGCTGCCGGCTGGTGCCGCATCGCGGCGCCCTGCTGGTATGCCGCGAGCCAGTGGCAATGGCACCGCCAGTCGCCGTCGAGCCGGGTCGGACCGTGATTTGGGATGGCCGCTTCCGCGCCACCGTGCCGGCCGGGGAGGCAGCGGGGTTGACGCTCGGCCCGCATGCCATTGTTAAGATTTCGGCGACCGCCCGAACCGTGCCAGCGGCGGCACGGGCCGGGGTCGCCGCCCTGTTCGATGGGCAGGGCCTGGCAATGGTGCCGGCGTTGCGTTTTTGCCGGGACGGCGTTGCGCCGGCCGGCGTTACAGGAGAGGCGATCCTGTTACGAAGTACTCGACCGGCGACCGGGGCCGGGATTAAAGTTGTTTAATGGTTTTGCGCCACTATGTGTTAGCTATCGCGCGTGCCTGACCCACCGGCCGTGCCGGTTAACGCGGGTCTTGCCTGCCTCTTGAGGGCCTGAGCAGTGAACAATTTCGGCAAGAATCTTGTCCTGTGGATCATCATCGGCCTATTGCTGGTGGCCCTGTTCAACCTCTTTCAAAGTTCGACCTCGCACGGTCCGCAAAACACGCTGCCCTATTCGGCCTTTATCGAGGACCTGAAGCAGGGCCAGGTCGCCGACGTGACCATTCAGGGCAATACCATATCCGGCACCTTCACCGACAAGCGCACTTTCTCCACCTATGCGCCCAGCGACCCCTCATTGGTCTCGAAGCTGTTGGAGAAGGGCGTGACCGTCAAAGCCGCGCCGGTTGAGGAAAACGTGCCGACGCTGTTGAGCGTGCTGGTCAACTGGTTCCCGATGCTGCTGCTGATCGGGGTGTGGATTTTCTTCATGCGCCAGATGCAGGGCGGCGGCGGCCGGGCGATGGGCTTCGGCAAGTCGCGCGCGCGCCTCTTAACCGAGAAGGTCGGCCGCATCACCTTCGACGATGTCGCGGGCATCGACGAGGCGAAATCCGAGCTTGAAGAGATCGTCGAATATCTGAAGGACCCTCAGCGCTTTCAGCGCCTGGGCGGCAAGATTCCGAAGGGCGTGCTGCTGGTCGGCCCGCCGGGCACCGGCAAGACGCTGTTGGCGCGCGCCATCGCGGGCGAGGCCAACGTGCCGTTCTTCACCATCTCCGGCTCGGACTTTGTCGAGATGTTCGTCGGCGTCGGCGCCAGCCGGGTGCGCGACATGTTCGAGCAGGGCAAGAAGAACGCGCCCTGCATCATCTTCATCGACGAGATCGACGCGGTCGGCCGTCATCGCGGCGCCGGTCTCGGCGGCGGCAATGACGAGCGCGAGCAGACCCTCAACCAATTGCTGGTCGAGATGGACGGGTTCGAGGCGAATGAGGGCGTTATCCTGATCGCCGCGACCAACCGGCCCGATGTGCTGGACCCGGCCTTGTTGCGCCCCGGCCGCTTCGACCGTCAGGTCGTGGTGCCGAACCCCGACGTGCTCGGCCGCGAGAAGATTCTCAAAGTCCATATGCGCAAGGTGCCGCTCGCCACCGATGTCGATGCGCGGATCATCGCGCGCGGCACGCCGGGCTTTTCCGGCGCCGATCTCGCCAACCTCGTCAACGAGGCGGCGCTGATGGCGGCGCGCCGGGGCAAACGCTCCGTCACCATGGCCGAGTTCGAATTCGCCAAGGACAAAGTGCTGATGGGCGCCGAACGCCGCTCCATGGTGATGACGGAGGAGGAAAAATCCCTCACCGCCTATCATGAGGGCGGCCATGCGCTGGTCATGCTCTACGCGGTGGGCCATGAGCCGCTGCACAAAGTCACCATCATTCCGCGCGGCCGGGCGCTGGGCGTCACCATGTTCCTGCCCGAGCGCGACAAGTACAGCCAGTCGAAGATGGAGCTCGAGGCGATGATGACCAGCCTGTTCGGCGGCCGCGTCGCGGAAGAGCTGATCTTCGGCACCGAGAAGGTGACGACCGGCGCCTCGGACGATATCCGCCGGGCGTCCTCGCTGGCGCGCCGCATGGTGACCGAATTCGGCTTCAGCCCGAAACTCGGGCCACTGCGCTATAGCGAGAACGAGGAAGAAGTGTTCCTCGGCCACTCCGTGACTCAGCGCAAGAACGTCTCGGAGGCGACCGCCAAGATCATCGACGAGGAAATCCGCCGGCTGGTCGATGAGGCCGAGCACCGCGCGCGGAACATCCTGACCGAGCATTTGGGGGAGCTGCACCAACTCGCCAAGGGCCTCCTTGAATTCGAGACCCTGTCGGCCGATGAAATCCGGCGCCTCATTCGTGGTGAAAAAATCGTGCGCGACGCCGGCGGTCCGATGGAAGAGCCGGCGCGCTCGCCAGGCCGGCGCTCCTCGGTGCCGCCCTCGGGCAAGGCAGCAGGCGGCCTGGAGCCGGAGCCGCAGCCCGGCGCTTAAGCCCAACCCCTCCATTCTCCCGCGCATGGGCCCCACAGTCGAAGGACGCACCGATCTAACTTTCTCTCGTCACGCCCCAATTTCCTCATCCCGAGCGGGGATCGATCCGTCAGGATCGGTCCCCTGTCGAGGGACGCACGAATTTACTTCGCTTTCGTCCATCCCCAAGAAAGCGTGCGAAGGGCGTCGTAGTCGCCTCGGATCTGCGCCTCTTTCTTGGCCCGGCTCCAGTTTTTCACCTGACGCTCGGCGGCAATGCCATCCGTGATATGTGCGAACTCCTGATGAAAGACGAGTATTACCGGTCTTCGGCGTGACGTATATCCACCGAATATCCCCTCATTGTGTTGAGCGACGCGAAGCTCAAGACTCGTCCGCGTCGTGCCGACGTAATAGGAGCCATCGGTGCAACGTAGGATGTAAAGGCAGATGGCCATTGCGGTCACGTTTGGGCGCGTCCCTCGACTATGGACCTATCCTGTCGGATCGGTCCATGCTCGGGATGAGGATGGTGCGAGCAGCAATAGACATGGCTAACGTCCGTCTTTGCCCCGAGGAAATCCTCGCCGGCGCCGCCGCGCGCGCGGCCGTGGACGAGGGCAGGGCCTTGCCCCTCGCCGGCGGGCCGCTGGCGTTTGCCGCGGTCGAGGCGCTGGCCCGCGACTCCGCTGGGGCCGCGGTCTCGGAACATTTCGCCCTCGCCGATCTGCGCGACTGGGCGGCGCATCACGGCCGGGAAGGCGAGATCGCGGCGGAGCTCGCGCGCATCGCGGCGCCCCGCCCCGCCTGGGCAGGCTTCGCGCTGGATCGGGCGCTGGATCGGCCGCTGATCATGGGCATCCTCAACGTCACGCCCGACAGTTTCTCCGATGGCGGCGCCTTCTTCGATACGGCGCGCGCCATCGACCATGGCCTGGCGATGATGGCGGCGGGCGCCGACATCATCGACATTGGCGGCGAATCGACACGCCCCGGCGCGGCGGAGACGCCGCCCGAGGAGGAATTGCGCCGCGTCTTCCCGGTGCTGGAGGCGCTGGTCGCGGCCGGCGCGGTGGTCTCGGTGGATACGCGGCGCGCGGTAGTCATGCGCACGGTGGCGGCGGCGGGCGCGCGCATCATCAACGATGTCACCGCGCTGACCGGCGATCCGCACAGCCTCCACGTCGCGGCGCACAGCGACACGCCGCTGGTGCTGATGCACAAGGCGGGCGAGCCGCGCACCATGCAGGAGGCGCCGCGTTACGACGATGTCGCGCTCGACGTGCTCGACTATCTCGAGGCGCGCATCGCGGCGTGCGAGGCCGCCGGGATCGCGCGCGGCCGCATCCTGATCGATCCGGGCATCGGCTTCGGCAAGCATCCGATCGCGCATAACCTGCCGCTATTGCGGCGCCTCGCGCTGTTGCACGCCACCGGCTGCGGCATCGTGCTGGGCCTGTCGCGCAAGGCCTTCATCGGCCGCGTCAGCCGTGGTGAGCCGGCGCCCGAGCGCGTCGCCGGCTCGATCGCCGGCGCGCTCTGGGGCGCGAGCCGCGGCGTGCAGGTCCTGCGCGTCCACGATGTCGCCGAGACCCGCCAGGCGCTGGCGGTGCAAGGCGCGATTCTGGCGGCACTTCCTTGACGCGCTGGCGGTCCGATAGCTCAATGGCGCCATGACCCGGAAACTGTTCGGCACCGACGGCATTCGCGGCACCGCCAATGTCGAGCCGATGACGCCCGAGACCGCCCTTCGGGTGGCGGTGGCGACGGGCCGGGTGCTGCGGCGCGGGTCGCATCGCCATCGCGTGGTCATCGGCAAGGATACGCGGCTTTCGGGCTATATGATCGAGCCCGCGCTGACCGCCGGCTTCATCGCCATGGGCATGGATGTCGATCTGGTCGGGCCGATGCCGACGCCGGCCATCGCCATGCTGACGCGCAGCTTGCGCGCCGATCTCGGCGTGATGATCTCCGCCTCGCACAATCCCTATGAGGATAACGGCATTAAGCTGTTCGGGCCGGACGGCTATAAATTGTCGGACGAGATCGAGGCCGAGATCGAGGCGCGGCTCGCCGAGACCGACAGCCGCGCCCATGCGGCGGCGCTAGGCCGCGCGCGCCGGCTCGACGACGCGCCGGGCCGCTATATCGAGGCGGCGAAATCGAGCTTCCCCAAGGGGCTGCGGCTCGATGGCGTCAAGATCGTCATCGACTGCGCCAATGGCGGCGCCTATCGCGTCGCGCCGACGGTGCTGTGGGAACTGGGCGCCGAGATTTACCCCATCGGCGTCGCGCCCGACGGCCTCAACATCAATCTCGATTGCGGCGCCACCCGGCCGGACGCGATGCGCCAGGAAGTAATACGGCGCGGCGCCGATATCGGTCTCGCGCTCGATGGCGATGCCGACCGACTGATCGTCGCCGACGAGGCCGGGCGCATTCTCGACGGCGATCAGATCATGGCCCTCATCGCATTGGAATGGCGCGCCGCCGGGCGGCTGGCGGCGCCGGGCGTGGTGGCGACCGTGATGTCCAATCTCGGGTTCGAGCGGTGCCTCGCGGCGCGCGGCATTCCGCTGACCCGCACCGCCGTCGGCGACCGCTACGTCGTCGAGGAGATGCGCCGCGTCGGCGCCAATCTCGGCGGCGAGCAGTCGGGCCACATCATCATGGCGGATCACGCCACCACCGGCGACGGGCTGATGGCGGCGCTGCAGGTGCTGGCGGCGCTGGTCCAGCGCGGGCGGCCGGCCGGCGAAATCTGCCGCCAGTTCACGCCCGTGCCGCAATTGCTGCGCAATGTCCGCCATGGCGGCGGCGCGCCGCTCGATGCCGCCGAGGTGCGCGCCGCCATCGCGGCGGGCGAGCGCCGGCTCGGCAGCGGCGGGCGCCTTCTGGTGCGCGCCTCGGGCACCGAGCCGCTGATCCGCATCATGGCCGAGGGCGATGACCCCGCGCTGATCGAGGAAATTATCGGCACGATCGAGGCGGCGTTGCGCCCGGCGGCCGGCGTGGCGCGCGGCGAAGCCGCCGCATGAAGGGCCGCATCCTCGCCGTCTCCGGGTCCGATTCCGGCGGCGGGGCGGGGGTGGAGGCCGACATCAAAACCGCAACCGCGCTCGGCGCCTATGCCGCCACCGCGATTACCGCGCTGACGGCGCAGAACACGCTGGGCATTACCGCTATCCATCCGGTGCCGCCGGATTTCGTCACGCGCGCGATGGCGTCGGTGTTGCAGGATATCGGCGCCGACGCGATCAAGACCGGCATGCTACACGGCGCCGCGACCGTCGCCGCCGTCGCCGACATGCTGGAACGCTACGCGCCCGACATTCCCCTGGTGATCGACCCGGTGATGGTTTCGTCGAGCGGCACGCGGCTCCTGAGCGAGGACGCGATCGACATCCTCATACATCGCCTGATCGCGCGCGCGGCGGTGATCACCCCCAATATTCCCGAGGCGGCGATCCTGCTCGGCCGCCCGATCGACGGTCTCGCGGCGATGCAACAGGCGGCGGCGGATTTGCGCGGGCTGGGCGCGCGGGTCGCGGTCGTCACCGGCGGCCATCTCGCCGGCGCGACGGTCCATGATGTGATCGCCGATGCCGACGGCGTCACGCTATTGACGGCGCCGCGCCTCGACACCGGCGCGACGCACGGCACCGGCTGTACTTTCGCGACGGCGGCGGCGGTCGGCCTGGCGCAGGGCCTCGCCCCGCGCGATGCAATCGCGCGCGCCCACGCCTATGTCCACGCGGCGATCCGGGCCGCGCCCGGCTTCGGCCGGGGCAACGGCCCGCTCAATCACGCGATTACGCTTTAGGCGCCGCGCGGCTTATTTGACGCTGGAGAAGGCGGTCGGCCGCAGGAAGGAATTGGCGACATTGGCGACGATCGCGCCGTCGCGCTCGCTGGCGGCGCGCACCTCGTTCCATTCCGGATCGGCGACGAAGACGTCCCATTTGCGCTCGCGCTCGGCCAGCGATTCCCATTGCAGCAGGTAATAGAGATCGCCGTTGGCGTCGCCGATGGTCTGGGTCCAGAATCCGGCTTGGCGGATGCCCAGCCGATCCCAGATGCGCAGGGTGTCTTTCTCGAACCGCTTGAGCAGCGCCGGCAGGCGCCCGGTTACACAATGATAGATGCGAAGCTCGTAAACCATTAAATCCTCCCAAGTGCCGCGCCATCATATCATGCGCGCGCGCCGGCCGCGCGCTTGACCGCCGCGCCGCGCCGGGGCAGTTGAAGCACGGAGGGATGTGAGCCGATGAGGGAGTTTGTGATGGGAAGGGTGCGCGCCGGGATGATCGCGCCGCTGATCGCCGTGTGGCTGGTGCTGGCGGGGGTCGTGCCGCTCCACGCCGAGACCAGCGCGGTGGATGCGAAAAAAGTGGTCCGCCTGCTCCAGGGCACGGGCCTCAAATACACCGCGCATGAGGGCAAGGTCTGGACCGTCGATTTCGCGGGGAAGAAGATCGGCCGCTCGACGGTGGTCGTGACTAACAATGCGCGGCTGCTGGTGATCTTCGCCGACATCGCCCGAAGCAAGACGCTGGAGAAAGGCGTGCCGCTGATGCAGGCCCTGCTGCATGCCGATCACAGTTTCGACTATGTCAAGATCGGCTTCGACGATGACGGCGACCTGTTCGTGCGCATCGACGCGCCGCTGCGCGTGACCGACGCCCGCCAGCTGAAGGACGATATCCGCCAGGTCATGCGGGTCGCCGACGATCTCTATGGCGCGGTCACGCCGTATATCAAGCGATAGGCCAGTTTTCAGTCATCAGTTTTCGGTTTCGGTCGTCAGCCATCGGCGTCCATCGTCCGCTTCGCCACCTCGCCTCTCCGGCGAAAGCCGGAGTCCCTCCCTGCCCTTCGCCGGGACGGGTGGCTTTCTTGGTGTCTTCTATCCGCTTAGCAATTAATCTTACGGCGCCGCCCGCCGCTTCCTGCCCGCCTTACCGGCATCAGGCGGCTGTTGCGGAATGGTGGGGTATTCCCATATATTCCATACCCTTCCCGATTGCCTGGAGTTGCCCCCGAATGGCTCGCGTCACCGTTGAAGATTGCGTTCTCAGGGTTCCCAACCGGTTTGAATTGGTCCTGCTGGCGTCACAGCGTGCCCGCGACATCACCGCCGGCGCGCCGATCTCGCTCGAACGCGACAATGACAAGAACCCGGTCGTCGCCCTGCGCGAGATCGCGGACGAGATGGTTCATCTCGACCTGCTCAAGAATGCCGTCATCACCGGCATGCAAAAGCATGTCGAGATCGACGAGCCGGAAGAGGATGGCGACGTCGAGGTCGGCAGCCAGCAATGGCCGATCGATCTGGCGCGCGTCTCGGCCGAGGACGATACCGCCGCGGTCGATGAGGAAATGCAGGAAGACATGCTGGAGGTCGCCGAGGATGAGGTGACCGGCCTCGACGAGACCGCGTTGCCAGAAATCGACGAGGATGCGGGCGACGCCGTCGTGAAAAACGAGGACTGACTTGGCCGACGGCGCGACGCTTCCTTCCAGCGGCGGCGCGCGCGCCATGATGCGCCAGTTCGAGCTGGTCGAGCGGGTCAAATCCTATGACCCCTCGATCGACGAAGACGCGCTGAACAAGGCCTATGTCTATTCGATGAAGGCCCATGGCGCCCAGTTGCGCGCCTCGGGCGATCCCTATTTCTCTCATCCGGTCGAGGTCGCGGGCATCCTCTCGCGCATGAAGCTCGACAGCGCCTCGATCGTGACTGGCCTCCTGCACGACACCGTCGAGGACACGGTGGCGACGCTCGAGGATATCGAGAAGCATTTCGGCCCCGAGATCGCGCGGCTGGTCGATGGCGTCACCAAATTGTCGCGCCTCGAATTGCAATCGGACCAGACCAAGCAGGCGGAAAATTTCCGCAAATTGGTACTCGCCATGTCGGACGATATCCGCGTCCTTCTGGTGAAGCTGGCCGACCGTCTCCACAATATGCGCACGCTGCATTATCTGAAGGACCAGACGACGCGAAAGCGGATCGCGCGGGAGACCATGGAAATCTATGCGCCGCTGGCCGAGCGCATGGGCATGAACGACATCAAGGACGAGCTGCAGGACCTCGCCTTCGCCGAATTGCAGCCCGAGGCGCGCGAGGGCATTCGCACGCGGCTGGCCTTCCTCAAGGACAAGGGCGCCAACCTCGTGGAGCGCGTCATTGTCGCGCTGGAAGACACGCTGGAGAAGGCGGGTATCAAGGCCCAGGTGTCGGGCCGGGAAAAGAATCCCTATTCGATCTGGCGCAAGATGCAGAAAAAGGAGGTCGGGTTCGAACAGCTGTCCGACATCATGGCGTTCCGTGTCGTCGTCGACAATATCGACGATTGCTATCACGCGCTGGGGGTGATCCACAGCCGCTATTCGGTGGTGCCGGGCCGGTTCAAGGACTACATCTCCCTGCCGAAGCCGAACCAGTACCAGTCGCTGCATACCGGGGTGATCGGGCCGGAGCAGCAGCGCATCGAGATCCAGATCCGCACCAAGGAAATGCACGAGGTGGCGGAGTTGGGCGTCGCCGCGCATTGGATCTACAAGGAGGACGGCACCCGCACCGAGGGCCGGCAATATCGCTGGCTGCGCGAGCTGCTCGACATTCTCGAACATGCCGCCGATCCGCAGGAATTTCTCGAGCATACCAAGCTCGCGATGTTCACCGATCAGGTGTTCTGCTTCACCCCCAAGGGCGACCTGATCAACCTGCCGCACGGCGCGACGCCGATCGATTTCGCCTATGCCGTCCATTCCCAGATCGGCGACACCTGCGTCGGCGCCAAGATCAACGGCAAGCTGGCGCCGCTGCGCACCCAGCTCGCCAATGGCGACCAGGTCGACATCATCACATCGAAGGCGCAACAGCCGTCGCCGACGTGGGAGCGCATGGTGGTCACGGCGAAAGCGCGGGCCCGCATCCGCCGCTTCGTGCGCACCCAGCAGCGCACCCAGTATCTCGATCTGGGCAAGGCGATCCTGCAAAAGGCCTTCCGCCAGGATGGCCACGACATGACGGAAAAGGCGCTGAACGTGGTGCTCGATCGCTTCAAATGCGACAGCATCGAGGATCTCTTTGTCGCCGCCGGCTCCGGCAATGTCACCGGGCGCGAGGTGGTGGGCGCGGTGTTTCCGCCGCCGCCCGATACCAAGCCCGCCAAGGTGGTGTCGCTGTCCAAGGCGCGCGGCAAGAAGACCGGCGAGAACGCGGTGCCGATCCGCGGCCTCATTCCCGGCATGGCGGTGCATTACGCCGGCTGTTGCCATCCGCTGCCCGGCGACCGCATCGTCGGCATCGTGATGACCGGGCGCGGCGTCACCATTCACACCATCGACTGCGACAAGCTCGCCGAATATGCCGACACGCCGGACCGGTGGCTCGATGTCACCTGGAACAATTCGGAGGAGACCGACCTCGTTCATGTCGGCCGGCTCAACATCACCATCGGCAACGAGCCGGGCAGTCTCGGCAGCCTCACCACCGTCATCGGCAAGCATGCCGGCAACATCACCAATCTCAAGATCACCAACCGCAGCCAGGATTTCTTCGAACTGCTGGTCGATGTCGAGGTGCAGGATTTGAAGCATCTGACCAATGTCATCGCGGCGCTGCGCGCGACGCCGGTGATCAATTCCGTCGAGCGGGCGAGGCGGTAGAACGTGCTGACGCCCCCCATCGCCTTGCGCGGGCTTGGCCCGCGCATCCACGAGTAAGTCTTTTGCCGAAGGCAAAAAAAGAAAAAACTCGTGGGTGGCCGGGACAAGCCCGGCCAAAGCGGCTTGGCTGGAACTCCGCGAACCTTGCCGGAATTCTTGGCGTCTTGGCGTCTTGGCGGTTCAACATTTTTTCCTTATCAGCAGCATGACCGCTTCCAACCCCCTTCGTCTCGGCGTCAATATCGACCATGTCGCGACCATCCGGAACGCGCGCGGCGGCCAGCATCCCGACCCGGTGCGCGCGGCGCTGGCGGCGGCGGCGGCCGGAGCGGACGGCATTACCGCGCATCTGCGCGAGGACCGGCGGCATATCGCCGACGCGGATATCGCGCGGCTGCGGCGCGACTTGGTGATCCCGCTCAATCTCGAAATGGCGGCGACCGCCGAAATGCTGGCGATCGCGGTAAAGCATCGGCCGCATGCCGCCTGCATCGTCCCGGAGAAGCGCGCCGAGCGCACCACCGAAGGCGGCCTCGACGTGCGCGGCGGACAGAATCATTTGGCGCCGTATGTCCGCGGGCTTACCGACGCCGGCATTCGCGTCTCGCTGTTCATCGAGCCGGACCCGGCCCAGATCGACGCCGCCCGCGCGATCGGCGCGCCGGTCATCGAGCTGCATACCGGCGCCTATTGCGACGCGCTCGGCGCCGCGCGCGAGACCGAACTGGGCCGCCTGCGGCAGGCCGCCGCCCAGGCCGAGGCGCTGGGCCTCGAATGCCATGCCGGCCACGGGCTGAGCTTCGATACCGTGGGCGCGGTCGCCGCCATTCCGACGATCGCCGAATTCAATATCGGTCACTTCCTGATCGGCGAGGCGATCTTCGGCGGCCTCGACAGCGCGGTCACCCGGATGCGCGCGATCATGCTCCAGGCGCGTGCCGAAAGCATGCCGGAATCATACCAGAATGATACCGGCGTGATGCGCCCATGATCCTCGGAATAGGCAGCGATCTTATCGACATTGAGCGCATCGCGCACACCCTGGACCGCTTCGGCGACCGCTTCATCCGGCGTGTCTACACCCCCGTGGAGATCGCCCGCGCGGAGCGCCGCGCCGACCGCGCCGCCACCTATGCCAAGCGCTTTGCCGCCAAGGAGGCATGCGCCAAGGCGCTGGGTACCGGCCTGCGCAAGGGCGTGTTCTGGCACGATATGGGCGTCGTCAACCTGCCGGGCGGGCGCCCCAGCCTCGCTTTGACGGGGGGCGCCAAGGCGCGGCTGGACGCCATGACACCCGCCGGCATGGTGGCGCGCATCGACCTGACCATCACCGACGAGCACCCGCTGGCCCAGGCGATGGTGATCATTTCGGCCGAGGCGACGACGCCCTGACAGTGTATTCTTGACTCCGGGACGAAGCGTTGGCTTGATGACGCTGGTCTCGCCGTTCTCCAAACACGATCATCATAAAATCAACGCATTAGCGGATATTCTTCAATGAAAAAGAAGGTTGCGGGCAGCGGCGTCGCCGAGACCATTAAGACGTTGGTCTATGCCATTATTATTGCGCTATTTGTGCGCAGTTTTTTCTATGAGCCCTTCAACATTCCGTCGGCCTCCATGGTGCCGACCCTGCTGATCGGCGACTATTTGTTCGTGTCGAAATTCTCCTATGGCTATAGCCGCTATTCGCTGCCATTCGGCCTGCCGCTGTTCCCGGGCCGGATCTTCTTTCACGATCCCAAGCGCGGCGATGTCACCGTGTTCAAGCTGCCGGCCGACCCCACGATCGACTATATCAAGCGCATCATCGGGTTGCCGGGCGACACCATCCAGATGAAGCAGGGCCGGCTCTACATCAATGACGTGCTGGTCCCGCGCGAGCCGACCGATTTCTGTCGCGACCCCGACGATCCGCGCGCCGCCGCGTATCAGCACTATATCGAGACGCTGCCAAATGGCGTGAAGCATTGCGTGCAAGAGCTTGGCGACGATCGCATGTTCGACACCACCGAGGCATTCCATGTGCCGCCCGGCCACTACTTCATGATGGGCGACAACCGCGACAATTCGGCCGACAGCCGCGATCCGGTCAGCGGGGTCGGCTATGTACCGGCCATAAACCTGATCGGCCGGGCGCAGTTCCTGTTCTACTCCACCAACGGCTATGCCGATTGGTGGCAGGTGTGGCGCTGGCCCTTCACCGTGCGCTACGACCGTCTGGGCAACGCGCTTCACTGATGGAGCGAGCCGAGACAGAGGCGGCGCTGGCCGCGCTGCTCGATCATCCCTTCGCCAAGCCGGAACTGCTGCGCGAGGCATTGACCCATTCCAGCGCGCGCAATCGGCGTACCCGCGATCCACACGGGTATGAGCGGCTGGAATTTCTCGGCGATCGCGTCCTCGGCCTGATCGTCGCGGAGCTGCTGTTTCGCCGCTTCCCCCGGGAGGCCGAGGGCGATCTGACCCGGCGCCACACCGGCCTGGTGCGCCGCGAGGCGCTGACCCAGGTCGCGGAGGCGACCGGGCTGGGCGGCCATATCCTGCTATCGCCGGGCGAGGCGGCAGCCGGGTCGCGCGCCAACCCTTCGGTGCTGGCCGATGTCTGCGAGGCGGTGATCGCGGCGCTCTATCTCGATGGCGGGCTGGCGGTGGCGGCTCGCTTCGTTGAACATTGGTGGCAGCCACAATTGGCGGCGCTGGGCGAGGCGCCGCCGCGTGATCCCAAGACCTCGCTCCAGGAATGGGCGCAGGGGCGCGGCCTGCCGCTGCCGGTCTATCGCACCGTGGCGGTCGAAGGGCCGCCGCACCGTCGCCGCTTCACCATTGCGGTCGAGGTCG
>DATCDN010000049.1:0-8158 GCA_036510675.1 Allostellaceae bacterium
TCCCCGAGGGTCGCCGCGATGCGCCCGCCGCGAAAGACATGAACGCGGTCGCAAATCGCCGCGACTTCGTCATGGTCCGACGAGGTGATGAGAAAGGCCACGCCCTCCGCCGCCTTGGCCCGCATGAATTCGTAGAGGGCGAAGCGCGTCGGCATATCGACGCCGGCGGTGGGATCCTCAAGGACGACCAGGGTGGGCGCGCTCTCCAGTCCCCGTGCCACGACGATCTTCTGCGCGTTGCCGCCGGACAGCTCGCCAATCGGCTGGGCCGGCGCGCGCAGCCGGACATCGTAGGACCGCATCACCCGCTGGGTCGCGAGCCGCTCCGCCCGGTTCGAGCGAAACCAGCGCGGCAGCGGCGTGAACCGCGGATTGAGGAACAGATTCTCCAGCACCGACATGGTCCGCACGAGGCTCATGTCGCGGTTGCCGCTGATGAAGGCGACCCCCTGCCGCAGCGCGTCCGCGACATGTTTCGGGCGATAGGCGCGGTCCCGAAGCCGGACCGCGCCGCCGAACCGCTCGATGCCGGCGAGCGCCCGGCCGATCACCTCCTGTCCGGCGCCGCGCAGCCCCACACAGCCGATGATTTCGCCGGCGCACAATTCGAGGCTGGTCGCGGCCAGCGCGCCGCCGGTCATCCCGTCGATGCGCAGCACGATTTTCGATGCGTCGCGCGCCGACGCGCGGCGGCGATCCCGCGTGACGGTCGCGTCGCCGACCATCTGGCCCATCAGATCGGCTTCGCTGCGTCCCGCCGCCGGCCCGTGAAAGGCGCGGCGGCCATCCCGCATCACCGTGACGTCGTCGGCGATGGCAAGAATTTCGCGCAGCCGATGGCTGACATAGATCATGCCGATGCCCTCAGCCTTCAATTGCTTCAGCACCTCGAACAATTTGTGCACGTCGTTGCCGGGCAGCATCGCGGTCGGCTCGTCGAGCACCAGGATACGCGCCTTGAGCCGCACCGCGCGCGCGATGGCAACCAGCGCTCGGTCGGCGGTCGTCAGCCGGTCGACATCGCGCCGGGGATCGAAGGTGGCACCGACCCGCGCCAAACTCTCCCGCGCCAGAACGGTGACCCGCCGCCAGTCGATCAGGCCCAGACGGCGGGGATAGGTGCTGCCGAGCAGGATGTTTTCGGCGACACTCATGCCCGGAATGAGACCGAGATCCTGGTGGATGAAGGCGATCGCGGGACGGCCGTCATGCGCCGATACCATCTCCACGGAACCCGAATCGGGCGGATGGATGCCGGCAAGCGCCTTGATGAAGGTTGATTTGCCGGCGCCATTTTCCCCGATCAAGGCATGAATCTGACCGGGCATTAGGGTGAAATCGAAGGCATCCAGGGCCAGCGTGGCCCCGAATGCCTTCGTAACGCGCGACGCCGTCAGCAGCGGGGCGGAATCACCCGCGCCTTGGACCATCGACACGGCAAGACCACGATTATTTCGCGACACCCCAGAGTTTCAGATAAACGCCGCGAAAATCGAACGGCACCGTCTGTTCGGCGCGGCCGTCGCCGGTGCACCCCGCGCCGGTCATGAGATAGGTCGGGACGTTCTCCTTCACCGGCGCCTGACCGTTGAAGGCACGGTTCATCTGATCGACCGCGCCCCAGCCGACCCAGGTCTGCATCGTCACCGCAATGGCGCCAACGGCGCCTTGCTTGCACAGCAGTATCTGTTGTTTGTTGCCGTCATAGCCGACCACTTTCACGTCCTCGCGGTGCAGGCTCTTCAGCACCGGCGTCACCAGCCCATCGACGCTGCCATACGGCGTCGCGATGTATTTGAGGGCCTTGCCGAAGCGCGCGTTCAGGCTCTGCACCTGCTGGGCGATCTGGGTCGGGTTGATCAGCACCATCACGCTGAGATTGGGATCGGCCAACAGCTTGCAGCCGGTGCATTTGGCCAGCTCCTGGACGACGCCGTCCTCGCGCAGCTTGATGCCGGGAAATTCATCGTCGCGCAGCACCACGATTCCGGCGTTGCCGTTGCTGTCGGCGATCATCCAATCCGCCAGCATGTTGCCCTGCAGAACCCATTGGTGCTCATTGTTGGCGTAGAGCAGCGGGTCCGGGGAAATGACATTGGCCGAGCTGACGACCGGAATCTTCTTCTCCTTGGCGTAACGCAGCCCATCTTGGATCAGCGGCACCGGCAGCGCGACGTTGATGATGCCGTCGGCGCCGTTATTGACCGCCGTGCGGATCGACGCGTTATAGACCGCGATATCGCCCTTGCCATCGACGATCGTCGGCTCCCAGCCGATCGCCTTCGCCGCCTCCGCGGTGCCGGCGGCGTCGATCGAGCAATCCGATGCCTGGAGGCAGGAGATGATCGTGACCTTCTTGCCCTTCGCCGCCGGCGGCGAGGTGGTCGGACCGTGCCACGCGTTCGGCGCGACCGAGTTCTTGGCGGTCGCGGCCTTGGCGGCGGCGACCACCGCCGGGTCGGTATCGGCATAGGCAGCGGTGCCGATGGCGAGGAGCGCCGCCGCGACGGCAATGCCGGCCGATCGGCGCGATAATCCCGTGAAAATTCTCTTCATGGTGTCTTCCTCCCGTTTTTGATTGAATCGTTGCCCGGGTGCGATCACGACCGACCGCACCAAATCATCGCCCAAATCGGCGCTATGAATGCCCAATTCTTCGCGGTGCGAATTCTTGACTGTCCAAATGCTGGAAGCGGCCCCCCGATTACCTGCGATTTCATCGGATAATCGTCCAATTCAACCAAGCCGACAATGCCGACTCTTAGAACGCCCCCATGCGCGGCGCTCGCGCGACGCGTGGTGCCGTCGATGGCGCCCCCATCGCCATGCGGCCGCGCCGGCCGATTCTTCGTCGCTTTACGCGGCCCGTCCGGTTACGCCGGCGAGGCCATCGGCTTGCCCTTTTCCACCACATAGGTGCTGACGACGATGGTCTTGTGCGGGCCGTTCTTGGCGCCGGCATGCGGCCGCCCGACCGGAACCTGAAAGCCGTCGCCCGGCTTCAGGCTGCGGGTCGGCATGCCCTCGATCGGGAGGTCGAGGCCGCCCGCCACGACATAGCCCGACTCAATGCCAGGATGGGTGTGCCGCGCCACCAGCACGCCGGGCTCGATCTCCACCTCGGCGATGATGGTGACGTAGCCAGGCGCCGGCCCGTCCATCTGCGACAGCAATTTCCGCTTGAGGCCGCCGGTCGCCGCCGGCGCATCGGCCGCCGAGGCAGCACCGGCCGGAACCAGCCCCGCCGCCGCGCAGATCGCGCAAGTCGCCACACCGGTAAACGCGCGTCGTGTCATCATGATGTCGTTCCTCCTTCGTGCGAATAGGGTGCCTTCACATCACCAAGGCCGGCGCCTGTGGCACCGTCCGCCAAAATTCTGGGTCGTGGCCGAAGAAAATGCGCGCACCGCCGCGCTCCATCGCCTCTAGCCTATCGAGCGAGGCCAGCATCTGCGCGCGGTCGAACATGTTGGGCGGCAGGCGGCGCTCGCGCAGGGTCTGGCAGAAATAGCACGCATCCGCCGCCAGCACGATGTCGCCGCTATCGAGCCGCACGCGCAGCGACTGGTGCCCCGGCGTATGCCCGTGCGTCGGCAGGCACACCACGGACCCGTCGCCGAACACATCGTGCTCGCCATCGACCACGCGTATTTTATGGCCAAGATCGAAATCGCGCGGGTTGAAGCCGCGCGTCGCGGCGGCATCGGGGTCCATGCCGGCCTCCCACTCGCGCCGCTGCACCAAGAGGGTCGCGTTGGGGATCAGCGCATTGCCACCGACATGGTCGAAATGGAGATGCGAGCTGATCAGCAGGTCGATTTTGCCGGGATCGCGGTCGAACGCCGCGAGCCGCCCGGCGATATCCTCGCCCGCGCCGAGGCCGATTTGGAACATGCCGGCGAGCCGCGTGCCCAGCCGCCCCGCCGGATCATGCCGCAGATCGGGATGGAGGCCGGTATCGAACAGCACCCGGCCCTTCGGATGCTCGATGAGATAGGCCGGCACCGGGATGGTGATCTCGCCCGCGCCGCCCGCCATCAGACCGCCGAGCGCGCCGGTCAAGGTGCCGCATGTGAACGCGTAGAGCCTAACCCCCATCGCCGCCCCCGATCCGGTATTTCAGCCGCCATCCCGCCCTGATACGCTGCCGCCGCCAACAGAGAAGCCGGGAGACCAGCATGACACGCATCGCCATCATCGACCGCGACACCATGAACCCCGAACAGGCGCGTGTCCACGACGCGGCCAAGGCGACCGGCGGCCCGGTTGGCGGCCCCTATTATGCCTATATCCGACTGCCCTCCTTGTTCGAGGCCGCCCAGACTCTGCGCAACAGCCTCGGCAAAGGGCCGCTGTCGGCGCGCGAGCGCCAAATCGTGAACCTCACCGTCGCCCGGCATTGGAACGCACACTATCCCTGGTTCGCGCAGGTGCGCGCATCGCTCACCGCCGGCATCCCCCAAGCCGTGATCGACGCCATCAATGCGCGGGAAACGCCCGAGTTGCCGGACCCGCGCGAGCGCACCTGCCACACCGTGGCGCGCGACATGCTGGCCAATAAGGGCCTCGATGATGCCGCCTATGCCGCCGCGGAACAGACCATGGGGCTGGAGCATCTGGTGGCGCTGGTCGCGGCGGTCGGCAGCTTCTCGATGACCTGCCTCACCACCGCGACCTTCGAGATCGACGCGCCCGCCAACAACCCGACGCCGCTCACGGCATAGGCGGCGCCCGCCGCGGGGAAACACGCCCTGCGGCGCACCGCGCCATTGACCACCATTGCGATCACCCATCGCTCCCGGCGTCGGGCTCGGACCGCCGACGGCTTAGGTTGCCAAGAAACTGGTCTTATCCTACCCTAGAGGATAGGATAAGACATGGAACACATGTCGCATCCCGATATCGTCAAGCGCCTAAAGCGGGCCCACGGACATCTTGCCTCAGTCATTGGCATGATCGAGGAGGGCCGGCCTTGCGTCGATCTGGCTCAGCAACTCCACGCGGTTGAAAGGGCGATTACCAACGCAAAGCGTGAGTTGATTCAGGACCATGTGGAACATTGTCTCGGCGACGGGATGGCAACGGGCGAAACAAATGCCCGGACCGCCCTGACTGAATTCAAGACTCTCGCGAAATATCTATGAGGACGCGATGAGCAAATCCGGCGGCGGCACGGCCGCGTTCCACAGCCATGTGTTCCTCGGCGAGGGACACGAGAAGAGCGAGCGCAAGACCTGGGCCGTGATCTGGCTCTGCGGGGCCATGATGATCGCCGAAATTGCCGGCGGTCTGCTGTTCGGCTCGATCGCGCTCGTCGCCGATGGTCTGCATATGAGCACGCACGCGGGCGCGCTTCTGCTCGCGGCGCTCGCCTACACATATGCCCGGAGACACGCCAATGACCCGAACTTCACGTTCGGCACCGGTAAGCTTGGCGATCTGGCCGGGTTCACCAGCGCCATCATCCTGGCGATGATCGCATTGCTGATCGGCTATGAATCCGTCGGCCGTATCTTTGCCCCGGTCGCGATCCATTTCGCCGAGGCGATTCCAATCGCCTGTGTCGGTCTGGCGGTGAACATCGCAAGCGCGTGGCTGTTGAGCGGTGACGCGCGCAGTCACGGCCGCAGTCATGGCCACAGTCGCCGGCACGGACACGAGGGCCACCATCACGACGAGACGCGCGAAATTTTGACGAACGCCGGGGTCGCGGTCCTCGAAATATTCGAGGATGGCGTGCCGCCGCGGTTCCGGCTGCGGGTCTTATCGGACCCTGCACTGGCGGCGCGGCCAACGTCGGTCGAAACGGTGCGCGAGGGCGACACCCGGCAGCTTTTCACCATGAAAGATCGCGGCGATTATCTGGAATCGGTCGAAGAGATTCCCGAGCCGCATGCCTTCACCGCCAATGTGCGGATCGGACCGCAGGTATTTTCCGTCGCTTTTGAAGAGCACGCGCACGCGCACGGATCGGCGGTCCGCGACAACAATATGCGCGCCGCCGCCATCCATGTCATCGCCGATGCCGCCGTGTCGGTGCTGGTGATTGTGGGCCTGCTGCTCGCCCGTGCCTTCGGCTGGCTCTGGATGGACCCCCTTGCGGGAATTGTCGGCGCCGCCGTCATCGCAAGCTGGTCCTATGGCCTGGTCCGGGACACAGGCGCCATCCTGCTCGACCGGAATCCCGATCCCGATATGGCGGAAACGCTGCGGCAAACCATCGAAAGCGACGGCGATCAACTTGCCGATCTGCATCTCTGGCGGCTCGGGCCGGGCCATCTGGGCGCCATTGTCTCGGTGCTGACGGCGCGGCAGCGGGGGCCGGATTTCTATCGCGCGCGTCTTGCCCGGTTCCGGTCGCTGTCGCACCTGACGATCGAGGTGAAATCACCTTAAGCCGCCATTGTTCGCGGCCGCCGGGCTCTGCCGTGCGTTTCGATAACGAGAAGTGCGCCGGTACTCAGGCCAAGCCACAATTTCCGCGTCACGGCGTGCTCTGGCAATCGCGGCGGATGAACGCGCTGATCTCTTCGGGTCCGGCGAAGATGATCGAGGCGCGATCGCCCATCATGCCGGCGCCGAGAATTGCCGGGATGTGGGGGGCGGGTCCCTCCGCGCTCGAATCGGTTTTGAAGCGGAGATTGTTTTCCCAAAAGTCATATGTCTCGCCGTCGCCCGTGGTGACGTGATAGCTGTCGCGGCAATAACGGATCGCCTTGACCTGATCGGCCGGCTTGATGGTCCTCAGGTTGGTGCGTCCGCCGCCGCCCATCATGCCGTTGCCGGCGGACGGCTTGGCGGTCGCCGCACCGTTGCTCGCCGCCTTCAAATAGGCGAGAAGATCGGCGCGCTTATTGGCATCGGCAATGCCGGGAAAGGTCATTCGGTTGCCGGGGATGAGGCCCGCGGGACTGGTCAACCAGCGATCAAGCGTCGTTCCATCCCATATCAGATCGGCTTTTTTTAGCGCGGGCGAATAGCGATCGAAGCTCGCCAGCCCGCCCGCTTTGCGGCCCCATATGCCGGCGAGACTTGGGCCGGTCATATTGCGATTGGGTTCGAGGGAATGACACGCGGCGCACGCCGCGAATTGTTTGGCGCCCCGATCGGTGTCGCCGGCGGCCGCGGCGGTGTGCGCCATCACGATCGTAACCGCAAGCACGACGATCAGAACGAAAACCTGTGATACGCGCATCATTCGCCCTCCCTGGAATCCCGTCCTAGCATTGCCCGAATGTCGCACTCCGCTCACTCCGCCGGCAATGCCCGGCGCGCACGTTCGGGAATGGGTATCTCGACGCGGCGAGGCAGTCGCCACCCTTTGACGATCGCGTAAATTGCCGGAATTACGAGCAACGTGAGAATGGTAGACGAGACCATGCCGCCGACCATCGGCACGGCAATGCGGCTCATCACCTCCGACCCGGTACCGGTGCTCCACAGGATCGGGAGCAGCCCGGCCATGATCGCGACCACGGTCATCATCTTCGGTCGCACGCGCTCAACCGCGCCGGTCATGATCGCCCGGCGAAGATCGGCGCGATTGAGCGCCACCCCTTCGACGCGTCTCTGCTCGCGTATCTCGGCGAGGGCGTGATCGAGGTTGTAGCTGAGTGCCCACATCAGCCAGATGCCGCCGACGAGCGCGAACGGAACCGAAAGCATCACGATCAGCGTCTCGGTGAGCCGCCCGAAATTGGGATGAGCCGGACCTCGACGCCGTTGCGCCCGCAACGATACGATTGCGAATCATGGAACACCCTTCGTAGCCGGCCAGCGGCTAGGCGCATGGCCGGCGGGGAACACCCTGTTTGTCGACGAGGCGCACGTCGAGCGTGCGCCGACTCAAATCAGGTCGTTCGGGGCGGAAGGAGTTCGGGGGCGAGGTTCAAGCCGGCAAGCGCGGACGGCGAGGTCCAATAGTCGATCGCGCCGTACCGCGCGGGCGACGCGAAAATCAAATGACTTTCAAGTTCGAGTCCCTCTGTTACCCTCTGCGACAAAGCCGCACCGATCGACAGACTTTCGGGCCCGACGGCGGGGTAGCAGGGTTGGGGTTGGGTACAATTCCACGGATGACACCGCGCGGCGGCGGGAATCCGGACGGCCGGCAGGACACCGAGCAGATGACCGATAACCCTCCCCACCACCACGGCCA
>DATCDN010000050.1:0-7763 GCA_036510675.1 Allostellaceae bacterium
CGGCAAAAACCGCTTCCGCGATCGCCCCCAGCGCAACACCTTCATCAAAACCTTCGTCCATGACTACAATCGAACCCGACTGCGATGCCTCGGCCACAAAGCCCCCGCCCAACTCCTCGCTAACCTCCCGGGACACAACACGTAAGCCGGCTCCGACCGCTTCTCCACGCTACCGCGGAGCTCAACCTTCATACAGGTATCCATGGTTGCCATGGGGCCCGGCTTTCGCCGGGAACGGGGAAGAGATGGGATAATGGGTCTTTGTGCCTTTGCGTCTTTGCGTTTGGTTTTTTTGATGCCTTTCGTTCAGAGATCGAAGACAAAACCCGGTGGCTTGAGGTGGCCAGGTCAACCCTGGTCAGGCCCGGCGACGGCGGCTAAGGGGTGCCCTTGGCGGCCGCCGCCTCCTTGAGCAGGCCGCGCAGGTATAGCGTCTCGTTGGTCGGGCCTCTGCCCTCGTGCGCGGGCAGAGGCACCCCCTTTGCCGCCGCCAAGTGATGCGCGGTGAAATAGGCATAGAGCGCGTCATAGATCGGCAGGCTGCGCTCGATGATCGCGGCATCATTTTCGTTGATCAGCATCGTGCCTTCCGACATTGCCAGCAGGCCGACCGCGATCTGGCCATGCGTCTCGTCCGGGGCGGGTCGATAGCCGTGCAGGACATAATCGACGCCGGCGGCGATGACACGGGCGATCGCGTGCAGCGCCGGGTCGTCCAGCGCGTATTTCGCCAGGAGCTTGGCGAAGGTGGTGCCGGCATGATCGTGCGGCCCGATCTCGGCGCCCGGCAGCGCGAAGGGAATGGCGTCGGGCGGACGGCGATCCTCCGCGCCCCACGGCACGAAGACGAACACCGCCTCGCGATCGACGAAGCGCCGGATCAGCCAGGGCGAGGCCACCCGGTCGAGATGCACGAAATCCCGCGTTACCCATTTCATGGCCGCCCTCCATCGCGACTGTCGCGCGCCACCATAGAGTCTGTTAGGATTTTTGAACAACAAACGTCGAGGGAGACCGCTTATGTCGATCACCGACACCGCCGCGCCGACCACGGAAAAAGTCGAGCCGGCGCTGAAGCTGAATTTCCTGTCGCATGGCACGCTGGAATCGCGCGATCTCGATTTCACCAAGAAATTCTATGAGGAGTTCCTCGGCTTCGAGGTTCATCGCACCAGCCCGATCTCGCTGATCGTCCGGCTGGGCGGGGCGCATGTCTACGCCGTCGTCTATTCGAAGCGCCCGTCCGAGATGAATCTGCTGAACCATAACGGCCTCGATGTCGAGACCCAGGCCGATGTCGAAGAAGCCCACCGTGTCGTGGTCGAGCAGGCCGAGAAATGGCGGCTGCAAAAGATCAGCAAGCCGGTGCTGCAGCACGGCACCTATAGTTTTTATTTCTGGGATGCCGACGGCAATGCCTGGGAGATTCTGACCAATCCGAAGGGCGGCTATTCCTGGCTGTTCGAGCTGGGCGATCTCGAGGGCAAGGGCCATCTCGACCGCAATTTCAAGCGGCCGGGCGTCAACTGAGATGCAGCTCGTCACGCTGGCCGCGCGCCCCGGCGCCGGTGTCGTGCTCGGCACGGAGATCGTCGATCTGGCCGGCTGTAGCGCGGCGATCCCCTCGGCGCGCATGCTGCCGCCGACGGTGCGCGGCATTCTCGAGGCGGGGGATGAGGCGCTGGACCTGGTGCGCCGCGTCGCCGACGCGGTCGGGGCCAGCGCCGGCCTGGCCGAGCGGCTGCGCGCGGCGGGCGCGCTGGTGGACCGGGACGGCGCCCGCCTGCTGGCGCCGATCACCGAGCCGGGGCTGATCCTGTCGTGCGGCATGAATTATCGCGAGCATCTGCGCGAGATGAACTCGGCGACCCCGGACTATCCGACCTCGTTCGCCAAGAATGCCGCGCAGATCATCGGCCCCGACGCGCCGATCGTGCTGCCGGCATCGCATCCCGATATGGTCGATTGGGAGGGCGAGTTCAGCGTCGTGATCGGCCGCCCGTGCCACGCCGTAGCCGAGGCCGAGGCGCTGGACTATGTCGCGGGCTATACGCTGATCAACGATGTCTCGGCGCGCGACTGGGTGGCGCCGGTGTTCCAGGCGAATTCGGTGATGGCCGGCGTGCTGGCATGGGAGCGCAATCTGCTCGGCAAGCAATTCCCGACCTTCTGCCCGATGGGGCCCGTGCTGGCGACGCGCGACGAAATCCCTGACCCCGACGATGTGCACCTTGAGACCCGGCTCAACGGCGCGGTGATGCAGTCCGCCAATACCAGCGACCTGGTGTTCGGGGTGCGCCGGTTGATCGCGTATTATTCGCAATTCTATCGGTTCCGCCCCGGCGACGTGATCACCACCGGCTCGCCCTCGGGCGTCGGCTATGGCCGCGAGCCGAAAATTTTCATGCGGCCCGGCGACCGGATCGAAGTCACGGCGACCGGCATCGGCATCCTGTCCAACCCGGTGGTCGCGGCCGCGGATCAGTCCGCCGGCAGGCGATAGACGCGCCGCGCGGTGGCGGAGAACAGCGCCGTCTTCTCCGCCGCCGAATAATTGGCGGCGATGCGCTTGAAGGCGTTCCACAGTACCGGATAGCTGCAACTGCGCTTATCGACCGGGAAATTGCTTTCGAACATGCAGCGCTCGACGCCGAACGCGGCGATGCAATGCTCGATATAGGGTTGCCACGCCGCCGCCAGAATCGCCGACGAGACCGGCGTTTTGTGCTTCTGGGAATCGTCGAAACCGAACCCCATCACCGCCATGCCCAAGCCGCCGAGCTTGCAATAGGCGTTCGGCATCTTCGCCAGCGCGTCGATGTCGGCGCGCCACGCCTGGAACACCGCCGCGCGCTTGCCGGCATAGGAATTCTGGCCAACCGGGGCGCCGATATGGTTGAGCACGATATCGGTGCCGGGAAAGGCGCGCGCCAGATCGGTCAACTCGGCGATCTGGGTATGAAACAGCCACGCATCGAACGACAGGCCGTGGGCGCCCAGTCTGGCGAACCCCTCGCGGAAGGTCCGGTCGAGCAGCAGGCCGCGCGGGATGCTGCCCGGCACGGTGACGATCGACTGATCCTCGTCCCAGGTCGAGCTGTTGCGGATGCCCTTGAAGCGGTCGCCGGCGGCGCGCAGATGCGCCTCCAGCACCCGGTCCACGCCAGCGCCGAGCAGAAGATCGGCGAAGCCGACGATGCCGGCGCAGTGGCGCGTCGCGCCGTAGATGCCGCTGGCGCTCATCGCGGCGGCGCCGTTGACGAACTCCGTTTCGCCCACCGGCGCCAGCGCCGCGTCGGCACCGGCGCGATACATGGCGCGGCATTGCAGGAACACGGTGGCGCGGATGTTGTGGCCGCTGCTGGTGTCGGCCAGCAAATCCGCGAACAGATAGCGGAAGCCGCGATTGTCCCATAGATGATGATGCGGATCGACGATCGGCAGATCGGGGTCGATGATCGGCTCGCGATAGGTCGCGAGCCACTCGGTGTTGATCGCATGCGGCGACGCGGGCGCTTGCCGCGGTGTGTCCGTGCTCATCTTGGTTCCTCTCTAGCGTTCAGCCCGCGAAGCGCGGTTCGGGGATGCCGCGGATGCCGAGGCCGCGGATGCGGAACAGGCTGCCGGCGCCGAATTGCGGCTTGGCCTCGACGGTGAAATGATCGTGCACGGCCGGGTGCTTCACCCGCGCCATCGAGGTGACATAGATCTCGTCGAGCCGCTCGCCGCCGAACATCACGCTGGTGATGTTGCGCACCGGCATGCCGATGCGCCGCTCGACGCTGCCATCGGGCGCGTAGCGCACCAGATCGCCCGAGATCAGTTGCGCATTCCACAGACACCCCTCTTCATCGACCGTCGAGCCGTCGGCGACCCCGGCATCGGCGGCGGTGCTGGCGAACCGGCGCCGCCGCGACGGCGTGCCGGTCGCGAGGTCGTAATCATAGGCCCAGATCTCTTCCTGGAACGTGTCGGCGAAATAGAAGATGCGGTCGTCGGGACTCCAGCACGGGCCGTTGGAGCAGATGATGCCGTCATCGACCTTGGTCACCGACAGATCGGGATCGAGCCGCCACAGGCCGCAGATTTTCAGCTCTTCCTTGTCGTCCATGCCGCCGGCGAAGAAGCGGCCGCGCCGATCGCACTTGCCGTCGTTGAGGCGGGTGCGCGGCTGATCGGCGTCGACCCGCGCGATGAGGTCGAGCGCGCCGCTGTCGAAATCGAAAAAATAGAAGCCGTCATCGAGCGCCAGCACCGCGCCGCCGTCGCGGCGCAGCGCCATCGCCCCGATATCGCGGTCGAGCGACCAATTCCGCACCGCGCCGGAACGCGGATCGAGCCGCCACAGCGAGGGCTTGCCGACGCGCCGGCCGGTGCCATCAACCCAATAGAGCGCGCCCTCCGCCCCGTCCCACACCGGCCCCTCGCCGAGATGATTGCCGCACTCGACGAGGCATTCGATTTCATACGGCATCGACGGCCCGCATCGTCTCAGGCGGCCTTCCGCCCCCACAGCCGGTCGGAGGCGCGGTCGGCGCCCTCGCGCAGCGCCGCGAGCTTGGCCCACACCACATCCTCCGAGACCCACTCCCAGCCGACGAAGGTGCCGAAGCCGCAATCGACACCGGCGATGACCCGCTCGCGATCGCCCAGCGCCGCCACCACGGCTTCGATGCGCTGTGCCACCACTTCGGGATGCTCGACCATGTTGCTCTTGCTGTCGATCACGCCAGCAATGAGGGACATACGGTCGGGCATCTTGTGCTTTTTCAGCGCCGCGGTCTCGTGGTGCTTGCGCGAATTGCCGAATTCGAGACCGAGCGCGCCGACATTCGCCTGATAAAGCGCCGGCAGAATCACCTCCATCGCCACGTCATGGACATGCGGGCCTTCCCAATTGCCCCAGCAGACATGGAGCCGGACGCGATCGGGTGGAATGTTCGCCAGCGCCTTGTTCAGCGTCGCGACATGCAGCTCCACCACCTTGGCGAATTCGGCGTCGGACTTGTCCTGAAACAGGATGGTGCGCTCCATGGCGAGGTCGGGCGCGTCGATCTGCAGGATGAAGCCGCCCTTCACCACCGCCTCATATTCGATGCGCATCTCGCGCGCGATGGCGTCGAGATAAGTCTCATAGCTGTCGTAATGGGCGTTGAGCATGGTCGCCGCGATGATCCCCGGCGAGGCCGCATTCATGAAGAACTCGGCAACCTCGGACTTCACCGGCGCGCTCAGCCGCTGATACCGCTCGATCTCGCTGTTGATCAGGTCGGTGCCGCGATACTTGATGTCGGCGACCGCTTGCGGCGCGCCGAACACCTTGCCGACCTTGGGCGGCAGGCGTTGAAAGAAACGCTCGTTGAATTGCGGGAAGGTCACCCAATCCTGGCCGTAAGGCCGCTCCGAGACGCCGGCGAAGCCGCTCATCCGCTGTGGCACATAGGTCTGGAAGCCGACGCGGCCCTGCTCGCCATCATTGGCCTCGTCGACGCCGGCCTCGACCTGTTTCTTGAGGACGTGGGTGACGCGCGCGTCGATGGCCGCGGTCAGCGTGGCGGGGTCGACCGCCTTGCCGGCCTCCTGGTCGATCAGCATCGAGCCCAGCGGCTCGCCGCGCGGCAGACTGCCGGCATGCGTGGTCAGAATCCGATCCGTGCTTTTGCGCATGATTTAACCTCCCCTTATGTTCTCCAAGCCTAGCCCGTCATAGGCCGAGGCGATAGAGCCGCGCCGCCGTTTCGGCCAGAATCTCGCGCCGGTCGGCGGGCGCGAAATCGGCCAACACCGCCCGGACCATGGCGACCAGATCGGCGTAGCTTGTCCACAATTTCTCGATCGGAAAATTGGAGCCCCACAGGCAACGCTCGGCACCGAACAGATCGACGGTCGCGCGGATGATCGGCCGCATATCATCGATCGCCGCGCGATGCACGAAGGTGCCGAGCCCCGATAGCTTGACGTGGACGTTGGGACAATCGGCCAGCTTCCGCATGCCGGCGCGCCACGCCGCCCAGCCCGCCGCCGAAGTATCCGCCAGCATGCCGGCATGTTCCAGCACGATGATGGTGTCGGGAAAGGCGCGCGCGAGATCGGCGCCAAGCGCCATCTGCGGTGCGAACATCTGCAGCTCGAACAGCAGGCCGCGCGGCGCCAGTTCAGCGAAGCCGCGCCGCCACGCCGGATCGGCGGCGAGATCGGGGCGGGCGGCAAAGCGATACTGCGGGTTGGCGTGCCAGTGAAGCTGCTGGCGGATGCCGCGCAGGGCGGGATGGTGCATCTGCGCATCGAGCAGCGTCGCGACATCCGGCGCCGCGAGATCGGCATAGCCGACGATCGCGTGCGGCCAGCCGGTCGCGTCGGCGACCGACTGCACCCACGCGACCTCATCGAGTGCCCGCCCCGCCGGCCAGTTGGTCTGCACATAGACCGAGGCCACGACGCCGCTGCCGGCGAGATCGGCGCGGAATTCCTCAATAGGGTAATCGCGCCGGATCGCCTCATAGGGGCCGAAGATGCGCGGCGCGGTTGGCCCCGAGAGCCACGGCAGATCGTCCCGCCGCCAGAGATGATGATGGCCATCGACGATCGGGAGGTCGGTCATCGCGCCGGCCGCTCCACCCGGTAAATCTCGGCGCGCGCTAGGATCGGCGCCAGCACCCGCGCCAGCCGCGCCGCCCATTCCGTCGCGCCGGCCGCGTCGGTAATCAAATCCTGACGCAGCTCGATGGCGACATGCGGCAGGCCCTTGCCGTGGGCGTGATGGCTGACCGTGTAGCCGACCGGCTCACGCGCCGAATAGGGCAGATTGTCGCCGACGGTGAGATGGGCCTCGGCACCGAGCGCCGCCAGCAGCGGTGCCGCGATGCGCCCGTCGCCATCCCACAGAATGCCGACATGCCAGGGCCGGGCGACGCCATTCATCACCGGCGTAAAACTATGCACCGAGATCAGCGCCGGCACGCCGGCCACCGCCGCGAGGCGGCGCGCCACGGCGGCATGATAAGGATCGAAGATCGCGGCGCGCCGCGCTGCCCGCCCCGGCGAGCACAAATTGGCGTTGCCGGGAATGGCGATGCCGTCGCTTTCCGTGGGGATCGAGCTCGGGTCGCTGGGCGCGCGGTTACAGTCGATGACGAGCCGCGAATAGCCGCAGAGCAGCGCCGACACGCCGAGCGCCGGCGCCAGCTTCCGCGTCACGGCGGCGGCGCCGATATCCCAGCCGATATGCCGGTCGAGCTCATCGGGCCGCAAGCCCAGCCCGGCGAGCATGGCGGGGACGCGGTTGCTGGCGTGATCGCACACCAGCACGACCGGCGCGCGGCCGGAAATTTCCTCGACGGGCGGTGGATCATTGGAGCCAAGCAACGGCATTTCCCATTCGACCTCGTCATGTCCGTGAACGTGGCCACGAACGGCGAAGTTTGTGGAGAGTTTCAGCGCATCGCAACAGACAAAATTCATAATAGCCCGCCATCGCGGACCAGGACGAAATTCGTTGCCGTGAATAATTTTAATCGCTTTGCGCGCCCCCGGACTGTGATCCGGGGTGGCCCGCGCACCCACGACGATGTTTGCCTCTTCATTCGCGTCGTGGCTGTCGAAAAAAGCAAAAATTCGTGTTGGGGTGGACGGCCCCCGAACGGCATCGTATGTGCCAAGCTTGTTTTGCAACCAAGCAGAAGGAGACCGTCCAAGCAGCGGACGATGTTGGCGAACGCGATTCGAGGACATGCGGCGGAGTTCGGCGTGACCGCGGCGACGGG
>DATCDN010000051.1:0-17958 GCA_036510675.1 Allostellaceae bacterium
CGGCAAAAACCGCTTCCGCGATCGCCCCCAGCGCAACACCTTCATCAAAACCTTCGTCCATGACTACAATCGAACCCGACTGCGATGCCTCGGCCACAAAGCCCCCGCCCAACTCCTCGCTAACCTCCCGGGACACAACACAACCGGTGACCGCATGCGTTAAGCAGGTGCCGCGAGCGCCGCGCCGCCATCGACCGGCAGGGCGACGCCGGTGACGAAATTGGCCTCGTCCGAGGCGAGGAACAAGGCCGCGTTGGCGACATCCCAAGCGGTGCCCATCTTGCGGCGCAGCGGCACCTTGGCATCGCGTTCGGCCGCGACGTCGGCGCGGGTGCGATTGCCGGCGCGGGCGCGGGTATCGACCGCCATCGGCGTGTCCATCAGGCCAGGCAAGATGACATTGGCGCGGATGCCATAGCCGGCGTTCTGGATCGCGAGCTGCTCGGTATAGGCGATCATCGCGGCTTTCGTGGCCTTGTACGCCACCAGCGGATAATTCAGCCACGCGGCCATGGATGAGATATTGATGATCACGCCCGATTTCTGTTGCCGCATCACCGGCAGCACATGCTTGCACGCCATCACCGTGCCGCGCAGGTTGATCGCGACGACACGGTCGAAGGCTTCCTCGGTGATCTCCGTCGGCGACGCGTCGCCACCGGCGATGCTGACGCCGACATTGTTATGAAGAATGTCAATGCGGCCCCAGCGCGCCATCGCGTCGCCGATCATCGCGACCAGCGTCGCCTCCTTGGTGACGTCGGCGGCGACGGCGAAAGCGGTGCCGCCCGCCGCCGCGATCATGGCCACGGTTTCCTCGGCCGAGGCAAGATCGCGATCCACCGCCAGCACGCTCGCGCCCTCCTGGGCAAAGCGCAAGGCGGTGGCGCGGCCATTGCCCATTCCCTCGCCGGGACCTTGGCCGGCCCCGACGACGATCGCAATCTTACCGGCGAGCCGCATGATCCGGCCTACCGCGGCGCCAGCCGCACCGCGCCGTCGATGCGGATGCACTCGCCGTTGATATGGACATTGTCGATGATGTGCAGCGCCAGCTTGGCATATTCATAGGCGTGGCCCATGCGCTTCGGGAACGGGATCGACGCTTCGAGCGACGCCTTCGCCTCGGGCGTCAGTCCGCCGGCCAGCGGCGTCCAGAAAATGCCGGGGGCGATGACATTGACGCGAATGCCGAACTGCGCCAGCTCGCGCGCCGCCGGCATGGTCAGGGCGACGATGCCGCCCTTCGAGGCGGAATAGGCGGCCTGGCCAATCTGGCCCTCGAACGCCGCGACCGACGCCGTCGAGATGATGACGCCGCGCTCATTATCTTCAAGCGGCGGCAGCGTGCTCATATCGGCGGCGGCGAGGCGCATCATGTTGAAGCTGCCGACCAGATTGACGTTGATGATGCGGGTGAATTGATCGAGCGGCATCGGTCCGTCGCGGCCGACGATGCGGCGGCCGGCGCCGATGCCTGCGCAATTAATCAGGATGCGCGCGGCGCCATGGGCCTCGCGCGCGGCCTTTACCGCCGCCTCGCCTTCCTCGGCGTCGGCGACGTTGCAGGGAATGGCCAGCCCGCCGATTTCGCCGGCGACGGTGCGCGCCAGATCGGCATTGCGATCCACCACCGCGACCTTGGCGCCACCCTTCGCCAGATAGCGCGCCGTCTCGGCGCCGAGACCCGACGCACCGCCGGTGACGATCGCCGCATGACCCTTAAGTTCCATGATTCGCTCCTCCTTCGTATCTCGCTGATGCCCGATTGATCACGAAAAGCGGCACCTTGTCACCAAAATGTATCGGAGATAACGGTGCGTCCCTCGACTGCGAACCGCCACGCTAACGCGCGACGGTTCGCGCTCGGGATGAGGACGATTGGAGTGGTACAAAGTTAGACGCCGCTCGCTCTCTCCTCATCCTGAGCGCGCAGCGCGATCCGGAGGATCGGGCGAGCAGTCGAAGGACGCACGACATTCAGACGGCGGTCGCCTCCATTTTCGCCAGCAGCACGCGGGCCGACGGCTGCGCCGCATAAAGCTCGGCGATCAGCGCCGGGCGATTGTCCTGCATGGCGCGGGCGTTGAGCGAGCCCTTGTCGGTGACCTCGTTCTTGTCGATCGAAGGCGGCTCTTCGAGGATCATGCCGCGCACGATGCGGGTGGCGCTGCCGGTGCCTTCCTTCGCCAGCTCGGTCAGCAGTTCCGCGAACCGCGCGCGCACCGCCGGATGGCGCAGCACCTCGATCTCGGGCGCGCTCGCCGGCAGGTCCGGGCACAGCGCGCGACAGGCGGCGCCGTCGGCGAAGAACAGCGCGCCGAGCTCGTCGCGGTCGGCGCCGGTCATCACCACGTCGCGGACATAGGGCGCGAAATGCAGCACGATCTTGGTCTTGAGCGGCCCGACACTGACCCAGGTGCCGGTCAACAGCTTGAAATCCTCGGCGATGCGGCCGTCGAACACGATGCCCTTCGACGCATCGCGGGCATCGAGGAGGCGCACCGCGTCGCCGGTCTTGAGATAGCCCTCCTCGTCATAGAGCTTCGCCGTCAGGTCGGGCTGCCGCCAATAGCCCGGCGTCATGCTCGGCCCCTTCATGCGCGCCTCGAATTTGCGCTCGGCCGGCGACAGCTTGAAGTCGATGCCCGGCGCCGGCACGCCGACCAGGCCCGCGAAGCCGTCGGGCCAGTTGGCGCACAGCATGAAGGGCGCGGTCTCGCTCATGCCGAGGCCGGTGACCATGGGGATGCGCTCGCCGACCGTCGCCAGCGCGATCTCGTCCAGCGCATCCCAAATGAATTGCGGCAGCCCCGCCGCGGCATAGAACATCATCCGCATGCGCTCGAAAAAGCCGCGGCGCAGCGTTTCGTCGGCGCGCAGGAACGGGATCAGAAACTCATACGCCTTGGGCACGTTGAAATAATAATTGGGCTTTATGTCGCGCAAGTTGCGCACCGTGCGCTCGAACTGGCCCGGCACCGGGCGGCCATCGTCGATGTAGTAGGAGCCGCCATTGTACAGCACATTGCCGAAGTCGGAATGCGCGAAGGTATGGTTCCACGGCATCCAATCGACCACCACCGGCGGCTGTTCGCGCAAGGTGGGCAGCATCTCGACCTGCATCTGCTGATTGGCGGCGTACATGCGCTGGGTATTGATCACGCCCTTGGGCAAGCCGGTCGAGCCCGAGGTGAAGAGGATCTTCATCACATCGTCGGCCGCGACCCTGGCGGCGGCCGCGTCCACCGCCGCCGTCGGCGCGGTCGCCAGCAAATCGCCGAACCAGGTCGCCGGCCGCCCCGGCGGCGGATTGCCGCCCACCACGAGCTCGGCATCGGGCGGCGCCGCCGCGTCGATCGCCTTGGCGAACAGGGCGCCATCGGCGGCGAAGATCAGGCCCGGCGTCAGCAGGCCCAGCACATGCTTCAGCTTGCCGTAATCGGTCGAGACCAGCGAATAGGGCGGCGAGACCGGCGCATAGGGAATGCCGACATGCATCGCCGCCAGCCCCAGCACGGCGTGGTCGAGATCGGCGCCCGACAGGATGACAATCGGACGGTCGGCCGATGGCGGCCGCGACAACAGCGCCTGGCCGACGCGCCGCACCCGGTCGAGCATCTGGGCATAGGTGATGGTGCGCCACTCACCATCCGCGCCGCGTTGCCCGATCAGGACCCGGTCGGGCTGGCTGGCCGCGAACGCGACCAGGCGGTCGGTGATCTTGACCGGATAGGGACCCAGCGGCGTGGCCGAGCGCAGCCGGATCGTGCCGTCGGCCGATTTCTCCATCGCGGTCGTGGACGGTCCGAGACTGATTTTGCGAATGGGCGTCATGGGGCAACACCTTGTGCCGCTTAGTATTTGACGGGCCGGCAGAATGCCGCTTCAATCGGACCGAAGCAAGGCGCCGGGTCCATCCAATGGATGCGCCGGCTCGGGGACGGCCGGTCTTGGGGAGCGGTGATCATGGTGACGAACAAGCGCCGCATCCGGGTGGAATGGGGGCACTGTGACCCGGCGGAAATCGTCTACTACCCCCATTACTTCGCCTGGTTCGACGCCTGCACCACGCATCTCTTCGAAAGCGTCGGCCTGACGCCGCAGCGCTTCTTCAAGGATTTCGGCGTCAAGGGCTACCCGCTGCTGGAGGCGAGCGCCAAGTTTCACGTCGCCTCGGCGTTCGGCGACGAGATCGACACCGAGACCACGGTCACCGCCTGGCGGCCGAAAACCTTCACCCTGTCGCATCGCTTCACCCGCGGTGAGACGCTGCTGCTCGAAGGCTTGGAAACGCGGATTTTCGTGGTGCCGCATCCCGACGATCCGACACGCATCAAATCGGTCCCGATTCCGAAAGACGTGAAGCGCCGGTTCGGCGCCTGACAGCATGAGCGACGGCGACCCTCGCGGCTTCGATCCGCGCGTCTGGCTGCTGGCGATCGGCACCTTCGCGACCGGCACCGACACGTTCGTCATCGCCGGCATCCTGCCCGAACTGGCGCATTCCTTTTCCGTCACCATCGAGGCGGCCGGCGCCGTGGTCTCGGTCTATGCCTTCGTCTATGGCATCGGCACGCCGCTCTTGGCGCTGGTGGCGGGGCGCTGGCGCCAGGACCGGGTGGCGCTGGTGGCGCTGGCGCTGTTCGTGATCGTGAACATCCTGTGCGCGCTGGCGCCCAGCTTCGGCTTTCTGCTGATCATGCGCGCGGCGGCGGCGCTGTGCGCGGCGGTCTATGCCCCCGCCGCCTATGTCATCGCGGCGGCGTCGGCCCGGCCGGAGAAGCGCGGCGGCGCATTGGCGGCGGTGGCGCTCGGCTCGTCCGGCTCGACCGTGCTGGGGGTACCGCTCGGCACCTTCGTCGGCGATCATCTGGGCTGGCCCGCCACCTTCATCCTGATCGCGCTCATCAGCGCGGGGGCGCTGGCGGCGCTGATGGCGTACGGGCCGCGCGCCGCCGAGGCCGGGCCGCCGCTGCCGCTGGGCGCGCGGGTGGCGCCGCTGGCGCGCCTGCGGGTGTGGATCGCGCTGGCCCCGGTGCTGCTGATGTTCTGCGGCATCTACGCCGTCTATACCTATATCGCGCCGCTGTTACAGCTTCAGTATTCGATCGCCGACATTCCGCTGTTCCTCATCTGCTATGGCGCCGGCGGCCTCGCCGGCAGCCAGCTGGGCGGCAAGCTGGTCGACAAATTCGGCGCCACCCGGCCGCTGATCGTGCTGCTGTCGCTGTTCGCGCTGCTCAATGTCGCGCTGCCCTATTCCCTCCATTCCTGGCTGGCGACCGGCGCCGTGATGTTCGGCATGACGCTGTGCAGCTGGGCGTGCTTCGCGCCGATTCAGACCCGCGTGGTCGCGGTCGAGCCGGAGCACGCCAATGTCATGTTCGCGCTGATCAACGCCTCGATCTTTTTCGGCGGCGCGGTCGGGGCGGCGCTGGGCGGGGTGGTCCTGGGGCTGGTTTCGGTGATGGCCCTGCCCTATCTGGCGGCCCTCCTCAGCGCCATCGCGGTGGCGATGATCGTGCAGTCGCTGCCGCGCGGGACTCCGGGGCCGGCCTGACCGCCGCGCTTTCCGCACCGCCTCATGCCGTCCACCCGCGCGCTCGATCCGCGAATTTGGCTTCTCGCCATCGGCACCTTCGCCGTCGGCACGGATGCCTTCGTCATTGCCGGCATCCTGCCGCTGCTCGCCGCCTATTTCGTCATCAGCATGCCGGCGGCCGGCATGATCGTCTCGGTCTATTCCTTCACCTACGGGCTGGGGACGCCGCTGCTGGCGGTGCTGGTCGCGCGCTGGCACCGCCCCCAAGTCGTGGTCGCCACGCTGTGCGCCTTCGCGCTGGTCAATCTCGGCTGCGCCTTCGCGCCGAGCTATGGCGTGCTGCTCGGGCTGAAGGCGGCGGCCGGCATCTGCGCCGCCATCTACACCCCGACCGCCTATCTGTTGGCGGCGTCGCTGGCGCCGGCCAGCCGGCGCGGCGCCGCCCTGTCCGCGGTCGCGGTCGGGCTGACCGTCGCCTCGGTGCTGGGCATCCCGATTGGCACCTGGATCGGCTATCATTTCGGCTGGCATGCGACCTTCGGCGCGATCGCGCTGGTGACGGTGGGCGCCGCCGCCGCGATCCGGCTGGGCCGCCTGCGCGACCCAAGCGCCGGGGCAGCGATGCCCAGCCTGGCGCGGCGCATCGCGCCGCTGGGCCGGTGGCCGGTGTGGCTGGCGCTGCTGCCTTGCCTGCTGATGTATATCGGCAACGCGATGGTGTTCACCTATATCGCGCTGTTGTTGGAGACGCATTACAGCGCCGGCGAGTTGCCGCTGCTGCTCGGCGTTTACGGCCTCGGCGGCCTGGTCGGCAGCCCGCTCGGCGGCCGGCTCGCCGACCGGATGGGGCCGGTGAAGCCGCTGTTCATGGGCCTGACGCTGCTGTTGCTGGTCCATTTGTCGGTGCCGTTCAGCCTCGCCTCGATCTGGAGCACCTGCGCGGTGCTGTTCTTCGCCACCTTGGGCAATTGGGGCTGCTTCGCGCCGTTTCAGGCGCGGATCATGCGGATCGAGCCGGAGAACGCCACCGTGCTGATCGCGCTGATCAATACCGGCGTCTATATGGGAAATGCGATCGGCGCCGGCATCGGCGCCCTGCTGCTCCGCACGATGCCGGTGACCGACCTGCCCTTCGTGGCGGCCCTGATGATCGCGACGGCGATCGCGGTGCTGGCGGTGCCGCTGCCGCGACCGCGCGCCTGAGCTATCGCCAGCTCGGCCGCGATTGCAGGCGGTCGAGCCAGGCGCGAATGCGCGGATAGGGCGCGAGGTCATGGCGCACCATCGGCGACAGTTCGAGCGTGCAGCCCAACACGATGTCACCGAGGCCGAATTGACCGGCGATATAGGGGGCGCGGCCCAATTGCCCCTCGATCACCGGAACGAAGCGCGCGAGCCGGACCTCGGCTGCCTTGCTCTGCGCCTCATCCTCGGGCGCGCCCCGCCGTGCCTTGATGAAGCGCTCCACCACCAGGGTGGTGAAATAGGGATCGACATGGCAGGAACAGAAGAACATCCAGCGCATCGTGTCGGCGCGGGCCTGAAGATCGTCGGGCCACAGCGTGCCGGGCTTGGTCTCGGCGAGATAGCATATGATCGCGCTCGACTCCCACAGCGCGAAATCGCCATCGGTCAGGACTGGCGCCTTGCCAGTGGGGTTCAGCGCAAGATAGTCGGGCGCGCGGTTTTCGCCGGCGGCGAAATCGACATTCTTCAAATCGAGCGCGATGCCCAGTTCCGACGCGGCAATCCGCACCCGCTTGCCATTGGGTGAGATGGGAAACGTGTAAAGCTCCATAGCGGGCCTCTTCTTTTGGAACGCGATCCGACTCTAGCATATTGGCCGCGAGAGAGGCATGCTGGTCGAAATCCGTTTGCTAATCAGCTTGGGAAGGACGTGGCAATGATCGAACGCAACATCGAGATTCCGTCGCGCAACGGCCCGATCCCGACCTTCGCGGTGTGCCCGGACGGGACGGGCGCCTATCCCGGCATCGTCCTTTACATGGATGCGCCGGGGATTCGCGAAGAGCTGCACAATCTGGCGCGCCGTATCGCCAAGAACGGCTATTTCGTCGTGCTGCCCGACATGTATTACCGGCTAGGCATGCTGCGCTTCAACATGTCGGCGGCTAACCGCAGCGACGCGCGGATGACCACCATGTTCGCCGCGATGAACTCGCTGACCAACGCGCTGGTTATGGAAGACACGGCGGCGTGGATCGGCTGGCTCGACGCGCAGGAGAAGGTGAAGAACGGCCCGCTCGGCTGCGTCGGCTATTGCATGAGCGGGCGCTATGTCACGACCGCGGCGGCGCGCTTCGCCAATCGCTTCGCCGCGTCGGCGTCGCTCTATGGCGTCGGTATCGTCACCGGCGACGAAGATTCGCCGCACAAACTGGTGCCCAAGATCAAGGGCGAGATGTATTTCGGTTTCGCCGAGCATGACGCGCATGTCCCGGCGACGGTGGCGCCGGCGCTGACGGACGCGCTCAAGACCGCCAAGGTCAAGCACACGCTGGAAATCCTGCCCGGCTCCCAGCACGGTTATCAATTCCCCGAGCGCGAGGTCTATGACACCGACGCGTCGGAACATTCATGGGAAAAGATTTTCGCGATGTGGGAACGGAACCTGAAATAGCCCTTTTCTCCTTGCCGGCGTAGGCCGACATCCATGGCGGGCATGGACTCCGGCTTTCGCCGGAGAGGCGCGTTGGGTGGGTCAGAACGACCTTCGTGTCTTCGGCGGGCTCCAATGTGAATCAGCATCTAAGGCTGGGCCGGAGGCGGCGCCGTCATCCGGTCGGGGCCGGTGCCAGGTCGCGGCGACGGCTCACGCGGATTGTCGCGCTCGCTCTTGGGCGGCGGCGCGGCGGTCGGCCCGGTAACGACATCGAAATCATGCGACATGCGTAAGTTCCTCTCGATGAGAGGCCGCTCGGCAAGGACGGATTTTCGTTGGATGCTGAAAACACGAAAGCCGCCTCGGATCGGGCGGCTTCGGGTTTGCGACGAATGCGCGTGCCTAGGCCGCCGGGCGGAACCAGCGATACCAAAAGCTAAAATAGATCGAGCGCGTCGTCATGCGGCGGATTATAGCGGGCGCATCGCGGAACACAAAAAAATTCGTGCGTCCCCGGCTTTCGCCCGGGGGCGCACGATGGCGACGCAACGAAAAACTTTTGAACCGCCAAGGCGCCAAGTTAGAACACTAATTCCCGTCCCGGCGCAGGCCGGGATCCATGGTGCAGCGGCTCGATGGACCCAGACTTTCGTCGGGGCGGGGCCGCGGATTGTAACTTGGCGCCTTGGCGCCTTGGCGGTTCAGGCTTTTGTTTCCATGCCACCCCACTCTGTCACCCCGTGCGCCTGACCCACGGTTTCGGGGGGTATCGCTGGAATTCAATGGTGCGCCCCCTCCGGGTGCAGTTCCTTCCATTGGTCCTTCACCGCGGGATAGGTGAACAGCACCTTGTTGCGCAGCGCGCCGCCGACCTTTTCGACCTGGAGGATATAGACGTTCTGAATGAGGTCGCGCGTCTTCGGGTCGATCTCGATCGGGCCGCGCGGGCTGTCCCATTGATAGCCCCTGGCGCTGGCTATCGCCTTATCGCCGTCGCGCTTGCCGTCGGTCGCCGCGATCATGTGGAACACCAGCGCGATGCCGTCATAGGCCTCGACCGTCGCGATATTCGGGAAATCATGCGCCTCGTGGAATTTATCGCGGATCGCGGTGACGAAGGCGTGATTGAGCGGCGTATCCAGCAAATAGGTGTAGGTGCGCGCGGAGTAGAGGCCGATGCCGCCATCGCCGATATTCGGCAGATTCTGCTCCTCGGTCTCGCCGCCGCCCGCCCAATAGGCGACGCCCTTTTCGCGCAGGCCGCTGTTGACATAGGTCTTGACCAGCGATTGCGACATCGGCCCGCCGGGATTGGAGGTGAACAGCGTATCCGGCGCGCCATCCTTCACCCGCTGGATGTAACTGGAATAATCATAGGTGCCGAGCGGCGCCTTGATGATGTCGGCGATCTTGCCGCCCGCCGCCACGAATGCCGTCTGGATGGCGTCGATCGAATCGAGACCCGGCGCGTAATCGGCGACGATGATGGTGGCGCGCTTCGCCCCCATCTTCGCGGCATATTGCGCGGCGGGCACGCCGACCTCCCATTGGGTGAAGCCGGTGCGCAGGAAATAGGGCGATTTGCGCACCACCACGGAACTCGCCGAATTGAAGATCACGAACGGGATCTTGGCCTCGGTGATGACATCGGCGACGGCGAAGACGGTCGGCGTGAAATCCAGCCCCGCGAGATATTGCACGCCATCGCGGACGATCAGTTCCTGCGCCAGTTGCTTGGCCCGCGCCGGATTGTTGCCGCCATCGTCGCGATAGACGATGGTGACGTGATGCCCGCCGGCCAGGGCATTGTGCTGGGCGACATAGAGATCGACGCCCTCTTGGAAGCGGTGCCCCCAATCGGCATAGGGACCGGTGAAGGAGCCGATCACCCCGATCTTGATGTCGTCGGCGTGGGCTTGGATCGCGGCGGCGAACAAGATCATCGCCGCCAAAGAGAGTCGGCCCATCATCTTCATCTCTCGCTCCCTCCATATTTTATTTGTCCCTCTCCGCCCAATGGGCGCAGAGGGGAAATTTCACCACAATTGCTTCGTCGCGATGCGCGCGCCCTCGACCAGGGCCTCGAGCTTGGCCCAGGCGATGCTGCCATGCTTGACGCGGGTGCCGATGCCGCAATCGCTGCCGCCGGCGACATTCTCGCGCCCGACCAGCTTGGCATAGCGCACCAGGCGCTGGGCCACCAGTTCGGGATGCTCGATGAAGTCGGTGGCGTGGCCGATGACGCCGGGGATCAGCACCGAATCCTTTGGCGGCTTAATGTGCTCGAACACTTGCCACTCATGCTCATGCGCCGGGTTCGACGCCTCGATCGAATAGCTCTGCGCCGGCACCGAGAAGATCAAATCGGCGATCTCCTTCAGCGGGATGTCCGCCTGATGCGGACCGTGAAAGCTGCCCCAGCAGACATGCAGCCGCACCTGCTCCTTCGGGATGCCGTGCAGCGCGTGTTTCAACGCGTCGATGCGCAGGCCGGCATAGTTGCGGTACTCGGCAACCGACATCTCGGGATAGATCAGCCAGCCATCCGGCAGGTCGGGATCGTCAAGCTGAAGCGTCAGGCCGGCATCGGTGATCGCCTTGTATTCGACGCGCAGCGCGTTGGCCGCCGCCTCGAGATAGTCGGCGTCGCTCTTGTAATAGACATTGCGCAGCGCGTGCTCCAGCGTGCCCGGCGTATTGGCCGGCAGGAACGCGTCCTCGACCTTCACGGCGCCGACCGCCGCCTTGAAATTGTCGATGTCGCGCTTCAGCGCGGCGTGGCCGACATAGGTGAGCGGCCCGGTGCACAGCGACACGGTCTTGGGCGGTCCGGCGCTGGCGAAGCCGCCATGTCCCTCGGCGAAATAGGCGCCGAATTTCTTGGCGTCGCGCATCGCGATGGATAGCGGCACCGGCATGCCGGGCTTCCAATCGACATCCTCGAACCCGGAGATGCGCTCGAAACAATAATGTTGGAACGTGATCTTGCTGAGCTCGCCATCATTGACGCTGTCGATGCCGATCTCGGCCTGATGCTTCACCGTCGCCGCGACTTCCTCGCGCAGGCGCCGCTCATAGGTGACGTCATCGACCTCGATCGGCTGTTGCGGGCGCCAAGCGGTCTGATGCACGGCCTTGGCCGCGACCATCTGGGCGAGGTCCGGCGCCTTCGGCAAGGTGCCGGCATGCGTCGTGCGGATGCGATCGGTCGAACGTATCATTTTCTTATCCTCCCAAGCCCACCATGAACCAAAAATCATACCCGAATGATGAACTGATACACCAGCAATCCGGCGCTTCGTTTGGGCATGGCGATATTGTATCTCTCTCCTTGGGCAAATGTGATTATCACGCCCTCTCCCCCAATGGGCGGAGAGGGACAACAAGTGACGGGAGGCCGCGATGCCGGAAGCCACGAAGAATTTCAAGCTGCGCAGCAATTTCGAGCCGGGCTCGTTTCGCGAGGCGGTGCGGCGGGCACAATGGAAGGCGCTGGGCATCTCCGACGAAGACATGCTGAAGCCCAAGATCGCGGTGGTGAACACCTCGTCGGAGCTGGCGATCTGCTTCGCGCATCTCGATGGCGTCGCCAAGGTGGTGAAAGACGCGGTGCGCGCCGCCGGCGGCCTGCCCTTTGAGATTCGCACCGCGGCGCCCTCCGACTTCATCATCGGGCGCGGCGGCAAGGGCGGCGGCGGCGGCTATATCCTGCCGAGCCGCGATCTGATCGTGAACGATATCGAGATCGCGGTCGAAGGCGCGCAGCTCGACGGCATGGTGTGCCTCTCCTCCTGCGACAAGACCCCGCCGGCGCACATGATGGCGGCGGGGCGGTTCAACATCCCCACTATCCTCGTGGTGTGCGGCTATCAGCCCTCGGGCGAGGTGGACGGCCATCATGTCGATATCGAGGAAGTGTTTTTCGGCTCGGTTCAGGCCGGCTTCGGCAAGCTGAGCCAGGAACAATTGCGCGCGATGAGCGACAACGCCATCAAGGGGCCGGGCGTGTGCTCCGGCATGGCGACCGCGAATTCGATGCATGTGGTGTGCGAGGCGCTGGGCATGTCGCTGCCCGGCTCGGCGCCGGTGCTGGCCAACAGCGAGAAGATGTTTCAGCAGGCGCGCGATGCCGGCGCGCGCATCGTCGATATGGTGCTGGAGGATTTGAAGCCGCGCGATGTGATGACGGCAGGCGCCTTCCACAACGCCGCGGCCGCCGTCCTCGCCGTCTCCGGCTCGATCAATTGCATCAAGCATCTCCAAGCGATCGCGGTGGAATCGGGCCTCGACATCAATGTCTTCCAGATGTTCAACGATCTCGGCGGCAAGATCCCGGTATTGGGCGCGGTGCGCCCCAACGGCGACGAATCGATCGAGAATTTCGAGGCGGCGGGCGGCTGTCGCGCGCTGATGAAACAGTTGGAGCCGCTGCTCGACACCACCGCGATGACCTGTACCGGCAAGAGCGTGGCGGCGAATCTCGCCGGCGTGACGGTGGCGAACCCCGAGGTGATCCGGCCGACCGATCGCGCCTTCTCGAACGAGGCGCCGATCACCATTCTGCGCGGCTCGCTGGCGCCCGAAAGCGCGATCTGCAAGCTGGGTCTGCGCGGTCCGGGCCGGGTCTCGACCTTCGATGGGCCGGCGATCGTGTTCGACAACGGCCCCGACGCCATCGCCGCGATTCAGCGCGGCGAGATCAAGGAAGGCCAGGCGCTGATCGTGCGCGGCATGGGACCGAAGGGCGGGCCGGGCATGGCGGGGCCGGCCTCGCTGGTGGTGTTCGCCGTCGATGCCGCCGGGCTTCAGAACAAGATCGCCTTCATCAGTGACGGCCAGCTATCGGGCCTGTGCAATAAGGGCCTGACGGTGGCCGAGGTGTCGCCCGAGTCGGCGATCGGCGGGCCGCTGGGCCTGGTGCGGACCGGCGACCGCATCGTCATCGATGTCGATAAGCGGATTCTCGACCTCGATGTGCCGGCGGCGGAATTGGCCGCGCGCCGCGCCGCGCTGGGCGAGATCAAACTGCCCCATACCGGCGGCTGGCTCGGCATCTATCAACGCAGCGTCCAGCCGATGTCCACCGGCGCGGTGCTGGTGGATAAAGCCTGATTACCGGCCGCGCACCAGCGCCAAATTGACGAGCAGCGCCACCAGCACGGAGCCGAACATGATGGCGCTCATCGGGCCGGGCGTGCCGTCCGCGAGCCAGCCGACGATCGCGCCCGACAGCGCGCCCATGCCGAATTGCAGGGCGCCCGCCAGCGCCGCCGCCGAGCCGGCGCGCATCGGAAAAAGAGCGAGGGCGCCGGACACCGCATTGGCGCCGACCATGCTGAGCATCGCCAGCACGATGAAGGCGGGGATCGCGATGCCGGCGATGCCGCCGATATGCCCCAGGCCGGTGATCAGCAGGATGATCCCGCCGGTCACGCCGATGGCGCAGCCGATCCGCAACAGCCGGTCGCCGCCGACGCGCACCACGATGCGGGCATTGATGAAGCTGCCGATCATCATGCCGATCATATTGATGCCGAACAGAAAGCCGTAATATTGCGGCGGCACGCCGAAATGCTCGATATAGACGAAGGGCGAGCCGGCAATGAAGGCAAACAGCGCGCAATAATAGAAGCCGACGCAGAACACATAGCCGATATAGCGCCGGCTTTGGAACAGCTCGACATAGCTCAGGATCATCGCGATCGGATGGGCCTGGTTGCGCCGGGCTTGCGACAGGGTTTCGGGCAGGGTGGCGGTGCAGGCCAGCGCCAGCACGCCGAATCCCGCCAGCACCCAGAAGATGCCGCGCCAGTCGGCCCACAGCAGGATTTGGCCGCCGAGCAGCGGCGCGGCGATCGGCGCGACGCCCATCACCAGCATGTTGAGCGATAGGATGCGGGCGCCCTCGTCGCGGTCGAACAGGTCGCGCACCATTGCCTGCACCATCACCGGCACCGCGCAGCCGCCCAGCGCCTGCAAGAAGCGCCACACGATCACCGCCGAGATCGACGGCGCCAAGGCGCAGCCGACCGACGCGATGAGATAGAGGATCAGCCCCGCCAACAGCGGCCGCTTGCGCCCGAAGCGGTCGCTGATCGGGCCGAGAAACAATTGCCCCACCCCAAAGCCGATGAGGAAGGCCGACAGGGTCAGCAGGGTCCGCGCCTCGTTGGCGTGAAAATTCGTCTGCAGCATCGGCAGCGCGGGCAAATAGATATCGACCGACAGCGGCGCCATCGCGCTCAAGAAGCCGAAGGTGAGGATGAGCCATTTGCCGACGGCGGGTGCCGGTTCTTGCTTGTTGTTCGTCGGCGCCATGTGGCCGCGATCCTAACGTGGCCGGCGCAGGTTGGAAGGATTATTTCCCTCTCCGCCCATCGGGGGGAGAGGGAGGGGCCCGTCGCGAAGCGATGGGAGGGTGAGGTGGGCGCGCTCGGCGATTCCCCCACCTCACCCCAACCCTCTCCGCCCCCAAGGGCGGAGAGGGAGATGGAGAATGTCTAATTCCTCCTTACCGGCGTAGGCCGGTATCCATGGTCGGGATGGACTCCGGCTTTCGCCGGAGAGGCGCCTTTATGTTTTGGCAGAGGGAGATGGAGGATGGCTAATTTATTTCCCTCTCCGCCCATCGGGGGGAGAGGGAGGGGCCCATCGCGAAGCGATGGGAGGGCGAGGTGGGCAGACTCGGCGATTCCCCCACCTCACCCCGACCCTCTCCGCCCCGAGGGCGGAGAGGGAGATGGAGCAAAGAAAAACCCGCCGGCGTTGCCGCCGGCGGGTTCGTCTCAGAGACCGCTCTTGCGAGCGACTTAACTAGAAGTGGAACACCGACTCAACCGAGAGGCGGTTGTCGCGGCCCTTCGTGCCCCAACCAATCGACGAGGACTGGGTATTCCGCTGGAAGTACACATACTCGACACCGAGATCGACTTTCGGCACCGGGCTCCAGATCAGATTGCCCTCGAGGGAGAAATGGCTGTTGTCGAAGAAGATGTTGGCCAACGGACCACCATTCGTGCCGGGGATGCAGAAGCCCATCCCGCACGGATTGTTGTTGGTGACCGCCGCATAGCCGACCGTGACGGACGAGCGCAATTGATCGGTCCAGAAATGGGTGTAGCCCGCATGGACGCCCCATTCTTCGCCGAGGTAGCTTGCGCCGCTCCACGTTCCATTCGGATTATTTCCGATAACCAAGCCGTCGTTGCCGCCCCACTCACCCATCAGCGAGCCGAGGCCCTGGCCCCAGACGAAGCCGGCCTTCAACGAATCACGGCCCCAAGTGTTGATGTGGCCGGACAGGTTGATACCGCCGCCCAGCGCGGAGATATTGGGAACCGGGCCTCCACCGAGCGCACCCGGGAAATTGTCGGCGGAGCCGCCGCAATTCTCGGAGCAGCTTGAGCTGCTGTTATGCAGTATACCGGCCAGGGTGATATGGCCCCAGGGCTGGTCCAAGCGCGCCCGCAAGACAAGGTCGGGGATCGTCGCGCCGCCGCCCAGGGAGCTGGAGTTCCACACCGGCGCCGGACCGATGTTGGTCTGGCCACTGACAAAGAAATTGTTCCACATGCCGATGCTATCGGCGGCCAAGCCATAGCTGTTGCCCAACTCGGCCGAACCGGCGATGGAGAAGCCACCCGGACCCTTCCAGGTGTAGCGGAAGCCGGGCTGCAAGGCACCGACCTCACCGGCAACCCAGCCAAACGGCTCGATATGCTCGGAATCGGCGTCGGAATCACCGAACAACGATCCATTGAGACCCGCCATGAACGGACCCAAGGAACCGAAGCCGACGATGACGTTGGTGGTCGGGAAGGCCGGGTTCAAGAACAGCGAGTTGATGCCGTTATTGCCGGTGCCGAGGATCAACACCGTCTCCAACGGGCCCCAAGCGGTCGGGGTGTTGGTGATGAAGCCGAAGCTGGCATCGGAGTTGCTGAAATGCGACTGGAAACGGCCGTTATTGTTGGCGCCCGCGCCGATCTCATGCCGAACCGGAATGAGGAAGGGAATGAGGACGTCGTTGGCGATTTGGCCGGCGCCGGATTGGTCCGGGTTACCGAAATTGCCAAAATCGCCGATGAAGCGGGTTCCGACGCTGCCGGTAATCAACAACGAGGTCTGCGTTCCCGGAACTTGAAAGAAGCCCGGAGGCGCCTGGGCGGCCGCCGGCTGAGCAACCGCAAGCAGCGCTCCGGCTGCCGTCAGCGTGCCCAGGGCCATGCCGAGGCCGAGGTTGCGAGTAAGTTTCATGTGCTTTGACCCCCAAGTGGGTTTCGTGTTCGTGGAACGCGTTCGCGTTTCCATCGGGGGGCATTTCGCCCATTTCGCCGCGGAGTGACAAGGAAGAAGGCGGTTTCGTGGCCACGATTTCCCCTTTCTGTTGCTGAATTGCAACAGGTCCGCCGACCGCCCGTGCCGTCGCCGATCAGCCCGCGGAAACGCCGGCGGATAATTATGCTGCATTGCAAATAAAGCCGCGCCGAGCCGCGATCCGGTCCTGAGGCGCGGGATATTGGGGGCGGCACGCACCGACTGGCGGGCGCCGCGCCTATTTTTTGTGCACTGCCCACCGACCTCGCCCCACTTCCGTCCGTTTGGGGTTTGGCGAAGCTCCCAAGGACCTTGTCGCGGCGGAAAACAAACGCTTTGGCCGGGTTTGTCGCGGTCACCCCCCGAATCTGTCTCATCCCTCTCCTCCCCTCGGGGAGGAGAGGTTAGGTGAGGTGGGGGAATCACCGAGCATGCCTACCTCACCCTCCCACGCCTTCGGCGCGGGTCCCTCCCTCTCCCCCCAATGGGAGGAGAGGGGAATTAAGGACTGTCTCATCCCTCTCCTCCCCTCGGGGAGGAGAGGTTAGGTGAGGTGGGGGAATCACCGCGCACGCCCACCTCACCTTCCCACGCCTTCGGCGCGGGCCCCTCCCTCTCCTCCCCTTGGGGAGGAGAGGGGAATAAAGATCATGGCAGGCGCGGCAGCGCCTGTGCCAGCCCGTCCAGCACGAATTGCGCGGCGAGGGCCGCGAGGATCACACCCGAGACTCGGCCCACCACATTGGCGCCGGTGAGGCCGAGGAGATTGGTCACTCGTTCGACGAACCGCAGCCCCAGGAACGCCAGCGCCAGGACCGCCACCAGGGCGCCGACCACCTCGGCGATGCCGGTGGGTCCCTCGGCCCGGGCCATCAGCAGCACCACCGAGGTCATCGCCCCCGGTCCCGCCAGCAAGGGAAAAGCCAGCGGGAACACCGCGATGTCGTTGCGCTGATTAGCCTCCGCCTGCTCCGGCGCGGTCGGGCTGCGAATCCCCGACGGGCGGGCGAACACCATGTCGATCGACAGAAGAAACAGCAGCAGCCCGCCGGCGACGCGCAGCGCCGGCAGGGTGATGCCCAAGGCGCGCAACAGCGCCTCGCCGCCGACCGCGAACAAGATGAGGATCAGCCCGGCGATCAGGGTGCCCCGCGTCGCGATCGACCGCCGCGCCTCGCGTGACAGGCCATGGGTCAGGCCGCCGGCCGCCACCGCCACCCCGACCGGGTCCACGACGACGAACAGGGTGACGAAGCTGGAGATCAGCGGGGAATGCATGGGGGGATAGTTGTCAGTCGTCAGTTGTCAGTTTTCAGTCGCGGGTCAAATCATCGGTAGTGGGTCAGTTTGAATTTTCATGGTCGTCAATCACCCGCACCAAATCCTCAAGTTCCCAGAGCTTGCCGGTAACACCCGCCGCTTGGGCTGGGGTGGTGCGGAGCGTCTGGTGGATGCGAACGAAATTGTAATACAT
>DATCDN010000052.1:0-27374 GCA_036510675.1 Allostellaceae bacterium
CGCCTCGCTCGTCTGGGCGGGCGGCGCGCGCGCCGCGACGGAAAGCAACCCCGCCGATCAGCTTCACGCCATCGAGCAAACCGAGGCCCAGAGCCGCGCGGAGCGCGACACGCTGGCGCACACCGCGCAGGCGCTGGCGACGGAAATCGACGGGCTGCGCCAGCAGAGCGTCTCGGTCGCCGAGGCGATGCAGCGGCACGAGGCCGCCCTCTCGATGCTGGAGGCGCAGTTGAAGTCGCTGGCCGCCGACGAGACCCGGAAGGCCGCCGAGCTGCGCCGCGAGGAGCTGTCGCGCGGCGGCCTGCTGATGGCGCTGGTGCAATTGGCACGCAATCCGCCGGAGGCGCTGGCCCTCGCCTCGCCCGATCCGGTGGTTGCCGAGCGCGGCGCGCTGCTGATGGGGCGCGCGGTGCCGCCGCTCGATCGCGCCGCGCACCGGCTCAACACCGATTTGAAACAGCTCGCCGCGCTGCGCCTCGCCATCGCGCGGGCCGAGGAACAGCATCGGCTTGAGCAGGGGTCGCTCAATTCGCAGCAACTGCGCCTCGCCGACGTGATCGGGCGCAAGGCCGCGCTCGAACGCCAGGCGCGGATCGGCACCGCGATGACCGAGCAGAAACTGGCGGCGCTCGCGGCCGAGGCGGTCAACCTCAAGGATTTGATCGAACGGCTCGACGCCGAGAAGCAGAAGCGCGAGACGGCGGCGGCGCGGGTCGCGATGATCGAGGCCGCGGCGCGGATCGGCGCGATGCCGCCGCCCGCCGTGATGGTGCCGGTTGCGGCGCCAAGCGTGGCGCCCGCGCCCGCACCGGCGGCGCACGCGCCGGCCGATCCCGCCAAGCCGCCCCGGCTGCGCAGCTTCCTCTATGCCCCCGGCCAGTATCTCATTCCGGCCAGCGGCAGCCTGGTCGGCCGCTATGACAAGCCGAACGAGGTCGGGCTGACCAGCAAGGGCCTGACCTATGCGACCCGTGCCGCGGCGCAGGTGGTGGCGCCCTATGACGGACGCGTCCTGTTCGCCGGGCCGTTTCGCGGCTACGGCCAAATCTTGATCATCGAACATGACGACGGCTATCATTCGCTGATCGCGGGCCTGGCGAAGCTCACCGTTACCGTCGGCCAATGGCTGGTCACCGGCGAGCCGGTCGGGGTCATGCCGGATGGCGAGGAAAAGCCGCGCCTCTATCTCGAGCTGCGCCATGACGGCCAGCCGATCAACCCGTTGCCGTGGCTGGCGACTTCGAATGAAAAGGTCAGTGGATGATGCGTCTCGGTCTTACGCTCGCGGCCACCGCGGTCGCCGCCTGGTTCACCTATACGCCGGCGATCGCCGCCGATGCCGCGGCGACGGCGACGCCGAAAACCACCTCCGACACCTACCGCCAGCTCGATTTGTTCGGCGAAGTGTTCGAGCGCGTCCGGTCGGACTATGTCGAGGGGGTGACCGACGAACAGCTCGTCGAATCCGCGATCAACGGCATGCTGAGCGCCCTCGATCCGCATTCGAGCTATATGAATGCCAAGAATTTCGGCGACATGGAGGTCCAGGTTCGCGGCGAGTTCGGTGGCCTCGGCATCGAGGTCACGATGGAGAACAACATCGTGAAAGTGGTCTCGCCGATCGACGACACGCCGGCGGCCAAGGCTGGCATCAAGCCCGGCGATCTCATCGTGCGGATCGACAACGACCCGGTGATGGGCATGTCGCTCAATGACGCGGTGCAGAAGATGCGCGGGCCGGTCGACAGCGAGATCAAGTTGACCCTGCAGCGCGGGACGCAGAAACCGTTCGACGTCAAGATGAAGCGCGCCGTCATCAAGATCCAGTCGGTCAAGTACCACATGGAGGGCAGCGATATCGGCTATATCCGCATCTCCAGCTTCAACGAGCAAACCGACAGCGGCATCCACAACGCCTTCACCGCGTTCCGCGCCAATCCCGGGACCAAGCTCGCCGGCATCGTGCTCGATCTGCGGAACAATCCCGGCGGCCTCCTCGATCAGGCGATCGCGGTCTCCAACGACTTCATCCCGCAGGGCGAGATCGTCTCCACCCGGGGCCGGCACCCCGAGGATGCGCAGCGCTATGACGCCAAGCCCGCCAATGACATCAGCAAGGGCGTCCCGATGGTGGTGCTGATCAATGGCGGCTCCGCCAGCGCCTCGGAGATCGTGGCGGGCGCGCTGCAGGACCATCATCGCGCGGTGCTGCTCGGCACGCGGTCCTTCGGCAAGGGCTCGGTGCAGACCATCATCCAGCTGCCAGGGCATGGTGCCATTCGCCTGACGACGGCGCGCTATTACACGCCCTCCGGCCGCTCGATCCAGGCGCGCGGCATCGATCCCGATATCGTGATCGAGCCGGCCAAGATCGAAAAGCTTACCGAGCCCGAATTCCGCCACGAGGCCGACCTGAAGGGCGCGCTGAAGAACACCACGCCGGTGGCGGCCAACGACAATAAGGGCGGCGTCAAGGGCAAGAAGGGCGAGGCGAGCCTCGACCAGGACAAGCTCGGCTCGGATCAGGATTACCAGCTCAGCCGCGCAATCGACCTGTTGCGTGGTGTTTCGATGTTCAACAGCCACGCTTCGAATTAGAATCGGCGAGGCGCATCGAGCGCGAGCGCAACCCCCGAGGGAACCGTGCAGCAGGCCGGCTTGGCCGCAACCACCCTAGCGACGACGCGGCCCGGCAAGGGCGGGCGGCGCCTCCTGGCGCTGCTGCCGCTTGCCGGCCTCGCCGCGATCGCCGGATTGATCGTCAGCCATGGCAATCAGCCAGGGGCGCGGTCGCGCCTGGCTGCGAACCGCTTGGAGATGCAGGAAAAAACCGGCCACCCGGCGCCGCCCGCCGTTATCGCGGCGCGGCGCGAGCGGCCGCCGCTGAAGGTCATCGCCATTCTGGGCGACGCGACGCTGGAGCCGGTCGGGCGCGCCATCGCGCCCGGCGGCGCGCCCGATGGCAGTTTGCGCATTGCCGCGCGGCTGATTGACGGCCCGCGCGGCAGCGCTGCGCGCGTCGATTTGGCCACCACGCCATCCGCCGAGTCGCCGGGAAACACCGCCCTCGCGGCGCGCGCCGCCGGCACCGAGCCGCCTTTGGTGCAGGTCGCCGCGCTGGCGCCGCCGGTGCGCGCGCCACTGCCGCCGCCGTGGCAGCGCTACGCGCAGAAATTCGATCCCTTGGACAAGCGGCCGCGCATCGCGCTGGTGATCGCGGGCGCCGACGACAATATGGATGTCGCGATCGACACCCTGCCGGCGCCGGTGACGCTGGCGTTCGATCCCTATGCGCGGCGCCTGCCGGACTGGATCGAGCTGGCGCGCGCCAAGGGGCATGAGGTCCTGCTGACGCTGTCGATGCCGCCGCTGGGCCATGCCGGGGCGGATTCCGGGCCGATGGCGATTCTCTCCTCCGCCGATCCCAAGGAAAATCTTGAGCGGCTCGATTGGGCGCTCGATCGTGCCGCCGGCTTTGTCGGCGTGCTCGACATTGTCGGCGATCGCACCCCGGCCGAGACCGCGCCCATCCTGTCGCGCCTCGCCCAGCATGGCGTGATGCTGGTCAGCGACGCGCCGGTCCCGGGTGAGCGGCCGGCGCTGCCGCTCGCCACCGGAATCGTGACCTTCACGCCCGACATGTCGCGGCGCGAGATCGAACAGAAAATCGCGGCGGTCGAGGCGGCCGCCCGGCGCGACGGCCACGCACTGGCCATCGGCATCGTCGGGCCGGGGCTGCTCCGTCAGGTGACGGCATGGCTGGCGACGCTGCCGGGCAAATCGATCGCGCTGGCGCCCGCCACGGCGGCGATCGCGGCGCCGCCGAACGTCGGCATCGCGCGAATGACCGCCCCGTGACCAGCGCTTCGCCCGACGCCTATCGGCGCGGCGTCGGCATCATGCTCCTCAACGGCGCGCGCGAGGTCTTTGTCGGCCGGCGCATCGACCAGCAGGAGGAGGCGTGGCAGATGCCGCAGGGCGGCATCGACGGCGACGAGACCCCGCGCCAGGCCGCGTTCCGCGAGTTGCGGGAAGAAGCCGGCACCGACCAGGCCGAGATCGTGGCCGAAAGCGCCGGCTGGTACCGTTATGATCTGCCGGAAAACCTGCGCGGCCGCCTGTGGCGCGGGCGCTATCGCGGCCAGACCCAGAAATGGTTCGCCATGCGCTTCACCGGCACGGACGCCGATATCGACCTCGCGACGCACCATCCCGAATTCAACGCTTGGCAGTGGGTCGCGCATGACCGCCTCGACGCCCTGATCGTGCCGTTCAAGCGCCAGCTTTACTACGACATCCTGACCGAGTTCGCCGATCTCTGTCGATCGGCATAGCTGACAAGACCCGCCAAGGGTTGAAGCCGCCCCAAGCTTCGTGCGACCTTTTCCTCATTCCACAACCGGCCGGAGAGCCGGAACCATTGTCGCGAGGTGAGGACATGCTGACCCATGAGCAAAACCAGCTTCTGACGCGCGTCGGTCCCGGTTCACCCATGGGCGAGATGCTGCGCGAATATTGGATGCCGGCGATCCAATCCTCCTCGCTGGAGCGCGATGGCGCGCCCAAGCGCGTGCGGCTGATGGGCGAGAATTTCGTCGCCTTTCGCGCCACCGACGACCGCGTCGGCTTCGTCGACGAGGCCTGCCCGCACCGCAGCGCGTCGCTGGCGTTGGGCCGGAACGAGCAGGGTGGGCTGCGCTGCATTTTCCACGGCTGGAAGATCAGCCCGGACGGCAAGATCGTCGACACGCCCTGCGAGCCGGCCGACCGCCGCGCCGCCTTCGCCGCTGCGCAAAAGGTCCGCGCCTTTCCGGTGCATGAGGTCGGCGGCGTGGTATGGATCTATCTCGGCAAAGAGGAGACCCCGCCGCGCTTCCCCGAATTCGAATTCACCACCCTGCCCGCGAGCCACGTCAATGTCCGTCGCGGCCTCGTGCATTACAATTGGCTGCAGGGCCTGGAGGCGCATATCGACAGCTCGCATGTCGGCGTGCTGCATTCGGGCTTCATCGGCCGCGGCGTCGGCGATGCGCAACTGCGCGATCTCAACCTCACCATGGTCGATACCGCGCCCGATTTCGAGATGGACGTGACCAGCTATGGTTTGCGCGAAGGCGCGCTGCGCAGCGTCGGGGAAGGCCGTACCTATGCCCGCATCCGCCAGATCGTGCTGCCGTTCTTCACCTTCATCCCGGGGGCCAGGGGCGATCCCTGTTCCGGCCGCGCCACGGTGCCGGTGGACGATGAGTGGGACGCGGAATGGTACATCGTCTACGACCCCGACAAGCCGGTGACGGACGTGCGCCTCGCCAATCTCTATAACGGCGCGTCGCAGGACCCGGAAGATTTTTCCGCCAATCTCGGCACGCCGGAAAATCTGTGGCACCAGGACCGCGCGGCGATGAAGGCCGGCCATTGGAGCGGCTTGACCCGCAATATTCCATTCGAGGATTTCATCATTCAATCCTCGATGGGGCCGCTGGTGGATCGGACCAAGGAACAGCTTGGCTCGGCCGACGCGATTATCGTGCGCACCCGGCGCCTGTTGCTCGACGCGATCGAGGAATATCAGCGCAGCGGCACCATCCCGTGGCGCTCCGACGACATCGACTTCGCCGCGATCCGCGCGCTCGCCGTGACCTTCCCATCGGGGCAAGACTGGCGCCAGTTCGCCCCCGACTTCCTGGCGCATAAGGCGGCTGCCGAATAAACGAGCCGGAAAGCACCGTGCGTCCTTCGACGAAGGCGCTTCGCGCCTCCTCTCAGCATGATCCTGGTGCGCGGCGCGGTGGTGACGATGGCGGCGTTCAAGGCGCGCGCCTATCTGGAGCTGGTCGCCGCCGAGCGCGTCACCTACACGGTGGCGGTGCCCGCCATGTACAATCTCTGCCTGCTCGACCCCGAGCTCGATCGCTTCGATCTGGCGGCGTGGCGGATCGGCGGCTATGGCGGCGCGCCGATGCCGGAGGCAACGATCAAGCGGCTCGCCGAGAAGCTGCCCAACCTCTCCCTCTTCAATGCCTATGGCGCGACCGAGACCAGCTCGCCGGCGACGATGACGCCCCGGGGCGAGGCGCTGGCGCAGGCCGACACGGTCGGCAAGGTGCTGCCGTGCTGCGACATCCGCATCATGGACGATGACGGGCGCGAAGTGCCGCCCGGCCGGCCCGGCGAGCTGTGGATCGCCGGCGCCATGGTGGTGCCCGGCTATTGGAACAATCCCGACGCCGATGCCGCCAATTTCCTGCACGGCTATTGGCGCTCGGGCGATATCGGCTCGATCGACGCGGCGGGCTATGTCCGAGTGTTCGACCGCAAGAAGGACATGATCAACCGGGGCGGCTACAAGGTCTATTCGGCCGAAGTGGAAAACGTGCTGAGCCACCATCCCGGCATCGTCGAGGCGGCGGTGATCGGCCGCCCGGACGCGGTGCTGGGCGAGCGGGTCCACGCCTTCATCGTGCGGCGGGATGACGGCGTCGCCGAGGCCGATATCCGCGCGTTCTGCGCCGAGCGCCTCTCCGATTATAAAGTCCCGGACCAGATCATTTTTATCGCCGAGCCGTTGCCGCGCAACGCCAACGGTAAGGTGCTAAAGGCGGAACTGCGCAGCCGGTAATCGCGACGGCGCTTGACCTGTGCCCGCTGACCAGCGAAATTGTATACCAACGTATACATACCGCACGAAAATCCGGGTGGGACCGTCAGGGAGGGCATCGATGGCCAAGAAAATCTACCGCGCCGACCAGGTCGGCAGCCTGCTGCGGCCGCCGAAGCTGCTCGACGCGCGCGATGCCTTCAAGGCCGGCACGATCGACCGCGCTGCCTTGCGCCGCGAGGAAGACGCCGCCGTCACCGAAATTTTGGCGCATCAGAAAAGCATCGGCATGCCGATCTTCACCGATGGCGAGATGCGCCGCGACGCCTGGCAGACGGTGTTCAGCCAGGCGGTAGAGGGCTTCGTCGATCAATATCCGGCGATCGAGACCGACCGGCCCGACGGGACCAAGGTCAAGGTGCAGATGCACACCAAGGCGGCGCGCGGCAAGCTGCGCGCGGTCGGCCGGCTGGCGGGCACCGATGCCGCGTTCCTCAAGGCGCACGCGCCGGGGCCGTTCAAGATCACCATGCCCAGCCCCGCCTATGTCGCGCGCGGCGCCTTCCGCCCCAGCGTCACCGACGCGGCCATCTATCCCGACCGCGAGGCGCTGCTGCGCGACACGACCGCGATCGTGCGCGACGAGATGATCGCGCTGGGGAAGGACGGCGCCTCCTATATCCAGCTCGACGAGGGTTTCACCTATCACCTCACCGCGGCGGCGAGCCGGGATGCCGCCGCCGCCGAAAAAGACCTGGCGGTCGATATCGCGGCGGAGAACCAATGCCACGACGCGGTACGAAGCGACGCGGTGACGGTCGCCATGCATGTCTGCCGGGGCAGCCGCCTGTCCTGGGCGCACGGGTCGGGCAGTTATGACTGGCTGGCGGAACGCCTGTTCGACGCGCTGCATGTCGATTGCTTCGTGCTGGAATACGACACCGACATTGTCGGCGGATTCGAGCCGCTGCGGTTCCTGCCGAAGGGCAAGATCGTCGTGCTCGGCCTCGTCTCCAGCAAGGAGCGGCGGCTCGAAACCCGCGACGAGCTGAAGCGGCGCATCGATGAGGCCGCCAAATTCTGTCCGCTGGAGCAGCTTGCCCTCACCTCGCAATGCGGGTTTCAGGGCGCGGCGCAACGCGACGGCGCGCATCTCGACTATGATTCGCAATGGCGCAAGCTGGAGCTGATCGCCGAGACGGCGCGCGAGGTCTGGGGCTGATCCGCCTCGGTCAGGCGGCGCCGAGATAGGCGCGGATCACCTCGGGATCGTTCAGCACCTGGTCCGGCGGCCCTTCCGCCAGCGACCTTCCGTAATCCAGCACATGAATCCGATCGGCGAGATCGGCGACCATCTGCATATCGTGCTCGATCCAGATCATCGGAATGCCCAGGCGTTCCTTGATCTTCAGAATGAAATAGGCGAGGTCCTCGCGCTCGCCGCGCGCCAGGCCCGCCGACGGCTCGTCCATCAGCAACAGGCGCGGCTCCGCCGCCAGCGCCCGCGCGAAGCCGACGATCTTCTGCACGCCGAACGGCAGGCCGCCGACGATCGTGTCGCGATGCCGTTCCAGCTCGACGAAGGCCAGGACCTCTTCGGCGGCGGCACGGTGGCGCGCCTCCTCGCGCCGCACCGACGGCAACATCAACAGCTCCGCCAGCGCACCGGTACGGACCCGGTGGTGGCGCGCCGTCAAAAGATTGTCGAGCACGCTCATCTCCGGAAACAGCTCGCCATGTTGAAAGGTTCGCGCGACGCCGAGCTGGGCCACGAGATAGGGTTTGCGCCCGACGATGTTCTCACCCCGGAACCTGATCTCGCCGCGCGGCCGATAGAGGCCGCTGATGCAATTGAAGATGCTGGTCTTGCCGGCGCCGTTCGGGCCGATCAACGCGAACAGCTCGCCGACCTCGACCGCCATCGACACCGCGTTCAGCACGGTCAGGCCGCCGAATTTCAGCGTCACGCGATCGATCTCAAGCTCAGACATCGGGCACCGCGGCGCGCCGCCGGATCGCGGCTTCGCGATAGTTGACGCGCCCTTCCTTGGCGCCGCCGAGATAGGATTGCCGCACCGCGTCATTGTCGCGCAGCGTCGCCGCCGGCCCCTCCAGCGCCTGGCGGCCATTCTCAAGGATATAGAGATAGTCGGCGATGGCGAGGGCGACGGTCGCGCTCTGCTCGACCAGCAGGATGGTGATGCCGAGCCCGCGCCTGATCTCGATGAGCCGCCGCGCCAAATCCTGCACGATCACTGGCGCCAGCCCCAGTGACAATTCATCCACCAGCAGCAATTCGGGATCGCACGCCAGCGCCGCGCCGATCGCCAGCATCTGGCGCTCGCCGCCCGACAACAGGCCAGCCTCGCGCCCACGCAATTCGGCAAGGCGCGGGAAATACTCGAAGACCATCGCCTCAAGGCGCCGCCGCTTGGCCGTGCCGGCGCGCGACGACGCGACGGCGGTGATGTTTTCCAGCACGGTCAGGTTGGGAAAAACCTTTTCGCGCTCCGGCACCAGAACGATCCCCCGGCGCGTAATCTGGTGCGGCGGCAGATTGGCGATCGGCTCGCCGCGATAGAGGATGGCGCCGCCGGCGATGCTCGCCTTGTCGAGGCCGATGAAGCCCGAAATCGCGCGCAGCGTCGTCGACTTGCCCGCGCCGTTCGCGCCCAGGACCGCCACCATCTGGCCCGCCGTCACCTTCAGGCTGACGCCGTGAAGCGCCCGGATGGCACGGTCATAGACGACGCGCAGGTCTCTCACCTCGAGCAGCGGCGGCGCCTCAGCCATGGGGACGAATCCGGCGCCAAATGCCAACGAGGCCGCGCGGCTCGAACAGGAGGAAGCCGCACATCACCACGCCGAACGTCGCGTAATTGACCGCGAACGCCCATGACGCCGTGCCGTGCCCGCCCGACAGCAATCCCATGATCCGCTCGATCGCGTAAGGCAGCAGCGTCACGAAGGCGGCGCCAAGCACCGCCCCCGCCTGCGATCCAATGCCGCCGATGATGATCATCGCGACATATTGAATCGTGAGATCGAGAGAGAACGCCTCCGACGAGACGAAGGCGCGGTAATAGGTGAGGAGGCACCCCGCCATCGCGGTCGCCGCCGAGCTGATGACGAAAGCCAGCAGCTTGTAGCGCGCGATGTTGATGCCGAGCGCAATCGCCACCGTGTCGCGCGTGCGGATCGCGCTCCACGCGCGGCCGGTGCGGGTGCGCAGGATATTGCCGAAGAGAATGTAGACGAGCACCGCGAACGCCAGCAGCACATAGTACCAGGCACGGCCGTTGGTCAGCGCGACACCGAACAGCGACGGCGGATCGACCACCACTCCCGACGACAGGCCGCGGGTGTTTTCGTACTCGCCGCCGATATACAGCACCAGGAAGTTCAGCGCGAGCGTGCTGACCGCGAGATAGATGCCGCGCAGCCGCAGCGACGGCATGCCGAACACCAGGCCGAGCAGCGCGCCGACCAGGATCGCCGCCGGCAGCGTAACCCAAAAAGGCGCGCCGGTTTCCTGGAACAGAATGCCGGTGGTCAGCGCGCCCGCCGCCAGCAATCCCGCATGGCCCAGCGAAATCTGACCGGCGAACCCGGTGAGCAGCATCAGCGACAGCGAGCCGATGCACGCGATGAAGACCTGGCACGCCAGGTCGAGACCGAAGGGCGAGGCGCCGGCCGGCACGGCGAGCAGGATGATGGCGCCGGCCGCGAGCCACCGCCAAGTGCGGGCGTTCGCGCGCGGCGGCGACAATGCTACACCCGGTCCAGTTCTTCGCGCGTGCCGAACAGGCCCCAGGGCCGGATGATCAGCATGGCGAGGAGGATGATGAACGGCACCACCTCGGACAGCAGCGGATCGATCTCCTGGATCAGCACGACCTCCGCCGCGGCGACGATCAGCGACCCGACCAGGGCTCCCGCCAGCGAATCGAGGCCGCCGACCAGCGCCGCGGGAAAGGCCTTGAGACCGATAATGGTCAGCGTCGGCTCGAGCCCGGTATCGAGCGCGATCAAAATGCCGGCCGCCGCCGCGGTCAGCGTCGAGAGGCCCCAGGTCAACGCGTAGATGCCGTGAAGATTGATGCCGCGCTGCGCCGCGAGCAGCGGATTCTGGCCGGCCGCCCGCATGCGCACGCCCCAGCGCGAAAAGCGCAGGAAAGTGAAGAGGCCGCCATAGACCGCGAGCGTCGTCGCGACCAGGATCAGCGACAGCAGCGAGAGGCGACCGCCGGGCACGATCTCAATCGCGGGATTGACGATCCGCAGCACCTGCGCCGGATTGCGCGACTGCCCCGTCCAAATCAGAATCATCATGCCGCGCAGCGTGATGCCCAGCGCCAGGGTCAGCAGCACCGCGGCCAGCACCGAATTTCCCGTCATCCAGCGCAACAGCACCAGATAAACGAGGATGCCGACGACGAAGCTGAGGATAAGGGCGGCGCCGATCGCGATCGCCGGGACCGACGAGACCGAGGTCGCGACGCAGAACAGAAGATAGGCGCCGAGCATCATCAGCTCGCCATGCGCCAGATTGAGGACGCGGCTGACCCGGTAAATCAGAACATAACCGCACGAAATCAATGCGTAGATCGACGCCAGCACCACGATGTTGACGACGAGCTGCGCCACGGCGCGCCGCCGCGCCGGCGACCTACTTCACCTCGTAGGGAAACCAGTCCTTCGCCACCGCGACCTTCTGGTCTTTGTCGCTCCAATGGAACACGCGGTAATATTGGGTGGCACGAAAATGGTTGGTGTCGCTGAAATTCATGTCACCGCCGCGCAGGCCGCCGAGCTTGACCTTGAGATGGGTCAGCGCGTCGCGCACCGTCGCCGGGGTCGCGGGCCAACCGGCTTTTTTCAGCGCCTCGGCGATTACGGTCCCCTGGATCCACCCCTCGACCATCAGATTGGTCGGATAGGACAGTCCGCCGGCCTTGGCGGCCGCCGCGATCTCCTGCTGGGCCGGCAGATTGTCGGACACCAGCGCATCCGGCCCGACGATATAGAGACGCGGGTCCTTGAACCGCGGCACATCCTGCTGGGCCTCCGGCTGGGCCGAGCAGATAAAATCGCCCTTCCAACCGATCTTGCGCAGCGCCTCATAGATTTTCACCTGCATGAACCACGGACCCCAGGCGTAAACCCAGTTCGGATTCTTCGCCATCAGGCGGGTCGCATAGGGCGTGTAGTCCGGTGTACTCGGCGGGGCGATCTCCTCGTCGACGGCGGTGAAGCCGACCTGCTTTGCGTATTTCATCGCGAAATCGGCCTCGGCGCGCGACACCGTGATCGACAGTGCGATGACGCCCATGCGCACGTCGCCTCCGGCCTTTTCCTTGACGAAATCGAATGCCGCGCGCGTGTCGTATTGCGCGCCGAACTGCGTCGGGCAGAACATCAGCTTGTCGGCGGGCGGATAGACTTCTTTCGGGCAGATGCCGGCGAACAGCAGCGGCATGCCGGCGCGCCGCGCTTCGGCCATCGTCGGCAAATAGGTGCTGGAGAGGCTGCCATTGACCAGCAGCACCAGATTGTTTTCCGTCAGCAGCTTCTTGACGTTGGCGGCGGCGCGCGACGCTTGGCCCTGATCGTCCTCGACCACCAGCTTGATGGGATGACCGTTGATGCCGCCGGCTTTGTTGACCCGATCGACATAGAGGTTGAGCGCGGTGAGCGCCGGCGCATAGGAGCCACTGGCTGGACCGGTCAACGCGGCCGTCATGCCGACAAGATAGGCATCCTCGGCGAACGCCGGCGCGGCCAATGCCACCAGCGCGGCAAAGGCCAGGGAAAAGATCGTCGTGGTCCGCTTGGTCATCAATTCGCTCCCCGTGATTCGTGTATTTTTTTATCGAGCCTGGGCCTTGCTGTCGTGGACCAGCCCCTTGCCGAGATTATTGAACTTGCCGACGGTGAATTCCCGGGTCGGGAAGCCCATCGCCTCTTCATAGGCGCGCTTGACGTGGTCCGGCTGTCCCGACGCGAAGGCGAAGGATTCCGGCGTAACCGGATTTCGTCCCTCGAACCGCTTCAACTCTTCGGCGGCCAGGCCCTGAAGATAGAGCTCCCGCCCGACCATCGGCAGGCGCACATTCTTGTTCCGCGCGGGATCGCGGATCAGTCCCTTCGGGTCCTCGCCGCGCTCAATCGCATCGATATCCGCCAGCAACCCGCGCCGCAGCATCACCACGCCGCGATCGCTGATCCCAAGATGCTCCTGGGTGCGGTCGGTGACCGCGCCCTGTCCCACCCAGGCGATATAGTCCTGATTGTCGATATGCGTCGAAATCCAGCGGCCGGTCGCTTCGTCCTTGATCGGCGCGTACCAATAGGGGATGCGGTTCTGGATATAAGGCTCGCGCTCCTTGGGGACGCGATTGTAGAACCACAGGACGCTGAGCGTGTGCCCGTCGTCGATCGGCACGCGATATTCGAAATGGCCGATGAAGAAGGCGTTCGGCCACAGCGCCGCGCGGCCGACCGACCACAGATCGTTGTCCTTGCCGTTCGGCTGGCCTTCGCGCAGCCGGTGATAGGTCAGGCCGAATTCGAATTCGCGAAATTCCAGGTCGAGATGCGGCGGCGCGTAGGGTCCGCGCTCGCCGGTCAGGCGCACGCCCCAATTATCGTGCATCCATTCGAAATGCACGGGATCGATCGAGTTCTCTTGGCATTGCAGCCAATTGCACGGAATCTCCGACATCACGATCTGGACGAAGCCGTTGGAAAAGTTGAACGGCTCCCAATCCGGCAGCAGCGGGGCCGGCGCCGGGCCGAGATAGGCGAACAGCAGCCCCGCCTTGGCCTCCACCGGATAGGCCTTGATCTTGATGCGCGCCTTCATGTTGGCGTCGGGATGCGCCATGTCCTCATAGGGCTGCGCGATACAGGCGCCCGTCTCGTTGTAGAGCCAGCCATGATAATTACAGCGCAGGCCGCATTCCTCGACATAGCCATAGGAGAGATCGGCGCGACGGTGACAGCAATGCCGGCCGATCAAACCGTAGGTGCCGCTTAAATCCTTATAGAGGACGAGGTCCTCGCCCATCAGCCGCACCGGCTTCGTGGGGTTGTCGTCGAGTTCCGCGACGGCGCCGATCGGATGCCAATAGCGGCGCAGCAGATTTCCCATCCGCGTGCCCGGTCCGACTTCCGTCAGCAAGCGATTTTCGCTAAGAGTGGCCATGGGTCCCTCGTCGCGACGCCGTTAGCGGCGCCGCCGATTGTGCCGCGCGGTCGTTCGACAATATGCCGCGTGGATTGAGGGATACGGTATACAGTCGTATACCGTTGTCAAGAATAAGGGCCGAATGGCATGAGCGATCTCAAGATTCGCGTCGTGGTCGAGCTGCGGAAAATGATCATGGACGGAATTTTCTCCCCCGGTGACCGGGTCGCCGAAATTCCGATCGCCGAGCGTCTCGATGTCTCGCGCACCCCGGTGCGCGCCGGCCTGGCCATTCTGGAGCGGGAGGGCCTGCTGCTCGCGTCGGCGACCGGCGGCTATACCGTCCGCTCGTTCACGCTCGACGCGATCAGCGACGCCATCGATGTGCGCGGCACGCTGGAAGGGCTGGCGGCGCGGCAATTGGCGGAGCATGGCGTGTCGCGCGGCCTGACCCAGGCGCTGCAAGCCTGCCTGCGCGAAGGCGAATCGATTCTCGGCGCCGGCAAGATCGAGGGCGACAGTTTCCCCCGCTTCGCCGAGATGAACGCCAAGTTCCACGGGCTGATCGTCGAGGGCGCGGGCAATCTCGCGGTGCGGCGCGCGCTGGCGCTAAACGACGCCATCCCGTTCAGCGCCGCGACCTCGGTCGTCGCGACGCACACCGATCCGCTCGAATCCTATCAGGGCCTGGTCCACTCGCATTTTCATCATCGCGCGATCGTCGAGGCGCTGACCGACGGCGAGAGCACGCGGGCCGAGGCGCTGATGCGGGAACATTCGAACGCCACTAAAAGCATCGTCCGGCGCATGCGCGAACGGCACGATCTGGCGGTGCCAGGCGCGCACCTGATCGCCGTCTAGTTCGAGATCGTCGGCCGCGATGAGGCAGGCTGGCTATGGTGAGCGTTCCTGGCGTCAGTCCGGTGGCGACAGACTTGCATTTTTGGGCTGGCGCCGCGGCGCTATCAATTGGGAACCGTGTCGGCGGACGATGCGCCAGGCGCCAGGTCGTGTTTGCGGAATCGAACGCGCCGGAAGTGAGCGTGGGCTTCGTTGGGCGTTTGTGCCCCCGCGCATGCCCCTTTGCCAAGCCAGGGTGGGGCTGCAATGCCTCGGAAAGCGGACGGGCCGGCAGGCAACCGGCTTGTCCGCGTCGCGCCAAAGCGGTTGCTCCCGCTCGTGATCCAGAATGCCTGGATCTGGCCGAAAAGCTGCCGGGCAGCGTTCAGCGATCAAAGAGCCGAAGCGGACATTCACCTCACTCGGGAATCGTCCCATTTTATCCCATCGCAGACATTTTGGAGCGGCCCTGAGGGAGTGGAGCGCCGCAGTCAAACGTCTGATGGTCCCCCTTCGATAACGCGAAGAGTTGTCTGGTTGGCTGCGAGAGGCACGTTGTACGCGACGACCGGCTGGGAGAGACCCTTTACGGCAAGGGGGCCAATCTCCTCCAATCCGACGCTACCGTTGAGCCCTGCGGCGACGTGCTGAGAAACCAGGATCTGCACGTCTTTGGCGGCGCCGCAGAGCCGAGCGGCGACGTTGCACACCGTGCCGATCGCGGTGCAGCCGGAGCGCTCGGCAAAGCCGATCTGGCCGAGCGTCGCATATCCTTGTGCGACGCCGATGCCGAAACCAAGTTCGCGGCCTCGCCGGCGCCAGGCGGCGATCAACGTTCCCGCTACCTCGCGCATCGCCACGGCCATCTTGACCGCGCGCTCGGCCGGTTCGGGGATCGGCACGGGGTCGTTGAAGAACACCATGATCCCGTCGCCCGAGAACTGGTCGAGCGTGCCCTCGTACTGGCCCACCAAGGGACCCAGCGCGCCGTGGTAGTCGCGCAGGAAGTCGAGCACCTCCTCGGGCTCGGCGGTCTCCGTAAAGGCGGTGTAGCCGCGTAAATCACAGAACACGACGACGATCTCGCGGCGATGGCTTTCGAGGATTTTCTCGTCGCCCTGCGAGACGATAAGCTCGGCCAATTGCGGTGCGAGGAAGCGCTTTAGCCGCCCGACCCGAGCCAACTCCTCGACCTGCTCGGCGACGCGCGCTTCGAGACCGCGATTGAGTTCGGCAACTTCCTCGGTGCGCAGGCGCAATTCGCCGAGGAGCCGCGCGTTCTCCATGGCGATGACAGCCTGCGCCGCGAAATTCTGCAGAAGCGCGATCTCCTTTTCGGAGAACAGTCGAACCGGCGAGCGAAACGCGTTGATGAAGCCGCGGGCAGTGCCGTCCTTGCACAATGGAACGACCAGGTAGGTCCCCGTTCCGAGCAGTTCGCAGGAGGCGCGCCAGATCAGTGGCGTTCCAGGAATGTCTTTGACTTCGCTGATATCGGGGATCTGAAAGGAGCTTTCGCCCTCGATCAACCGCCGCATGGCCGGGCCAGGAAGAAACGGCGCGGATACCACCGAAGGGTCAAGATCGACCAGTCCGCGCGACGCCCGCGTCTGCGCAACTTCCCCGTCGAAGGTCAGCAGCCAGCCGATATTCGCGTCACACAGGCTGTGCGCCTTGTCGAGTATCGCGTCGAACACCGGCTGGAGGTTGCCCGGCGAGGCATTGATGACGGCCAGAACCTCGGCCGTCGCGGTTTGCTGCTTCAGCGTCTCGCGCGTCTCCGTCAAAAGGCGGGCATTTTCCATCGCGATGACCGCCTGCGCCGCAAAATTCCGCAGCAGCGCGATTTCGTTTTCACTGAACGGCCGCACCTCGCGCCGATAAACGACTATTGCCCCGAGAAGCCCATCCCGGGTGCGCAATGCGACCCCAATCCAGGTGCGAATACCCGCGCGGTCTATCACCTCGCGGTGGCCAGGATGGGTGCGGTAGGCCTCCGTGTCGGTCGCATCCACAATATGTGCGACTTGCTCGCCTCGCAAGATGCAGTCGAGCGGCGCCCCTCGCGGCGGCACGATCGCACCCCGCCGGGGGAACCATTCGGCAAAGTCGGGCGGACCGTGCACCGCGACGGGTAAGAATGCGTTCCCATCAAAGGTGTACAGGTTGCCGAAGACTGCCTCGCAGAGTCGGGTGGCCCTTTCGAGTATCGCGTCGAACACCGGGGCGAGGTCGCCGCGTAAAGAATTAATGACCTGCAGCACCTCGGTGATCGCGGCTTCTCGAGCGACCGCATCATCGCGTTCGGCGGCGCGTTGCCTCAGCTCCGCTTCGAGCACACTGATGGTTCTCTTTCCGATCGGGGATATTTTGCGCTTCGATATCATGCTGGGTCGTGTCCCATGGCGTGGTGTAGCTCGGTGGCAGCGGAGCCGCTCGCGACGCGCGCCTTCCACATGGCGCGCGGTAGCGGGCGAGCGGCATAGCGGTGGTCATCCACGATCTTCGGTAGGATCGGGGTTACTGTACTCAACCTGAACCGAGGACCGAAGATGACCGAGGACATGATCGCCCTTCGCGGGCTGATGGAAAAGAGCGCCGACGCGGACTTGCTTCGCGAGATGATCGGCTTTGCCGCCGAGCGGCTGATGGAGTTGGAGGTGGGCGGGCTGACCGGCGCGCCCTGGGTGAGAAGAGCCCCGAACGGCTGGCCCAGCGCAACGGCTATCGCGGCCGCGACGGGGAGACCCGGGCGGGGACGGTGGGGTTGCGCATCCCCAAGCCGCGCAAGGGCAGCTACTTCCCCGGCTTCCTGGAGCCCAGGCGGCTGGCGGAGAAGGCGCTGACGGCGGTGATCCAGGAGGCCTACATCCAGGGGATCTCGACCCGCTCGGTGGATGACCTGGTCAAGGCCATGGACATGAGCGGCATCTCCCACATATACCGATGCGCGACAGAGGCTGAAGCGACGAGCAAAGTCCGAGATCGTCATCGCTTCCAATCGAACAGCGATGCTCTCCAAGGAGCCATCTGGGTCCTGGCTTGACGCGGCGTATCGCCGCTGGCCCGGAATGGAAGCGCTTGGGGGACTAGCAGAAAGCAGCAATGATTTGGGCACGGCACAATACTCCCATAAGGAGTTGCGCCCATTGTGCCCTTCCCCGGATACGCGCGTTGCCCTTTGGCACGCATCCTTCACATGGCTGGTCGTGTGTTGTCCTTAAGCACCGCAATGGGATCGCGGGCGCGAACGTAAGAGAAGACGTCCCCCACTCGGTCGACTCAACATATGAGCCTTCCGTTGTATCGGAAGGTATCCCCTGGTTGTTCAAGGGGCGCTGTAGTGGTGGTCGTGTGCCTTTCGTCTTGAAGTAGGGTCGCGAGGCATAGGGGACATGCGAGACGGCCGGAACATCTCGCGTGGGAGGTTAACAGCGCAACGATCCCATATGGTCAAGTGAGCCGGCCTTCCTGACTTTATGTGAACATGCCTGCAACGGCATCCGGCAGTAGCCGATTGCCTCAGTGGGCACTTATTTGAGGGGCAAATCGAATAAGCCCACAAATTATAACGTTAACACATTGAAATAGAACGATTATTTATTCCATTTGGCGGAGGGAGGGGGATTCGAACCCCCGATAGGGGTTTAAGCCCCTATAACGGTTTAGCAAACCGCCGCCTTCAGCCACTCGGCCATCCCTCCACCGTGAGTGGAGACGTCACGGCGTATGCGAGCGCGGTTCTAGCCGGGGGTTGCCGATGGAGTCAATGTTTCCCCCAACGGCACCCGTCGGCGGCGTGGCCCGGCGTGGCCAGCCCGACATTGACACTGTTGCATGATTGCCCGAAAGTACCCCGAATCGTCGGTTCTATCGCATAAATCGGGGGCAACAAGGCTAGCGGCGGATGATGGGTTGAAGCGGCCGGCGTGCCCGCGCCCCAATGTCCGCCGACGGACTTTCACGCATGCTGATCATCGTTTACCTGATTATGTGCTTTATGATCGGCGTCGCCGGGCGGCGGCGGCGACTCGGGTTTTTCGGCTTTTTCCTGCTCTCCGTCATTCTGACGCCGGTCATCATGCTGGGCTGGCTGCTGGTGACGCATAGACGCTTCCTGGCACGGGAGATTTCCACCGGCCATGTTGTCATCTGCGCCGACTGCGCGACCATCGAAGCGCGGGCCGCTGCCCTCGCCACGCATCACTGCGTCCGCTGTGGCGCGGCGGTGTGACGCCAGCGGCGGCATGTGACATTCCGATTCGCCCGCGACCATAGCCGGCCATGGAATTCCTGAGACTTCTTCGCAGCGAGTCGGCGATCAATCTGCGCCGCATGTTCGGCATGGCGGTGATCGCCGGCCTGAGCAATGCGATGATCCTCGCCGTGATCAACGCCGCCGCGAGCCCCAGCGCGCAGGCCGCCGGCAAGGCGCGCATGGCGATCATGTTCGTCACCGTGCTGATAGCGTTCACGATCTCGCAGCGCTATCTGATGTTCGAGGCGTCGAAGGAGATCGAGCGCATCATCCACCGCGTGCGCTCGCGGCTGACGGCGGCGGTCCGGGATTCGGAACTGGCCGATATCGAGCATATCGGCCGCACCCGGATCTTCAACGCGATCAGTAAGGAAATTCAAGCGCTGGCGCAAAACACCAACACGCTGGTGGCCGTGACGCAAATGTCGCTGCTGGTGGTGTTCGCGACGCTTTATCTGCTGGTGCTGTCGCCGACCGCCTTCGCCATCGCGATCGTGTTCATGTCGGTCGCCATCGCGATCTATCTCGGCCGCCTCAAGACGGTCGGCAAGGCGATTCAGGATTCGATCGGCGCCGAGCTTAGTCTCCATGAATTGCTCGAGGGCATTCTCGACGGCTTCAAGGAAGTGAAGCTGAACGCGACGCGCAGCCAGCAAATCTCGGACGACTTACTGGAGGCGTCGCTCGATGCCGCCGAATCCCGCGTCACCGCGCAATCGGAACTGACCCGCAACTACGTCTTCACGCAGAATGTATTTTTCCTGCTGCTGGCGGTGATGGTGTTCGTCATCCCGCTGCTGACCGACATCGCGGGCGAGACCGTGGTCAAGCTGACGACGGCGATTCTCTTCGTCACCAGCGCGATCGCCGGCGTCGTCTCCTCGGTGCCGGTGTTCATCAACGCCAACGCCTCGGCCGCGAACATTATGACGCTACAGCGCCTGATCGGAGCCCCGCCGCGATTGTTGAGCGAATCGACCCGGCTGGTGGTCGATCCCTCGGCGTTCGGCCGCATCGATGTGCGCGACGTGTCGTTCAGCTATGGCGATGCCGGCAATCCCGGCTTTCGCGTCGGACCGTTCACCACCTCCTTCAAGGCCGGCGAGACAGTGTTCATCTCGGGCGGCAACGGGTCCGGCAAATCGACCTTCATGCGGCTCTTCACCTCGCTCTATTGGCCGCGCGATGGCTACATCGCGCTCGACGGGGCGCCGGTGACGCATGAGAATGTCGAGAACTATCGCGCCCTCTTCACGTCGGTGTTTTCCGAATATCATCTCTTCAAAAAGCTGTACGGCGTGCCGCCCGAGGCGGTAGCGGAAATTCCCGAATTGCTGGCGCTGTTCGAGATCGAGGATAAGACGGCGTTGATCGACGGGGCTTTCACCACGGTCAATCTCTCGGCGGGCCAGCGCAAGCGGGTGGCCCTGATCGTCGCGCTGCTGGAGCGCCGGCCGATCTGCGTGCTGGACGAATGGGCCGCCGACCAGGACCCGCTGTTCCGCCGCAAATTCTATGAGGATCTTCTCCCGATCTTCAAGGCGCGCGGCATTACGGTGATCGCCGTCTCCCATGACGACCGGTACTTTCACGTCGCCGATCGCCGCCTGCATTTCGAAGAAGGCCGGATCGTCAGCGATGTGCGGAGTAGCGAGGCATGATCGGGCGCGTTTGGCGGCGGTTCCTGCGGTTCCTGGCGCAACACGGCCCCGAGATCGCCGTGGTCGTCATGATCGTCGTGTTCATGTTCGTCTATTTCGCGGACAATATTTTCTACACCATCCCGCCCGGCAGCGTCGGCGTGCTGTGGAAGCGGTTCGGTGGCGGCACGATACTCGATCATTATCTCGGTGAGGGCATCCACGTCATCCTGCCGTGGGATAAAATATACGTTTATGATACCCGCCTGCAGCAGCTCGAACAGGATTTCGACGTGCTGTCGGCGGACGGGCTAAAGATGACGGTGAACATCGCCTATCGGTTCCAGGCGCTGCCCAACACCGTGCCGGCCCTCCACCAGTATATCGGGCCGAATTATGTCTCGATCCTGCTGACGACGGAGATTGGAGCGCGCGCCCGCGACGTCTTCTCGCACAATACCCCGGAAGAGATTTTCTCCGATCGGCGCATCCAGATTCAGCAGGAAATCCTACACAACGTGCAGATCGATCTGCGCCAGACCTTCAGCCCGATGGCCGGCCATCCGATCGATTTCGTCAAGCTGGACGATGTCTTGATCCGCGGCATCACCCTGCCCCCCGATGTCGAAGCCGCGATCAACCGCAAGGAAGAGCAGAAACAGCTCAATCTCGAATATGATTATCGGCTGTTACGCGAGGCAAAGGAAACCGAACGCAAACGGATCGAGGCCCAGGGCATTCGCGAATTTCAGGACATCGTGTCGAGCGGTATCACAGATTCCTATCTGCGCTGGAAGGGCATCGAGGCGACGCTCGAGCTGGCGCGTTCCAACAACGCCAAGGTGGTGATCGTCGGTGGCGGCAAGGGCGGGCTGCCGATCATCCTCGGCAACATGGACAGCGGTCCGAAGGAAGCGGCGCATGTGAGTGGGGGCGCGCTCCAAATTCCGGCGGACAACGGGGACTCGCTGCCGACCCTGCCGCTGGTCGGCGATGGCGGCAATGCACCGCCGGTCCCGCCGCCCCCAGCCAAAGGCACCGGCAAGAATGCGGCGCCTTCGATCTCGACGCCCGATAATTCGCCAGCGATGACGCCGCCGCCGCCCCATTCGGCACCGCCGTCAGGACAGCCGGCGCCGACGAGACAGCCGGCCCGCAACAAGTGACGGGACGGCGGGCGCATTTGCTGACGCGGCGCGCCGCCCTCCTCGGCCTGACCGGCGCGGCGGCAGCCGGCATGGGACTGGCCCACGGTGCCGCCGCCCAGCCGGCGAACTCGATCGCGCCGCCGGGGCTGGGTCAGGACGACGAACCCAAGATCCTACTGACCATCGCCGGGGACGATGGCTCGGCGACTACGATCATTCCGAAGATCGCGGTGAATTATCTGCGTTTCCGCGGCGCCAATTCGATCGCCACGTCCGAAGCCGACCCGCCCTGGACCACGCAAGTTTCCGGTACCATGCTGAACGGACAAAAGGTCGCGATTCTCATTCGCGCGAGTTCGTCCACCGACGGCATGAGCCTCTTGGCCGCCGGCATGGCGGATATCGGGCTCTCGCTGCGCGAAGCGCGGCCGAACGAATTGCCGGGTTTCATGTCGCTGACGCCGGCGGAGGCCGCCCGCGATGTGCGGCCGATCGCGCTCAACGCGATGGTCCTGATCGTCAACAAGACGACCGGCATCGACACCCTGTCCTTCGACGACAGCCGAGGCATCTTTGCCGGCAAAATCACCGACTGGCGGGCGGTCGGCGGCAAGCCCGGCCCCATTCATCGCTATGGTCGCGCGATCGACTATCGCAGCAGCAATCTGCTCGGCGCGTCGATGGGAAACGAGATCATTCTGCCCGGCCTGCGCGTTGTTTCTTCCTACGCCGCCATGCGCGATTCGGTGGCATCCGATCGCCAGGCGATCGGCTATATCCCTGTCAATTTTATTTATCAGGAACGCATGAATTGGAGCGGCGACATCCAAGCGGTGCGCTTCCGGCTGGGCGACCGGCTGACCGCGATGCCCAACGAATACGGGCTCGCCACCGGCGACTATCCCCTGGTCTTTCCGATCCTGCTCTATCGCGTGCCGGGCCGCGACAATTCCGAAGTCGAATCGTTCTTTCAGCAGGCGGACTCGGTTCAGGCGCATGTCGACGGCATGTTCGCCGGCCTCATCCCCGTCACCCCCCGGCTGCTGGTGCCGCACTATGACAAATCGTTGCCGGCCGCCTATGGCAACGTCATCCGCAACGCCTTGCGCATCAGCACCACGGTGCGTTTCGAGCCCAGCTCGATCAAAGTCGATCCGCGCACCAAGCGTACACTCGACGATCTCGCCCGCTTTTTGCGGCGCCTCGATATATCGCCGGAACATTTACGTCACCTGGTATTTTCCGAAGACACCGGGTCGCCGGACCGCAATCATGATATCTCCGACAAGCTGGCAGCGGTGTTTCAGCGCGAGTTGAAGGCCCGCAATGTCCGCATCGGCGACAGCGTCTCGCTCGGCGCGACCTATCCGCTCGCCACGTCCAACAATGCGCTGGGCCAGTGGCTCAACCGCCGGATCGAGACCTGGGTCACGCCCTAGAGTCGGATCCCTTTCGCCGCGCCAGCGCCGCGAGGCCGGACGCGGTAACGCTGTCGGTCCGTACGATCAGCGTCTCACCGTTGGTTAGCCATAATTGCACGATCATCCGGCGCGGTGACAGCAGCCGCAATCCGCCGCCGGCCACGATCCCGATAATGCCGCCAAGGCTACCGATCACCCACGCCCAGCCCAGCGTGCTCAACACGCGATGCTCGGTCCGATCCGGGGCGGTCGCCATCCTGTCCAATTCCGCGCCAAGATCGATCATCCGGCCCGTCGGCGTGACAAAACCGACGAACTGGTTCGGACCGTGCCGCCAGATCGTGGTCGCACCGGTGCCGAACGTGCCGCCCAGGATTTCCAGCCGGCCACCCACCGCGCGGCGCGCCTTCGCATCCTCGATCCGCACGATTTCGACGCGAATCTCCGGCGCCGCCGCCTGTGGCGGGACGCGCGTGGCGCCTTCCTTCGTCGCCGCGACGGCCGCGAGATCGACGATATTCGTCTTAGGGTTCGGCGCGGGGGAGCCATCGGAATTTGTTTCGGACGCGAACGAAAAAGCCGCCCGGCCGTCAGAGAACGGGTCCCTGCCGATCGTGGTGCGCTTTGCCATCGCCCTAGCCTCGCTGTTCCATGGCGATAACCTCGCTCGCCAGCGCGCCGTAATCGGCGGCACCCTGGCTGGTCGGCGCGTAACTCTCGATCGGGGCGCAAAAGGACGGCGCCTCCGCAAGGCGGATATTCTCGCGAATGATGGTGCGCATGACCTGGTCGCCGAATTTCGCCGTCAGCCGGTCGCGAACGTCGCCCGCGTGCCGGGTGCGCGGGTCGAATCGGCACAACAAGAATCCGGTCAGCGTCAGCTTCGGATTGAGACGGGCCTGAACCTGCCCGATCGTCGAGACGATCTGCGCGACGCCGGAAAGCGCCAGCACATGCGCCTCGACCGGGACCAGCACCTCATTCGCCGCCGTCAGGGCATTGATCGTCAACAGATTAAGCGCCGGCGGCGTGTCGAGAATCACATAGTCCCAGCGCACCAGATCGGTCTCGTCCAGACGGCGGCGCAGCGTCGTCTCGGCGGCAAGCTCGCTCGCCAGAATGCGATCGGCGCCCGCGAGGCGCTGCGAAGCCGGAATGACCGACAGCCCCTCGACGGTCGATTTGGTCAACTGGCTGTCGATGGATTGGCTCTCGGTGAGGATCGAGAACATGCTGGCGTCACCCTCGCCGCCCAGCCAGGACGACGCATTGCCCTGGGGATCGAGGTCGAGCAGCATCACGCGGCGGCCGCGCTTGGCGAGGCCGGCCGCCAGATTAACCGCGGTCGTGGTCTTCGCGGCACCGCCCTTGTGATTGGCGATGGCGATGATACGCGTCGTCTTGGCGGGTTCGGGGCGAAGCTGATACACTGGGGCGTTGGCTCCTGCTGTCCACGCGGACCTCTTCACCCGGCCCTACCGGGTGGATCGTCACCGTTCGATTTATTGTGACGCGCGGTTTTCGGACTGGCAAACAAAGCCGTGCGACTCGCCCGAACGCGGTTTCCACGACCCGGTCCGCTGGCCGGTTCCGTTGGCCGCTAAACTGCCGGAATCTTGATGACAAAAGCGTTTCTTAGCCCTAATGGTCTGCTGTGGGGCCATATCAACGACATCATAAAATCAGCCGATCTCGTCGTATTCAGGCGCGCTGAATCACGAGTGGACCCTCGTGGAAGGATCTAGCAATATTCCCTCGGAACTGGCGTGGGTAGACCTCACCTCCCCGCAGTTACCGATTTGGCTGGATCTGCAAAGCGGCGCCGATCCGTCCAGCTATATTATCGGCGGCTATATCCGGATTCCGGGCCCCGTCGATCCCGAACGCTTCGATCGCGCCGTCGCCCTGGTGGTCGCGCGCAACGACGCGCTGCGGCTGCGCTTTCACGAACGCGAGCCGCTGCAACGGTCGGACTTCACCCTCGACTCGCCGATGGCGCAAATCGACCTGCGCGGCGCGGCCGATGCCGACACGGCCTTGCACCGGCATCTGGAGCAGGAATTCCCAAAGCCGTTTGATCTCGCGGCACGCGGCTATCTGTTCCGCATCACGCTGATCCAATTCGACGCGCGGTTGTGGTACTGCGTCCTTAAATTCCATCACCTGATCGCCGACGGGATGTCGATCTCGCTGGTCTTCGATCAAATCTGCGAGGCCTATAACGGCCGTTCGGCCGAGCCACACCAGCCGCAATCCTACGCGGAATTCGCGCGCGACGACGCCGCCTATCTCGCGTCGCGCCGCTATCGCGCCGATCTCGATTATTGGCGCGAGCGCTTTCGCACCGTGCCCAAGGAAATTTTTCCGCTGCGTCCCGGCGCGGCGGGCCGATCCCCCGCTTCGTTCGCCGCCGCGGTCACATGGCAACTGCCGTGGCCGCGTTATCAGGCGCTGATCGACAGCGGCAAGGCGCGTGGCACTACCCCCTTCGCGGTCCTGCTCGGCCTTCTGGGCGCGACGCTGGCGCGGATGCGCGGCGAGACGGATTTGACGATCGGCGTGCCGGTGCTGAACCGATCCAACGCCGCCATGCGGCGCGCGGTCGGCATGTTCGCGGGCGCGATGCCGCTACGGTTGCGGGTCCCCCACCGAGCGACACTCGCGGAAATAGCCGCCATCGTCGCGACCCAGTTGCGCCGGGACTTTCGGCATCAGCGCGCGCCGGTCAACGCCATCGTCCGTGAGCTGGGACTGCCCCAGCGGGGGCGATGGCGCCTCTTCGATGTGGTCCTCTCCTTCGAGCCGAACGATTATGACGTCGCGATCGGCGGGGCCACGGTTCAGGCCTTCGGCCATGTCGGCGGCCACGAGGTCAATCCGCTCGCCGTCTATGTCCGGGAATACAATGTGGGACGCCCGGTATCGATCGATTTCGCATTCAATTCCGCGCATCTCGAGCGCGCGGACGTCGCCGATCTACAGCATCGTTTCGCGCTGCTGCTCGACGCCTATCTCGATAATCCCGATGCCCGCCTCGATACCATCGACCTCGTCACGCCGGACGAACGGGCACGTTTGCTCGGACCGTGGTGTGGCTCGGAAGGGGTTGGCGACGATGACCCGGGATCGGTGGTTGGGCTGTTCCTGGCGCGGGTATCGGCGCGGCCGGATGGGGTGGCGGTGGAGGGCGATGGGGTATCGCTGAGCTATCGGGAGCTGGGGGCGCGGACGGCGCGGCTGGCGCATCGGCTGCGGGGTCTGGGGGTTGGGTCGGAGAGCGTGGTCGGGGTGGCGCTGCCGCGCGGGATCGACGCGGTGGTGGCGGTGCTGGCGATCTGGCGGGCGGGGGGCGCGTATCTGGCGCTGGACCCGGCCTATCCGGACGCGCGTCTGGGCTACATGCTGACGGATAGCGGGGTCGCCCTGGTGCTAAGCCATGGCGCCCTGGCGGCGCGGCTGGGCGGGCTGGCGGGGGCCGGTAACACGGGTGGCGCGGCGCCGGTGCTGGTGGCGCCGATGCTGCTGATGCTCGACGATGCGGCGGAGGCGGCGCGGCTGGCGGCGCTGCCGGCGACCGCCCTGCCCGTCCCGGCGTCGCTCCAGGGACCGGCGCAGGGCCTCGCTTATGTGATCTACACCTCGGGCTCCACCGGCCAGCCCAAACCCGTCGCCGTCAGCCATGGCGCGCTGCTGAACCATACAAGATGGCTGAACCGGCATTATCGGCTGGGGCCGGCGGACCGGGTGCTGCTGAAGACCTCGCTGAGCTTCGATGCCTCGGTGTGGGAGCTGATCTCGCCGTTGAGCTCGGGGGCGACGCTGGTGGTGGCGGAAGCGGCGATCCCGGGCGACGTGGCGGCGCTGGCGCGGGCGCTGGTGACCGCGGCGATCAGTGTGGTGCAGGTGGTGCCGTCGCTGCTGGCGGTGCTGCTGGAAGAGGCGGCGGTGGGGGCGGCGACCGGGCTGCGGCTGGTGCTGTGCGGCGGGGCGGCGCTGGCGCCGGACCTGGCGCGGCGGTTCGCGGCGCGGCTGCCCGGGGCGGCGCTGCACAATCTCTACGGCCCGACCGAGACGACCATCGACGCCAGTTCGTGGGCGTGCACGGCGGCGGACGCGGCGGACGGCGGCGCCAGCGTGCCGATTGGGCGTGGGGTGGCGGGGTTGCGGCTTTATGTGCTGGACCGGGGGTTGGGGCTGGTGCCGGTGGGGGTGGTGGGCGAGCTGTATGTCGGTGGGGTTGGGCTGGCGCGGGGCTATCGGGGCCGGGGCGGGGCGACGGC
>DATCDN010000053.1:0-42187 GCA_036510675.1 Allostellaceae bacterium
GGGTCAGAGTTGCGTGTTGCAACCCAACACTACTCGGGATCGCCGCGGTGGCCGCTAACCGGCCCGCCTGCGCCAGACTCGTGGCGGTCGCTCCGGCGGGCCGGTCAGCGGCCTCCTACACCACCACCAGGGACACGACCCCCGCTTTGCCGCCGGCGTTGTGGCCTTGGAGATTGAATGGAACAACAAGGATCCGTTCTTCGATCGGGATCTGGAGAATTATAAGCGGCTTCACGCCGATGGCGCGGTATCCCTCGGCATCCTGATCACGCGTGGAATATCGCTACAAGACGAAATGCGCCCAATGGTTCTGCGTTTCGCGATGGAAAAGGGCATCAATAGCCCGACTGATCTGGTGCCGATTGGGCTCAATCCGACACGACGTCAACTCGCCGAATATAGCCGACGCCACCGAGGCGAAACGACTTTCGCACAGGCTTGGTCGGCCGCCTTTGTTCAGGACAAATTCGGCGCCGCGACCACGCATTGGCGCAAGCTGGAGGATCGGGTGCGCAGGGGTGTTGGCAATCCTTGCCCGCTTCTCTTGATTGGGCTGCCCGCCAGCCTCGTGACGTTCGGCGAACCGGATGCTGTCGTTGAAACCCTAATCGACGAGGGTAAGCCTTCAGCCGACTAATTCTCGGTTGTCGCGGTCTACTTGCGAGTGGTGCGCATAGGTCGCCCAGGTCGGAACATAACCCTCGTCCGCCTGATTACCCCACGTCACCCAATTCTGCCGAACGCCGCGTCCAAATAGCTCCAGATACGGTCCCGGCGAGCAGGCTTCGATGATATCGTATTGTTCATCGGGCTTGCGTGAATGTTCGCGTTTCCGCGTTTGGATCATGTTGACTTGGCTGCGACCCGGCGCGAGCGTGCGCGCATTTTTTCCCCGCACGCCGAACAGAATCATTTCGGTGACGTTGCGGAAATAAAATCCGACACCACGGCCGTCGGAACCGCCGTCTTTTCGAATCTTGTGCCAAACGACATTCGATTTGTAGGCAAAGCCCCATGACCGCATCACCGCCAATCCCTCGGGCAAAAGTGCGTTGGGCACCCACAGGTACAGATGGGCGGTGGCATCGGCGATCGCGGCTACGGGCAGATTTTGGATGTCGGCAAGGCCCATCGTCTCATAGCGGCTGAGACGCTTATGCTCCGGCGCGATTTTTCCGGTGGAATTCTGAAAGCGCCACGGCGGATCGGCCAGAAGGGTCTTGAACCGCTGGCCCTTCGTGAAGGCGATAAGATCGGATGAGACAGGGGCCATTTGGAGTTCCATCGCACGATTCGCCTCTCGCCGCGCCTTTTATTCGCTCTTGGAGATTAGAACAAAAAACGAACGAAAATCAAGCCCCTTTGGTGAATCGGACCTCAATGATTGCCGCGATCCTCGCGCCACAGATCGAGCTGTTCCTGGACCGGACGATCGGAGAAGCTGAACAGGATCGATTCGGTATTGGCGCGGTGGTAATGGCGATACCAGCTGGGTATCACGAAGATATCACGCGGGCCCCAGGAGAAGGACTGGTCGCCGATCTGCGTCGTGCCGCCGCCCTCGACGCAGACATAGACCGTGCTGTCGGTCGAGCGATAGGGCGCCGTGGCAAAGCCAGCGGGCAGCAACTGCATAAATGTGCCGATGGTCGGCATGGCATGCGCGCCGGTGGCCGGATTGATGAATTTGAGCTTCAGCCCGTGGCACGGGTCCCATTCCTGCTGCCGCTTCATGGTGTCGAGCGCGGCGCGGGTATGCTCATAGGGATAGGTGAAGACCGGCGAGGTCCGGGTCTTGGGCTTCCAGTCCACCGGCATCAGGCCGGCGCCGAACCGCGCCATCGAATCGCCGGGCTGCCGTGTCTCTTCCTGGGTTTCCGAGGCGGTGCGCTCGAGAAAGCTGGTGTCGAGCAGGTTCACCAGCGGCACGTCCAGCCCGTCGAGCCACACCATCGGCGTGTCGGTGGGGTTGCCGTGATCATGGAAGGTCCAGGACGGGGTGATGACGAAATCGCCCGGCTTCATATAGGTACGTTCGCCATCGACGGCGGTATAGGCGCCGCTGCCTTCGAGGATGAAGCGCAGCGCCGAGGCGGCGTGGCGATGGGCGCGCGCGACCTCGCCCGGCAGGATCAGCTGCAGCCCGGCATAAAGCGAATGGGTGATGCAGGACTGGCCGCGCAGGCCGGGATTCTCCAGCACCAGCACCCGGCGCTCCGCCTCGGCGGCGGTGATCAGCCGGCCGGCGCGCTCGATATACGGGCGCAGCGCGTCGTAATGCCACAGCACCGGCTGCACCGGCGTGACCGGCTCCGGCGTCACCAGCCCATGCAGCACCTCCCACAAGGGCGCCAGATTGGCGGGCGAAATCTCGGCATAAAACGCCTCGCGCTCCGGGGTGCGGGCGGGGATGGTGCCTTCCATGGGGCCTCCTGGGGACGACGCGACGGCGGCAGCATAGCGTGTCGCGCGGTGCCTCGATAAAGAAAAGGCGCCCGGTCAGGGGGGATTGACCGGGCGCCCGAAGCGCGGGTCCTGCGCCACGTCGGCGGCGCTGGACGAGCGGCGGGAGTATCCGCCGGCCGCTTCTGACTATTAGATGGGAAGCTTCCGGCCGACGGACACTGCCGAAACCGCATGGCGCCGTCGGACAATATGCATGCCTGATCGATGCCCGGCCGGCGGTCCGCCGATGGCTGCGGCTTTCCTTGTAAGCACTCGGCTGCTGTTCCATTCTTCTCCTCGTTGATTTTGATGGGAGGCGAAATGACGAAGATATCGCTATCCGCCGCCGTGGCGCTGGCGGCCGCTGTGGTGGCCCCGATTCCGGAGAGCGCCGCAATGGCGGCTTCCGCCGGCCCGCCGCCCGGTCGCTACGCCTGCTATGGTTTCGGTTTCAATGCGCAGACTTTCTTTACCGGCGTCACCATCGTCATTCTCGACGGCGGCAAATACACCACCAAGGGGGGCCACTTCACCGGCGCGTACACGTTCACCTCCGGCGGCGCCAGGATCGAGTTCACGAGCGGCAAGCTGGAGGGATTGAAGAGCTGGTACACCTCCAGCAACTCGGGCAAGGCCATCCATGTCGCATTCAAGAACGGCAAGGCCACCAACACCGCCGTTTGCGGCATCCTCCACAAATAACCGTCTTTGCAGAGAACCGAGCGGGCGCGCGCCAAATCGGCTAGACTAACGGCGCAGCCTATAGAGAGGCGCAAGGCATGGGCATTTCGGCGCGTCCGCTTCATCCCCCGCGTTTTTTCGGCGAAGTCACGGGCGTTGATTTCAGCGGCGCGCTCGATGCGGCGGGAATCGACTGGATCCACATCGACGTCACGGACGGTCGCCTCGTGCCGAACATCACGATTAGAATCTCCTTCATCGAGGTCGGCGGCGGACGAAATTGTGAAAGCGCCGGAGAGGCGATCGGGGCGGGCGCAAATGCCATCGCCCATCGCCCACGGCTTGTCACCCCCATCGTCATCCGGCATGCTCGCTCGTCGGGATGCGGAGCAACAGGATGCGGGCCAAGGACGCCAAGACAGAAGCTCCCGCCGCGCCCGAGCCGGAACGGGCGATCGATCTCGGCATTCTGCCACGGCTGGTCGGCTATCATCTGCGCCGCGCGCAATTGGCGGTATTCCAGGATTTCGCGCGCGCCGTCGGCACGGGTGAACTGACCCCCGGCCAATTCGGCGTGTTGATCGTGGTCGAACGCAATCCCGGCTTGAGCCAGACCCGGCTGGGCCAAACCCTGGGCATCGACCGCTCCACCCTGGTCGCGGTGATCGACCGGCTGGAGGCGCGCGGCCTAGTGGAGCGGGCGGACGCGCCGCACGATCGGCGCTCCTACGCGCTCTATATCAGCGGCCAGGGCCGCGTATTGCTGGCGGAACTGGCGGCGCGCGTCCGCGCCCATGACGATCACGTCGCCGGCGGTCTCGACGCCGAGGAGAAGGCGTCGCTGATCGCCTTGCTGCGCCGCATTTCCCCGCCGGTCGAATAGCGCCGGCATGCCGCGCCCCAGGCGACGAACAGCGCGCGCGATTGCGGATTTTCCAGCACCCGATGCTCCGGGTGCCACTGCACGCCGATGGCAAAGCCGGCGCCGGGATACCGTACCGCCTCGATCTGGCCGTCGGGCGCCACAGCCTCCACCGTCAGCTCCGCCGCCACCCGGTCGATGCCCTGCCAGTGCAGCGAATTGACCGCCATCTCGGCGCAGCCGAACAATTGGGCCAGCGCGCCGCCCGGCGTCAGGCGCACCGGATGGGCGGGGTAGTCGTACCGGCCGGCCAGCGGCACATGGTAGGTGCGGTGGTCGATCCGCCCCGCCAGCTCATGGACCCGCGCATGGAGCGTACCGCCCAGCGCGACGTTCAGCTCCTGACAGCCCCGGCAGATCGCCAGGATCGGCAGGTCGGCCGCCAGTGCCGCGCGGATCAGCGGCAGGGTCATGGCATCGCGCGCCAGATCGCGCGGATCGTCCTCGGGCGCGCCGGCCGGCGGATCGGCGGCGCCGCCATAGCGGCTCGGCTCGATGTTGGAGCGGCTGCCGGTCAGCATTAGCCCATCGAGCCGCGCCACGATGTCGGCGGCATCGAGATGATCGGCGATCGCCGGGATCGGCAAGGGAACGCCGCCGGCGGCATCGGCGATCGCGGTGATGTATTTATCGGCGACCCAGTGGACCGGCCGGTCGTTGATGGAACCGGTGCAGCACGGCACACCGATCAACGGGCGACATTGCATGATTCAAACCTCGTCAAACAACGAGGGCCATGCAAGCGCCATTCCGCCGCATGAAGCCGAATTAATCCGTAAATTTAATCAGTGCGGGATATGGCCGATGCTGGTGCGCGGATCGATCCATTCGAACATGCGCGCCTCGATCGGCATGCCGAAGCGCGGATCGGTCAGCGTCACCGTCACCGGCCGGTTCTGTGCGTCGATAATGGTCCATTGCCGCAATTCCAACGGCTGGTCCGCAAGGGTCAGCGTGACGCTGCCGAGATCGGCATGCGCGCTCTCCACCATGGTGACCTGAAGCACGCCGGGCTTGCGCTCGAAATGGGTGATGGTGACATCGCCGCTGGCCTTGATGTCGGGGCGCAGCAGGAACCAGGCGGGCGTGTCCTCGACCCGGGTCTCCGACAATTGCCGCAGCTTGCTGTCCCAATAATAGATGCCGCGGCCATCGGCGATGATCATCACCGGCATCGGCGGATCGTATTCAAGCCGCAGTTTGCCCGGCCGCTCGACATAGAGCAGGCCGGTCGAATCGCTGCCATCGGCGGCGATCTGCTGGAAATGCGATTCGAGCGTGTGGATGTTGTTGAGATAGGCGACGACGCGGCCGACATCGGCGCGATCCTGCTCGCCCAGCGCCGCCGCCACCGGCGCCGCCGCGCGGGCGGCACGGGGCAGGATGGCCGCGGCGCCGATGAGGGCGCCGCCCAGGATGATGTGCCGTCGGCTGGGAAATTCTCTCATGGCATGAATATGGGGCGGCGCGCGCCGATCAGTAGGGTGTGCCGTCTTTGCGCACGAAGCGCATTTTCCCGTCGATCACGGTCATGTCGAGATCGTCGTCGGGATAAATGACGCCGTCGCCCGGCGTCCGGTCGCCGATTTCGAGATAGAGCACGTCCCGGTCGCCGCGATTGACGAGATGATGGGCATCGCCGGAGCCGGCCCGGAAGCCGGCGCAGTCGCCCGGCCGCATCGCGGTCTCGCCGGCATCGGTGATCAGCGCCGGCTCTCCCTCGATGATGTAGATCAGTTCGTCCTGCTTGGCGTGACTGTGGCGCAGGGCGGAGACCGCGCCCGGCGCCAGCCGGGTCAGGTTGACGCCGAAATTCTTGAGGCCGAACGCCTCCCCCAGCCGGCGTTTGTCGCGCCCGGCGACGCGCGCGGCGAACGGGGCTGGATAGTTGGTCTTGATCGCCTGCGGCGGCACGGTGGCGGCGGCGAGGACGGTCGGATATTTCGTCTCGGACATGCCTCACCCTTTTTCCAGCGCCGCGCGGATGCGATTGCGCAGCGGCGTATGTTGCGTTGCAACATAATCCAAGGGCACGTCACGCCATTTGTCAACGGGATAGGTCCAGACCGGCTGGGTGATGCGGTCCGTTGGCTCCCCCGCATAACGCGGCACGATATGCGCGTGCAGCACCGGCGCGGTATTGCCATAGATCGCGTAATTGATCCGGCGTGGCTGGCAGATTTCGGTCACGACCCGGCCGAGCCGCGCCATGTCGCCGAGGAAATCGCGCGCCGTTGCATCGGGCAAATCCTCCAGCCGCCCGACCGACGGGTGGGCGAACAGCACGCACCAGCCCGGCAGGAATTGCGCGTCGTGGAGAAACACCAGCCCGCTCGCCAAGCGGGCCACGAACATCGGGTTCTCGCCGCGCAGGGCGGCGCCGATCCGGTCGGATTGCCAGGCGGAATTATCAGTCATATGAGTTATCAGTCGTCAGTTATCAGTCGTCAGTGTCGTCGCGATCACTGAAAACTGACAACTGAAAACTGAAAACTTCACGCATCGATATCGCGCGCCAGCACTTCGCGCTTGCCGACATGGTTGGGGGCGGAGATTACGCCTTCTTTTTCCATGCGCTCGATCAGCCGCGCGGCCTTGTTGTAGCCGATTTCGAAGCGGCGCTGGAGATAGGAGGTGGTCGCCTTGCGCTCGCGGCACACCAGCGCCACCGCCTGGTCGTAGAGATCGCCGCCGCCGCCATCCTCGCCCATCGCCACGATCGCGCCATCCTCGGATTCCTCATCCTCGGTGATGTCGTCGATATAGGCCGGCGGCGGGCCGTTTTCCTTGAGATAGCGCACCACGTCCTCGACCTCCTTGTCGGAGACGAAGGGGCCATGGACGCGGGTGATGCGCCCGCCGCCGGCCATGTACAGCAGGTCGCCGCGGCCCAGCAGCTGCTCGGCCCCGGACTCACCGAGAATCGTGCGGCTGTCGATCTTGGAGGTGACTTGAAAGCTGATGCGGGTCGGGAAATTGGCCTTGATGGTGCCGGTGATGACATCGACCGACGGGCGCTGGGTCGCCATCACGATGTGAATGCCGGCGGCGCGCGCCATCTGCGCCAGGCGCTGGACCGCCGCCTCGATATCCTTGCCGGCGACCAGCATCAGATCGGCCATCTCGTCGACCACCACCACGATCAGCGGCAGCGGCTCGGTGTTGAGCGGCTCTTCCTCGAATTGCGGGGCGCCGGTCTCGGGATCGAACCCGGTCTGCACCCGGCGGGTCAGCACTTCGCCGCGCGCCTTGGCTTCCTTCAGACGCTGGTTATAGCCGTCGAGATTGCGCACGCCGAGCTTGGTCATGACGCGATAGCGCCCTTCCATCTCGCGCACCGTCCATTTCAGCGCCACCACCGCTTTCTTCGCCTCGGTGACGACCGGGCACAAGAGATGCGGAATGCCCTCATACATCGACAATTCCAACATCTTCGGGTCGATCATGATGAAGCGGCATTTGTCGGGCGGCAGACGGTAAAGCAGCGACAGGATCATGGTGTTGATGCCGACCGACTTGCCGGAGCCGGTGGTGCCCGCGATCAAGAGATGCGGCATGTGGGCGAGATCGGCCGTCACCGGCGCGCCGCCGATATCCTTGCCCAGCACCAACGCGAGGCGCGCGTTGCTGCGCTGATAGGTGTCGGAGGCGAGCAGTTCGCGCAGATAGACCGTCTCGGCCTTGGCGTTCGGCAGCTCGATGCCGATGACATTGCGGCCGGGGATCACCGCGACGCGGGCGGAGATCGCGCTCATCGAGCGGGCGATATCGTCGGCGAGGCCGATGATGCGCGACGCCTTGATGCCAGGCGCCGGCTCCAGCTCATAGAGCGTCACGACGGGGCCGGGCCGCACCTTGTGGATTTCGCCGCGCACGCCGAAATCCTCGAGCACGCCTTCAAGGAGCCGCGCATTCTGCTGCAGCGCCTCGTTGCTGACCGTGGTGCCGCGCTGGGGCGGCGCCTCCGTCAGGAGATCGAGCGGCGGCAATTCGAATTCCGACGAACCGAGATCGAGCGTGGTCTGGCGCGAGGCGTCCGGGCGTTTGGCGGGCGCCTTGGGCTGCGCGATGTCGGCGGGCTTGCGCTGCGGGCGGGTCGGGCCGGGCAGGCGGGGGCTGACGCTATCGCCCTCGCTGTCGCGCGGCGGGGCATTGCCGCCGGCGATCACCGGGTCGAGCCGCTCGCGCTCCGGGGCTTCGGCGGCGCGTGCCGGCAGCCGCGCCAGCAGGTTGGCGAGCCAGGGTTTGCGCTCGCGCGGCGGCCGAGGGGTGGGCGGCGGCGCGGTCGGCACGAATTCTTCCGCCGCCGCTTCCTCCTCCTCGAGGCCGCGATCGGAGGTAAAGCCCGAAACATAGAGCAGCAGCAATCCCGCCAGCACCGCCGCCGCCATCGCCGATACCGGCGCCGCCGCGCCGAAGGGATCGAGATAATGCCGGGCGATGCCGCCGATGAAGCCCCCAAAGCCGACATTGGCCGGCCAGACCGGGGGTGGCGGCACGATCGCCAGCGCCAGCGCCGCCGCCGCCAGGATCGACGGCATCAGCAGGACGCGCAGCCAGAAGCGGCGTAGCCAGCGCCCCGCCAACAGTCGCACCGACCAGTCCAGCGACACGATCGGCAGCAGCAGGGCGGCGGCGCCGAACGCCTGCACCAGCATGTCGGCCAGCTCGGCGCCGGTCTTGCCGAGAAGATTGGTCGGCAGCGCGTCGATGGCATGATCCCACGAGGGATCATTGTGATTATACGTCGCGAGCAGCGCCGCGAGCAGGAAGGTCGCGACCAGGAAGACGAAGCCGATGAACGCGACCACCGAGCGCAGATAGGCCGGCGACGGCCACCCCGCCTCCCGCTCCCGCATGCTGTCGACGATGCTGGCCATCGCCGCGCCCCTCACAGGACCCGCAGCAGCCGGCGCATGCCGGCGGCGACGGTCTCTTCGTCATGGACGATGGCGAGGCGGATGTAATTCTGGCCCGGATTGATGCCCGCAGCGTTGGCGCGGCCGATATAGGGGCCAGGCAGCGAGCGCACGCCCGCCTCGCGCCACAGTTTCAGCGCGGCCGCCTCGCCATCGCCGACATCGAGCCACAGGAAGAAGCCGCCGGCCGGCCGGTAGAAGCCGAAGCGGCCGCCGAGGATTTCCTCGCAGACATCGAATTTGCGGCGATAGCGCGCCCGGTTCTCCTCGACATGGGCCTCGTCCCGCCACAGCGCCACCGCCGCCTCCTGCAGCGGCAGCGAGATCTGCGCGCCGCCATAGGAGCGCAGCGCCCCGAACCGCGCCAGCAACGCGGCGTCGCCGGCGATGAAGCCGATCCGCAGCCCGGCCGCGTTCGACCGCTTCGACAGCGAATGGAACACCACGACATTGCTCAGATCGCCGCCCAGCGCGGCACACGCCTCAAGTCCGCCGACCGGCGGCTCCCGATCATAGATTTCGGAATAGCATTCATCGATCGCCAAGACGAAATCATACCGGCGCGCTAATCCGATCAGCTTCTTGAGATAGGCGAGATCGGCGCACGCGCCTTGCGGATTGGCCGGGCTGCACAGATAGAACAGCGCGGTCCGCGCCAGCACCTCCTCCGGGATCGCGTCGAGATCGGGCAGAAAGCCGGTCGCGGCGGTGGCGTCGAGCGGCATGGTCTCGGCCCCCGCCATGTGCGCGCCGCCGCTATAGACGAGGTAATAAGGGTTGGGCATCAGCGCGATCGGGCGCTGGCCCGCCTTGCTGTCCGGGATCACCAGGGCGGCGAGCATGTACAGCCCCTCCTTGGTGCCGGCCAGCGCCATGATGTGGCGCTCCGGATCGATCATCCCGACGGGCAGGCGATAGCGCCGGGTCAGCCAGGCCGCGACCGTGCCGCGCAAGGCGGGCGTGCCGGCCATCGCCGGATAGCGGTGCCACAGATGGGCGTTGTCGGTGATCACGCGGGCCATGAAGGCCGGCGGCTCGTGCTGCGGCTCGCCGACCGACATCGCGATCGGCGCCTCGTTGGCGCGCGGATTGACGCTGCCCAACAAATTGTTGAGCCGCGTGAAGGGGTACTCCTCCAGGGATTGAAAGCGCGGATTAAGAGGCACGTCTAATTCCCGGACATACCAATGAAAAAAGCGACCGCCCAGTATAGACCAGCGGCTTCCGGTAGCCAAGCGGGAACGAGCGGGCGGCGCGGGGCCGGTCAGATTTCCGTGATTTTGTCCGGGGCGGCGGCGATGCCGCCGGCTGGGGGTGGAAAATGCCGCTCCAGAATCAGGGTGCAGGCGGCGATGGCACCGGTCAGGGCGGCGGCGACCCGGCCGGCCGCGATCTCGGCGACGAAATCGGCCACGATCTTATCCCAGGCGGCCTGATCGACATGCTGGTCGATGCCGCGATCGGCCAGGATTTCGACATGGCGCTCGGTGATCGCGACGAACAGCAACAAGCCAACATCGCCCGGCGTCCGGTCATGGACCAGGGCGGCGAATTCAAGCCGCGCCAGCTTTTGCGCCTGTGCCTTCTTGACCCGGGCGGGCACCAGGCGATAGCGCAGCGGCGTCAGATGCAGCACCAGGTCGGCGACGATGAACAGCACCGCCTGCAGGCCGACAATCGACCAGGTATCGAGGTCGGGGCATGCCAGCGCCACCAGATCGCCGATGATCAGTGCCGCCACCGCCGCATAGAGGATCGGATAAGTCGCGTAATCGTCGCTGGCATGCGCGATCACGGTGGCGAAGCGCGCGGTGGTGCGCTGTTCGGCGGCCGCGACCGCGGCCTCGACGGTGGCGCGCTCGGCCGGGGAAAGGCTCATCATCGCGCTCACCAGCTTCCCGAGGCGCCGCCGCCCCCGAAGGAGCCGCCGCCGCCGCTGAACCCGCCGCCGCCAAAGCCGCCGCCGCCCGAGCGAAAGCCGCCACCGCTGTTCAAGCCCATCATCGAGCCGAGCATGAACATGCCCAGGCCGGAGCCGGAGCCGGGCTGGCCTCGGTGGCGGGCCGCCCGCCAGATAAAGACAATCATCATGAGGAAGAACAAAAGGAACGGGATGAGGCCCAGGAGGCTACCGCTCGATTGATGTTGGTGCGGCGGCGGCAGCGGGATCGTGGCACCCGCGCCGCTCCAGCCCAGGGTGCGCAGGATCGCGGCGGTGCCCGCCTCGATTCCGGCCTGGAATTTGCCCGCTTTGAACGACGGCAGGACGTTCTGTTCGATGATCTGGCGGCTGGTGGCGTCGGTCAGCTCGCCTTCGAGGCCATAGCCAACCTCGATCCGCACCTTGTGCTCGGTCGGCGCCACCAGCAGGATCGCGCCGGTATTCTTGTCCTTTTGCCCGATGCCCCAGGAGCGGCCGAGCTGATAGCCATAATCCTCGACCGGCAGGCCCTCGAGGCTCCTCACCGTGACCACCACGACTTGGCGCTTGGTCGCGGTTTCGAATTGCGCGAGCCAGCCGGTGATCTTGGTGCGCGACGCCGGCGACAGCAGGCCGGCCTGGTCCACCACCCGGCCGGTCAGCGCCGGAAAGTGCGGCGCGGCCGCGATGGCGGGAAAGGCGATCAGCGCCGCGAGCGCGATCACCCAGCTTAAGTAAATTCGCCTTGGCCCGCGCAGGCGGGCCATCCACGAATTTTTTCGCCCGCGCAGGCGGGCCATCCACGAATTTTTTTGTTCGATGGACATCGATCCCGGTCCCTAGAACTTGACCTTGGGCGTTTCCTGTTCGGCGGCGGTGACGGTGAAGGTCTCTTTGACCTTGGCGTCGGGGTAAAACAGCGAGGCGTACCAGCGGCCGGGAATGGTGCGCAGCTCGGTGTTATAGGCTTGCACGGCCGCGATATAGTCGCGCCGCGCCACCGCGATGCGGTTCTCGGTGCCTTCGAGCTGCGATTGCAGCGCCAGGAAATTCTGGTTCGATTTCAAATCGGGATATTTCTCGACCGTGACGAGAAGGCGGCTCAGTGCGCCGGTCAATTGCCCCTGGGCGGCCTGGAATTGCTGAAATGCTTGCGGGTTCGACAGGATATTGTCGGGTAGCTTCATCTGCGACGCCTTGGCGCGCGCCTCGACCACTTGGGTCAGCACGGTCTTTTCCTGCGCGGCGAAGCCCTTCACCGTCTCGACCAAGTTGGGCACCAGGTCGGCGCGGCGCTTATATTGGTTCAGCACCTCGCTCCACGACGCCTTTACCTGCTCGTCGAGGCGCGGAATGTTGTTGTAGCCGCAGCCCGAGAGGCCGACGCCGATAAAGACCAGCAGCAAGAATTGCGTGCCGCGAAGCCGCCACGACCCGATCATTGCCCCCTCCGACGCCGAACATCCACGCCACCTCCATACTCCCGGGCGCGCGGGGCGGCAATGGCGCGCGTGCTACTTGCCCGCGGCCGGCACGGTCGAAGTGCGGAAGCGCAGCAGCACCTCGCGGTCGCGCTCCTGGCGCGCGACGCTGGCGCGGACGCGCAGCAGATCGCGGCGGGCGACCAGCCCGACCATCTTATTGTCGCCGCGGCGTAGGATCGGGACGCGGCTGACATCGTCGGCGGCCATGCGGTCGGCGAGGCGGCCGACCAGCTCGTCCTCATAGCCCACCGCCAGATACTGATCCGCCACCAGATCGCCCAACGTCTGGCCCGACGGCCAGCCGGCCACGGTCCAGCGCAGCGCGTCGGCGCGCGCCGCCATGCCGACGAGGCGGCCATTATCGTCGATCACCGGATAGCTCTTATGCCGCTGCGGCACGTCGGGCGCGGAGAAGAACGCGACGGCATCGCCGACCGACATGTCGGCGGTGAGGGTGTCCACGGGCTTCGCCATGATCTCGCCGACGCGCATGGTCTCGAACGGATCGACGATATATTCGCGCAGGACATGGTGGCCGCGCCGCGCCACCTTCTCGGTCAGGATCGACCGGCGCAGCAGCAGCACGGTGGTGCCGTGTGCCGCGACGCAGGCGACCGTCAGCGGCAACAGGGCACCGAGATTGTGGGTCAGCTCGATGGCGAACACGATGGCGGTCAGCGGCGAGCGCATGGTGCCGCCCATCATCGCCGCCATGCCGATCAGCGCCCACAGGCCGGGCGCACCGACCGGCATCACGCCGCCGAACAACGCGCCGAGCGCGCCGCCCATGATCAGCAGCGGCGCCAGCACGCCGCCCGAGGTGCCGGAGCCGAGCGCGATCGACCAGATCACCGCCTTCACCACCAGCAGCAGCAGCACCGCCTTGACGATCAGATGGCCCTGCAGCAGCGCGCCGATATTGTCATAGCCGACGCCCAGCGCGTGCGGATCGATGAGGCCGCCAAGGCCGATGGCGACGCCGCCCAGCACCGGCCACCACATCCAATGCAGCGGCAGGCGCTGAAACAAATCCTCGCAGGCATAGACCATCTGGGTCAGCAGGCCCGACGCCAGCCCGGCCAGAATGCCGAGGAGGGCCGCCAGCAATAGGCCGAAGGAGGGCAGCAGCGCGCTGGTCGCCATCGGAAACAGCGCACCGCCCGACAGCAGCACCGGCCGCCAGGCGGCGGCCACCACCGCGGCGATCGCCACCGGGACGAAGCTGCGCGGCTTCCATTCGAACAGCAGCAGCTCCACCGCCAGCAGCATGCCGGCGACCGGCGTGCCGAAGGTCGCCGCCATGCCGGCGGCGGCGCCCGCGACCAGCATGGTCTTGCGCTCGGCATTCGACAGGCGGAACAATTGGCCGAACAGCGAGCCGAAGGCGCCGCCGGTCATGATGATCGGCCCCTCGGCGCCGAACGGGCCGCCGGTGCCGATGGAGATCGCGGATGACAGCGGCTTCAGGATCGCGACCTTGGGCTGGATCTTGCTGCGGCCGATCAGGATGGCTTCCATCGCCTCGGGAATGCCGTGGCCGCGAATCTTCTCCGAGCCATAACGGGCCATCAGCCCGACCAGCAGGCAGCCGGCGACCGGGATCAGCGCGGCGTACCAGCCCAGATGATTGCCGACGATGGACACCGGCGCGAAGCTGACATGCCCGTAATAGGCGATATCGGTGGCCAGCCAGATGAGATGCAGCAGCGCCCAGGCCGCCACCGCGCCACCGGTGCCGACCACCAGCGCCAGCGCCGCCAGCAGCAATAATCGCCGATCCGCCGTGAAATCGCGCAGCCCATCGACCACCGGGCGGTGTGGCTGCGCGGCAACGCGGTTGCTGGCAATGGCGAACGGGGCGGAATCGAGGGAAGCGCTGTTCTGCACGGCGAAGCAATACCTTACCGAAAGGAGAGGGTGCGGCGGAAGACCACCCGCCGACCTTTATATATTGCGCTGCGATATATTATAAAGAGGCTAATTCGCCGGTCGCATGTCGATATCAGAACGATATCAAAAATCGAGATCGGCATAGTGTTTCGGCGGCGGCGCGCCGGGAATATGGTCGCCGAGAATGCCGCGGAACGAGGGCCGAGACTTGACCCGCGCATACCATTCCTTCGCCGGCTCGAATTCGTCCCAGGGCACGTCGCCGAGATAGTCGAGCGCGGAGAGATGGGCGGCGGCGCTGACATCGGCCAGCGAGAAATGCTCGCCCGCCAGCCAGCGCCGGCGCTCGACCAGCCAGCCGATATATTGCAGATGGTGGCCCATATTGATCTTGCCGGCGCGGATGCGCGCCGAATTCGGCTCCCCGAAGCCGAGGAAGCGCTTCATCATCTTCTCGCCGACCAGATTGTCGGTGACCTCGGCGTTCATCTTGATGTCGAACCAGGCGATCAGGCGCCGCACTTCGGCGCGGTCGAGGGGGTTGATGCCGAGCAGCAGCTTGTCGCGGTAGACCTCGTCGAGGAACTCGGAAATGGCGCCCGAATCGGCCAGCACCGCGCCCTCCGGCTCGATCAGTACCGGCACTTCACCGGCCGGGTTGAGGGCAAGGAATTCCGGACGCCGTTCCCAGACGCGCTCCACCTTCATGGTGAAGTCGAGCCCTTTTTCCGCGAGCGCGATCCTGATCTTCCGGCAGGTCGGCGACAACCAAAGGTGATAGAGCAGACGCATATCGCCCCAAGTTTAAGCGCGATTCGGGGGCCTTGAACAGAAAACTACCGGCCGCCAACCGGCCGCCGCCCCTCACGTCAGGCGATTGGCCGCCTCGACCATCGGCGGAAAGCGCCCGCCCTTGCGGAAGCGGTCGAGATAGGTCGGCAGCACCAGCCCGAGCGCGGCCGGCGCGACGCCCAGTTCCGCGAGGCCCGGCATGCCCGGCCCGACCACATTGTCGATCTGCAACAGCTTGATCTGGTCGCGGGTCAAGGGCGGATCGGGCAGGAATTCGAGAAAATAGGCGAGGAACGATGCCAACCCGGCCGGCACCGGCACCAAGGCGCGTGGCCGGCGGACCACGCGCAGCAACAGCTCGAGCATCTGGCGGAAAGTCAGGATTTCCGGGCCGCCCAGCTCATAGATCCGGCCTTCGGCTTCGGGCCGATCGAGCACCGCGACGATTGCATCGGCGACATTATCGACGAATACCGGCTGAAATCGGGTGCGGCCGCCGCCGATCAGCGGCAGCGCCGGCAGTGCCCGCGCCATCGCACCGAAGAGGTTGAAGGCGCCATCCTCGGGACCGAAGATCAGCGAAGGACGCATGATGGTGGCGCCGGGGAAGGCCGCGAGCACCGACGCCTCGCCCGCCGCCTTGGAGCGGGCATAGGCCGAGGGCGATCGCGGATCGGCGCCGATCGCCGAGACATGGACGAAACGCCGCACCCCGGCCTCGGCGGCGAGCCGCGCCAGCATGGCGGGGCCGCGATGATGCACCAGATCGAAGCTGTTGCGGCCATGCTCGGCGAGGATGCCGGCGCAGGAGATGACGGTGTCGCGCCCGGCGATGAGCCGCGCCAGCATCGCCCCATCGGCGATGCCGACATCGAAGGGAGCGATCTGGCCGACATCGCCCATCGGGCGCAGGAAGCCGGCGGCGACGGCGTTGCGCGACGCCACCGTGATCACGGCGCCGCGCGCCGCCAGGCGCTTCACGATATTGCGCCCGGTCAGGCCGGCGCCCCCGACAATGGTCACGCGTCGATTATTCATTGCCCCGATCTATACAGGAGCGCCCCGCGCGAGGCGAGCATTCGCCGCGCTAAAAAATAGCCTATGCGAGGCGAGCATTCGCGCGATGAATCGCCGCATTCGCGGCGCCGGAATCGGCGCGACGCATTGACATCCCCCTCCCGGCTCTCTAATCACTGGCCGCCAGCCCACTGTGCCCTGGTGGCGGAATTGGTAGACGCGCAGGTTTCAGGTACCTGTGACCGAAAGGTCGTGGAAGTTCGAGTCTTCTCCTGGGCACCATTCGCACGCGCGGTATAATGAGCGGTTCCAAAGCCTTGACGCCGAACATTAGCCTCCATCAGGGCGACCTGCCGGAGCATGTCGATTTCGGCGCCAGCGTCGCCATCGACACCGAGACGCTGGGGCTCGATCCCCATCGTGACCGGCTGTGCCTCGCGCAATTGTCGGCGGGCGATGGCAGCGCCCATCTGGTGCAGTTCGCGCCGCACGACTTCGCCGCCCCGCGCCTCCGGGCGCTGCTGATCGATCCGGCGATCCTCAAGATCTTTCATTTCGGCCGGTTCGATATCGCCACCATGAGCCGGCATCTCGGGGTGGTGGCGGGGCCGGTCTACTGCACCAAGATCGCCTCGAAGCTGGTGCGCACCTATACCGATCGCCACGGGCTGAAGGATTTGTGCCGGGAATTGCTGGGGATCGATCTCGCCAAGGAGCAGCAATCGTCCGATTGGGGGGCGGCGACCCTAACCCCGGAACAGCTCCGTTATGCCGCGTCGGATGTCCTCCATCTCCACGCCTTGCGGGCGCGGCTCGACGTGATGCTGGCGCGCGAGGGCCGGGGCGAGCTGGCGCAGGCGTGCTTCGATTTCCTGCCGACCCGCGCGCGGCTCGACCTGGCGGGCTGGGCCGAGCAGGACATTTTCGCGCATTGAGCCGCCCCCAATTCCGCCGCAAAAAAACCGCGCGATTTGCAATTTCGGGGATGGCTCGGCATAGTGCTTCCCTATCACGCGCTAGAGGGATTGCGGCGTGACGAAAGCCATTGCGGAAAGGCCCCGAATGCTGACCACCACCCCGGAGATCGAGGTGGCGCGGCGCGTGCTGCGCACGGAGATTGCCGGGCTTGAGGCGCTGATCGGCGAGCTCGATGCGAGCTTCAACAGCGCCATTCGTCTGCTCGCCAATGTCGAGGACCGGGTCATCGTCAGCGGCATGGGCAAGAGCGGCCATATCGCGCGCAAGATCGCGGCGACCTTCGCCTCGACCGGGACCGCCGCGTTCTTCGTTCACCCCGCCGAGGCCAGTCATGGCGATCTCGGCATGATCGGGCCGCGCGACGTGGTGCTGGCGCTATCCAATTCTGGCGATACCGAGGAACTGGCGGATATTCTGGCGCATACCAGGCGGTTCCGGATTCCGCTGATCGCGATGACCAGCGGCACGGCGAGCTCGCTCGCCGGCGCCGCCGACGTGACGCTGCTGCTGCCCAGCGTGCCCGAAGCCTGCCCGATGGGCTTGTCGCCGACCTCCTCGACCACGATGATGCTGGCGCTGGGCGATGCGCTGGCGGTGGCGCTGCTGGAGCGCAAGGGTTTCTCGCATCGCGACTATCACGCGCTGCATCCGGGTGGCAAGCTGGGGCGCAAGCTCTTGGAGGTGACCGACCTGATGCACCGCGAGGATGCGGTGCCGCTGGTCGCGGCCGGCACCATGATGTCCGAGGCGATCATCGTGATGACGCAAAAAAGCTTCGGCTGCGTCGGCGTGGTCGATGCGCGGCGCCGCCTCATCGGGATCGTCACGGATGGCGATCTGCGCCGCCACATGGGTGACGATCTGCTGCGCACCCCGGTCGAGACGATCATGAGCGGGCACCCCCGTACCATCCGCCCGCACGCGCTGGCGTTCGAGGCGCTGGGCCTGATGAACGCGCTATCGATCACCAGCCTCTTCGCCGTCGGCGAGGAGCGCCAGCCGCTGGGCATCCTGCATATCCACGATTGTCTGCGCGCCGGCATCGCATGACCGAATTGCCCGATCTCGGCCGGGGTCTGCCGGCGGCTTTCGGGCGCGCGTCCGGCGACCACCGGCCGGCCTTCGACGGCTATAGCCGGTTTGTCACCACGGCGAAGCGCCTGTTGCCGCTGATGGCGCTGGGGCTTCTGGCCCTGGTGGCGATCTGGCCGCGCCTCGATATCCGGCTCGATCGGCTGGCCATGATCCCGCGCGTCGATCCGCGCCAGGCGCACGATCTGCGCATGCTGCACGCGCACTATACCGGTGTCGATCGCGACAACCGGCCGTTTACCGTCACGGCCGACGCGGCGGAGCAATTATCGACCGACATCAACGACATGATCGGCCTCGAGGGGCCCAAGGCCGACCTGAATTCGGCCGATGGCCGCTGGTTCGAGGTCAATTCCTATACCGGCACCTATCAGCCGCAATCGCATACGCTCGACCTCTTCGGCAATGTCGCGTTGTTCTCCGATCGCGGTGACGAATTTCATTCCGACAGCGCCCGGGTCGATCTGGCCCACAGCAGCGCGCAAAGCGACGATCCGGTGACCGGCCAGGGGCCGTTCGGCCATGTCTCGGCGGCCGGCTTCCGCATTCTGGACAAGGGCGCGACCATCATCTTCACCGGGCATGCCGATCTGGAACTGGAACCGCATCGGACCAAGGCGGCGAAGTGATCGGCTGGCGCTTGGGGATCGCGGCGGCGCTGCTGCCGCTGGCGATGGCCGGCCCGGCGCCGGCGCAGACCCTGGGCGTCGATACGCGCAGCCCCGGCGGCAAATCGCTGCCGGTCAATATTTCCGCCGATAACGGCATCGAATGGCGCCAGGCCGACCATGTCTATATCGCGCGCGGCAATGTCCGGGCGGTGCGCGGCGACATCACGGTCTATGCCGACGAGATGCGGGCCTATTATCGCCCCGTGGCGAAAAAGCCGGCACCGACCGCCGCCGCCGCGCCTAAGGCCGCGCCCGTCAAACCCGCCGCGGCCAAGAAATCGGGCGGCGCGGAATTGAACGAGGGCGCCACCGAAATCTATCGGCTCGACGCCACCGGCAATGTGAAATTCGTCACCAAGACGCAGACTGGCTATGGCGACCATGCCGATTACGATGTCGACAAGACCCGGCTGGTGATGACCGGCAAGCATCTCAAGATCGTCAGCCCGCGCGACACGCTGACGGCGCGCGACAGCATTGAATGGTACGATAACCGCCAGCTCGGCGTGGCGCGCGGCGACGCCGTCGATGTGCATGATGGCAAGCACATCGCGGCCGACGTGCTGGTCGCGACCTTCACCCATGCGCCTGGCGAGGAGGCGCATATCTCGCGCATCGACGCCGACGGCAATGTCTTTGTCTCGTCGAAGGACCAGATCGGCCGCGGCGACAAGGGCGTCTATGACGTGAAATCCGGCACCGTCACGCTCACGGGCCATGTCCGCCTGACCCGTGGCCAGAACGAGTTGCGCGGTTCCTACGGCGTGGTCGACATCAATCGGAATATCGGGCATTTGCTGCCGGCACCGCCGGGCCAGCATCCGACCAGCCCGTTGCGGGTCGAGGGATTGATCATGCCCCAGACGCGGCCCGAGGCCGGCGGCGCCTCTCCCCATGGCCGGACGCGACCGGCGGCAAAGCCCGCCGCCAAGTCGGCGCGGCCGAAGCGGCCGGCCACCGCGCCCAAAACCGCCCCCGGAGCCGCGCCGCCATGAGCCGGCCGGCGGAGCCGCCGAATGCGCGGCCGGGGGGACCGCGCCTGGTGCACGATAATCGCGGACTGGTCGCGCTCAATCTCGGCAAGAGCTTCAAGAAGCGGCCGGTGCTGCGCGACGTCAATGTCGCGGTGCGGCGCGGCGAGGTGGTGGGGTTGCTGGGTCCCAATGGCGCCGGCAAGACCACCTGCTTCTACATCATCACCGGCTTGATCGCGCCCGATTTCGGCTCGGTGTTTCTCGACGATCAGGACATTACCGCGCTGCCGATGTATCGCCGCGCGCGGCTCGGCATCGGCTATCTGCCGCAGGAGGCGTCGATCTTTCGCGGCCTGACGGTCGAGGAGAATCTGCGCGCCGTGCTGGAGGTGGTGGAACCGGTGCGGGCGAAGCGCGAGGCCGCCATCGACCAGCTATTGGCGGAGTTCTCGATCACCCATCTGCGCCGGGCGCCGTCGATGGCGCTGTCGGGCGGCGAGCGGCGGCGGGTCGAGATCGCGCGGGCGCTGGCGACCGATCCGAAATTCATCCTGCTCGATGAGCCGCTGGCCGGCATCGACCCGATCGCGCTCTCCGACATTCGCGATCTCGTGGCCCATCTCAAGGATCGCGGCATCGGCGTCGTGATCACCGACCACAATGTCCGCGAGACGCTGGGCATCGTCGACCGCGCCTATATCCTGCATGAGGGCCGCGTCCTGAAGGAGGGGCCGCCCGCCGACATCGTCGCCGATTCCGATGTGCGGCGCTTCTATCTGGGTGACCGGTTCAGTTTTTAGGTTTTTTTGCCTCGGTCGCCGGCGCGCGCCTCCGCGCGCTTAGGCTTCCGCGCCAGGGGGCGCGCGGTCGCGGTCGCGACCGAAAGAAAGGACGGAGCGGCGGATGACCTTGCTGACATTTTATTTCGCGCCGGGATCGAGTTCGATGGCGCCGCATATCGCCCTCCACGAGATCGGCGCGCCGTTCGAGCCTCGGCCGATGTCGTTCGCCCGGAATGACCAGCGCGCGCCCGAATTCCTCGCGCGCAATCCCGAGTGCAAGGTGCCAGTCCTGATGATCGACGGAAGGCCGCTGACCGAGGTGGCGGCGATCCTGTTCTATCTGGCGAAGCGTTTTCCCGACGCAAATCTGCTCCCCGGCGATCTCGAAGCCGAGGCACAAGCGGTATCGTGGATGTCGTTCACGGCCGCGACGCTTCACGGCGCGCGGCGCCAGGGCGCCGAGGCGGGGCGGGCGGTGTTCGCGTTGGCCGACCGCAGGCTGGGCGATCGCGACTGGGCGCTGAGCCGCTATTCCATCGCCGATATCCACCTGTTCCGGCTGTACTGGCGCTTCCGTCCGCTGTTGGGGGCCGCCCCCGGCACGCTGCCGGCGCTCGATGCGCATTACGAGCGCATGATGGCCCGCCCGGCGGTCCGCCGCACCATCGAGATCGAAGCGGCGCTGGGCTACGAACTGCCGAAATAGCGGCGCTAATCTTCGAGATACCGTGCGCGCAGGTGGGCGAGATAGGGCGCCGTTTCCAGCGCTCGGCCGGTGGCCTCGATCATGATCTGGTCGGTCGAGCGCGACGACGCCTTGCCGTGGACATTGGCGCGCAGCCAGGCGAGCAGCGGCGTGAAATCGCCCGCCGCGATGCCGGACAGGATCGCGGGGTCGGCCGCCTTTGCCGCCTGGAACAATTGGGCGGCGCTCATCGCGCCCAGCGTATAGGTCGGGAAATAGCCGAAGGCGCCATCATACCAGTGAATATCCTGGAGGCAGCCGCGTGCATCGTCGGGCGGCACGACCCCGATCAATTCGCGCATCCCCCGGTTCCATTCGCGCGGCAGGTCGACGAGATCGAGATCGCCGGCGATCAGCGCGCGCTCCAGCCGATAGCGCAGCATGACATGGGCGGGGTAGGTCAGTTCGTCGGCATCGACGCGGATGAAGCTGCGCGCGACCCGCGTGCCGAGGCGATAGAGATTCTCGGTCTCCCAGGCGGGTCCGCCGCCGCCGAAGGCGTCGCGGATCAGCGGCGCGGCGAAGTTCATGAATTCGCGGCCGCGACAGACCTGCATCTCGATCAGCAGCGACTGGCTCTCATGGAGGCTCATGCCGCGTGCCTCGCCGACCGGCTGGCGCGCCCAGGCGCCCGGCAAGCCGAGCTCGTAGAGCGCGTGCCCGGTTTCGTGTAGCACCCCCATCAGCGCCTGGCGGAAATCCGCTTCGTCATAACGCGTCGTAATCCGCACATCCTGCGCCGTGCCGCCAGTGAAGGGATGGGCACTGATATCGAGCCGGCCATGCGCGAAATCGAAGCCGAGGCGCTTCATCATTTCAAGGCCGAGCGCGCGCTGTGCCGCGATGGCGAACGGGCCGGCGGGCGGCAACGGCGCGCCGCGTTTTTCCTGGCGCGCGAGGGCGGCGTCGATCATGCCGGGCAGCACCGAAGCCAGCTCGCCGAACAGCCGGTCGATGGTCGCCGTGCCGCCGCCCGGCTCATAGCCGTCGAGCAGCGCGTCGTAGGGCGTCATGCCAAACGCCGCCGCCTTGGCCGACGCGACCTCCCGCGTCAGCCCCAGGATGGTGCGCAGCGCCGGCAGCATGGCGGCGAAATCGCTGGCGGCGCGGGCTTTGCGCCACACCATCTCGCCCTCGCTGCAGGCGCGGGAGCGGGCCGCCACCAGATCGGCCGGCACGGCGGTCGCGTGCGCCACGGTGCGGCGCATCTCGGCGATATTGGCGCGCTGCCACGGGTCGAGATCGTTCTGGCCCTCGGCACCGGCAAGGAGATCGGTCAGCGCCGGATCGGTCAGCCCCTCATGCACGATCACCTTCAGCGTCGCGAGCTGTTCGCCGCGCGATTGGGCGCCGCCGTCGGGCATGTTGGTCGCCGCATCCCAATGCAGGACACCGAGCGCCTCTCCGATCGCGCCCAGCCGGGCGAAGCGGGTTTCCAGCGCGGCATAGGGCGAAGCGGTCAAATCGGTCTCGCTTTCCCGGCGATACGGTCTTTGCGGTCCTGGCGATAGCGCAGCACGAACAGGACATAGTAAATCGGCACCAGTCCCGCCAGCCCGAACCAGGTCAGTGCGTATTGCAGGTGATCGTTGGGCAGCTTGGCATAGGTCTGGCCGCCGCGCGGGAGGAAACCCGGTATGGCGCTGGCATCGGCATCGACATAATAGGGCAGCACCGGACCCAGATGGTCGGCGGCGGCCATCGCCGGCAGATTGATGGCGAACCACAGATTCTTCCCCGGCTCGTTGGGCGGCCGGAACCAGGAGGAAGGCTGCGCGTCCGCCAGCCGCAACAGGCCCGTCACCCTCACCGGCCCCGCCAATTGCCCGGCGGCGCGGGTCGCCGGATCGCGCCGATCCTTGGGCACGAAGCCGCGATCGACCAGGATGGTCTTGCCATCGGCCAGCCGGAACGGCGTCACGACGTGAAAGCCGGGCTTGCCGTCCGCCGCGATGGCGTGGAGATAAAGCTCGCCGTCATTGGCGAAGGCGCCGTCGAGCCGGATGTGATGGTATTCGAGGCTGCTGGCCGCGGCCAGGCTGGGCGGCAGCGGGATCGGCGGGCCGGACATCGCGCCGTGGCGCTGGGCGATCAGCCCTTCCTTCCAGTGCAGGCGCTGGATTTGCCAGCCGCCGAGTGCCAGCAAGATGCCGAACAGCACCAGCCAGAACAGGCTTGCCCAGGCCAGCTTTCGGCCGGTCATGACGGTATCACGGGGGTAACATGGCGGTAGTGCTGGGCGATCATCCACGCCTTCATCGGGCGCATCATGAGGATAGCGCCGCCGATCACCACCGGCACCCACAGCACCGCATGCACCCAGAATGGCGGGGCGAACAGTACCTCAACCAGGAAGGCGAGGCCGACCACGATGGCGCCGAGGATCAGCACGACGAAGCCGGTCGGCCCGTCGCCGGTGTCGAGCGGCGCGAAGTCGAGCCCGCATTCGCTACAGCGCGGCGCCACCGTCAGAAGGCCGGCATAGAGCTTGCCGCGCCCGCAACGCGGACAGCGGCAGGCGAGCGCCCCGCTCATGGCGAGGCCGCCCCGATCACCCGGCGTAGGCCGGCGCGCCGCTGCCGCCCCACCAATAGATGCAGATGAACAGGAACAGCCAGACCACGTCGACGAAATGCCAGTACCAGGCCGCCGCCTCGAAGCCGAAATGGTGCTCGGGGGTGAAATGCCCCGCGATGGCGCGGAACAGATTCACCGCGAGGAAAGTGGTGCCGATGATGACGTGAAAGCCGTGAAAGCCGGTCGCCATGAAGAAGGTCGAGGGATAGATGCCATCGCGGAACCCGAAGGCGGCGTGGCTGTACTCATAGACCTGGCAGCAGGTGAAGGAGAGGCCGAGCAGCACGGTGACCAGCAGGCCGTAGATCAGGCCCTTGCGGTCGTTGTTGATAAGGGCGTGATGCGCCCAAGTCACCGTCGTGCCCGAGCATAGCAGGATCAGCGTGTTGAGGAACGGCAGGTCGAACGGGTTGAAGGGCAGCACACCCTTGGGCGGCCAGATGCCGCCGACCGGAAACAGCGCCGAGGAAAAGAACGCCCAGAAGAACGCGAAAAAGAACATCACCTCGGACGCGATGAACAGCAGCATGCCATAGCGCAGGCCGAGCTGAACCACCTTGGTGTGATAGCCAACGATGGATTCGCGGATGACGTCGCGCCACCACACCGCCATGGTGCCCAGCACCATCAGCACCGCGACGATCATCAGCCAGGTGCCATAGCCGTGCATGAACAGCACCCCGCCGGTCGCGAGGAGGCCGGCCGAGATCGAGCCGACCAGCGGCCACGGCGACGGATCGACCAGGTGATAGGGGTGCTTGTGATGGACGGGCGGTTCGATCTGTTCCGAAGTGCTCATCGTCACTCTCTTGTGCTTGGCGTAAACGAGGTTGGTGCGGCGTTATGCGGACCCCCGACGCGCACCATCGCGAGGACATAAAGCATGGCGACCAGGCCGACCAGCACGATCAACAGCGCGCGGTTGCGCGACCGCTGGCGCTTTTGCCGCTCATCCATGGCGATGGCCGATTGCGCGAGCGCCGGCATGGCTCACGCCACGACCCGGTCGATGATCAAGAACGCGAACAGCAGGAAGAGATAGAGCAGCGACGCGAGGAACATCCTCCGTGCCGCCGCGTCGCGCCGGTCGAACAACAGCCGCAGCGCCAGCGCGGTGAAGACGAGATTGAGCAGGATGGCGGCGCCGCCATAGACCCAGCCGGAGAACCCGATCAGGGTCGGCGCCAGCGCGACCGGCCACAGCACCAGCGTATAGAGCAGAATCTGGATGCGGGTGACGCGGTCGCCCGCCACCACCGGCAGCATCGGGATGCCGGCCTTGGCGTAATCGTCGGCGCGATAGAGCGACAGCGCCCAGAAATGCGGCGGGGTCCAAAAGAAGATCAGCGCGAACATCACCACCGCCGGCCAACCGACATGGCCGCTGGCCGCGGCCCAGCCGATCACCGGCGGGAAGGCGCCGGCGGCGCCGCCGATGACGATGTTCTGCGGCGTGCGGCGCTTCAGCCCGATGGTGTAGACGAAGACATAGAAGCAGATCGCGGCGGCGAGGAGGATTCCGGCGAGGATGTTCAGCGCGATCCCCATGATCAGCACCGAGGCCACCGCCAGCGTCACGCCGAAGCCCAGCGCCTCGCCCGGCGCCATGCGGCCCGCCGGCAGCGGCCGGTCGCGGGTCCGCCGCATCAGCGCGTCGATATCGCGTTCGTACCACATGTTGATGGCGCCGGCCGCGCCCGAGCCGACCGCGATGCACAGGATCGCGACCACCATCTGCACCGGATGGATATCGCCGCGCGGCGCCAGGAACAGGCCGACCGCGCCGGTGAAAACCACCAGCGACATGACCCGCGGCTTCAGCAGCAGCCAGAAATCGCGCGGATCGGCGCCGGCGCTGGCGGCCGAATAGGTGCCGGGCTTCAGGGTGACTTCGCTCACGCCGCGCGCGCCTTCATTCCCGCCTATGCCTCAGTGCGCCGACGCCGGCTCGAGATGCGGCAGCTCGTCATAGGAATGGAACGGCGGCGGCGAGGAAACGGTCCATTCGAGGGTGGTCGCCCCGACGCCCCAGTAATTGGCGCCGACGCGCTTTCCCGCGAACAGGGTCTGGAACACGATGAAGATGAAGAGCAGGGTCGAGGCGGCCGAAATGAACGAGCCGATCGACGCCACCATGTTCCAGCCGGCGAACGCGTCGGGATAGTCGCTGATGCGGCGCGGCATGCCGGCAAGACCCAGGAAATGCATCGGGAAGAAGGTCAGGTTGACGCCGATGAAGGTGGTCCAGAAATGGATCTTGCCCAGCGTCTCGTTATATTGCCGGCCGCTCATCTTGCCGATCCAGTAATAGAATCCGGCGAACAGCGAGAACACCGCGCCGAGGCTCAGCACATAGTGGAAATGCGCCACCACATAATAGGTGTTGTGCAGCGCGAAATCGACGCCGGCATTGGCCAGCACCACCCCGGTGACGCCGCCGACCGTGAACAGGAACAGGAAGCCGATCGCCCACAGCATCGGCGTCTTGAACTCGATCGAGCCGCCCCACATGGTCGCGACCCAGGAGAAAATCTTGATGCCGGTCGGCACCGCGATGACCATGGTCGCGGCGGTGAAATAGGCGCGGGTATCCACCGAAATGCCGGTGGTGAACATGTGATGCGCCCACACCACGAAGCCGATGACGCCGATCGACACCATGGCATAGGCCATGCCGAGATAGCCGAAGATCGGCTTCTTCGAGAAGGTCGAGATCACCTGGCTGATCATGCCGAAGCCCGGCAGGATCATGATGTAGACCTCGGGATGGCCGAAGAACCAGAACAGGTGCAGGAACAGCAAGGGATCGCCACCGCCCGACGGATCGAAGAAATGGGTCCCGAAATTGCGGTCGGTCAACAGCATGGTAATGGCGCCGGCCAGCACCGGCAGCGCCAGCAGCAGCAGGAAGGCCGTCACCAGGATCGACCACACGAACAACGGCATGCGGTGCAGCGTCATGCCCGGCGCGCGCATGTTGAAGATGGTGGTGATGAAATTGATCGCGCCCATGATCGACGAGGCGCCGGCGAGATGGAGCGAAAAGATCACCATGTCGACCGAGGGGCCGGGGTGATAGGTCGCGTCGGACAAGGGCGGATAGATGGTCCAGCCGATGCCGGCGCCGGCCGGGGTGCCGACGATGGTCGAGCCGAGCAGCAATAGCAGCGCCGGAACCAGCAGCCAGAAGCTGACATTGTTCATGCGCGGAAACGCCATGTCGGGCGATCCGATCATCAGCGGCACGAACCAGTTGCCGAAGCCGCCGATCATCGCCGGCATCACCACGAAGAACACCATGATCAGCCCGTGCGCCGTGATGATCACGTTGTAGAGCTGGTGGTCGTCATGGAACAGCGGATCGCCCGGCTGCATCAGGTTGATGCGCATGATGATCGAGAAGGCGCCGCCGATCAGCGCGGCGGTGATCGCGAAGATGATATAGAGCGTGCCGATGTCTTTATGGTTGGTCGAGAACAGCCAGCGCGAGACGAAGCCCGGACCGCCGTGGTCGCCATACCCGTGGTCGCCATGCCCGTGATCGGCCGCGTCATGGGCGTGATCGCCGGTGGAGCGGTGAAGGGGAGAGGTCGCGTCGTGAGCCATTCTGTCCTCGCGAATCTACGGGTGCCGCGCTGCTACTGCTTGCCGGCCGAACGCTGGGCGACCCGCACGGCCGCCGCATCGTTGTCAGGCTGGCCGTTGGCGGCGAATTTCTTCTTCGCCGTGACCAGCCATTTGGCGAAATCTTCCTTCGATACCGCCCGTACCTCGATCGGCATGAACGGATGGTTGATGCCGCAGATCTGGTTGCATTCGCCATAGAAGGTGCCCGGCCGATCGATCTGCATCCAGGCAAAATTGGTGCGGCCGATGACCGCGTACTCCTGAACCCCGAACGCCGGCATGAACCAGCTGTGGATCACGTCGGTCGAAGTCACCAGCACCCGGATCACGGCGCCGACCGGCACGACGACCGGATTATCGACCGCCAGCATGCGCGGCTTGCCCGCCGCCTTGTCCTGCTCGTCCGTCAGAACATTGCTGTCGAAGGTCAGCTTGCCCTGATCGGGATATTCATAGGTCCAATACCATTGATGACCCGTGATCTTCAGGGTCATGTCCGGCTTGGGCGTGCGGTCCATGTAGTACATCAGCTTGAAGGACGGGATCGCGATCGACAGCAGGATCAGGATCGGCACCGCCGTCCACAGCAGCTCCAGCACCGGATTGTGCGAGGTCTTGGACGGCACCGGATGCCGCTTGGCGTTGAACCGGATGGCGACATAGGCGATCAGCGCCATCACGAAGAGGGTGATCACCGTGATGATGATCATCAATTCATTATGCAGCGCGTCGATATGCTCGCGCACTGGCGTCGCCGCCGCCTGCATGCCCATCTGCCAATCTTGCGGCAATTCATCGGCCAGCGCCGCCGGCGCGCCAAACGCCGTCATTGCCGCGGCCGCGAAGATGGTGCCGATCGTTAGAAGCTTGCCAGTCCGTGCCATCCCTCAGCCTCTCGTCCCCAGAATACGGCGGGCATTGCCAAGCCGACGGAATCACCCTAGCCAATGCCGCCAGCGGGCACAATGATCGCCCCTCGCTTGGGGAGCATCGATCTTGTACCGTGGCGGCCACGACGCCGCGCCAAGGTAATAGCCTTCGCCACGATGCGACGCCAATCGAGCTTGCGCGGCTTTATGACGCACAAACCAATCCCCATATGCTGGTTCATTAGGCGGGACCGCGCGGAAGGACCGAAATGACCGATCTGATCAGCACCGACAAACTGTTTTTCGACCGCACCGGCATGGATCGCGGCCGGGTGGAGCGCATCGTCGCCGACGCCCTCCACGGCATGGCCGATGGCGAGCTGTATCTCGAATATACCCAGAGCGAGAGTCTGGGCTTCGACGATGGCCGCATCAAGAACGCCTCGTTCGACCAGTCGCAGGGGTTTGGCCTGCGCGCGCTGTCGGGCGAGGCGACCGGCTATGCCCATGCCTCGGAACTGTCCGAGGCGGCGATCGCCCGCGCCGGCAAGACCGTGCGCGCCGTCGCCGAAGGGCATGATGGCAGCATCGCGCTGCCGCCGCCGGGGACCAATAGCTCGCTCTATACCGAGGACAATCCGCTGGCGGCGGTGCCGTTCGCGACCAAGGCGGCGCTGCTGGGTGAGATCGACGCCTATGCCAGGGCCAAGGATGCCCGGGTGCGCCAGGTGTCGGCCTCGCTGTCGGGCGTGTGGCAGGCGGTGCAGATCATCCGGCCGGAGGGCGCGCGGGTCGCCGATATCCGGCCGCTGGTGCGCCTCAATGTCAGCGTCGTGGTCGAGGAAAACGGCCGCATGGAGACCGGCTCGTCGGGGGCCGGCGGCCGCGTCATGTACGAGCAATATCTCGATCCGGCGCAATGGAAGGGCCAGGTCGATGAGGCGCTGCGCCAGGCGCTGGTGAACCTTTCCTCCGTGCCGGCGCCGGCCGGCGAAATGACCGTGGTGCTGGGCTCGGGCTGGCCCGGCGTGATGCTGCATGAGGCGATCGGCCACGGGCTCGAGGGCGATTTCCACCGCAAGAAGACCTCGGCCTTTACCGGCCTTCTCGGCCAGCGCATTGCCTCGCCCGGCGTCACCGTGGTCGATGACGGCACCCTGCCGGACCGGCGCGGCTCGCTGGCCATCGACGATGAGGGCACGCCGACGCGCCGCAACGTGCTGATCGAGGATGGCATCCTCAAGGGCTTTATGCAGGACCGGCTTAACGCCCGGCTGATGGGCATGGCGGCGACCGGCAATGGCCGGCGCCAGAGCTATGCCCATGCCCCGATTCCGCGCATGACCAACACCTATATGCTGGCCGGCGACCGCGAGCCGGGGGAGATTCTCGCCTCGGTGAAAAAGGGCCTCTATGCGGTCAATTTCGGCGGCGGCCAGGTCGATATCACCTCGGGCAAATTCGTGTTCTCGGCGTCGGAGGCCTATCTGATCGAAAACGGCAAGATCGGCCCGGCGGTGAAGGGCGCCACCCTGATCGGCAACGGGTCGGACGCGCTGACCAAAATCAGCATGATCGGCAACGACCTCAAGCTCGATGACGGTATCGGCACCTGCGGCAAGGACGGCCAGGGCGTGCCGGTCGGCGTCGGCCAGCCCAGCCTGCGCATGGACGGCCTGACGGTTGGCGGCACGGCGGCTTAGATAGGGGTTTATGTCTATTGACTGGATAGACTAAATAAAACTAAATGCTCCCGAACGGACGAAACGTTTCGGGAGACGCATGTGTCGAAGATCATCGGGCCGGCCCTGGTCGCGGCGGTGTTTTTGCTGGGTGCCGCCTCGGCGCCGGCCGGCACGCCCCATCTGCTCAATGTCAGCTATGACCCGACGCGGGAGCTGTTCAAGGCGCTCAATGCGCGGTTCGCCGCCGATTGGCGGCAACAGACTCACGATTCCGTCACCATCGACATGTCGCATGGCGGCTCGGGCGCGCAATCGCGCGCCGTGATCGACGGGCTCGACGCCGACGTGGTGACGCTGGCGCTGGCCTATGACATCGACGCGATCGCCCAGAAGGCAAAGTTGCTGCCGGCCGACTGGCAGCGCCGCCTGCCCGACGACAGCGCGCCGTTCACCTCGACCATCGTGTTCCTGGTGCGCAAGGGCAACCCGAAGCACATCCATGACTGGCGGGATCTGGTCACGTCGGGGACGGCGGTGGTCACGCCCAACCCCAAGACCTCGGGCGGCGCGCGCTGGGCCTTCCTGGCGGCCTGGGCTTATGCGCTCCATGCGCCGGGTGGCGACACCGCCAAGGCCCGCGCCTTCGTCGCCGACCTTTACCACCATGTGCCGGTGCTGGATTCGGGCGCGCGCGGCTCGACCATCACCTTCACCCGACGAGGCATCGGCGACGCGCTGCTGTCGTGGGAGAACGAGGCGCATCTCGCCCTCAAGGAAGCGGGCGGCGACCGTTTCGAGATCGTCTATCCGTCGGCGTCGATCCTCGCGGAGCCGCCGGTGGCGGTGGTCGAGGCCAATGCCGCGCGCCATGGCACGACCGCCGTGGCGAACGCCTATCTCAAATTCCTCTACACGCCAGCGGCGCAGGAAATCGAGGCGGCGAATTTCTACCGGCCGCGCGATCCCACGGTCCTGGCGGCGCATGCGCGCGATTTTCCCACGATCCGGCTGTCCACGATCCGCGAGTTCGGCGGCTGGCAGCAGGCGCAGCGCCAATTCTTTGCCGATGGCGGAATCTTCGACCAGATTTATAAGCCGGGCCGCTAGCGCGTGGTTGCCATCGCCGACACCCCGCGGCGCGGCACCAACCGGGTCCTGCCGGGGTTCGGCCTGTCGCTGGGTTTCACGCTGTTCTGCCTGGCGACGATCGTGCTGATCCCGCTGACGGCGCTGGCGATCCGCCCATGGTCGCTCGGGGTGGGCGGCGTCATCGCCGCGGTCACGGCGCCGCGGGTCGTGGCGGCGCTGACCTTGTCGTTCGGCGGCGCCGCGATCGCGGCGTCGATCAACGCGGTCATGGGTTTCGTCGTGGCCTGGACCTTGGTGCGCTATCGGTTTCCGGGAAAGCGGGTGTTCGATGCGTTGATCGATCTGCCCTTCGCCCTGCCGACCGCGGTCGCCGGGGTGGCGCTGAGCGCCCTTTATTCGGAAAACGGGTGGCTGGGCGGTCCGCTGAGCCTCCTCGGAATCAAGGTGGCGTATACGCCGCTCGGCGTTCTCGTCGCGCTGATCTTCATCGGGCTGCCCTTCGTCGTGCGGACGCTGCAGCCGGTGATCGCCGAAATGGGCGCCGATGCCGAGGAGGCGGCGGCGACGCTCGGCGCCGCGCCGGCGCGGATATTCCTGCGCGTGACGCTGCCCGCCCTGCTGCCGGCGCTTCTCACCGGTGTCGGCCTCGCCTGGGCGCGCGCGGTGGGCGAATACGGCTCGGTCATCTTCATCGCCGGCAACCTGCCGATGAAGTCGGAAATCGCGCCGCTGCTGATCATCATCAAGCTCGAGCAATTCGATTATGCCGGCGCCGCGGCGATCGGCCTCGTCATGCTGGTGCTGGCGTTCACCGTCATCCTGGTGCTGAACCTCGTCCAGGCCCGGCTGACGGCCCGGCGGTGACCCTCATGACGCGCTATGCGAGAACCCCAACCGAGGGCGGCACGGCCCCCCGCCTGCTGCTGATCGGGACGGCGATCGTCTTCATCGTCCTGTTCCTGCTGCTGCCGCTGCTCACGGTTTTCTCCAACGCGCTCGAATCGGGCGTGCCCGCCGCCCTTGCCGCGATCGGCACGCCGGATGCCTTGGCGGCGATCCGCCTGACCCTGCTGGTGGCGGCGATCACGGTGCCGGTGAACATCGTCTTCGGGCTGGCCGCGTCATGGGCCGTGGCGAAGCACGATTTTCGCGGCAAGAGCCTCCTCACGGCGCTGATCGACCTGCCGTTCTCGGTATCGCCGGTGGTCGCGGGCCTGGCCTTCGTCCTCATCTTCGGCCTGCAGGGCTGGTTCGGGCCGTGGCTGCGCGCGCACGATATCCGCATCATCTTCGCGCTACCGGGCATCCTCCTCGCGACGCTGTTCGTCAGCTTTCCCTTCGTCGCGCGGGAACTCATTCCGTTGATGGCCGATCAGGGGCGCGACGAGGAAGAAGCCGCGATCTCGCTCGGCGCGTCGGGACTGGCGACGTTCCTCCGCGTCACGCTGCCCAACATCAAATGGGGCCTGCTTTACGGCGTGCTGTTGTGCAATGCCCGGATCATGGGCGAATTCGGCGCGGTGTCGGTGGTCAGCGGCCACATCCGCGGCCTGACCGATACGATGCCGCTTCATGTCGAGGTGCTCTACAACGATTACGACTTTGTCGGCGCCTTCGCCGTCGCCGCGCTGCTGGCGCTGCTCGCGGTCGTCACGCTGGTCTTCAAATCCCTGCTCGAATGGCGCTACGGCGACGAGATCGCCGCGACGCACCGACATTAAGGTGAACAATATGTCGCTGGTGATCGACGGCATCCATAAGCATTTCGGCAGCTTCGCCGCGCTCGACGGGCTGAGTCTCTCGGCGCCGCAGGGCGCGTTCCTCGCCTTGCTCGGCCCGTCCGGCTCGGGCAAGACGACGCTGTTGCGCATTCTCGGCGGGCTGGAGAAGCCCGATGGCGGCACCGCCCGCTTCGCCGACATCGACTGGCTGAGCGTGCCGGTGCGCGAGCGCCGCGTCGGTTTCGTGTTTCAGCATTACGCCCTGTTCCGCCACATGAATGTGGAGCGGAACATCGCGTTCGGCCTGTCGGTGCGGCCCCGTCGCGAGCGCCCGTCGCGCGACGCCATCCGCGCGCGGGTCGACCATCTGCTCGGCCTCGTTCAGCTTGGCGGCTTGGGTAAGCGCTATCCCAGTCAGCTATCGGGTGGCCAGCGCCAGCGCGTCGCGCTTGCTCGCGCCCTCGCCATCGAGCCCCGCATGCTGCTGCTGGACGAGCCGTTCGGCGCGCTCGACGCGAAGGTGCGCAAAGAGCTGCGCGGCTGGCTGCGCGAGCTGCACCACCGGCTCGGCATCACCACCATCTTCGTCACCCACGACCAGGATGAGGCGTTTGCCATGGCGGACCTAGTCGCGGTGATGAATGCCGGCCGGATCGAGCAATACGGCAAGCCGGAGGATGTCCGGCGCGCCCCCAAGACGCCATTCGTCCGCGCCTTCCTCGATTCCGCCGACGGGCATCGGCCGCCGCGACTTAATTTTCCCTCTCCGCAACGCGGAGAGGGATTGGATCACGTCGCCAGCGCCGCCAAGTCCTTATAAAGCGCCAGCGCCTCGGGGTTGGCGAGCGCCTCCTGGTTCTTGACCGGGCGGCCGTGGATCAGCTCGCGGACCGCGATCTCGACAATCTTGCCGCTCTTGGTGCGGGGAATGTCGGCGATCGCCACGATCTTCGCCGGCACATGGCGCGGGGTCGTGTTGTCGCGAATCCGCTGGCGGATGCGCTGCTCCAGCGCCGCGTCCAGGAGCACGCCGTCGCGCAGCTTGACGAACAGCACGATGCGCAAATCGCCCTGCCATTCCTGGCCGATGGCGAGCGCCTCCAGCACCTCGGGAACCTGTTCGACCTGGCGATAAATCTCGGCGGTGCCGATCCGCACTCCACCTGGGTTCAGCACCGCGTCGGAGCGGCCGAAGATGATGAAGCCGCCATGCCGGGTGCGGGCCGCGAAGTCGCCATGGGTCCAGACATTGGGGAACGGGGCGTAATAGGCGGCATGGTATTTTTCACCGCCCGGATCGTTCCAGAATCCCAGCGGCATCGAGGGAAAGGATCGGGTACAGACCAGTTCGCCCTTTTCGTCGACCGCCGCCGGCGTGCCGTCGCTGGTGAAAATATCGGTCGCCATGCCCAGCGCCGCGCTTTGCAACTCGCCTCGCCACACCGGCAGCACCGGATTGCCGGTCGCGAAACAGGCCAGCAGGTCGGTGCCGCCCGACATCGAGAATAAGAAAATGTCGCGCTTCACTTTGTCATAGACGAAATCGAAGCTCTCCGCCGCCAGCGGCGAGCCAGTCGAGCCGAGCGCCCGCACCGTCGCCAGCGGATGATGCCGCATCGGCTCATAGCCTGATTTGTTGAGGGCGTCGATGAATTTGGCCGAGGTGCCGAAGAAGGTGATCCGCTCCTCATCGGCGAATTCGAACAGCGTGCCGGGTCCAGGATGGAACGGCGAGCCGTCATAGAGCATCAGCGTCGCGCCGGACGCGAGCGCCGAGACCAGCCAGTTCCACATCATCCAGCCGCAGGTGGTGAAATAGAACACCCGGTCGCCGGGCCGGATGTCGCAGTGGAGCAGATGTTCTTTCGTATGCTGAAGAATGGCGCCGCCGGCGCAATGCACGATGCATTTCGGCACCCCGGTAGTGCCTGAAGAATAAAGAATGTAGAGCGGATGCGCGAACGGCAGCCGCGCGAAGGGAATGTCGCGCGCGGCGAACGGGGCGACGAAATCATCGTACATTGTCGCCCGCGCGATGCCGTCCAGCGCCGGCGCGGCCTCGGTATAGGGCACCACGACAACCCGGTCCACGCTCGGCATTGCCGCCACGATCTCACGCGCCTTGGCGAGATTGTCGAACCGCTTGCCGTTATAGAAATAGCCGTCGGCCAGGATCAGGATTTTCGGCTCGATCTGGCCGAAGCGGTCGAGCACGCCGGTCGCGCCGAAATCGGGCGAGCAGGACGACCACACCGCGCCGATCGCCGCCGTCGCGAGGCAGGCAATGACGGTCTCCGGCAAATTGGGCATATAGCCGGCGACGCGGTCGCCCGGCCGGATGCCCTGCGCGGTCAGCGCCTGGGCGAAGCGCGACACCGCGTCATAAAGGTCGCGATGGCTGAGCCGCCGGCGCACCCGATCCTCGCCGCGGAACACGATGGCGTCGCCCGCGTCGCGCCGGCGCAATAGGTTCTCGGCGAAGTTGAGCCGCGCGTCGGGGAAAAAGCGCGCGCCCGGCATTTTTCCGCCATCGACCAGCACCCGATCGCCGGGATCGCCGACGATGCCGGCGAATTCCCAGAGGCTCGGCCAGAATTCCGTCGGCTGCTCGCACGACCAGCGATGGAGGCTCTCATAATCGGCGAAGTCGCGCCGCCAGCGTTGCGCCGCCGCGCGGGTGAAGCGCGTCAGGGCGGCCTGCTCAACCCAGTGCGGGTCCGGCTGCCACAGCGGCGTCTCCTCCAACGGCGTCTCCATCAGGCCCGGCGATAGGGAAAGCAGCGCTCGCGGTCGAGCGCCAGGCCGAAATGCTCGGCCAGTTTCTGGATCGCGTCGCCCTGCGCGACATAGGGATCGGTATTGTTGGGGCCGACGACGATCGGCCGGAAGCCGGTGCCCTCGACCCCGCCGGGCGGCAGCATCGCGGTGGCGAGGCCCTTGCCGTTGGCATCGCGCAAGGTGAGGAACAGCGGCATCTCGCTCTGGATGTGCGCGGCGAGGCCGATATTCTGCTCGATCTCGATCTTGGAGATCGGCTGGAACGTCCGTTCCGCCTTGTGCCATTCGCTGAGGAAGTATTTTTCGACCGCGTGCCGCATCAGCGCCGATTCCTGACTGGCCTCGAACTCGGTCTCGATGCGGAACCATGTCCTGTCGCCCGGCGCGTCACAAACATATTTCATTCGGGCCTCCTCGCTCGCCTCGCCACACCTGACATCGCGGCGCCGGCGCCGTCAATCCAGCAGATCGGGGGCCAATCGGCGCATCTCCTGGCATGCATTGAAAAGATTGAGCGAATGCAATCCATGGGCAAGCATTTGTTAAGCGTGCCGCCCGTAATCTCCGCCGGTCGATGGTTCTTTTGCGATCGGATGAGATTAACCCATGAACCCGTTTCGGTCGGCGCGCCCCGCGCCGCAGCCAAGCCAGGAGATGAACCGCAAGGCGGCCCGCGTACGCCGGCCGCTCCGCCGGGTGTTCGCCGACAGCAGCGCCGTGACCGGCCTCGAATTCGCGATGGTCGGGCCGATTTTCCTCCTATTGATCCTGGGTGTCCTCGAAAACGGGCTGACCCTGTGGACGCAAAGCGTGCTCGACAACGCGACCCGTGACGCCGCGCGCCTGACCCTGACCGGCCAGTCGCAGAATGGGGGAACCAGCTTCGCCACGCAATTGTGCAACGAGGTGTCGGGCCTGATGAAATGCTCGGCGCTGCAATACCGGATCCAAACCGGCTCGACCTTCGCCGGCATCTCGTCCACGATCAGCGGCACCGGCAGCACCTATAGCGGGTTCTCCGCCTATCCGACCGCGATCACCGGCGCGTCGCTGGGCAGTCCCGGCGACGACGTGCTGGTCCAGGTGGTCTACACCCGGACCTATATCGTGCCGTGGGTCGGCCACATGATGAGCGCCAGCGGCTCGGAGCGCCTCGTCGCCACCGCCGCCTTCGAGAACGAGCCCTATTGATGAAAAAGCTGAACAAAATCCGCGCGCTGTGGCGCGACCGGCAAGGCATCGTCGCGGTCGAATTCGCGCTGATCCTGCCGACCCTGATCGTGCTGTTCATCGGCACCTTCGAGGCCTCGAACCTGGTGCGCGTCAAGATGAAGTTCGACGCCGCCGCGCCCGCGATCGCCAGCCTGATCGCGCTGCAGAATCCCAGCAAGACCGGCTCGCTGACCAGCGATTTCTGCACTGGGGCCGCCTATATGATGGCGCCGTTCTCGACCGCCGGCCTCAACGTCCAGGTCAGCAGCGTCACCAACAAGAGCGGCACCTCGTCGGTCGATTGGACCGCGAACTGCAACAATCTCAGCAGCCCGCAAAACGCGGTGACCTTGGCCACGGATCTCCTGCCCACCAGCGGCGACAGCGTGATCGTGGTCCAGACCAGCTACACCTACAACGCCCCGATCCACATGGTCCTGGGCGCCAGCTACACCTTCCAGAATGACGGGTTCGCACGGCCGCGCAACAACGGCACCGTCCAATACGCGCCTTGAGACAGAGAAAATCCATGAGCATGCAATCGATGACCACGCGCACGATCGACCGGTTCAGGCACGCGCTGACCCATACCGGCGCCACGCTGAAGAGGCTCCGCGGCAACCGGCAGGGCGTCGTCGGCGTCATGCTAGCGCTGCTGTTCGTTCCCGTCGTCATGGTGGTGGGCGCGGCGGTGGATTATGCCCGCCTCGAACAGTTCAAGACCCAGTTGCAGGCGACCGTCGATTCGGCCGCGCTGTCGGGCGCCGCCGTCTACTCCGACGCCTCGCAAAGCAGCAACGCGACCACCGTCGCCGGCAATTATGTCACCGCCAACGTGGCGATGCTGCCGGGCCATATCGGCGCGATCACCCCGATCGTCGGCGCCACCCAGGTCACGACCGGCTCCAACCAGGGCTATACCGTCACGGTCACCGCGACCGCGTCGATCGGCACCACCTTCATGCAAATCATCACCTCAACCATGAACGTTTCGGCGACCGCCGTCGCCGTTAATCCCTTGGTCACCATCACCATCAGCGCCAGCCATTTCAGCGCCAATGCCGGCGACGGCAACACGCTGTGGTACTGGCTGCTGTCCACCAGCAATCCCGGCGCGGCGCCGGACCCGACGAAATTCGCCACGACCCAGAAGCTGGCCAGCAACATGACCACCAACAACAAGACGGTCACGTTCATCGCCACCGCGACGCAGAAACTGGGCATGGCGTTGCAGAACGTCACCGGCCAGAACGCCGATTACGGCTGCACCCAGTTCCAGACCGTCAATTACACCCAGACCTGGGTCAGTACCGGCCGGCATAGCGGGTATTACAAATCCACCCCGATCTCGTGCCAGGGCACCCAGCAATGGTTCTTCTCCAACGTCATGCCGCCCAACAACAATAGCTATAACGAGATTGGCTATCGGAACGAGATCCAGAACTGCTCGGTGCAAACAACGCTGACCACCGCGCTGCCGGGCAACACCGTGGCCCCGATCTCGGGCGTGTGCTTCAGCTCGCTGCCGACCTATGCGACGCCGAGCTGCGCCCAGATGAACGGCCAGTTCGTGAATTTCTGGTGGAACGACATGGGCGGCACCGCCGACGACAAGGACTATAACGACGCCGAGATCAGCATCCAGTGCAGCGGCATTTCCGGCAGCGGCAACAGCGCCACCGGCGTATATCTAGCCATGTAACATTGCCGCTTGCGCGAGGTGAATTTCACCGCATCATGACGGTATGATTTCGGTATCACGGCTCGCGATCCCCGGTATGTTTCTGAGTATGCTTCTGGCCGGCGCGTTTGCGCCGGCCATTGCATTGGGCGACCCGCCGGATCGGATAATCGCGGCCGGCCGGGGCATCGGCGCGGCGCGCCTCGGCATGCCGGTGGCGGGGGCGCTGGCGGCGCTGGGCAAGCCCGACGCCAAATATCATGTCAGCGATGGCTATCTCTATGTCTTTGGCGCGCTGCGCCTGCTCGCGGCCGATGACGGGCGGATCGCGCGGGTCGAGACCGACAGCGCCGACTATCGCACCCCGGACGGGCTCGGTATCGGCAGCGCCGAGACCGAGATCGCGGCCCGGCTCGGCGCGCCCGCCCGCGCCGAGGACATCAAGACGCGCAACGATAACCTGCTGATGACCATCGGCCGGCGCATCTGCTATGAGCCGGGCCTGACCTTCGTCGCCGATTACACGCCGGGTCAGCCGCGCGTCACGACGCGCATCGTGGTGCGCGGCGATGGCTGCGCCCACGCTTTCGGCGACTAGCGATTCTGATTACCATCCCGCGAAACAATCTGGAGAGGGGCCCGAGAATGGCGACCATGCGCAGCACCGACCGCATCATGACCACCCATGCCGGCGCGCTGCCGCGGCCGGCGAACATCCGCGAGCTGCTATCGACGCGCAAGGACGGCAAGATCGCCGACCCCGCCGGCCTCGACGCGGCGCTGCCCGGCGCGGTGAAGGAGGTCGTGCGCCAGCAGCTCGAATGCGGCCTCGACAGCGTCAATGACGGCGAGTTCGGCAAGGTCAATTTCACCAATTATGTGATGGACCGGGTCAGCGGCCTCGAAATGCATCCGCCGGAAGGCAAGGACGAATACCGGCTCAATATGATCGCGCGCGACGAGCGTAAATTCCCGGTTTATTTCGAGCAGGTCTATCGCCGCCCGACCATCCCCGGCGGCTTGCCACATTGCGTCGGGCCGCTGCGTTATACTGGCCAGGCCCAGGTCGCGCGCGACATCGCCAACCTGAAGGCGGCCGCCGCCGGCCGGACCGTCGCCGAGCTGTTCGTGCCGACCAACACGCCCGGCACCGCCGAGCATTGGATGATCAACCGTCACTATCCCGACCAGGAGGCGATGGTGTTCGCGATCGCCGACTGCCTGCACGAGGAATATAAGGCGATCACCGATGCCGGCCTGATCCTGCATCTCGACGATCCCGATCTGCCCGACGGCTGGAACATCTTTCCCGACATGGATCGGCGCGAATATCTGAGCTATGCCGGCATGCGGGTCGAGGCGCTGATCCACGCGCTGAAGGGCATCCCGCGCGAGCAGGTTCGCCTCCATGTCTGCTGGGGCAGTTTCCACGGCCCGCATCACGACGACATTCCGCTGACCGAGATCATCGGCCTCATTCTGAAAGTGCCGGCCGACAGCTATTCGATCGAGGCGTCGAACCCCTGCCACGAACATGAATGGCGAGTGTTCGAAACGGTGAAGCTGCCCGACGGCGCGACCCTGGTGCCCGGCGTCATCGGCCATTATTGCGACTTCATCGAGCATCCCGATCTCGTCGCCGACCGGCTGGTGCGCTATGCCAATCTGGTCGGCAAGGAGAACGTCATCGCCGGCACCGATTGTGGCCTCGGCCCGCGCGTCGGCCATCCGCAGATCTGTTGGGCCAAGTTCGAGGCGATGGCGGAAGGCGCGCGCCGCGCCACCAAGCGCCTGTGGGGCCATTGATCGCTTTTTCCCTCTCCCGCCCGCGCAGCGGGGGGAGAGGGTAGGGCATCAGTCGGCGCGCTCGATCCGCGCCATGTCGTCGTCGCTGAAGCCGAAATGATGGCCGATCTCGTGGATCAGCACATGGCGGACGATGGCGTCGAGCGCCTCGCCGGTGCGTAGCCAGTGTTCCAGAATCGGCCGGCGATAGAGAAAGATCATGTCGATATGGCTCTGGGCATAGCTGACGCTTTTGCCCGGGATCGGCGTGCCGTGATAAAGACCCAGCAGGTCGAGCGGGCTGCGCAGGCCCATCGCGCGCATGGTGGCGGTATCGACGAAATCCTCGACCCGGATCACCACGCCGGTGACATGCGCCGCGAGCGCGGCCGGAATGGTCTCGATCGCCTGGCGCGCCAGCGCGTCGATCTGGTCGAGCGAGGGCGGCGTCAGAGCGGTCGTGGGGGCGGCCTGGGAGAGGGGCGGCTTGATCTCGCGGCTCATCGGGCGCACTTGCTGGAGGGAAACCCGAGGAGATGACGATGTCGGAACGTCTGGTGGGGGCGGCGCGCCATGCCGCGATCAAGGAACTTCATGGCTGGGCCGAGGTCGAAGATCGCGATGCCATCCGCAAGACTTTCCATTTCGGCGATTTCAGCGAGGCCTGGGCCTTCATGAGCCGCGTCGCCCTCATCGCTGAAAAGATGGATCACCATCCCGAATGGTTCAATGTCTTTAACCGCGTCGAAATCATCCTATCCAGTCACGATGTCGAGGGATTGAGCGCGCGCGACATCAAGCTGGCCCACGCCATCGAGAGCGTGGCCCCGCCGCGCGACCAATAGCGCGGCCGCTATTTCGCGGCGGGCAGCGCGCCGGCGGTCGGCCCGTGCCGGGAGGTGGCGCGCTGCCCGCGCTCGCCCGAACGGCGCCGCAGCGCGATCAGCTTGGCGCGGGCAAGATCGCGTAGTTTCTCGCGGGGACCGAGCCGCGCGAAATAATAGGCATCATCGTACAAATGGGCTTCGGTGACGATATGGCCGCCCCCGGCGAACAGCCGCTCGGCCGCGCCGCGATAGAAATCGCGGTCGGCGCGGGCGCACAGGCTGAGCTTCGAGGGGGTGGAGAGGAAGGGCGCGAACTTATTGCCCGGCTCGCGCAGCCAATCGACCACCGCCAGCGAGACCTCGGGCCATTGCGCGTTCATGAAATCATCGGCGACGATCATGCCGTGCGGCGTCAGCGCGGCCGCCGCCAGCCGCAGATCGTGGCGCACGTCGTCATAGCGGTGGCCGCCATCGACGCTGAAGAAGCGCACCGGACCGACCCGGCGGGCGATCTCGCCAGCGTCGAGGGTGGTCGAGAGGCCGGAGAAGATTTCCGACGGGTCGAGCGTCACGCCCAGGCGCGCGCAATTCTGGTGGAACCGGGCGCCGCGCCCCATGCCGAGCGGGTCCTGATAGATCGCATCGTCCTTGAAGACATCGACCGCCAGCGCCTTCTCGCCGGGGCGGCGCGCGCCCGCCAGGATGAAGAACGAGCGGCCGTGATGGACGCCGATCTCCGCCATCGAGCCGGCGATGCCCGCCGCCGATTGCGCCTCGAGAAAGGCATCGAACAGCCGCCCGTCGAGAATGTTGGTGTAGCCGTCGACATGGTGGAAATCGCGTCGCAAATAGCGGTTCATGGGGCCTCGGACCTTGGGTTGCCGTCTTATCGCCCGCGCGCCTTAAGATCGCGTCAACTTAACCAAGGAAACGCCGCTATCGCCGCGCTGCGGCAGCCCCCTCCCAACCCTCCCCCGCCAGCGGGGGAGGGCAGAGATCGCGAAGCGATCGAGGGTGGGGGCC
>DATCDN010000054.1:0-79139 GCA_036510675.1 Allostellaceae bacterium
TGGGGGCTGGAGCCTCCACATCGCAGAGTGCGACGCTGACGGCGCCAACGACAGCCGGCACCTACTATGTCTGGGTTATTGCCGACGATTTTGGCAACGTAACCAACCAAAGCAATCCGAACAATGATCTGGCGCATTCCACTTCCTTCATGGTGACAGGGAATGGCGGAACCACGGACCCTTTCATACCGTACAATGACCCAACTCCGGCAAGCGTGACTCCTTCCGACGTGGCAGCAGCAGCCATCCAATATGTCGGGGCGTCATGGGCATCGGACAATTGTACCGGCTTGGTATGGGCGGTCTCTGTAGATGTGGGTTCGCCCTTTTACGAAACCATTTCGACGGCCACGAGCGAGCAAGAGACAACTGCCAGCCAGTTGACAGTAGTGCCTGATCCCACTGATGGCTTCACAGTTCCGCCGACCGCTCCGGAAGCTGGCTCATCTTCCGCATGGATGACCCTACCGGCAACTAGCAATTGGCAATCGGTTGTGCAGATTGGCGACTTAGTAAGAATTCCGAAAAATGTGCTCGCCGGCAGTGAACTCGGACATTCCTTCATCGTGGTCGGCCAGAATGCTCAAGGGCAGTGGGAGGTCGTAGACAACACCGATCCGAACCATGTTGCGGGATCGGGCGACGGACCGATCACGATATCCGAACATACTTTCAATACCGCCAACACACTTTATACGCAGATTCTTAATGCCAGCACCGCGTATGTTAGTCGACTTGTGACCACAGCGGAGTTGACGCCATCGCTGACCAGCGTGTCGCCGGACTCATATCCGGCAGATAACACCAGCCGCACGATGCAGCTTTTGGGCAGCAATTTCACGCGCGACGATACGCTGACCTTTTCCTATCCAAACGAGACCTCCCAACTCAACCAGCATGCGATCACTTTTATTAACAGCAACGAGATTGACTATTCGTTCGATGACGGTGGCGAAGCCGGCCGATGGAGCGTACAGGTCAACACAGCCGACGGAACTCACCATTCCAACGCCCAGCCCTTCACGGTGCCTCCGGGTGAAGGCGGGGGATCGGAGTCAGGAATCGACTATCGGTACGACCCTCCGGCAAGTAACCCGACTGATGGAAGCGATCCTCTTTCTGCGACAGATATTTCGAAAAATTTTGGATTTGTTGGTGAGTATTTAGGGAGTACCGCCGGTGATCCTTCTTACCTAAGTGCCGAAAAAGCAAATGAATATATTCAGGCTGGTCTCGGTATTTTTTCCATCTATGAACGCGCAGGTATGGACACCTCTGCCTATTTCACCGAACAAAATGGAGTGACTGACGGTCAGAATGCCTACAATGATGCTCTGGCTGCTGGTCAGGGGCAGACCCCAGGCTCCGCGATCTATTTTGCAGTCGATTTCGATCCGGGCAACAATAGTCAGACACTAAATGGCATTACTTCATATTTCGAAGGGATAAAACAAGGCTTTAATAATGCATCAGATGGTAGTCCCGAACTGGCTATAGGAGTGTACGGAGCGGGGATAACTCTTGAAACAATTAAAGATTCAGACGGCTTGGCAACTTATAGCTGGATGGCGGAGTCCACCGGTTATACCGATTCCAATACTTATTCGAATTGGAATCTTAAGCAAGTAATCGATAATTCATTGAAGGGAAATTCGACCTTATTTCCATCTACTACTGCCGCTAATTTTAATAATGTTGTGTATATCGCTCGTGATCAGACGAACGGTCTACCAATTGGTGCGTGGGGCAACGGCACGTTATCGGCGCCAACGATTTCATCGATCGGTTCGTCGGGCGGGAGCGATTTGGGCGCGGGCATGACGGTTAGCTTTACGGTCAATATCAGCGAGAGTGTCACGGTGAATACGGCGGGTGGGACACCGGAATTGACGCTCAACGACAGTGAGTCGGCGATGTACACGGGTGGTTCGGGGGCCAGTCAGGCTCTCACCTTCGTCTATACAGTGCAGTCGGGCGACAATAGGGCCGACTTGCAGGTGACTGACCTCAATCTGAATGGCGCCAGCATCACTGATGGGTCAGGCACGGCGCTCGATGTATCGGGTGCCACCAAAGACACCGGCCTCCAGATCGACACCATGAACCCGGTAACCGGTCTGGCATCGTTGGCGGTCTCGGGCAACAGCGCGGCGACGGCGATCGAAATTCTCGCGCCGACGGACAATTTCAGCCTGCCGGCGCAGCCGGTGACGGTGACGGCGTTGCCAAATGACGGAACGGTGCTGCTGTCGGACGGCAGCACGGCGGTGACCCTGAACGAGGCGTTGTCGGTGGCCCAGTTGACCGGACTTGAGTTCCAGCCGACCGCGAACCTGTTCGGCACGAGTTCGAGCTTCGGTTACACGGTGACGGACGGTGCCAGCAACAGCGCCCAAAGCAGCGCGACCCTGACGATCGGGCCCCAGAGCGCGCCGACGCCAGTGACGGTGACGGCGCTGTTCGTGGCGCCGACGACCGGCGATTTAGGGCTGAATCAGCCGGTGGTGATCGATCTTACGTTGAGTGGCCCGGTCACGGTGACGGGAACCCCGACATTGAGCTTGAACGATAGCGGCATAGCGACCTATGACGCCGGAGCCTCCACGCCGTCATCAGGGTCGCTGGTGTTCGATTACACGGTCGTTGCGGGCCAGAATACCCCCGCGCTGGCGGTGACCGGCGTCAACCTGCCGGGCGGCGCCACCATCGAGGATGGCAGCGGCAACAACGCCAATCTCTCGCTTGCCTCGGTCGCCTCGACCTTCAACGGCCTCCAGATCGACGCCATGCAACCGGTGACCGGGTTGGCATTGTTGGGGGTCTCCGGCAACCACGCGGCGGTGGCGATCGGAATTCTCGCGCCGACGGACAATTTCAGCCTGCCGGCGCAGCCGGTGACGGTGACGGCGTTGCCAAATGACGGAACAGTGCTGCTGTCGGACGGCAGCACGGCGGTGACCCTGAACGAGGGGCTGTCGGTGGCACAGTTGACCGGACTTGAGTTCCAGCCGGCCGCGAACCTGTTCGGCACGAGTTCGAGCTTCGGTTACACGGTGACGGACGGCGCCCGCAACAGCGCCCAAGGCAGCGCAACCCTGACGATCGGGCCCCAGAGCGCGTCGGCGCCAGTGGCGGTGACGGCGCTGTTCGCGACGCCGACGAGCGGTGATTTAGGTCTGAATCAGCCGGTGATGATCGACCTTACATTGAGTGGCCCGGTCACGGTGACGGGGACCCCGACATTGAGCTTGAACGATGGCGGCACAGCGACATACGCCGCCGGAGCCTCCACGCCGTCATCGGGATCGCTGGTATTCGATTACACCGTTGCCGCGGGCCAAAATACCCTCGCGCTGGCGGTGACCGGCGTCAACCTGCCCGGCGGCGCGACCATCGAGGATGGCAGCAGCAACAACGCCAATCTCTCGCTTGCTTCGGTAGCCTCGACCTTCAACGGCCTCCAGATCGACACCTCGGTCCCATCGGTCTCTATCATAAGCACCGGCGGCGTCGTTACCCGCATCACGCAGACAATTTCCGGCACCGGAGAGGCCGATACGAATGTAAGGGTACTGGACGGCTCAATCGAAATTGGGACAGTCACTGTTGATACACTCGGCGAGTGGGTCAGTGTCGTGACGCTGGAGAGCCGCGGTATCAATCGTCTGACCGCGCAAGATACCGACGCGGCCGGCAATGTCGGCACTAGCAACGCCGTCTCTTACCTCCTAAATGCCCCGGTCGTGTCCGACTTCAATGGCGATGCTGTCTCCGACATTTTATGGCAGAACTCGAATGGTGCGGCCATGGAATGGCTGATGCGTAACAATGGCAGCTCATATAACCAATCCAATCTTTCCAATCCAGGCGCGGCCTGGTCCGTGGCAGGCATTGGCGATTTCAGCGGCGACGGCACCTCGGATATTTTGTGGCGCAACACGAATGGGACTGTCGTCGATTGGCTGATGGGCAACGGCGCGGCGGTTAAGGGTGGTGATTTGGGTAACCCGGGTTCCGACTGGTCTGTAATTGGCATCGGCGATTTCAATGGCGACCGCACATCGGACATTCTGTGGCGTAACACAAATGGGACGGTCGTGGAGTGGGAGATGAACAATGGCGCCCCGGCCAAAGGCGACTTACTTGCCAATCCTGGGAAGAATTGGGCCGTAGTTGGCATCGGCGATTTCAACGATGACGGCACGTCGGACATTCTGTGGCAGAACAAGAATGGGACCGTAGTGGAATGGCAGATGAATGGCGGTCAAACGCTCAAGGGTGTCGATCTTGGCAATATGCCGGGCTGGTCCGTGGCCGGCATCGGCGATTTCAACGGCGACGGTGCGTCGGACATTCTGTGGCGAAATAATAGTGGCAGCCCCAGCGAGCAAATTTGGCTGATGAAGAACGATGGTTCATCCTACAATCAAACTCTCCTCAACGATCCGGGTGCCGCTTGGTCCGTGGCCGGAGTCGGCGATTTCAATGGTGACGGTACCTCCGACATTTTGTGGCGAAACAAGAATGGTACCGTGGTGGAATGGCAGATGAAGAATGGCGCCGCGTCTGGCGCGCTCGATTTAGGCAATCCGGGCAGCGCCTGGTCTATCCAGAAGGCGATGTCTTCCATCGCGCAAAGCTGAGAAACTGGAAGAGCGGTTGTATTTGAATATCGCAGTCATGACCATAACGACGGCGGCGTCGCGATGCCCATCCGGCGCATCAGCCGCTGCGCGCGCTTGACGAATTGACTGATACTGGCCCTCCAGTATCAGAAGATGGTCATTAAGCTTGGCGTTGTGAGCAAGATGGCGAGGGATCGTGGCGACAACGCCTTTGTCGAGCGGCGCTGACGCTCGGTCAAATACGAGGAGGTCTATCAGCGGGCCTACGACAACGTCAGCGAGGCGCGCGCCTCGATCGGCCGATATCTGGACTTCTACAATCGACGACGGCCGCATTCCAGCGTTGACGCTCGGACGCCGGATCGCGCCTACTTCGACGCGATCATGAGACGAGTCGAGGCGGCCGGCGCGGCGATCGTCAAACCGGCGCGGAAGACATTCTGGGGCGGCTATGCCGGCTATTTTCAGGACCCCGACGGTCGCTTGTGGGAGATCGCCTGGAACCCCGCCTTCTTGCCCGAGGCGTAAAGCCAGCGTTCAATCGCCCAATATGAGGATGAGCGGCATGAAGATCACCGACCTAAGCATCACGCTGTTTTCCTGGGACGATCTGCCCCCCGTCGTTTATGGGCAGAACGTGCGCTCGTCGAATCCGTCGAGCCAACTGGGCCTCGTCGAGATCAGCACCGATGCCGGCATTGTCGGCCACGCGTTTCTCGGCGCCTCCTATACGTCGGCGGCCGCGGATGCGCCCCGCCTGATCGACGCGCTGAAACCGCTGGTGATGGGCGAGGACCCGCTCGACCGCGAGCGGCTGTACCGTTGCCTGTGGCAGCGGGTGCGCGCCAGCTCCGTGCGCGCCGTCGGCGCGGTGGACATCGCGCTGTGGGATATTGCCGGCAAGGCCGCCAACATGCCGATCCATCACCTGCTCGGCTCCTACCGGAAGAGCCTGCCGGCCTATGCCTCCTCGCCCGCCTGGCCGAACGCCGAGGCCTATTGCGAGGAGGCGCTGCATTGGCGGGCGCGCGGGGTCAACGCCTATAAGATTCATGCCCATGGAACCGTGCGCGCCGACATCGCCATCTGCGCCGCCGTGCGCCGCGCGGTCGGCGACGATCATGTGCTGATGCTCGATTCCGGCTGGGCCTATGATTATCCCGACGCGCTGAAGGTCGGTCGCGCCATCGAGGCCTTGGGCTTTCACTGGTTTGAGGACCCGTTGGGCGAATGGTCGATCCCCAACTATGTCAAGCTGCGCCAGAAACTGGACATTCCGCTGATGGCGACGGAGTTGCCGTTCGCCGGGTTCGAGACCTATGCGCCGTGGCTGATGGCGCAGGCGACCGATTACCTGCGCGGCGATGTCGCCTTCAAGGGCGGCATCACCACCATGGTGAAGACGGCGCATCTCGCCGAGGGCTTCGGCATGAATTACGAAATCCACCATGGCAGCAATTCGCTGAACAATATCGCCAACCTGCACGTCGCGGCGGCGATCCGGAATTGCGAATATTTCGAGGTGCTGCTGCCCGATTCCAACAACAAATACGGGCTGGTGCAGGATATCGAGGTCGATGGCGATGGGTTGGTCCATGTCCCGATGGGACCCGGCCTTGGCGCGACCATCGATTTCGACCTGATTCAGCGAAAGAAGGTCGCGGTCCTGCGCTGACGGTTGGGGGCGCTAGACCGTCCAGACCGGCTTCGCGAGACCGTCGATCAGCGCGTCGCGCGCCCAGTCCTCGATCGGCACCGCGCGGTCGAGGAGGATACTCGCCGCCCGCACCCGATGCGTCGCGGCGCGCAGCGCCGGCGGCTCTACCCCCGCCGCCAGATCGGTCGCCGCCCGATAGAGGACGCGCCGCGCCATCGCGATCGGGGCATCCGTCGCCACGAGATGTTCGCGGGCATAATCCTGCAGCGATCCCATGCTCTCCTGCAACGAGGAATCCTGAAACGAGAAGCCGGCGACGCCGCTGAACGAGCGCTTTTCCTTTTGCGCCTGGCGATCGATCAGCCAGTCATTGTCAGGATTGGCAAGCGGATAGAAGGTGCCAGGCACCGCCTTGAAATGAATGCCCTGCCCGTCGCGCATCGCCGCCAGCTCATCCTCGGGCAACGGCCGGTCGGGCAGGAAATTGATGCTCCACGCCCAGCAGCTTTCATCGTCGATCGGGACCCAGATATGCCCGCCCAGCGCATGCGGGCCGAAGGGCGGGATCAGCGTGAACCAGGGAAAAATCCACTGGGTCACGCGCCAGTAATAGGAATCGGGCTCGCCGTTGCGCCGGCCATGGATGGTGAGGCCGTGCGGCGCCTCGTCGATGGTGAAGACCGCCGCGCCGTCGCCGCGGATATATTTATTGGCGCCGGCCTCGCGATGCATCGGATCGGTCTCGAGCTCATAGCGATGCACCCACGAGGCATGGGTCGTGTCGATGCCGCCCTCCATCGCCTGCAGATAGCCGCTCGCCTGATAGCGCTTGGTGACATAGCGCTGGCTTTCCGGCAGCAGCGACCATTCGAGTTCCGGCGGCTCCGGCCGCTGGTCGGGCGGCCCGAGATAGGCCCAGACGATGCCGCCGCGCGCGGTACAGGGATAGGCATTGATGCTCATGGTCGGGGCGAGATGCGGCGCCGATGGCAGCTCGACGCAGCGTCCCGCGATATCGTATTTCCAGCCATGATAGGCGCAGCGAATGCCGCATTCCTCGTTGCGGCCGAGGAACAGCGAGGCGCCGCGATGGGCGCAAAATTCATCGACCAGGCCGATGCGGCCGTCGGTGTCACGAAATGCCAGCAGCTTCTCACCGAGAATGCGGACCCGCACCGGCGGGCAATCAGGCTCCGCGATCTCGCTCTCAAGCAGCGCCGGGACCCAGTAGCGGCGGAGCAATTTCCCCATCGGCGTATCGGCGCCGGTGCGAATCAACAGGTCGGTCATTTCGGTGCGCATCGACGGGGCTCGCTCCACGATTATCGGTACATTATCTCAAACGCCGAGATAGGCGCGCTGGGCATCGAGATCGGCGCCGAGGGCCGCGGAATCGCCGGTCCACACGATGCGCCCCTTCTCGATGATGAAATGCCGGTCGGCGATCCGGGTCAGCGCATCGAGATTCTTGTCGACCAGCAAGATCGATTGTCCCGCCGCCTTCAGCGATTGAAGGCAGCGCCAAATCTCTTCCCGCACCAGCGGCGCCAACCCCTCCGTCGCCTCGTCGAGAATCAGCAGCCGCGGATTGGTCATCAACGCGCGGCCGATCGCCAGCATCTGCTGCTCGCCGCCCGACAGCTGATTGCCCATCGAGCCGCCGCGCTCCGCCAGTTTCGGGAACAGCGCGTACACGCGATCCGCATCCCATGGCGCCGGCTTGCGGCGGCGGCTGGCGGCGACGATCAGATGCTCGCGCACGCTGAGATTGGGAAAGACCTGACGCCCCTCCGGCACGATGGCGAGACCGTCCCGCGCGATGCGGAATGCCGGCCGCCCGCGCAACTCGCGCCCCGCCATGCGGATCGAGCCGGCGGACGCCACGGTCAATCCCATGATCGAACGCAAGGTCGTGGTCTTGCCCATGCCGTTGCGACCCAGCAGCGTCACCACTTCGCCCGCGCGCACATCGAGGCTGACGCCGAACAGGACCTGGCTTCGCCCATAGGCGGTTTCGATCGCCTCGACCGCGAGCAGCGGCGCCTCGCTCATGGTGGCACGCCACCGTCGCCGAGATAGGCGGTGCGTACCGCCGCGTTGGCGCGAATCTCCGCCGGCGTGCCGGTGGCGATGGCGCGGCCATAGACCAGCACCGTGATCCGGTCGGCCAGCGCGAACACCGCCGCCATGTCATGTTCGACCAGAAGGATCGTGAGCCGGGTCTTGAGATCGCGCAGCAAGGCCACGAGGCGATTGCTTTCCTCGGGTCCCATCCCCGCCATCGGCTCGTCGAGCAGCAGCACGCGCGGCTCGCTGGCCAGCGCCATGGCGATTTCAAGCTGGCGATGCTCGCCATGGCTGAGATCGCCGGCGATGCGCTCCGCCCTGCCCGCCAGCCCAACCAGCGACAACAGCGCCTCGGCCGCCCGGCGCAACCCCTGGTCCTTCCGCGCGTCGCGCCAGAAGCGGAAGGAATGCCCGCGATGGATTTGAACCGCCAGCGCGACATTGTCGCGGGCGCTCATGTCATGAAAAATCGAGGTGATCTGAAACGATCGGGCGAGGCCGAGCTGGGCGCGCCGATGCGTCGGCATCCCGGTAATGTCGCGCCCCGCGAACAGCACGCGACCCGATTGCGGCTTGATGTCGCCCATGAGCTGGCCAATCAGCGTCGTCTTGCCGGCGCCGTTCGGCCCGATCAACGCATGCACCTCCCCCGGCGCGACCGCGAGGCTGACGCGGTCGGTCGCGACCAGCGCGCCGAACCGCTTGACCAGCGCATCGGTCGCCAGGATCGGCTCAGTCACGGACGCGCGCCCCCGACAGCGACAGAAAAGCGCCGCGAAACACACCCATCACCCCTTCCCGCGCGAACAGCACGAGCAGGATGAGCAGCGGCCCCATCACGATTTGCCAATGTTCCGAATAGCCGGACAGGATGATTTGCAGCAGCAGATAGAGGAAGGCGCCGAGCACCGGCCCGATCACACTCGAAATTCCGCCGGCGATGACCATGACCAGGAGATCGCCCGACTGCGTCCAATTCATGTAGTCGGGGCTGACGAATTGCGTGAGGTTGGCAAGCAGGCCGCCGGCGATGCCGCACATCGTGCCGGCAATGACGAACGCCGCCAGCTTGTAGCGATAGGCCGGCAGGCCCAGCGCGCGAACCCGCCGCTCGTTCAATCGCGTCGCCTGCAGCGCCAGCCCAAACCGCGAGTTGACCAGGCGATAGATCACGAAGACGCACGCCGCCAGGACCAGCCAGACCAGATAATAGAAGGTCACGGGATTGCCGAGATCGAGCAGCCCCCCAACCTCGCTGTGGCCGTGAAAGGAAAACCCGTCGTCGCCGCCATACTGGCGCAGCCCGACGCCGATGAAATAGACGAGCTGGGCGAACGCCAGCGTGATCATCAGGAAATGCAGGCCGCTGGTGCGCAGGCACAGCGCCCCGATGATCGCCGCGACGCCGGCCGAAATGACGATCACCAGCGCCAGATGCGCGAAGCCGTCGGTCAGGCCGTTGGCGATCGCGATCCCGACGACATAGGCGCCGATGCCCAAAAACGCGGCGTGACCGAGACTGACCATGCCGCCGAAGCCGCCGATGAAATTGAGGCTCAACGCGGCGATGCCGAAGATCATCACCCGCGACACCAGGGCGATGTAGAAGGGCTGGCCGCCCACCGCCAACGGCACCAGCGCCAGTGCCGCCATGATCGCGATGCCGACAATGGTTTCGCTGGCGGGAGAGAGGCGCGCCTGACGCACGCTCGGCCCGATCCCGCTCGCCGAGCCCGGTGCGGGAATGAGGCCCTGGGGCCTGAACAGCAGCACCGCCGCCATCAAGATGTAGATCAGCATCGAGGTCAGTGCCGGGCCGACCGCGTCGGCGACGCTGCGCGGCAGCAGGCTGAACAGCAGGCCCGGCACGAACGCCCGGCCCAGCGTATCGACCAGCCCCACGATCACCGCCGCGATGAACGAGCCGCGGATCGAGCCGATGCCGCCGATCACGATGACCACCAGGGCCAGGATCAGGACGGTATCCCCCATGGTCGGATCGACCGAGATCAACGGCCCGACCGCCATGCCGGCAAGGCCGGCCAGCGCCGCGCCAAGCCCGAAGATCGCGGTGAACAGCAGCCCGACATTGACGCCCATCGCCTCGACCATCTCGCGGTTGCTGGCGCCGGCGCGGATCAGCATGCCGAGCCGCGTTCGCGCCACCAGCAGATAGAGCAGCAGCGCGACGATCAGCCCCAGCACGATGAGCGCCAGGCGATAGGTCGGATAGGCGACGCCCGGCAGAATCGCGATCCGGCCGGAGAGCAGCGCCGGCACCGGCATGTCGAGCGGCGTCGATCCCCAGACGATGCGCGCCAGCTCGTTGAGGAACAGGATCAGGCCGAACGTCGCCAGCACCTGTTCCAGGTGATCGCGGCGATAGAGGTGGCGCAACACGATAAGCTCGATGACCGCGCCCGCCACGAAGATCGCGGGCACCGCCAATACCACCGCCAGCAGCAGCGAGCCGGTCCAGGCATAGAAGCTGGCGGCAAAAAACGCGCCGAGCATATAGAGCGAGCCATGCGCCAGATTGACGAGGTTCATGATGCCCAGCACGAGCGTCAGCCCGGCCGCGAACAGAAACAGCATCAGACCATATTGCAACCCGTTCAGCGCCTGGGTCAGGATCAGGATCGGGCTGAACATCACGGCACGGCGGTCCCCCCGGACCGCGTCATTTCATCGGGCATGCCGTGTGGTAGGCATCCTGATCGTCCTTGAGGATGAGGCCGCGATTGGCTTCGATCGGATGCCCATCCGCCGCCTTGACGATCTCGGTCGCATAGAAATTCTCGATCGGGAAATGATTGTTGTTATAGCGGTACGGCCCGCGCACGGAATCGTATTTGACGGTATCGAGCGCGTGGATCAGGGCTTGGCGATCCTCGACCTTGCCGTGGATCGCGCGCACCGCCGCGTCGATCAGGCGGACCGAATCATAGGCCTGGGCGGCATAGACCGACGGGTCGTAATGATACTTGGCGCGGAACGCCGCGACGAAATGCTTGCTGGCCGCATTGTCGAGATCGATGGTCCAGAAGGCGGCGGAGCGCGAGCCTAGCGCCAGATCGCCGATCGCGGGCAGCGTCGTCGAATTGAACATGAAATCGCTGTAGAGCGGGATCTGCGTCATCAAGCCCGCTTCGACATATTGCTTGGCGAACGGCAGCGTGCCGCCGCCGGCGATGAAGGCATAGACCGCGTCGGGTTTTTCGGCGGCGATCTTGGTGATCTCGGCGGAAAAATCCAACTGGGTGAAGGCCGGATAAATCTCGTCAACAATGGTGCCGTGGAATTTCGACTTGAAGCCCGCCATCGCGTCATGACCGGCCTGATAATTGGAGGCGATCAGCGCCACCTTCTTGATGCCGCGCTGCTGCATGTAGACGCCGACCGCCGCATGCGGCTGATCGTTCTGCCAGGACGTCGAGAAGAAATAGGGCGAACAATCCTTGCCGGCGATCTGCGACGGGCCGGAGTTCGACCCGATCAAGATCGTCTTCGAATCGACGATGGGATGGTAGAGCGCCAGCATCACGTTGGAATAAATGATTCCGGTGACGATATCGACGCGATCGCGGGTGACGAGCCGCTCCGCCACCTGCTTCGCGATGTCGGGCTTCGCCTGATCGTCATTCTTGCTGATCTCGGCTGGCAAGCCGCCGATCTTGCCGTTCAGCTCCGCGACGCCGAGAAAAAATCCATCGGTCTGGTGCTTGCCATTGAGACTCGCCGGACCCGACAGAGTCGAGACGAAGCCGATCTTGACCTTGTCGGCCGCGATGGACGGACCCGCCGCGAGCACCGCGACCGCCGACACGACCAACAGCATGGTTTTCTTTTGCAACGATCGATCCTCCCTGTTCGGCGCTTGTGACTGCCGCGCCACGTTTTGCTATTTAAGATTACCTGGAGCCGCCGCGCTCAGGCGCCGTGGACCGGCTTGCCGCCTACCATCGTCATCGCCGGACGGACCCGGCGGATGGCCTCGTCCGGCACAGCGGCCGTGTCGAATAGGTCGCGGTCGAGCACCACCAGGTCCGCGAGCTTGCCCGGCTCGATCGAGCCGAGCGTATCCTCCTCGCGCATGAACCAGCCATTCGCCGCCGTATAGAGCCGCACCGCCTCTTCGCGGCTGATGGTCTGACCGTCGTTCACCAGAATGCCGGCGGCGTTCTTCCCGGTGACCATGTAATAGATCATGTTCCACGGGTTGAGCGTCGAAATCTGCGCCGAATCCGAACCGGCGCCGACCTTGATGCCGCTGTCCACGATCATGCGGTAAGGCGGGCCGCCGCGCTTCGAGCCGGAGAGATAGCGGAAGCCGTGCAGCGCGAGGCCGACGCCCAGCGCCTTCGCCGCCGCGAGATGCGCCGCCGTCAGTTCGGGCACATGGGCGATCGACCAGCGCAGATCGGCAATGGGAATGGTCTCGTTGATCTTGGCGAAGCTCTCGATGGTGAAGGCATCCTCGCGCGATGACAGCGTGTGCTGCTGGAACGGCCAGCCATGCTGCGCCACCAGCTTCAGCGCCGTGACATAATTCGCCGGAAAGTCGCCCTGAAACAGCGGCCAGGCGGTGACGAACTCGCCGATGCCCGAGATGCGCACCATGTCGTCGCCGAAGCCCGGATAGGAATTGCGGACGCGCTGCGCGATCAGCGAGACCTCCGGGTCCTTGTCCATGCTGAGATAGAAAATGCGCAGGCGGGTCGAGACCTTGCCCTCGCGATGCAGCGCCAGCAGTGCGTCGTGCATCGCGAACGGGTCGTCGCTCGCCAGCGTGTCCATCTGCACCGACGTTTGCGTGTTCGGCGTGCCGGGGATCACGAACGCACCCATATCGACATTGGTGGTGATGCCCATGCTGGCCGAATAGGCCATCGCGTCGAGCGCGCCTTGTTTCTTGTCGGCGAACGTCTGGATCGCACGCAAGGCGTCGAGCGCGGCGAGCGACGTCGGCCCCGCGGCAATCAGGCCCGCGTCACTGACGGCGATCTTCTTGTCGGCGAAGAATTTTCGCGCCGCGCTATTGACGGCGGCGGGACCGAAGAATTGTTGGAATACGATCGCGGGATGATCCGGCGCCGCCTTATCCAGCTCCGCCAGGGTCGGCAGGCGCTTTTCCGCGAATTGTTCCGGGACCCACCCACCCATCGACGTGATCCACCCATCCGCCGGCACGTTTTTGGCGCGGGCGGCGATGGTGGCCTGCACCTCGGCGATGGACGCGGCGCTTTCGAGCCGCGTGTCGTGTCCCGGCCGCTGGCTCAGCAGCACGAAATGATTGTGATTGTCGACCAGACCCGGGATCACCGTACGACCCTTGAGGTCGATGGTGTGGGGCGAGCCCGGCACGCCGTCCCCGACCGCCAGGAACCTGCCGTCGCGGATCGCCACCGACGAGACGATGGAATTCTTGGCGTCCATGGTGTGGATCTTGCCGTTGACCAGCGTCAGGTCGGATGTACCGCCATCGCCGCCTTTGGTCGCGGGCTCCGCCGCCCGGGCCCGCGCCACCGGCAGCGTGCCCAGCGCCAACGCCGACGCCATCAATGCCTTCAATCCATCGCGCCGTCCCAGCATGATCCCCTCCTTATAAGCCGAGGGGCATTGTGCACGCGTCGCGCGGCGTCGGCACAGAAAAATTGCCGGGCGGCGGCGCTTATTCCGCCGCGACCAATTCCAGCGGGCGGTCGGCCTCCTTGGAAATCGGCAGGGTCACGGTGACGATGGTGCCCTGCCCCAGCGCGCTTTCGATGGCGAAGGCGCCGCCATGCAGCTCGACGAACAGCTTGCACAGCGGCAGCCCCAATCCGGTGCCGCCATATTTCCGGGCGATGCTGCTGTCGACCTGCTGGAACGGCTCCAGCGCCTTCGGAATATCGGCGGGGTTCATGCCGATGCCATTGTCGCGCACCGAAATCTCGACCGAGCTGTCGTGCCGCATCAGCGCGACATCGATGCGGCCGCCGGCCGGCGTGAATTTGATCGCGTTCGACAAGAGGTTCAACAGAACCTGGCGCAGCCGGATATGGTCGCCATCGATCGGCGGCGTGCCGGGGGCGAGATCGATGTTCAGCGCGACATCGGCGGCCTGCGCCTGCGCGCGGGCGATCCGCACCGCCTCCGCCACCACATCGTGGAGATCGGTCGGGCGACGTTCGATCTCCATCCGGCCCCATTGCAGCTTCGCGATATCGAGCACATGGTTGATGATATGCAGAAGATGCCGGCCGCTGAACAGGATGTCGCCGGCGAATTCCTTGTATTTCGGCTGCCCGACCGGCCCCAGCATCTCCGTCGAAATCATCTCGGAAAAGCCGATCACGGCATTCAAGGGCGTGCGCAGCTCGTGGCTCATATTGGCGAGGAAGTCGGTCTTGGCGCGGCTCGCCGCCTCGGCCACGTCGCGCGCCACGATCAGCGCGCTCTCGCGATCCTTCAGCACGGTAATGTCGGCGGCGACCGCGACGAAGCCGCCCGCGTCGGTGGTGCGGGTGCCCAGTTTCAGCCAGCGCCCATCGCCGAGGCGCAGTTCGCCCGACGGCTCGTTGAAGGCGCGCACCAGGCGGCTTGAAAACATCTCGCCCGTGGCCAGCGTGTCGGCCTGGTCGGGGAAGAAATCGCGCGCCTGGGAGTTGCTGACCGAGACACGGCCCTCGCCGTCCACCAGAATCATCGCGGCCGGGGCGCTGTCGATGGCGACCGCGAGATCGTTCTGCGCCGCGCGTTTGGCCGCGACCTCGCGTTCCATCATGGCCCGGATATTGTCGCGCATCGCCGCCATGGCGATCAGCAGCGAGCCGAGCTCGTCGCGCCGGCCCAGCGCGTCGATCGGCACGTCGAGCTCGCCCGACGCGATCCGATTGGCGGCGCGCGATGCCTCGGCGATCGGCCGCGTCATGATATGCGCCAAGAGATAGGTGACGGCGCCGCCGAACAGCAGCGCCAGCAGCGTCACGAACAGGGTCAGCCGCCGATAGTCGGCGATCGCGGTCAGCGCCCGCTGGCGCGCGCCCAGCCCGTCCTCGGCGGTCAGCTCGACCAAATTCTCGAAATTGCCCATCACGATATTGCCGAGCCGGGTCAGATCGGCCTGGCTATTGGCGCCGGGATTGCGCCTGAACTGGGCGCGCCGTCCGGCATCCCACAGGGCGGCGTTCGCCGCGGTCGCGCGGGCCGCTTCGACGGTGCGCTGGGAGGTGGCGCGCGACATCGCGAGCCGCAAATAGGTTCCAGTCTCCTGCGCCAAGAGGTTCATGCGCCGGTCGAGATCGGCGCGCCGATCCGGCAGCGTGGCGGCGCGGCGCTTCACCACCAGCGACTGCATCGCGGTGAATTTCGCCAGCGCGAACCGGGCATAGCTGATCGAGGCCAGCGGCTGGTCGAGACTCTGCACCACGAGGTCGCCGGTGCCGCCGACGCTGTGCACGCCGGCCAGTCCCAGCATGAAGGTAATGGCCGCCATCGCACCGAAGGCAAAGAGAATCTTACCGCGAATGGTTCGGGACAAACCCTCGATACGGCGCACCGCGCGGCGCGGCCATTCGGCCAGGCCGATGGGCAGGCGGACGCGCGGGCGGGCTTCGGTGTCGGCGCTCATGTCCGCGATAGTGGGGCGTCATGGCTAAGATTGGCTTAATCGTAAAAACCGCGCTGTCGCGGCGCCGGACCCCTTCGCGTCAGGATTGTTGCGCCGCCAGGAGGGAAGCGGCCTGGGCGTTGAAATTAGCCGAGCCGGCCAGCCCCGAGCCGCCATCCACCGGCAGCACCACGCCGGTAATCCAGTCCGCCGCCGGCGACGAAATGAACAGGGCGGCGCGGGCGATATCCTCGACCGTGCCCATGCGGCCCAGCGGCACGCCCTGCCCGCCGCGCCGCTTATGATCGGCGCCGCCAAGGCGCTTCATCCCCTCGGTATCGGCGATCGGGCCCGGCATGATGCTGTTGACGCGGATGCCGTGCGGCCCCCATTCCAGCGCCAGATTCTGCATCATGCGGTCGATGCCCGCCTTGGCGGCGCCGACATGGAGCTGATAGGCATAGGGCATGTGGCCCATGCCGGCGGAAATGAAGATGATCGAGCCGTGTTGCGCGGCCAACTGGTCGAAAGCGAGCCGCGCCGCGTTGAACGAGCCCAAGAGGTCGATATCGATCACGGCCTTGAAGCCGTTGGGCGACAGTTTTTCCGCCGGCACCAGGAAATTGCCGGCGGCACCGCATACCAATATGTCGATCGGCCCCAGCGTGTCGCGGCAGTGGGTCATCGCCGCGTGCAGTTCCTCGGGCTTGCGGACATCGGCGGCGCGCGCCGACACCTTGACGCCCAGCGCCTCGATCTCCTTCGCGGCGCCATCGAGCTTGGCCTGGGTCCGGCCGCAGATCGCGATATTGGCGCCATGCGTGGCGAAGCCCTTGGCGATGCCGAGATTGATGCCGCTGCCGCCGCCGGTGATGAACACCGTCTTGCCCCGATAGAGATCGGCGGGAAAGAATTTCGCCAAGTCCATGCGCGCCCCCTGCACTTCGTCGGGAGCAATCTATCACAGGCGACGGCGCCGGGGCGACCGCCCCCTATGCGGACCGGCGCGACAGCGCGTCCGCCGCCACCGCCGTCAGGATGATCGCGCCCTGAATGATCGCCTGGTAATAGGGATTGACCTCGAGGAGGTTGAACCCGTTGCGAATGAATTCGAGGAAGAAAATCCCCAGAACGGTGCGCCAGATGGCGCCGCGCCCGCCCTGAACGCTGGTGCCACCGACCACCACCGCGGCGATGGCGGGAAACAGCACATCGGCCAATCCATCGCCGGCGATCGCGGTGCTGGTGCGCGAGATCAGCACCGCGCCCGCGACCCCGGCGGCAAAGCCGCTGAAGGCGAAGGCGCCGATGCGCAGCGCCCGCACATTGATGCCGGAGAGCCGTGCCGCCTCCGGGTTGCCGCCCGAGGCATAAATCCAGCGGCCCAGCTTGGTGCGCGACAGGGTGAAGCCGCAGACCAGCGCGAAGGCGATGAAGATCCAGATGAAATAATCGATGCCGATGAACTTGCCATTGCCCAGCGCGGCGAAGCCTGGATCGGCGATATAGAGCTGAAAGCCGTTGGTGACCTCGGTGCCCAGCCCGACCACCATCAGGCTCGATGCCAGCGTCGCGATGAACGAGTTGACGCGCAGATAGGTGACGACGAGGCCGTTGAAAAAGCCGATCGCCAGCCCGGCGGCGATGCCCAACAGCAAGGCGGGCCAGGTTCCCAGCTCCGGCTGGAATTTCGCCGCCACGATGCCGGCCAGGACATAGATCGCGCCCGAGCACAGATCGAACTCGGCGACGATCAGCAGCATGGTGAAGGCGATGGCGACGATGCCGTAGATCGACCCCGATTCGAGCGTGTTGAGCAGATTGATCCAGGTCAGGAAATGGTCGGCGGTGGCCGACAGGATGATCAGCAGCGCCAGGAACGACACCACGATGGCGTATTCGCGCACGATCTCGACCAGGTTCTTGCCGATCGACAGTTTCGCGGGATGGACCGCGTCGGTTCTGGCCATGAATTCGCCTATCCGTTCAGGGACGCGCCGGTTTCGCCGAAGGCGGCGCGCATGACATTGGCTTCATTGGCGGCGGCGCCGGCGAATTCCGCGACGATCCGCCCGTTGCGGACGACCAGTACCCGATGGGCGAGGCCCAGCACTTCCTCAAGCTCGCTCGAAATCAGCAGCACGCCCAACCCCTGCCCGGCGAGGCGCTGAATCAGCTCATAAATCGTCCGCTTGGCGCCGACATCGATGCCGCGCGTCGGCTCGTCCGCGATCAGCACCTTCGGCGTCTTCATCAGCCATTTGGCGATCGCGGTCTTCTGCTGGTTGCCGCCCGACAGGGCCGAGACCGGCATGGTGTGATTGGCGGCGCGCGCATCGACGCTGTCGAGCAGCGCGGCGACGCGCGTTTTCTCATAGGCCAGCCGCAGCACCGGCCCCCACGACACTTCGCTGAGATGCGCCATGCTGACATTCTCGCGGATCGGCCGCATCATCACCAGGCCCTGATCCTTGCGGCTTTCCGGCAGCAAGGCGAGACCATGGCGGATCGCGGCGCGCGGGTTATGTCCGCGCAACCGCCGGCCCGCCACTTCGACGCTGCCGGTCGCCGCGTCGGCACCGAAGATCGCGCGCGCGATCTCGGTGCGGCCACTGCCGACGAGGCCGGCGAGGCCGACGATCTCGCCGGCATGGACCTCGAACGAGACATCCTCGAAGATTCGCGCCCGCGCCAGCCCCTTCACCGCCAGCAGGACCGGCGCGTTCGGGCGGGACGGGACGCGCGGCGGAAATACCAACTCCATCGCGCGGCCGAGCATCGCCGTCACCAGGCTGTCGACGGTCTCGCCCTTGGCCGGCACCGTCTTCACATGCTTGCCGTCCTTCAGCACGGTGACGGTATCGGCGAGCGCCAGCACATCCGCCAGCACATGCGAGACATAGATGACGGTAACGCCGTCGCGGCGCAGATCGCGGGCGATCTCCAAGAGCCGGTCGGCCTCGATCCGGGTCAGCGCCGCCGTCGGCTCGTCCATGACGATGAGCCGCGCGTGCCGCACCAGCGCGCGCATGATCTCGACCTTCTGCTGGTCGGCGACGCGCATGGTTTCGACCCGAACATTGGGCGCGTGCGTGAAGCCGAAGCGCGCGGCCAGTGCCGCGAAGATCGTGCGCTGTTCGGTGCGGTCGAGCACGCCGGCACGGCCGGGCTCGACGCCGAGAAAGACATTGTCGAGGACGGAGAGCGCCGGCACCAGCGCCAGCTCCTGATGGATCAGCGCCACCCCCTCGCGGATGGCGTCACGCGGCGAGCGAAAGCTGACGCGCCGCCCGTTGAGATAAATCTCGCCCGCATCGGCGAACACGGCGCCGGCGGTGATCTTGCCCAGGGTCGATTTGCCGGCGCCATTCTCGCCGACCAGCGCGTGAATCTCGCCCGCCGCCACCGTCACGGAGACATCGTCGAGCGCCTGCGCGCCGCCGTATCGCTTGCCGATGCCGCGCAGCTCAAGACCGAGCGCGGCTCCGGCGGCGACCCGAACAGGGTCGCCGCCGGCATTCGCCTTAACGCTCAAGATTTACGATTCCAACGCGAACCGTCTTCCTAGAATTGCGGCTCGACCTTCGCGACATTCGCCATGGTGATCGGTTTGTTGCCGGTCGGCGAAAACACCGCGCACACCTCGACGTCGGGCTTGGCGATCTTTTCGTGCCGCGCCGCCATGATCGCGTACTTGGCCGAGGTCTGAGCCTCGGTCGAAGGCATCAGGCAGGTGCTGCCGAACATTTCGCCCGACACGATCAGGGTCTTGCCGATCTTGCTGAAGGCGCCGCCGGTGACCAGGATGTCCTTGCCCGGCTTCTTGCCGAGATCCTTGAGGCCGGAGATCACGCCCTCGGCGCCCAGATCGCCATCGCTGGCGATGACATCGACGTCGGGATGCGCCTGCACCAGGCTCTTGGTCAGGGTCCGCGCGGTGTTGGGATCGAAGTTATTGCTGCCCTCGGCGACGATCTTGATGTTCTTGAACTTCGCCGCGACGGTCTGTTCGAAGAATTTGCGCGACACCGATGCCCAGTCGAACGCCAGCGGGCCATAGGTGTAGATCACCTTGCACGGCTTCGCCTTCTTGGCCTTGCAGGCGTCATTGACCAGCTCCGCGATGGCGATGCCATTGACCTTGGACAGCTCGATCACCGAGCCCGACAGACCGGGGATCTGCCGCTTGGCGGTATCGGGATCGGGACCCAGCGGATTGCCGAACGCCACCACCGGAATGCCGGCCTTCATCGCCTGCTTGGCGCAATTCATCAGCGGCGGGCCGGCCACCGATTTCAACGCGAAGGCATCGTATTTCTTCGACGCGATGGCGTCGTTGCAGTTGGCGATTTCCTTCTGCACGCTGGTGTTGGAATCGAACACGACGAACTTCGCCGCGCCATCGGCCTTCGCCACCTCCATGAAATTATTGATGATGGCCTGTTCCACCGGATTGGCCTGAATCGCGACGAACAGCGCGATGGTCACCGGCTTCTTCTCGGCCGCGGTTGCGGCGCCGGTGCCCGCGACGGCGATGGCCGCCGCGGCGGCGATCATCGCCGCGCCGGCAAATAATCCTGTCGAGGCTCGCCTCATGGTCACGCTCTCCCTGTCAAATTATGGCTGAATTGGCCCGCCGGTCACGACGGCGCCGCGATGTCGTTCGACACCTATTCCTAGACCGCCGCCAAAAGACGCGTCAACAAACCGGCGCCGCTTTCGCCGGACATTGCAGGGAATTCATGCGGGATTTTCACCAGGCGAATTTTCGCCCACGCCCCCTCGCGTGAAAACGCCGAATTCGCGTAAGATCGGGCACAACAAGCGCGCGCATCGGGGAGGCGACGATCATGCATCCATCGCAGTTCGCGGCGTCGCAGCCGGGGAAGGCCGCCATCATCATGGCGGCGACCGGCGAGACGGTGACCTATGCCGAGCTCGATGCGCGCGCCCTGCGCGGCGCGCGGATGCTCCGCGATCTCGGCCTGCGCAGCGGCGACCATCTCGCCTTCATGCTGGAGAACCGCCCCGCCTTTCACGAACTCTATTGGGCGGCGCAGCGCGCCGGCCTCTACATCACGCCGATCAGCACCCGGCTTACGGCGGCTGAAATCGAATACATATTGAATGATACCGGCGCGAAGCTCTTCGTATCATCGCATGCGATGGCGCCGGTGGTGGAAAAGATACCCGTTCCGCGCGGCCTGCGGTGCCTGATGCTGGATGGCACGATCCCCGGATTCGAGGCGTTCGAGACGCTGGTCGCGCGCTATCCCGCGACGCCGATCCCCGACCCGCTGGCGGGCGGCCCAATGCTTTATTCCTCCGGCACCACCGGCCGGCCCAAGGGCGTGAAGCGCGTCCTCGCCGGTGAGCCGTTCGATGCCCTGCCAAGCAATTACGCGCTGACGCGCGGTCTCTATAACCTCAATCAGGACACCGTCTATCTGTCGCCCGCGCCGCTCTATCACGCGGCGCCGCTGGTCTTCACCAACAGCGTGCTGAGTTCGGGCGGCACCATCATCGTGATGGATCATTTCGACGCGGAGCAGGCGCTGGCGCTGATCGAGCGCCATCGCGTCACCACCAGCCAGTGGGTCCCGACCATGTTCGTGCGGCTGTTGCGGCTGCCGGATGCGACGCGCTGCAAATACGATCTGTCGTCGCATCAAGTCGCGGTCCACGCCGCGGCGCCCTGCCCGGTCGAGATCAAGCGCGCGATGATCGACTGGTGGGGCCCGATCCTCCACGAATATTATGCCGGCAGCGAAGGTAACGGCTTCGTGGTAATCGATTCACATGAGTGGCTGGCGCATCCGGGGTCAGTCGGCCGCGCCATCCTCGGCGAGTTGCGCATCCTCGACGAAGATAGCCGGGAGCAGCCGGCGGACGTGCCGGGTGCGATCTATTTCGCCAATGGCCCGGCGTTCGAATATCACAACGATCCCGCGAAAACCCAGGCGGCATACAATGCCCAGGGCTGGTCAACGCTCGGCGATGTCGGCTATCTCGACCGCGAGGGCTATCTCTACCTGACCGATCGCAAGGCTTACATGATCATCTCCGGCGGCGTGAACATCTATCCGCAGGAGACGGAGAATGTCCTGACCGGCCACCCGGGGATCGTCGATGTCGCGGTGTTCGGCGTGCCCAACACCGAATTCGGCGAGGAGGTGAAGGCGGTGGTGCAGCCGGTGGACATGGCGCTGGCGACGCCGGCCTTCGCCGCCGAGCTGATCGCCTATTGCCGCGAGCGGCTCGCCGACGTGAAGTGTCCGCGCTCGATCGATTTCGATCCCGAACTGCCGCGCCACCCGACCGGCAAGCTTTATAAGCGCCTGGTGCGCGACCGCTATTGGGCGGACCGCGCGTCGAAGATCATCTAATCGTCGCTCTTACCCCCGGCAAAGGGATTGTCGCTCTTGCGCAGCATCATGCGGATCGGCACCGCCGGCAAATCGAACTGGTCGCGCAGCAGATTGACCAGGTAGCGGCGATATGAATCCGGCAGCTCGCCCGGCTTCGACGCGAACAGCGCGAAGGTCGGCGGATGAATGTTGGCCTGGGTGATATAGCGCAGCTTGAGCCGCCGGCCCGCCACCAGCGGCGGCGGATGCCGCTCCTGCACGGCGGCGAGCCAGCGGTTGAGCGGCGCGGTGCCGATATGCTTGCCCCAGGCGCGATGCGTCGCCAGCACCGCCGGCATCAGCTTGTCGAGGCCGGCGCCGTTGAGGCCCGACAGCGTCACGATGCGCAGCCCCTTCAATTGCGGCAGCGAGAATTCGACACGCTCGCGCAGTGCCGTCAGCGCGTCGCCGCGCGCGGTTACCAAATCCCACTTGCTGGCGGCGAGCACTAGGCCCCGCCCCTCTTTCTCCACCAGATCGGCGATCGCGAGGTCCTGCTTCTCCAGGGGCTCGGTCGCGTCGATCACCAGCACCACGATCTCGGCGAAGCGGATTGCATTCAGCGTCTCCGCCACCGAGATTTTTTCGATACGCACATCGATCCGGCTCTTGCGCCGCATGCCGGCGGTATCGACGAGGCGTACCGGATGGCCGCGCCATTCCCAGTGCAGCGAAATCGCATCGCGGGTGATGCCCGCCTCGGGTCCGGTGATCAGCCGCTCGTCGGCGATCAGCCGATTGATCAGCGTCGATTTCCCGACATTGGGCCGCCCGACAATGGCAAGCTTCAGCGGCGTCTCGCCCGCTTCCGGCTGGTCGGCGGCGACCGCGATGTGCGGCTCCAGCGCATCGAACAGCTCGCCCATGCCCTCGCCATGCTCGGCCGAGATCATCACCGGCTCGCCGAGGCCGAGCGCGAACGCCTCGCCCGCCTCGGCGAGGCTGCGCATATTTTCCGATTTGTTGGCGATCAGCAGCACCGGCTTGGTGGCGCGCCGGAGCGTATCGGCGAAATGCCGGTCGAGCGGCGTCACCCCGGCCCGCACGTCGATGAGGAACAGGATCACGTCGGCGCTGCTCATCGCCAGCGCGGTCTGTTCCTGCATGCGTTGCTCGAGCGTGCCGGCCTCGGCTTCATCCAAGCCGGCCGTATCGACGATGTGAAACCGCAGATCGCCTAGGCGCGCATCGCCCTCGCGCCGGTCGCGGGTCGAGCCCGGCTTGTCGTCGACCAGCGCCGCCGGCCGTCCGACCAGGCGGTTGAACAGCGTCGATTTGCCGACATTGGGGCGGCCGACGATCGCGACAGTGACCGGCATGCTGGCGTCAGCGCAGGGCGATCAGCTCGCCGGCGTCGGTCAGCACATAAAGCGTGTTGTTGGCGACCACCGGATCGAGGGACACGCCATCGGGAAAGTCGGTGGTGCCGAGCGGCTTGCCGGTATAGGGCGAGACGGAAAAGGCCTGGCCGTTCGACGCCGTGACGATCAGCCGGTCGCCGGCCAGGATCGGCCCGGCCCAGCGGATCGGATCGCGCTTCTTCTCCGGATTCTCGAAGCGTGGCAGATGCGTCGCCCAGCGTACCTTGCCGTCTTTCCAGGTCAGGCACAGCAGGCTGACATCGTTACTAAGTACATAGACATAGTCGCCCGCGACCCACGGGCCCTGCGTTCCGCCGATGTCCTGCTCCCACACCCGGTCGCCGGTACGCAGGTCGATCGCGACCATCCGGCCGCTATGGCTCACGGCGAAGACTCGGCCGCGATCGATCACCGGCCGGCCGTGGATGTCGGCAAGCGAGCTCAGCGCGCCCAGCGGCTGGGAGGTGGCGAGATTGTCGGTCCATTCCGAATGGCCATTCTCAAGCCGCAGCGCGAACAGCTCGCCCGAGGAATAGGCGACGACGACGGTATCGCCGGCCACTGCCGGCGCCGGGGTGCCGAGAATGTCGGCGCCTTCTGGCAGGCCGGTATGGGACCACAGCTCATGCCCATCGCGGGAATCGAGCGCGACCAGCTTGTTGTCGACATTCACCGCCAGCACGCGGGTGTCGATGGCGGTCGGCGCGCCATGGAACGGCGCGTCGCCCTGATGCACCCAGAGCTGCTTTCCGGTGGTGGCGTCATAAGCGAAAACGAGGCCATAGCCGGTCGTGACATAGAGTCGGTTGTTATTGAACGCGACGCCGCCGCCAAACGCCTCGTCGCGCGCCTTTTTGGGCTTGGTATCGACTTGCCACAGCCGCGTGCCGGTCGCCGCATCGACCGCGAACACCACGTCCTCGCCATCGAGACCATAGACCCGGCCGCCCGCGACCACCGGTTGCGCGGTGATCCGGGTATAGCGCGACGCGCCCTCGCCGATGCCGGTGCTCCACAGGGTTTTCAGCGGCCCCGACAAGGCCAGATGCTGCATGGCGTGATCGGGATAGCCGCCGGATTCCGGCCATTCCGTGTTCACCGCCGGCCGCGGCAGCCGCACCGCCAAATTCTGCAAATTGGGGTCGGCCTGGATCTGCCGGTCATTCGTCAGCACATCGACGCGTTTGCCCGGTATCGGCGTCTTGTTGTCGCGGCCGAACAGGGAATCGGTCCAATCCTGGGCCGTATCGCAACCGCCTACCAGCAGCGACAAGCCTAACGCCACGCAAACGAGGCTCCGCTTCACGGTCGGGAACTCCTGAGATTGACGTTCATCGCGCGGCCGGCATCAGGGATGGCTCGGCGCCAGCGCGGCCGCCATTTCGGCGGCGCGGGTGCGCATGCCCTGGGGCGCCACGCGATTGTCGGAAAGCCGCCGATAGGTCGCCGCGGCGACCTTCTTGTCGCCGGTCTTGAGCTGGGCCAGCGCGGTCATTTCCAGCGCGCTGGGCTGCCACGGCCCAGCGCCGGCGGCCAGCGGCTGCAATTGTTCGATCAGCCGTTTAGGATCGCCGCTGGCGAGGCTGTTCTGCGCGGAGAGAATGGTCGCGAGGTCGCGGAACTGCTGATCGACCGAGGCATCGGTGGCGATCGCGTTATAGCGCGCCACCGCTCCCGCCTTGTCGCCATTATGGACCAGGATTCCAGCGCCCTCGAACCGCGCCAGCACGCCGCGCCGCCCGGACGCCTCCGCCAGCGTGGCAAAAGCGTTGCTCGCTTCCTTGATTTTGCCCTGATGCAGTAGCTCGAGGGCGACCTGATACCGTTCGCCCTCGTCGGCGCGAACCCGCGCCTGATACTGCCGCCACGCCACGGCGACGCCGGTCGCGATCACCACCACAATGAGGAAACCGATGACGTAGTAGCCATAGCGCTGCCACAGGCGCGCGAAATTCTCGCGCCTCAAATCTTCATCGATTTCCTTGAAAATGTCGCTCACTCGGTACTCCGAACACCGCCCCGCAACCTGTTGGCTATCATAGAGTTTGGGCGGGAGCGAGATAAACTTGCGGCGGCGCGGACGGGCGCGCTGTCGCCGCGCCGGGCGCCCCATCGGGCTGGACCTGCGCCGGAAAATGAGGAAAACTGACGCGTTTTGTTCATTGAGGGGGCCGGAATACGGCACGGCCGATGGCCAATCTTGTCCGCCTGAGCGAAATTCGACGTAAGACCAAGCCAAGCTTTTTCAGCCGAGGCGAACTGAATCAGCTCCTGTCGCTTTACAGCCGTCAAGTGTCGCGCGGCGTATGGCGCGACTACGCGATCGGCGTGCAGGACGGCAAGGCGCTATTCGCGGTATTCCGCCACAGCCATGAAAGCGCGCTGTTCACTATCGTCAAATCAACCCCACCGAAAGCCGGCCGGGTCGAGTTCATCCTGATGGCGGGTCGCCTGCCCTTGGCGCGTGGCACCGATCTCACGGTCATCCTGGCGAGCCTGACGGGACGGCTGCGCGGTCATGCGCGGCTCTTGGACCAAGCGGGGCGCTGACGCCCGGCGTATTGGGCTTGCGTAGAGCCGCCGCTTCGCCAATAAGGAACCCCCATTAGTCGATACATCCGCCTTGATTTCGCCTTTTTCCCTATAGATTGATAGTGAAGCGCGCGCGGTTTTGCGCATCGCGCCTGGCACCGCTTTCCCCTTCGCCCTTCAACCGTCAGTCCCAGACCGCCGGGCCGGACAAAACGAGTGGTTGCTTGAGGACCGATTTCGGCCTTTCCCCGCGCGGTCAGCGCCCATGATGTGGACCAGGATCAATCGTCCGGGGCCGGCGGATGACGGCCACGCGGACGTGCTGGCGCGGACGATTGCCGACATTGTCGAATTCAGCCGCCGGCGGGCCGCGTGGATTACCGCCGGATTGCTGCTGCTGACCGTGATCGGCTCGATCTTCGCGGTCCAGCGCCTGCATATCGATACCGACATCGACAAGCTGATGAGCCCCGATCTGCAATGGCGGCAGCGCGAAGCCGAGATGGAGCACGCCTTTCCTCAGAATGTCGATCTGCTGGTGGTGGTGGTCGATGGCGATACACCCGACCGTGCCGAGGATGCCAGCGCCGCGCTGACCGACTATCTCGCCGGCGAAAAAAGCCTTTTCAAAACCGTGCGGCGCGCCGGCGGCGGCGAATTCTTCGAGCGCGAAGGGCTGCTGTTCCTGTCGCAGGCGGCGATCGAGAAAGTTACCGGGCAGATCATCGCCGCCCAGCCGCTGCTCGGCACGCTCGCCGCCGATCCCAGCCTGCGCGGGGTGTTCGACGCGCTCGACCTCGCGGCGCAAGGCATAATTCATGGTGCCACCACCGGCGATCTGCTGGACGCGACCTTCAACGCGGTCGCGGACGCGACCGAGGCGTCGCTGTACGAACGCTATGCGCCGCTGTCGTGGCAGCGCCTGCTCAGCGGCCGGCAGCCGCAGTCCCGCGAATTGCGCCGCTTCATCCTGACCAAGCCGGCGCTGGATTACACGAAACTTCAGCCGGGGCGGCGGGCAACGCTGGCGGTCCATGCCGCGGCGACGAAGCTAGGCCTGACCCCGGACCGCGGCGTGCGCGTGCGCGTCACCGGGCCGGTGGCGCTGTCGGATGCCGAGTTCTCCACCCTGGCGCGCGGCGCCGGTCTCATGAGCGCGTTGTTGGTCGGCTTCCTGCTGTTGTGGCTGATGCTGGGGCTGCGCTCGCTGCGCCTGGTTCTGGCGGTCGTCGTCACGCTGGTGGTCGGGCTGGTCGCCTGCGCCGATTTCGCGGTGCTGGCGGTCGGCGCGCTTAATCCGATCTCGGTGGCGTTCGCGGTGCTGTTCGTCGGCATTGCCGTGGATTTCGGTATTCAATTCTGTCTGCGCTATCGCGACGAGCGTTACCGGCTCGATGATTTCGCCGTTGCCCTGCGCCGCACCGGCGGCGGCATCGGCCGGGCGCTGGCGATCGCGGCGGCGGCTACCGCCGTCGGATTTTTGTCCTTCGTTCCGACCGACTATACCGGCGTCGCCGATCTCGGCCTGATCGCGGGCTTCGGCATGATGATCGCGCTCATTCTCAATCTGACGCTGTTGCCCGCGCTGTTGACGCTCTTGCGCCTCCCTGGCGAGCGGCAGCCCGTCGGCTTCGCCTGGGCGGCGCCGGTCGGCCGCTTCCTGATCGCGCGGCGCCATTGGGTGCTGGCGGCCACCGGGGCGGCCACCATCGCAGCCGCGGCCGTGCTGCCGGGACTGACCTTCGATTTCAACCCGCTGCATTTGCAGAATCCCGGCGAGGAAGCCGTCGCCACCCTCTACGATCTCATGGCCGATCCCGATACCACGCCCTACACCATCGATGTGATGACACCCTCGCCCGCCGCGGCGGCCACGCTGGCCACCAGGATCGATGAACTGCCCCAGGTGGCGCGCACGGTCACGATCAACAGCTTCATTCCCGGCGATCAGAAGGACAAGCTCGCGATCGTCGCGGACGCACATCAACTGCTCGATCCGACCCTGTCTCCCGCGACCACCAAGCCCAGCCCGACGCCGACGGAGATGATCGCCGCGATCGTCAAGACGCGCAACGATGTCCGCACGGTTGCCGCCAAGGGCAATTTCGCGGCCCAGCGTTTGGCATCGGACCTCGATGCGGTGATCAATCGCGGCGTCGGCGTGCTGCCAGGGCTCGAGGCCAATCTATCGGCGGGAATCGGGCGGCGGCTCAATGAGCTGCGCCTCGCGCTGGGCGCCGAACCCGTGACGTACGACAGCCTGCCGGCGCAATTGAAAGCCGATTGGGTGACGCCGGATGGCCGCGCCCGCATCGAGGTCTATCCGGCCGGCGATGCGCGCGACAATGCCACGCTGCGTGCCTTTGCCGCCGCCGTGCGCTCGGTCGCGCCCGACGCGACCGGCTCGCCGATCTCGATTCAGGAATCGGCGCACACCGTGATGCATGCGTTCGTCACCGCGGCCATCGTGGCGGTCATCGCCATCGCGATTCTCCTGGCCCTCATTCTGCGCCGGCTCGACGATGTGCTGCTGGTGTTGGCGCCATTGCTGCTGGCCGGCCTGCTGACGCTGGCGACCAGCGTGGTGGCGGGCATGCCGCTGAATTTCGCCAACATCATCGCCCTGCCGCTGCTGCTCGGCATCGGCGTCGCGTTCGATATCTATTTCGTCATGCGTTGGCGCGATGGGGTGCGCGACCTCCTCGGGTCGAGCACGGCGCGCGCCATCCTGTTCAGCGCACTGACCACCGGCACGGCATTCGGCAGCCTGGCGCTGTCGCCGCATCCCGGCACGTCGGAGATGGGGCGCCTGCTGATCCTGGCGCTGGTTTATACGCTGATTTGCACCTTCCTGGTGCTGCCGGCCCTATTGTCGGCGCTGCGGCGGGTGCCGGAAGCGGGCAATGCGCGCTGACCTAGCGGCTTCCGCCGTCCATCAGGTAACCGCCCGCGCCGACGCGCAGCCGCTGGCCCCGCCACGCGACGGTGCGGGTGAAAAAGCACGAAACGAATACCCAGAAGGACAGCGCGTCGCGCACCGGCAGCAGCCATGGCGCGGCGGGCGGCAGGCCCAACTGCGCATCGACCAGGCGGGCGGTCGCGATGCGGCAGATGGCGGTGCAGGTCAGCATCGCGACCGCCGAGGCATCGAACCCCGAAACCAAATTCGCCAGCACGCACAGCAGCAGAGGATGCGTGACCAGGGTCCCGGCGAAGCCGGTCGGCGCCAGGGCGCGGACCGTCAGCGCCCAGCGCTTTTCCTGGCGCAACAACGCGCCGAGTCCCGGCTCGGCGACGATGGTATCGACCAGATAGGGCACCAGCACCACGCGCTGGCCGAGACGCCGGACCGCCGCGCCCAAGGCGTGGTCGTCCGCAAGCCGGTCGGCGATCGCGGCGAAGCCGCCCGCAGCCTCCAGCGTCGCCCGGCGCAGCGCGATGGTGGCGCCGAAGCAGCCATCGCCGATGCCCAGCGCGTCGCCCAGAATCGCCTGCGGCAGAAAAGCATGGTCGATATGGAGCGCCGCCAGCCGCGCCCACAGGCCCGTCGCCGGCCGGCCGCGATAGAGACAGGTCGCCAGCCCGACGCCCGGTTGCGCCAGCGCCGCCACCAGGGTGGCGATATAGTCGGGGCCCACCCGAATATCCGCATCGGCCATGACCAGGATGTCGTGCCGCGCCGCGGGCAGCATCGCCTTGAGATTGGCAACCTTGCGGTTGCCCGATGGCCAGTCGGCCGGCCAATCCGAATGGACCACCAGGCCGATATCGGCGGCGGGAAATTCGCGGATCAGACGTTCGACCTGCGCGATCGCCGGATCGCGCGGGTTCTGCACGCCAAAGACGAGTTGATAGGCGGGATAATGCTGGCGGCAGAACGAGCGCAGGTTCTGGTAAAGCTCGGGATCGTCGCCGCACAGCGGCTTCAGCACGGTGACCGCCGGCTGGAGGCCGCGAGCCGCTGGTTTGCGGCGGACGAAGCTGCGCACCGCGAACGGCGCGGCCAGCAGATAAACTGTCCCTGCCGCCGCGCAAGCAAGCAACATGTTGGACAACAACATCAGAAGCGAATCGGATATCATGCGTGCGGTCGGGTATCTCTCTATGGGCGTCGCCCGAATCTTGCACCGTTGCGAGCGGAATTGCCACCCCTGCCGCGAAATTGCCGTTGCAATTCCTTAGGGGCGCCGTCAACCATTTCAGGGTAAACTCGCTGCACCGGAATTTCCTATTCGAGGATGCCGATTTTGAAGCGCTATCTATTCGTGCTGTTGTTGGGTTCGATCTTGGCGATGTCGAGCGGCCTCGCCTGGGCACAGGCCGAAGACGACATGAACGACCCGCTGGAGCCGATGAACCGGGTGTTCTTCGACTTCGACATGTTCCTCGACCGGATCCTCCTGAAACCCGTGGCACAGGTCTATGTCGCGGTGGTGCCGACACCGGGGCGCCACGCGGTGCACCATGTGCTGGCCAACATGAATGAGCCGATCATCTTCGCCAACAATATGCTGCAGGGCCAATTCCACCGTGCCGACATCACGGTCGGACGCTTCCTGTTGAACAGCACATTCGGATTGGCGGGTATTTTCGACTGGGCCAGCGTCAGCGGCCTGCCCAAACAGAACGGCGATTTCGGTCAGACGCTCTATGCCTGGGGCATCGATTCCGGCCCCTATCTGTTCCTGCCGATCCTCGGTCCGAGCAATCCGCGCGATGCGATCGGCTTTGGCGTGGACAGCTATGCCGACCCGATCGGTTATGCGTTCTGGAACGCCGGCGGCCTGCGCTGGGCCAATTGGGCCCGGTACGGCGTCGATGCGACCGATTCCCGCTCGCAGGAACTCGACACGCTCGACGAATTACAGCGCACCACGATCGACTTTTATGCCGCGATCCGCAGTCTGTCGCGCCAGCAGCGGGCCATCGAACTGCGCCACGGCGAGCCGGCGCCCTTGCCGAAGCTGGATTCGCTCTATGGGCCAAACTCGGCCGTCAAGCCGCAGGCCGCAAATCAAGGCAAAGCCGGCCCCGTGCAACCGGCGACGGCTCAATAAGACCAGTCTAAGCGTTCAGCCGCGATCCTCGGCGGCTTTTTTGCGGAGCGCATCGACGAGGGCCGGCGCGCCGCCGCGACTGAGGACCGCCGAGAATTCCGAGCGCCGCGTCGCCAACTCGCTGATGGTGCCGCTGAGATAGACGTCTTCGATCTTCCAGCCGCCGGCTTCCGCCTTCATCAGATAGTCGAGTTGCACCGGGCTATCATCCACCCGGATCAGCTTGCTGTGGACGATGACGCCGTCCCGGGTCGCGGTCACCGCGGCATCGACGTCGAAGCGCTCCCCCCCATCATGGGTGAATCGGCCGGCATAGGTGGCGGCACTGAAATTGCCGAACGCCGTCACCAGCTCGGACTGCTGCTGTGGCGGAATGCTGCTCCAGCGCGGACCAACCGCGAGACGGGTCATTTGCGGCAGGTCGAACGCATTCCTGATTGCGCCTTCTAGCCGGTCGCGCCGCCCGGTGAAGCCCAAGGCCGGGCCACTCTTCATCGTCGCTGACAAGGTGTCATAGAAGCCGCGAATCGTGGTCACGGCCTGCGCCGGCGGCGTCGCGGCGAGCGCGAAAGGGGTCGAGACGGCGAGTGCCGCGACCAGCCCCATCTGAATCATCCAATGACGCGAAATCATACGACGCGCACCCCTTCCCGGCCATTGCGGGTGGTATCCTGGCCGCTGCCGACCATATGGGGAGCCACCCCGCCAATTCCATCCGTCAAATGCGGCGATACCCCATGCCGGCGATTCGCTCTGCCATGCAAGGGATAGGAAGAGGCTTACAATGCCCGGTCCGATTGCTATTTATGATGCGATTTTCGGTTCGGGGGTTCGGTAATGATCGGTATATGATCATCGGAATTAATACAGGAGATATGTCGATGCGGGTAGTTTTGGCCCAGCCCCGCGGCTTTTGCGCCGGCGTGGAACGCGCCATCGAAATCGTCGAGCGGGCCATCGACAAATACGGCCCGCCGATCTATGTCCGTCACGAAATCGTGCACAACCGCCATGTCGTGGAGCGGCTGCGCGCCAAGGGCGCGGTGTTCGTCGACGATCTCGACACGATTCCGCCCGGCAGCGTCACCATTTTCAGCGCCCATGGCGTGTCGAGCGCGGTGGAGCGAGAGGCTGCCGGCCGCGATCTGCCGGTCATCGACGCCACCTGCCCGCTCGTCTCCAAGGTTCATAACGAGGGCCAGCGCTATGCCAATCAGGGCCGCGAGATCATCCTGATCGGCCATGCCGGGCACCCCGAGATCGAGGGAACGATGGGCCGCATCGACGGCAAGGTTCATCTGATCTCGACCGCCGCCGAGGTCGCGACTCTCGCCGTCGCCACGCCGGCGCGGCTCGCCTATATCACCCAGACGACGCTCAGCGTCGATGACACGCGCGCCGTGATCGACGCCCTGCGCTCGCGATTTCCCAACATTGTCGGACCCGACACCAAGGACATCTGCTACGCCACTCAAAACCGCCAGCACGCCGTCCGCGACCTCGCCGGCACGGTCCAGGTCGTGCTGGTGGTGGGCTCGGCGAACAGCTCGAACTCCAACCGCTTGCGAGAGATCGCCGAGGAACAGGGCATCGCGGCATATCTCGTCGCCGATGCCGACTCCCTGGACCCGGCATGGCTCAACGGTGTCGAGTCGATTGGCATTACGGCAGGTGCCTCCGCCCCCGAAGAACTGGTCCAGGGTCTGATCGACCGGCTGCGTCAATTTGGCGAGGTCCAGGTCGAGCCGCTGGCCGGTATCACGGAGAATGTTCGGTTTCGCATCCCCGCTGAACTCGCCGACGCCTGAGGAGAGCTGAATTTGGCCGTCCCCCTTCATCAAGTCGCGCGCGTCGGCGCCTATGTCCTGAAACAGCGCCTCAAGGGCGTCGAACGCTACCCGCTTGTGTTGATGCTGGAGCCGCTGTTTCGCTGCAACCTCGCCTGCGCCGGCTGCGGCAAGATCGATTATCCCGACGCTATTCTGAACCGCCGGCTATCGGTGGCGGAATGCCTCGAGGCGGTCGATGAATGCGGCGCGCCCGTCGTGTCGATACCGGGCGGGGAGCCGCTATTGCACCGCGAGATCGGCGAGATCGTCGCCGGCATCATCGCGCGCAAGAAATTCGTCTATCTGTGCACGAATGCGCTATTGATGGACAAGAAGCTCGATCTGTTCACCCCGTCGCCCTACCTGACCTTTTCGGTCCATCTCGACGGGCTGGAGGAGGAGCATGACAAGGCGGTCAGCCAGCAGGGCGTATTCAAGCGCGCCGTGGCGGCGATAAAATCCGCTAAAGCCAAAGGCTTTCAGGTCAACATTAACGCAACGATTTACGACGGAATGAAGCCCGAACGGGTCGCCGCCTTCCTCGATTTCGCCAGCAACGACCTCGGTGTTAACGGCATCACCATCTCGCCCGGCTACGCCTATGAGCGCGCACCCGATCAGCAGCATTTCCTGTCGCGTCACAAGACCAAGGAACTGTTCCGCGACGTGTTCCGCCTCGGCAAGGGCAAGAAGTGGAAATTCAGCCAGTCCGCACTGTTCTTCGACTTCCTCGCCGGTAATCAGGAATATCACTGCACGCCATGGGGCAATCCAACCCGCAACGTGTTCGGCTGGCAGCGCCCCTGCTATCTCCTCGGCGAAGGCTACGCCAAGAGCTTCGGCGAGCTGATGGCGACCACCGAATGGGATAAATACGGCACCGGCAATTACGAGAAATGCGCCAATTGCATGGTCCATTGCGGCTATGAGCCGACTGCGGCCGACGATGCCGTTCGGCATCCGCTGAAGGCGCTGATGGTCAAGTTGCGCGGCCCCCGGACCGAGGGGCCGATGGCGCCGGAGATCGCGCTCGACAAGCAGCGCCCGGCGGAATTCGTGTTCTCACGCCATGTCGAGGACACGATGGCGGCCATTGCCCACGACCGCGCCGCCGCCCCCGGCCGCCCAACGGCGGCGGAGTAGCGCCTACCCCCGGCCCAGCATCTCCCCGATCCGGCCCATCGCGGTCTTGATCTGGTCGAGACTGGCGGCATAGGAGAAGCGCAAATAGCCGTTGCCATGCTCGCCGAAGCTGGTACCGGAGACGGTGGCGATGCCCGCCTCCTCCAGCAGCCGCGATTGCAGCGTGCGCGAATCCATTCCGGTGCCTTCGATATTCGGGAATGCATAGAACGCGCCGCCGGGATTGGCGCAGCGGAAGCCGGGCAGCGCGTTGAGCGCCGGAATGATATAGGCGCGGCGCTCGGCGAAGGCCGCGACCATGCGATCGACCGGCGCGCGCGGGCCTTCTAGGGCCGCGATCCCGGCATACTGGGCCGCCGCGTTGACGCAGGAATGATTGTTGATGGCGAGCCGCTCGGCATAGGGAAACAGCGCCTCCGGCCAGACGCCATAGCCGAGCCGCCAGCCGGTCATCGCATAGGTCTTGCTCCAGCCGTCGAGCAGGATGACGCGGTCGGCGATCTCGGGATAGCTCAGCAGGCTGACATGGGCTTGGCCATCATACAGCATCTCGCCATAAATCTCGTCGGACAGGATCGCGACCTGGGGGTAACGGGCGAGGCCGGCAACGAGCCGATCCATTTCCGCTTTGGGCACGATGCCGCCGGTGGGGTTGGCCGGGCTGTTGACGATCAGCAGTCGCGTGCGCGGCGTAATGAGGGCCAGCACCTCGTCGGCGCTGAAGGAAAAGCCCTTCGCTTCGTGCAAGGCCATGGGCACCGGTTTGGCGCCGGAAAAGCGGATGACGCTTTCATAGATCGGGAAGCCGGGATTGGGATAGACGATCTCGGCGCCCGGCTCACCAAACATCATGATGGCGAAGAACATCGTCACCTTGCCGCCCGGCACCACCAGCACGCGCTCGGGCGACACCGTGACCCCGTGGCGGCGGTGAAGGTCGGCAGCCACCGCTTCGCGCAGCGGCAGGATGCCGTTCGCCGGGGTGTAGCCGTGATGGCCGTCGGCCAACGCCTTCCGCCCCGCCTCGACGATATGGGGTGGGGTCGGGAAATCGGGCTGGCCGATGCCGAGATTGATGATGTCGCGACCCGCGCGTTGCAAGGCGGCGGCGCGCGCCAGAACCTCGAACGCGGATTCGGTGCCGAGTTGGCTCATCCGCCCGGACATATGCAATTGCGGGGCTGGCATCCTGTCTTTCCCTCGGGGAGAAATGGGGCGAGTGACCGGATTCGAACCGGCGACATCCAGAATCACAATCTGGCGCTCTAACCAACTGAGCTACACCCGCCACCGCGCCGCTCCACTACGCCTTGCGCCCCCCGGCGTCAAGGAAGCTTGTGCCTGAACGATGCCTGAACGCTCAAAAGATGACGCGGTGATGTTGCCATGTCCGGCAGAAGACCGTACAATGACAATCACCATCAGGGTCCATCATGTCGCAATCGCAAACCCGCTCGACGCGCCTCGAAGCCCGCATCTCGCCCGATACGCTGGCGACGGTAAAGCGTGCCGCCGAAATCCAAGGGCGCAGCGTCAGCGATTTTGTCGTCGCTGCCGCGCGCGATGCCGCGCAAAGAGCAATCGAGGATAATCAAATTATTCGGCTTTCGCTGGAAGATCAGCAGGCTCTGGCGACAATGCTTCTTCGTCCGGCCACGCCGGTGCCGGCTCTGCGACGCGCCCGAAATGCCCATCGCCGGCTCATCGCAAAAGCGCGGTGACGGCGCCCTTTGTCATTATGCCGCTGTCGCCGAATCACGATCGCCTCGCTTTTTCCTGTGGCGTGGCGGCGCTCGATGCGTATCTGCACAGACAAGCGGGGCAAGATGTCCGGCGGCGGGTGGCGAATTGCTTTGTCGCTATCTTACCGGATGCACGGCTCATCGCGGGATATTACACATTGTCGGCCGCCAGCATCCCGGTCACCGATCTTCCGCCAGCATTGGCTCATCGGCTGCCGCGATATCCCATTGTTCCTACGGCACTCGTCGGACGCTTGGCCGTCGACCGTCAATACGCCAAGCGAGGTCTGGGTGGGGCGTTGCTGTTCGATGCGCTCGAGCGCGCGGCAAATGCGGACCCCGCGATCTTCGCATTGGTCGTGGACGCCAAGGACGCGCATGCCGCCGACTTCTACCGGCATTTTGGTTTTCAACCTTTTGCCAGCCGCCCCATGAGCTTCTTTCTGGCGTTGGCAACGGCGGCAAAACTCAAACCGCTCCCCAAATAAGCGATGGCAAAATCACCGACGGCGGTAACCATGGATCCGAACGACAACGCGCTGCTGACCCCCGCCGAGATGGCGGCGGTGGATCGTGCCGCGATTGCCGCCGGCGTGCCGGAAATCACGCTGATGGAGAATGCCGGCAAGGCGGTCGCCGATGCGATCCGCGCGCGCTGGCCAAAGCCGCATGCGGCCGCCGTGCTATGCGGGCCGGGCAACAATGGCGGCGACGGCTTCGTCGTCGCGCGCCATCTGCTGGCGGCGGGCTGGCGGGTCCGGCTCGGCCTGCTCGGCGAGCGCACCCAACTGCGTGGCGCCGCCGCGCATCATGCGGTGCTGTGGCGAGGCGAAGTGGAGAAACTATCGCCTGCCCTGCTCGACGGCGCCGACTATATCGTCGATGCGCTGTTCGGCGCCGGCCTGTCGCGCCCAATCGCCGGCGAGGCCGCCGCGACGCTCGCCGCCGCCGACGCGTCGGGCCGGCCAATCGTCGCGGTCGATATCCCCAGCGGGGTCGACGGCACCACCGGCGCGGTGATGGGTATGGCGCCGCGCTGCGCCCTCACTGTGACTTTCTTCCGCAAGAAGCCCGGCCATCTGCTGATGCCGGGCCATGAGCATTGCGGCGAGATCGCGGTCGCCGAGATCGGCATGCCGCCCGGCATGCTGCGCGGGACCCAGCCGGCCCTGTTCGAGGATGGCCCCGCTTTGTGGCTCGACGCCTATCCATGGCCTCGCGCCCAGGGCCACAAATACAGTCGCGGCCATGCGCTGATCGCCGGCGGCGCCGAGATGACGGGTGCGGCGCGACTCGCCGCGCGGGCCGCCGCGCGCATGGGCGCCGGCCTGGTGACACTGGCGGCGCCGGAACGCGTCTGGCCGATCTATGCCGCCGCCCTCACCGGCACCATCGTCAAGCCGATGGCCGGCCTCGACGATTTCGCCACGCTGCTGACCGACGCGCGCCGCAATGCGGTGCTGATCGGGCCGGGCGCCGGCATCGAAGACGGCACGCGCGATCAGGTGCTGACAGCGCTGGTCGTGAAGCGCGCGACCGTGCTCGATGCCGATGCGCTGACCGTGTTCGCCGAGTATCGCAAGACGCTGTTCTCCGCGATTGAGGGCCCAACCGTGCTGACGCCGCATGAGGGCGAATTCGCCCGGCTGTTCGATGTCGCCGGTGACAAGCTGGCACGGGCGCGGGCGGCGGCGGCACAGAGCGGCGCCGTAATTCTGCTCAAGGGACCCGACACCGTGATCGCGGCGCCGGATGGGCGCGCCGCCATCAATGCCAACGCGCCGCCCGACCTTGCGACCGCCGGCAGCGGCGATGTGCTGTCGGGCATGATCGTGGGGCTGCTGGCGCAAGGGCTCGACCCGTTTCGCGCGGCGGCGGCGGCGGCTTGGTTGCATGGCGAGGCGGCGCGCATCTTCGGCCCCGGCCTGGTGGCGGAGGATATCGTCGAATATTTGCCAACCGTCCTGAAGCGACTGAAAATCTTTGCCCACCCCTCGTCCTGACATAAATTTCCGGCTAATCTTCCGCCATGAGTGAACGCACCGGATTCCTCGACGGCGTCGTCGATCGCACCCTCGACAATCTGCGCTCGTGGCGCCTTGCGTGGCGCGATATCGCCTGGCGCGGCGTCGCGGGAACCGCCGCGCCAAAGCCCGAATTGTCGCGCGACGATGCCGAACGCCTGCGTCACCGGCTGCGCGATTGCCTCGAGGCGCGGGGTGGCGCCGTCGCGGCCCGCGCCCGCGCGGCCGATCTCGGGCGCACCTATCTCGCCCTCAATGCCATCGGCCGGCAGCGCTTTCTCCAACTGCTGGCGGGCGAGTTCGATATCGATCGCGGCACCGTCGATATCCTGTGCCAGCGCCTGCTCACGGCCGAGCGGGACGAGCGCGCGGCGCTGGAGCGATCGCTGCGCGACGCGCTGGAGCCGCCGCGCCTCAAGCTGTTGACCCAGTTCAACGCGCTGCCCGAGGGCGTCAAGTTCCTGGTCGATCTGCGCGCCGAGCTGATGGGCCTCGCGCGCGGCGACCCGGTGCTGGCCTCGCTCGAGGGCGATCTGAAACATCTGCTGGCGGGCTGGTTCGACGTCGGGTTCCTAGAGCTGCGCCGCATCACCTGGGACAGCCAGGCTTCGCTGCTGGAACGGCTGGCCCGGTATGAGGCGGTGCATCGCGTGCGCAATTGGGCCGACATGAAGAACCGGCTCGATCCCGACCGCCGCTGCTTTGCCTATTTCCACCCGCGCATGCCCGACGAGCCGCTGATCTTCGTCGAGGTGGCGCTGGTCAAAGGCATTGCCGGCAATGTCCAGGCGCTGCTCGACCAGAACGCGCCGTTGGGCGATCCCGACACCGCCGACACCGCGATCTTCTATTCGATCTCCAATTGCCAGAAGGGCCTGTCGGGCATCAGCTTCGGCGATTTCCTGATCAAGCGGGTGGTCGACCGGCTGCAAGAGGAGCTGCCACACCTCAAGACCTTCGCCACCCTGTCGCCGATCCCGGGCTTCCGCGCGTGGCTTGAGCGCCATGTCAAGGACAAGGACAATATCCTGACGCCGCAGGAGCGCGAGGCACTGCCATCGTCGCTCGCCGCCGAGACGCTCGAAAAATTACTGGCGCGGCCGCGCTGGCACGAGGATGCGGTCCTGGGCGAGGCATTGCGTCTTCCCCTGACGCGGCTCTGTGCGCGCTATTTGATGACCGAGAAGCGCTCGGCTGGGACGGTAGCGGATTCGGTCGCGCATTTCCACCTGACCAACGGCGCGCGCATGGAACAGCTTGATTGGCTGGCCGACACCTCGGTCAATGGGCTGAAGCAATCCTTCGGCATGATGATCAACTATCTCTATGCGCCGCGCGACATCGAACAGAACCACGAAACCTATGTCACCGAGCATCAGATCGTCGCGTCGCCGGCGATCCAGCGCCTGGCGAAGGGGTAGCAGATGAAAGAATTGACCGTCCATGCTGAGTTCGACGCCGAGGCCGGAGTTTGGCTGGGTTCCAATGAAGAACTGCCGCTTTCCACGGAAGCACCGACCTTCGATCAATTAATGAGCCGCGTGTTGGAAATCGCGCCGGAAATCGCCGCCTTGAACGGGTTGATCGGCGAAGGCGAAAAGCTGACGATTCATTTTACCGCCGACCGGATCACCGCGGCGGCCTAGACTAGGTTCTGTGGCTGATTTCGATCGAGAATTGGCCCGGTTGCTTCGGGAGGCCGAATGCCGGTTTGTTCGGGCCGGCAAAGGCAGTCATCAGATTTGGTTCAGTCCAATCACCAACCGGAATTTCGCCGTTCCCCTCGCCATAAAAAGCCGGCATACCGCGAACGCCGTTCTACGGGATGCCGGCCTCTCCAAAACTTTCTAGCCTAACGCGCCAGCCCCAGCAGCTTCGCGGCGTTGTCCTTGAGGATCAGCGGCTTCACCTCCGGTCGGATCTCGATCTTCTCGAAATCGGCGAGCCAGCGGTCCGGCGTGATCACCGGGAAATCCGAGCCGAACAGCACCTTGTTCTTGATCAGCGTATTGGCATAACGGATCAGGCTCTGGGGGAAATATTTCGGCGACCAGCCCGACAGGTCGATATAGACGTTGGGCTTATGCTGGCACACCGACAGCGCCTGTTCCTGCCATGGGAACGAGGGGTGGGCCATGATGATCGACATGTCGGGAAAATCGGCGGCGACCTCGTCGAGATACATCGGGTTGGAATATTCAAGCTTGATGCCGCCACCCCCGCGCATGCCGGAGCCGACGCCGGTCTGGCCGGTATGGAACAGCGATATCAGCTTATGCTCGGCGATCACCTCATAGAGCGGATAGGCCATCCGGTCGTTGGGATGAAATTGCTGCGACGAGGGATGGAACTTGAAGCCCTTGACGCCGTAATCCTTGATCAGCATTCGCGCCTCGCGCACGCCGAGCATGCCCTTGTGCGGATCGATGCTGGCGAACGGGATCAAGATGTCGTCGTTCTCGGCGACTTGGCGCGCCACTTCTTCATTGGGATAGCGCCGCTTGCCGGTTGCGGCCTCGCTGTCGACCGTGAAGATCACCGCCGCGATCTTGCGGTCGCGATAATATTGCGCGATTTCGCTGATCGGCTTGGGCTCATAGCTGGTCTTGAAATATTTCGCCATGTAGGCGCGGCCCTCGGCGCCATCCTCATAGGAGGGGGAGCCGGGCGGCCCATCGGCATGGGTATGGACGTCGATGGCAACAACGGAAGCAAGATCGATCGGCATGGCGTTTCCTTCGTGGCTATTGCCGCAGTCTACTCAATCTTGCAGGTCGCGCGCCATATAGACCGTGCCTTTCAAGGGGTTGTGGTAGTAGGCGGGAATTTCCGCGAAGCCGAGTGCGCGATAGAGCGCCAGCGCGGCGGTCAGCCAGTCACCGGTATCGAGCAGCATGCGGCGATAGCCGGCGGCCCGCGCCTCGGTGATCAGGCGATCGCAGAGCTGGCGCCCTGCCCCCAGCCCGCGCGCGGCCGGCGCGACATAGAGCCGCTTCATCTCGCAGCCGCCCGGCGGATACGGGCGATAGGCGACGGTGCCGACCGCCGCGCCGCCACGTCGCGCCAGCAGCACCAGCCCGTGCGGCCGGGCATATTTGCCGGGCAGCGTCGCGAACTCGGCCTCGACGCCTTGAAAGCCGAGATCGATGCCGAGCCCGGCGACATAGTCGCGAAACAAGCCCAGCACCGCATCATGATCGTGCGGCCAGCGCGCCTCGGCAATCGTCAGATCGCTCATTCGTCGGGCGGCACCGGCCGCGGCCGGTGGTCGGGACCCAGCGCCACGAAAGTGAACAGCCCCTCCGTCACCTTGATCGCCTCGGCGCGGCCCCAGCGGCGCGCCCAGCTTTCGATCTTCACCGTCAGCGACGTGGTGCCGACGCGCACGATCTCGCCGTAACAGCTCACCTCGTCGCCGACGAAGATCGGCTGATGGAAGGTCATGGCGGTGATCGCGACGGTGGCGCAGCGCCCCTTGACCCGGCGCGATGCCACGGACCCGCCAGCCAAATCCATCTGCGACAGCACCCAGCCGCCGAAAATATCGCCGGATTGGTTAGCGTCCTTCGGCATCGGGATGGCCCGCAAGGCCGGCTGATAATTCGGGGGAACCTGCGGCGAGGCGCGGTCGGTCATGGCTCGGACCCTCGTGGCTTGCGGCTCTTTATCGGCTTTCCGATCGGCGAGAACAATCCCGGCGCCATCCACGAGACACGCCATTAACCTTGCTTATTTTCCCAGTGACACGAAATCTCAAGGTGATACAATCAATAATTGAACATGATAATTGGAAATACCTCTTTTTGGTTAACTCGTGATGAGGCCGTGATGTCGAAACGTCAGCAATTGGTTGCGCTCTATGCCATGCTCGACCACGTCGCGCAGGAGGCGAAACTAGCCGGCTTCGGCCTTGTGACTACCCTATCCGCCGCCGCCGCCGAGGCGGCCCGCGACGAACTGCGCGCGATCGATCGCCTTGCCAAGCCGCGCGATGGCCATCGCGGCCGCCGCGAGCGGGAAAAGGCCGAGACCCTGGTCTGACCGACGCCCACTAAATATTGCGGGTTGCCGGATCGGGCCTACCTTAGGCTGCTTGCCGCTGTCCCGGCGCTTCCTTTATAGTCCGCGCCATGCCCGATCTCTTCGACAATCTCCCCCGCAAGGCACCCGGCGGCTATTCCGCCAAGGACATCGAGGTCCTGGAGGGGCTGGAACCCGTTCGCCGCCGGCCCGGCATGTATATCGGCGGCACCGATGAGCGGGCGCTGCATCATCTGGCCGCCGAGGTGCTCGACAACGCCATGGACGAAGCGGTGGCCGGCCACGCCAACCGCATCGAGCTGGAGTTGTACGCCGACGGCTCCGTGCTGGTCCGGGATAATGGCCGGGGCATTCCGGTCGATCCGCATCCCAAATTCCCGAAGCAATCGGCGCTCGAGATCGTCCTGACCATGCTGCATTCGGGCGGCAAGTTCGGCGGCGACGCCTACAAGACCTCGGGCGGGCTGCACGGCGTCGGCGTCTCGGTGGTGAACGCGCTATCGGACAAGCTCACCGTCGAAGTCGCCATCGACCGCAAATTGTGGACCCAGGAATATGCTCGCGGGAAGCCGACCACCAAGCTCAAGGATGCCGGCGCCGCCCCCAACAAGCGCGGCACCGCGATCCGCTTCCATCCCGACCCGCAGATTTTCGGCCCGACCGCGCAGTTCAAGCCGGCCAATCTCTATCGCCTGTGCCGGTCGAAGGCTTACCTGTTTCGCGGCGTCGAAATCCGCTGGTCGTGCGACCCGGGGGTGGCGCGGCCCGACGACGTGCCGCTGGAGGAACGGTTCAAATTCCCCGGTGGCCTCGCCGATTATCTTGCCTCGATCGTCGCCGACCGCGAGACGCTGACGCCGACGCCGTTCACCGGCGAGCATGATTTCGGGGCCGAGGGCCGGGTCGAATGGGCGATCGCCTGGCCGGCCGATGGCGATGCGTTTTCCTCGTCCTATTGCAATACCATCCCGACGCCGGAGGGCGGCACGCATGAGGCGGGCCTGCGCTCGGCTCTGACCCGCGCGCTCAAGGCCTATGGCGAGATGGTCAATAATCGCCGGGCCACGCAGATCACCGCCGAGGATGTCATGCAGGGCGCGGTGGTGCTGCTCTCCCTCTTCATCCGCGAGCCTCAATTTCAGGGCCAGACGAAAGAGCGGCTGGCTTCGGCCGAGGCGACACGCCTCGTCGATGGCGCGCTGAAGGATCACTTCGACCATTACCTCTCGGCCGATCCGGTCGCGGGGCGCGCGCTGCTCGACACCGTCATCGAGCGCGCCGAGGACCGGCTCAAGCGGCGCCAGCAAAAGGACCTCGACCGCAAGAGCGCAACCCGCAAGCTGCGCCTGCCGGGGAAGCTCGCGGATTGCAGCCGCTCTAGCGCCGCCGGTACCGAGATTTTCCTGGTGGAGGGCGACAGCGCCGGCGGCTCCGCCAAGCAGGCGCGCGAGCGCGACACCCAGGCGATCCTGCCGCTGCGCGGCAAGATCCTCAACGTCGCCAGCGCCAGCGCCGACAAACTGCGCCAGAATCAAGAGATCGCCGATCTGATCCTGGCGCTGGGCTGCGGCTCGGGCGATCGCTATCAGGACGAAAAACTGCGCTATGAGCGGGTCATCATCATGACCGACGCCGATGTCGATGGCGCGCATATCGCATCGCTGCTGATGACCTTCTTCTTCCGCGAAATGCCCAAGCTGGTCGAGAACGGCAAACTCTATCTCGCGGTGCCGCCGCTCTACCGGCTGAGCCAGGGCGCCAATGTGGTGTATGCACGCGACGACGCGCACCGGGTCGAACTGACGAAGACCGTGCTGACCGGCAAGAGCAAGATCGAGATCAGCCGATTCAAAGGCTTGGGCGAAATGCCCTCGGCACAGCTCCGCGACACCACCATGAGCCCAACCAAGCGCACGCTGGAGCGCGTTACCCTGCCGGACCCTGCCGACCGCGCCAATGTGAAAAAGACCGAAACCCTGGTCGAAAGCCTGATGGGCCGCAAGCCGGAGCTGCGCTATCAATTCATCCAGGACCGCGCCGCCTTCGCGAAGGGGCTGGATGTGTAATCGTGCATCCCTCGACAGGCGCTACGCGCCAGCTCGGGATGAGGTTGATATTTTTGGTATTGCGGGTTTTTACCAAACTCCCTCTATCCTCATCCCGAGCGTTTTCATCGGGCAAAGGCCCGGTGACGTACCCGCTACTTCGCCGGCAGCGTCGCGACCAAATCCAAGCCGCGTTGAAGCCATTTCTTGAGCGCGCGGTCGCTTCGATAGCCTTCGGGATCGACCCGGACAAAGCCGGCCATGGTCCTCGCGCCCATCTTCATCGGCTGGACGTGCGGGTCTTCGAGGAGCTTGTCGCGCGCCTCGTCGCCGACGCGGATCAGCAGGCCGCCCCTGCCGCTGACCGAGCAGACCATGTTGCCCGCCACCATGAAGGACAGGCCGCCCATCAACTTTCTCTCGATCACGTCGCCGCGCCCGGATAGCAGCTTCCGGACGCGTTCCGCGATTTTTTCATCATAGGCCATGGCGTGACCTCAATTGCCGCTGGGGAAACGTTCGACGTAGACCTCGCCGGCACGGCCGAAATAGAGCGCGCGCCGGCCGGTAATGCACACCTGATAGCCGACACAGCCCGCGACCATGATCTGTCGCAGGAATTCGACATAGATGATGCTGCCGGTCTGGACGGACGCCAGCGCGGCTTTGATCCGCGCTTCGGAGAAGTCGTGGGCGATCCTGTTAGCGCCGAATTCGGCAGGATCGAGCTCCGGCTCAGGTTCGACGTGCGTGCGGCCATCGGGCATGTAATAGGTCTTTTCGCGGCGATAGAGATCGCAGTGATAGCCCTCGGCGCCGGCCGCGATCAGTTTGCCGACGACGGTGGAGAAATTGTCGGTCTCGGCAATCGAGCCGGCGCTGCATTCGTGGAACAGGGCGATCAGATTGGTATCCATTTTACGCTCCTTTATTGTCGATCGGGGATGCATCGAGCGCGGCCAACAGCGCGCGCAGGTCGCGGCGCAGTGCCGCCAAATCGACGGCATCGAGCGAAGCCGCTAATTCCTCATGCCCGGCGCGCGCGGTCTTGGTCAGCCGGGCCAGTGCGTCGTGCCCAACGGGGGTCAGCACCAGATTGGGCGACGCCTTGTGGTCGGGATTGACCGCGAACGCGGCGAGGCCGTCCGCCGCCAGCAAGTCGGCGATCCGCTGAACCGCCTGGCGAGAGAGGCCGAGACGCCGCGCGATCCGCGGCACCGAGACGGGCGGCCCCGACGCCGCGCTGAGCACTTGCCAGCGCGCTTGGCTCTGGCCGATGGCGCCGGCGATCAGGTCGCCGCGCGCGCGGAGACGCCCCGCGAGTTCATAAATATCCGCGATGATCAGCGGGATGGCGGTGGCGCCGGAAGAGAGTCTGTTCATGACTAACCAGTGTCATAATGACATCATATTGTCAATATATTTTCCGCATGGGCGCCACGCGTTTTCTCAAGCCCACCGCCACTTCGCGCGGCGCTTGTCATCGTTTAGAAATCTCTACCCCAAGCCGGCTCAATCGGTTCTATGATCCCGCGCCCTGCTGTCGCCAAGCCTGCCTGATCCCGCGCCAAGATGCCCAACGCAATCATCCTGCTGGTGTTCTTCCTGACCTATCTGGCGCTGGCCGCCGGGCGGCTGCCCTGGTTCCGGGTCGACCGCACCGGCATCGCGTTGCTTGGCGCCATCGCCCTCCTGGGCACCGAGACCGTCACCGTCGACGATATCGGCGGCAGCATCGACGTCTCGACCATCGTCCTCCTGTTCGCGCTGATGATCATTTCAGCGCAGTTCCTATCGGCCGGCTTTTACGATCTGTGCGCCGACTGGATCACGGCGCGGCACAGCGGGCCGGCGTCGCTGCTGTTGCTGACGGTGGTGGTATGCGGTGCCCTGACCGCGCTTCTCGCCAATGACATTGTGGTGTTCGCGATGGCGCCGCTGCTGATCGCCGGGGCGCGGGCGCGCGGCTATGATCCGCGGCCGTTCCTGATCGCGCTGGTGACGGCGGCCAATACCGGCTCCGCCGCAACGCTGATCTCCAGCCCGCAGAACATCTATCTCGGCCAGATCGGCAATCTCAGCTTCCATACCTTCCTGCTGGCCTGCGCGGTGCCGGCGATGGTTGGCCTCGCGGTGGTGTTCGGGGTCATCTGGTTTCAGTGGCGCGACCGGGTGCTGGAGCGGTCGCCCGCGCTGATCGCCGACATTCCCGACGTGCCGCGCCACCCCTTCGACCGGGCCCAGACCATCAAGGCGCTGATCGCGCTGGTGGCGCTGCTGATCCTGTTCACGACGTCGCTGCCACGCGAGGTCGGCGGGCTGGTGATTGCCGCCCTCTTACTGGCCAGCCGCAAGATCACCAGCCGCACCATGATCGCGGCCGTCGATTGGCCGCTGCTGCTGCTGTTCGTGTGTCTCTTCGCGGTGACCGGGGCGCTGGCCCAGTCGGGCATGGCCTATCCCTTCATCTCGTCGCTGGGCGATGCCGGGCTGTTGCCCGACCACCTCATCGTGCTGGCGCCGCTGACGCTGTTCATGAGCAATGTCTTCGGCAACGTGCCGTCGGTCATCTTGCTGCTGCAGATCTGGCCCAACCCGCCCGAGGGCGCGTTCTATGGCATGGCGCTGCTGTTCTCGTTCGCCGGCAACCTGTTGCTGCTGGGCAGCTTCGCCAATCTGATCGTCGCCGAGCGCGCCAACCAGTTCGGGGTCCATCTCAGCTTCGGCGAATATGCCCGCGCCGGCATTCCCATCACCGTGATCTCGATGCTGTTCGCCATGGTCTGGCTCTATGCGATGGGCTGGCTGGATTGGGCGATGCCCGCGCTGGCGGAGTGACATGAGCGTCACCCTGCCCAGCCTCGAACTCGCCATCCGGCCGGAATGGATCGACTATAACGGCCACACCAACATGGCCTATTACGTCGTGATGTTCGACAAGGCAACCGATGTGCTGTTCGATACACTAGGCATCGGCCAGGCCTATCGCCGCGCGGCCGGGCATTCGATGTACGCGCTGGAATCTCACGTCACCTATGCGCGCGAGACCAAGCTCGGCGACCGCGTGCGCATCGCCTGTCAGTTGATCGACGCGGACGCCAAGCGCGTCCATTTCTTCTGCCGGATGGCGATGGCGGAAACCGGCGAGCCGGTCGCGACGTTCGAAATGGTGGTGCTGCACGTCGATCCGGCGGGACCGCGCGCCGCGCCCTTTCCGCCCGCGCTTCAAGCGGGGATCGATGCGATGCTGGCCGCGCACCGCGCCCTGCCCCCGCCGCCCGAGGCCGGGCGCAAGGTGGGGTTGCGCCGCCAGGCCACTTCTGTATAGTCCGCCGCCTTCTCCTTGCCGGCATGGGCCGGCTAGGTTCGGGCGGCTGACCGTCGGATTTCCGACCAGCGCCGGGCCATCAACAGCCAAAGGGAGCCAAACGCTTCATGTCGTTATACGAAACCGTTTTCATTGCGCGTCAGGATATTTCCGGCACGCAGGTCGATGCGCTAGCGGACCAGTTCGCCGGGATCATCGCCGAACAGGGTGGCGAAGTTAAAAAGCGCGAGAATTGGGGCCTGCGCAATCTCGCCTTCCGGATGAAGAAAAACCGCAAGGGCCATTATGTGCTGTTCAATGTCGACGCGCCGTCGGCGGCGATCGTCGAGATGGAGCGCAACATGCGCATCAGCGAGGACATTCTGCGCTATCTCACCATCCGCGTGGACGCGCTGGAGGAAGGCCCGTCGGCGGTGCTGCAGAATCGCGGCCGCAGCGACGAGCGAGACCGGGACCGCGGCTTCGGCGGCGACCGCGATCGCGATCGCGACCGGGGGCCCCGGCGCGACCGCGATGGGCGCGACGCCGAGCCGGTGGCGGCCGTCCCCGCGCCCGTCGCCAGTGAAGGAGTCGAACGATGACCGATACCGGCTTTAGCGACCGTGGCGGCGGCTTCGGTGGCGGCGACCGTGGTGGGTTTGGCGGCGGCGACCGCGGCGGCTTCGGTGGTGGCGATCGCGGCGGACGCAGCGGCGGCGGCGCGGGCGGCGGACGCCGGCCGTTCTTCCGGCGGCGTAAATCTTGTCCGTTCTCGGGGCCGAACGCGCCGAAGATCGACTACAAGGATGTCAAGCTGCTGCAGCGTTACATCTCCGAGCGTGGCAAGATCGTGCCAAGCCGCATCACGGCGGTCTCCGCCACGAAACAGCGCGAGCTGGCACAGGCGATCAAGCGCGCGCGCTTCCTCGGCCTGCTGCCCTATTCGATTCAATAGGGGCGAGCCATGATCGATCTCATTTTATTGGAGCGGGTCGAGAATCTCGGCCAGATGGGGCAGTTGGTCAAAGTCCGTCCCGGCTATGCGCGCAATTTCCTGTTGCCGCAGAAAAAGGCCCTGCGCGCGACCAAGGATAATCTCGCCTATTTCGAGACCCAGCGCGCCCAGCTCGAAACCCAGAACCTGACCCATAAGGCAGAGGCTGGCGATGTCGCCGCCAAGCTGAACGGCGTCGTCGTCGTCCTCATCCGCCAGGCCGGCGAGAGCGGTCAGCTCTATGGTTCCGTCTCGGCGCGCGATGTCGCCGACGCGGTGACGGCGGCCGGCTTCACGGTGTCGCGCGGCCAGGTCGTGCTCGAACGGCCGATCAAGGCGCTCGGCCTCTATAAGACGCGCATCGTGCTGCACCCCGAGGTGACGGCCACGGTCACGGCCAATGTCGCGCAATCGCGGGAAGAAGCGGAGATGCAGGAAAAGGGCATGAACCCGATCCAGCTCGCCCAGGAAACCGCCGCACGCGAGACCCGCGAGGTGGCCGAAGCGGTCTTCGACAACGAGCCAGACGCCGAGGCGCCAGCCGAGGAAGAATAATTACGCCCTGAATTGTTTTCACCGGGCCGTTGCCCGGTGAAAACATTCCGCTATTCCGCGAGCCGCGTTTCAATCCGCACTTCGGATGTCAGGGTGCGGTGCACCGGACACATATTCGCGATCTCCAGCAGGCGCTGGCGCTGCGCGTCATCGAGCGCTCCATGCAGTTCGATATTGCGCTCGATACGGTCGAGCTTACCCTCCTTGGTTTCACAACCCGCGCAATCCTCGGCATGGATTTTGTCATGGCGTAGCCGCACGACCACGCGCTCCAGCGGCCAGTGCTGGCGTTCGGCATAGAGCCGCAATGTCATCGAGGTGCAGGCGCCGAGGGCCATCAGCAGCAATTCATAGGGATTGGGGCCGCTATCGGTGCCGCCGGACGCGGTCGGCTCGTCCGCCAGAAGCCGGTGCCGACCGTCGAGCAGCGCCTGGTTGAAGCGCCCTTCGCCGCTTTCCGCCACCACCACGGTACCGGCGACGACAGGCGGGTCGAGCAGAGCGGCCATGGCGATCTCCCTCAGCGCAAGATTGGTCTCTATCCTTACCCCAGGTCCGGGTAAAATCATCCCCTATCCTGGCGCGAGGAGATGGCGATGCGGAACCTGACCCTGCCCGACGGCACGACGATTCCGGCCCTGGGACTAGGCACCTGGGGGCTGGGCGAGCGCGATACGCGCGGCGCGGATGTGATGGCGGCCTTGCGCCTCGGCCTCGATCTGGGCATGTCGCTGATCGACACCGCCGAGATGTATGCCGATGGCGGCGCCGAGGAACTGGTTGGCGCGGCGATCGCCGGCCGGCGCGACGGTGTCTTCCTGGTCAGCAAGGTCTATCCCCACAATGCAGGCGGCAAGAAGCTGGCGGCTGCCTGCGAGCGCAGCCTGAAGCGGCTCGGCACCGACCGGCTCGATCTCTATCTGCTGCACTGGCGCGGCGACGTGCCGCTGGCCGAGACGGTCGCCGGGTTCGAGGCGCTGCGTGACGCCGGCAAGATTCTGCGTTGGGGCGTCAGCAATTTCGACACCGGCGACATGAATGCGCTGTGGCGCGTGCCGGGCGGCGATGCCTGTGCCGCCAACCAGGTGCTCTATAATTTGTCGCGCCGGGGCATCGAGCCCGAGCTGATGCCCTGGTGCCAGACGTATCATTTGCCGATCATGGCCTATTCGCCGATCGAACAGGGACGCATCCTCGATGATCCCACCCTCATCCGTATCGCCGCCGCGCGCGGCGGCAGCCCGGCGCGGATCGCGCTCGCCTGGCTGTTGCGGCAAAGCGACGTGATCGTCATTCCGAAGGCGGCCGATCCCGCGCACGTCCGGGACAATCGGGCGGCGCTCGACCTTGAGCTTTCCGCCACGGAATTGGCGGCGCTGGACCGTGCCTTTCCCCGCCCCGATCGCGGCCGGCTCGACATGCTCTGAGCGCCCGATGTTTGACACCTAAAGTATTTGAGTTCACGCTGCCACGCTCTTAAATAAATAATCGGGGGAGGATAGCGATATGGACCGAAAGAATTTTCTGCGCGGCGGCGTTGTGGCCTTGGCCATGCTCGTTGCCGCGCCTAGCGCCTTCGCGAACGGCATTCCGACCATGGCCGGCGTCGATCATGTCGGCATGACGGTGCCGACGCTGAAGGAGGGCATCGACTTCTTCACCAAAGTCCTCGGTTGCGAATACGTCTACACCGCCGGCCCGTTCGCCGATCCCAAGGGATCATGGATGGAAACCAATCTCGGCGTCGACGCCAAGGCATCGACCATGCTGGCGATGGTGCGCTGTGGCCCGACCCAGAATATCGAATTGTTCGAATACACCACCCACGATCAGGTCAAGACGCCGCTGAAGAACAGCGATGTCGGCGGCTTCCATCTCGCCTTCTATGTCTCCGATCTGCCGAAGGCCGTCGCCTATTTGAAAACCATCCCGGGCGTCAAGGTCCTGGGCGATCCAACCCCGGTCTCCGGCCAGCCGAACGGCGGCGAAACCTTCGTCTATTTCAAGACGCCGTGGGGCGCGAATATGGAGCTTCTGACCTATCCCAAGGGCCTCGACTACGAGAAATCGACGGACAAGCGTCTCTATGGCGTGATGAAGCAATAGCGCGGCGCCGCCACCCTTGCCGACGGTGACGGTTGGCCTTGTTTTGTGCCCCGCCCCTGTCGGATATTGGGCCTTGAAGGAAAAGGGGCGGCGCGATGTTGTTAGGATTTCTGCTTCGGCATCTGGTGACCAAGGGGACCCTGCGCGTCATTGACGCGCAGGGCGTCACCCATGCTTTTTCGGGAGATTTGGCCGGTCCGACCATAACCATCCGGCTGCACGATAAGGCGCTGGAACGAAAGCTGTTCTTCAATCCCCGACTCTATCTGGGTGAAGCCTATATGGATGGCAGCCTGACCATCGAGGATGGCGACGCCTTCGATCTCCTCATGTTCACCAGCGAGAATCAGGCGCTGGCGCCGCCCAGCATCGTGACGCCGCTCCATGCCGGCTTCGGCCACGCGCTGGGCGTGTTTCAGCAATATAATCCGGTCGGCAAGTCGCGGAAAAACGTCGCGCATCATTACGATCTGTCGGACACGCTCTACGATCTGTTCCTCGATACCGACCGGCAATATTCCTGCGCCTATTGGCCGATCAACGAGATCTCGCTGGAGGAGGCGCAGGCCAACAAGAAGCGGCATCTCGCCGCCAAACTGCTGTTGCAGCCGGGGCAGCGGGTCCTGGACATTGGCTGCGGCTGGGGCGGCCTCGCCATCTACCTCGCCAAGGAGGCCAATGTTTCGGTCACCGGCCTCACCCTCTCGATCGAACAGTTGAAGGTCGCGGAGCGCCGCGCCGCCGCGGCGGGCGTCGCCGATCGTGTCAAATTCGTGCTGCGCGACTATCGCGAGGAAGCGGGCACCTATGACCGCATCGTCTCGGTCGGCATGTTCGAGCATGTCGGCGTGCCGCATTACCATGCGTTCTTCCGCAAGGTGAAGGGCTTGCTGGCCGCGGACGGCGTCGCACTGGTGCATTCGATCGGCCGCATGGACGGGCCGGCGACCACCAATTCCTGGCTGCGCAAATATATCTTTCCCGGCGGCTATTCGCCGTCGCTGTCCGAGGTGGTGCCGGTGGTCGAGAAGGTCGGCATGTGGATCACCGACATCGAAATCCTGCGCCTCCACTATGCCGAGACGCTGAAGGAATGGCGCGCGCGGTTCCTGGCGAATCGCGAACGCATCAGGACGCTCTACGACGAGCGCTTCTGCCGGATGTGGGAATTCTATCTCGCCGGGTCGGAGGTCGCGTTCCGCTGGGGCGGGCATTTGAATTTCCAGATGCAATTGGCAAAGACCGTCGACGCCGTGCCGCTGACCCGCGACTACATCACTCTATGGGAGCATAGCCACGCGCCGCCGATTCCGGAGCGGGTCGAGCGCGCGGCGTGAGAGGGGCAAGCCCGGCCAATGCAACCGGGCTAAGCTTGGCTGTCCCCGATATCCCCATTGTTATCCTCATCGGCCGAGTCGCATTAGTTAGGACTCGTCCGGGCGCGAGTTGGTAACATCCCCCTTATGGTGGATGCCGTGCCTTCGAACGTGACGCCGCTGCGCGACAGCGATCTGATTTACCGCTCCCCGCCTCGGAATATCGAGGCCGAGCAGGCCCTGCTCGGTGCCATGCTGGTCAACAACGAGGCGTATCGGCGAGTCGCGGAATTTCTGCTGCCCGAGCATTTCGCCGAGCCGGTGCATCAACGCGTCTATGCCGCGATCCGCACGCTGATCGAGCGCGCGCAGATCGCCAATCCGGTCACGCTGAAGAATCTCTTCGACCAGGATGGCGCCTTGACCGAGATCGGCGGCGCGCAATATCTCGCCCGCCTCGCCGCCTCGGTGGTCACGATCATCAACGCCAATGATTACGGCCGCCAGATTTACGATCTCCATCTGCGCCGCCAGCTCATTTCCATCGGCGAGGATGTTGTCAACGACGCCTACGCCTACGATCTCGAGCGCGAGGCACAGGCGCAGATCGAGTCGGCGGAGAAGAAGCTGTTCGACCTCGCCACCCTCGGCGAATATGACAGCGGCTTTCAGTCGTTCCAGAAGGCGCTGACCCAGGCCGTCGTGATGGCGGAGGCCGCCTTTAAAAAGGGCGGCAAGACCATCGGCGTCGCCACAAATTTCGCCGATCTCGACAAGAATCTCGGCGGGCTGCATCCCTCCGATCTGCTGATCCTCGCGGGCCGGCCGTCGATGGGCAAGACCGCGCTGGCCACCAACATCGCGTTCAACGCCGCCCGCGCCTATCGCCCGGGCAAGGACCCGAACGGCCGGACCATCGCCGAGGATGGCGCGGTGGTCGGCTTCTTCTCGCTTGAAATGTCGGCCGAACAATTGGCGACGCGCGTTCTTTCGGAACAGTCGGGCGTCTCCTCGGACAAGATTCGGCGCGGCGAGGTGTCGAGCACCGATTTCGAGAAATTCGTCCGCGCCAGCCTCGAGCTCGCCGAGGTGCCGCTCTATATCGATGACACCCCGGCGCTGTCGATCACCGGGCTGCGCACACGGGCGCGGCGGCTGCAGCGTACCCACGGGCTGGGGCTGATCGTGATCGACTATCTGCAATTGCTACGCGGCAGCGGCGATGGCGGCGGCGCCGAGAACCGGGTGCAGGAAGTGTCTGAAATTACCCGTGGATTGAAGGCGTTGGCGAAGGAGCTTAATGTTCCAGTGCTGGCCCTGTCGCAGCTATCGCGCCAGGTCGAGTCGCGCGAGGACAAGCGGCCGATGCTGTCGGATTTGCGGGAATCGGGCTCGATCGAGCAGGATTCGGACGTCGTCATGTTCATCTTCCGCGAGGAATATTACCTCAGCCGCGGCCAGCCCTCGCAGCGGCCGGAAGAGGCCAACGACAAATTCAATGAACGCTACGAGCGCTGGCATAAGCGGCTGCAGGAGGTGCACGATACCGCCGAGCTGCTGATCGCCAAACAGCGCCATGGTCCGATCAACAACATCACCCTGCGCTTCGACAGCCACACCACCCGCTTCGACAATTACGTGCGCAGCGATCACAGCCCCGAAGAGCGGTTTTGAATCGGCAACCCGACTCTATCCTCGCCATCGATCTTGACGCCATCGCCGCGAATTGGCGTCTGCTGCGCGCGCGGCTGAAGCACGGCACCGAGGCGGCCGCGGTGGTGAAGGCCGATGCCTACGGCCTCGGCATGGCCCAGATCGCACTGCGGCTGTGGCGCGCCGACTGCCGGCTATTCTTCGTCGCCGATACCGGCGAGGGGCTGGCGCTGCGCCGGTTGCTGCCGGACGCGCGGATCGCGGTGCTTAATGGCTTCGCCGCGGCCGAGGCGCGGGATTTCGCGCGCGGGCGCCTGATGCCGGTGCTGAACGATCTCGGCCAGATCGCGGCGTGGCGGAAGACCGGGCGCGGCGCGCCGGCCATGATCCATTTCGATACCGGCATGTCGCGGCTCGGCCTGCCCCGCGCCGAGGCGAAGCGGCTAGCGGACACGCCGGAATTGCTCGATAGAGTTGGCGTCGTCGCCTATCTCAGCCATTTAAGCAGTGCCGGCACGCCGGGCGCCGCCACCAACCGCGTCCAGCGTGATGCCTTTCGCGCGCTGCTGGCGCGGCTGCCGCCCGCTCCGGCCAGCCTCGCCGCCAGTTCGGGTATCTTTCTGGGGCCGGCCTATCATTTCGATTTCGTCCGTCCCGGCGCCGCGCTATACGGGTGCAATCCCCGTCCGGGGCGACGCAACCCCATGAGACAAACAATTAAACTTAAAGCAAAAATCCTCCAGACGCGCGAGCTCGACGAGGGGCAGGCGGTGGGCTATGACGGCACCTTCCGCACCACGCGCGCCGGCCGGGTCGCGACCCTCGGCATCGGCTATGCCGATGGCTGGCTGCGCTCGGCCAGCAATAAGGCCAGCGTCGGCATCGGCGGCCAGCGCGCGCCCGTCATCGGGCGCATCTCGATGGACCTTTTCACCATCGACGTGACCGGCATCGACCCCAAGCACACCCGCCCCGGCGCCTATGCCGATCTGCTGGACGATGCCTATGGCATCGACGATTTCGCCCGCGACGCCGGCACCATTGGCTATGAGGTGCTGACCCAGCTCGGCGGCAAGCATCACCGGGTCTATCGCGGCGGCCGCGATGCTTGATTTTCTCGCCAGCGTCGGCCGCATTTTCATCCTGTTCCTCCAGGCGGCGGGGCGCCTGGCGCTGTTCGCCATCGTCGGCATCTCCCACTGTTTCCGCCCGCCCTTCTACCCACGGCTGATCGGGCGTCAGCTCATCGACATGGGCTATTATTCGCTACCCGTCGTGGGGCTGACCGCGATCTTCACCGGCATGGTGCTGGCGCTCCAAACCCACAGCGGCTTCGCCATCGGCGCCGAGACGGCGGTCGCGACGGTGGTGGTGCTGTCGGTGACGCGAGAGCTGGGACCGGTGATCGCCGGGTTGATGGTGGCCGGGCGAATCGGCGCCGCGATCGCGGCCGAAATCGGCACCATGCGGGTCACCGATCAGATCGACGCCCTCTCCACCCTGTCGACCAACCCTTATAAATATCTCGTCGTGCCGCGCCTGATCGCTGGCACCATCGCCCTGCCGGTGCTGGTGTTCATCGCCGATATCATCGGGGTGTTCGGCGGCTTTCTGGTCGCGACCTATACGCTCGATTACAATCCTGGCGGCTTCCTCGGCGCGATATGGGATACGCTCAAGACCGAGGACATCGTGTCGGGCCTGGTCAAGTCGGCGGTATTCGGATTCATCGTCGCGCTACTCGGATGCTACCATGGTTATCATTCAAAAGGGGGCGCGCAAGGCGTCGGTGCTGCCACAACGTATGCCGTGGTATCGGCCTCGATCATGATCCTCGTTACCGATTATGTGCTGACGGCGCTGTTCTTTTCATCATGAGCGGCAAGGTCAAAATCGCCGTTCGCGGCCTCAAAAAATCCTTCGGCCGCAATCTCGTGCTCGATGGGGTGGATTTCGACGTCCATGAGGGCGAGAGCCTGGTGATCATCGGCGGCTCGGGCACGGGCAAATCGGTCACCGTGAAATGCGTGCTCGGCCTGATGGAGCCGGATGCTGGTTCCATCCTGATCGACGGCATCGAGGCGACCCGCCTCTCCGGCAGCAAGCGGGCCCAGCTGATGCGCAAATTCGGCATGCTGTTCCAGGGCGCGGCCTTGTTCGATTCGCTGCCGGTCTGGGAAAATGTCGCATTCGGCCTGATTCAGGGCCGTGGCATGGCGCGCGCCAAGGCCAGGGACATCGCCATGCAGAAGCTCGCCGCCGTCGGTCTCGGGCCAGAGGTCGGCATGCTCAGCCCGGCGGAACTGTCGGGCGGCATGCAGAAGCGCGTCGGCCTCGCCCGCGCCATCGCCGCCGAGCCGGAAATCATCATTTTCGACGAGCCGACCACCGGCCTCGACCCGATCATGGCCGATGTGATCAATGATCTGATCGTCAAATGCGTGCACGATCTCGGCGCCACCGCGATCTCGATCACCCATGATATGGCCTCGACGCGGAAAATCGCCGATCGCGTCGCGATGATTTACAAAGGCCGAATCATCTGGTCGGATGCGGCCGACCGCATCGACCATTCCGGCAATGACTATGTCGAGCAATTCATCCACGGCCGCGCCGAGGGTCCGATCCGCATGGAAGTCAGGGCACTGTAGATGAGCCGCGCCCAATCCCGCTTCGTCTGCCACCAATGCGGCGCCGTCTACCCGAAATGGGCGGGGCGGTGCGAGGCGTGCGGTGGCTGGAACAGCCTGGTCGAGGAAGCGGCGCAGGCCAGCGCCCCCAAGGGCCTCGGCCCCGGCAAGGGTAAGTGGCTCGATGTCGTCAGCCTGGGCGACCGCACCGAGACCCTGGTGCGGCGCACCACCAGCATCGGCGAATTCGACCGCGTATGCGGCGGCGGGCTGGTGCCCGGCTCGGCGCTGCTGATCGGCGGTGATCCCGGCATCGGCAAATCAACTCTGTTGCTGCAGACCGTGGCGGCGCTGGCGGCGAGCGGCGTCGATTGCCTCTATGTCTCGGGCGAGGAATCGCTGGACCAGGTGCGGCTGCGCGCGGCACGACTGGGCGTCACCGGGGCGCCGGTGATGCTGGCGGCCGCGACCAGCGTGCGCGACATCGTGGCCTCGCTCGATCGCGTCGGCGGGCCGGGCATCGTCGTGATCGATTCGATCCAGACCGCCTATATCGACACGGTCGATGCCGCGCCCGGCACCGTTAGCCAGGTTCGCGCCTCGTCACAGGAACTGATCCGGCTGGCCAAGGCGCGCGGCTTTACCCTGTTCCTCGTCGGCCACGTCACCAAGGAAGGCATGATCGCTGGCCCGCGCGTGCTGGAGCATATGGTCGATACCGTGCTCTATTTCGAGGGCGATCGCGGTCATCAGTTCCGCATCCTGCGCGCGGTCAAGAATCGCTATGGCCCGACCGACGAGATCGGCGTGTTCGAGATGACCGATCGCGGCCTCGCCGAGGTCGCCAACCCCTCCGCCTTGTTCCTGGCCCAGCGCAGCGGCCCGATCAGCGGCACGGCGGTGTTCGCCGGCATGGAGGGCACGCGCCCGGTACTGGTGGAGATCGAGGCGCTGGTCGCGCCCTCGCCGCTCGGCACGCCGCGCCGGGCCGTGGTCGGCTGGGACGGCAACCGCCTCGCCATGCTGCTGGCGGTGCTGGAGGCGCGCTGCGGCGTCGCCATCGGCGCCCGCGATGTCTATCTCAATGTCGCGGGCGGGCTGCGCATCAACGAGCCGGCGGCCGATTTGGCGGCGGCGGCGGCGCTGCTGTCGGCCATCAGCCACGAGCCGGTGCCGGACAAGACCGTGATCTTCGGCGAGATCGGCCTTTCGGGCGAGGTGCGGCCGGTCGGCCAGGCCGAGGCGCGGCTGCGCGAGGCGGCGAAGCTCGGCTTCCTCAATGCCTACACGCCGCCCCGTATCGGCGGCGATGCCGGCGTGCGCGTCGCGGAGATCAAACATGTGCGGCAATTGGTCGAACGCTTCATGAATCAAGGTGAAACCGGAGGAACCGTGATGCCGGTACGGCAGCGACAGGCAAGGTGAATACACTCGATATCGTCGTCATTCTGGTGCTGCTGCTGTCGGCGGGCTTCGCCTATATGCGCGGCTTCGTGCGCGAGCTATTGGCGATCGTCGCCTGGGTCGGCGCGGCGATCATCACGATCTACGCCTATGGCTATGCCGTGCCGTTCGCCGAGCGGTTCCTGCCCAAGGGGCCGATCGCCAATATCGCGGCCGGCGCGGCGGTATTCCTGGTGGTGCTGATCATCCTGTCGATCGTCACGGCGAGCGTCGCGGGCCGCGTGCACCAGACCGGCATGTCGTCGTTCGACCGGCTGTTCGGCTTGTTGTTCGGGCTGGTGCGGGGGGCGATTCTGCTGGCGCTCGCCTACATCGCGCTGGCCTGGTATTTGCCCCCCGACAAGCCGCGCCCCGCCTGGGTGACGCAGGCGCGCAGCCTGCCGTTGTTGCAGGCGGGTGCCAACGCCATCGAATCCTTCATTCCCTCGGCCTTGCGCGATCAGGTCAAGACCACGGCGTCGCGCAGCGGTGTCGGCGGCGGTGGCGCCGTCGCCAGCCCGGGCACCGATGCCGAAAACGCCGTGCGCGCGCTCGTGACGCCGAAGGCGCCGGCTAAACCGGAGAATCCCGCGCCCGCCTATCGGGTGCAGGATCGCGCCGAGATGAACCGGCTGATCGACCAGCAGCAACAGCAGCAACAATCGCAAGACAAGCAATGACCGGCGAGCGCCCTGGGATGCGGCTGGAAAGCGCCGGGGCGATCCCCATATCGAGGGTGGCGGAACCATGCTGACCACCAACCCCTTCGACGACGACAAGCTGCATGAGGAATGCGGCGTGTTCGGCGTTTATGGCCATGCCGAGCCGGCGGCGCTGACCGCGCTTGGCCTCCACGCACTACAGCATCGCGGCCAGCAGGCGGCGGGCATCGTCACCTATGATGGCGAGCAGTTCCATGCCCATCGCGGCCTCGGTCAGGTCGGCGAGAATTTCAGCTCCAAGGACGTGATTCAGCGCCTGCCCGGCAAGGCGGCGATCGGCCATTGCCGCTATGCCACCACCGGCGAAGTGGCACTGCGCAATGTGCAGCCACTGTTCGCCGATTTCGAGTTCGGCGGCCTCGCCATCTGCCACAACGGCAATCTGACCAATTCCTATCATCTGCGCCGCCAGCTGGTGCGGCGCGGCAGCCTGTTCCAATCGACCTCCGATACCGAGGTCATCGTTCATCTCATCGCCACCAGCCTCAAGGACAATGTCGAGGACCGGGTGATCGACGCGCTGCGCCAGGTCGATGGCGCCTATTCCCTGGTGGCGCTGACCCAGACCAGCGTCATCGGCGTGCGCGACCCCCTGGGCGTGCGGCCGCTGGTGCTGGGCCGGCTGGGCGATGCCTGGATTTTCGCGTCCGAGACCTGCGCGCTCGATATTATCGGCGCCGAATTCGAGCGCGATGTCGCGCCGGGCGAGATGATCGTGATCGATAGCGGCGGCGTCAAAAGCCGGCGCCCGTTCGAGCCGCTACGCAAGCGGCTCTGCGTCTTTGAATATATTTATTTCGCGCGGCCCGACAGTGTCGTCGATGGCGTCAGCGTCTATGAGGCCCGCAAGCGCATCGGCGCCGAGTTGGCGCGCGAAAGCCACGTTTCGGCCGATCTGGTGATTCCGGTGCCGGATTCAGGCGTGCCGGCGGCGATTGGCTATGCCGCGGAATGCGGTCTGCCGTTCGAGCTCGGCATCATCCGCAATCACTATGTCGGCCGCACCTTCATCGAGCCAACCGACCAGATCCGCCATCTCGGCGTCAAGCTTAAGCACAGCGTCAACAAGGCCGGTATCAAGGGCAAGCGCGTCATTCTGGTGGACGATTCCATCGTGCGCGGCACCACCTCGACCAAGATCGTCGAGATGTTCCGCCATGCCGGCGCCGCCGAGGTGCATATGCGCATCTCCAGCCCACCCACCGGCCATTCCTGTTTCTATGGCATCGCCACGCCGGAGAAGCAGGATTTGCTGGCCTCGCACATGAATGTCGACGAGATCGCGCGCCATATCGGCGTCGATTCGCTGGCCTTTGTCTCGATCGACGGCCTCTATCGTGCCATGGGCGAGGCGAAGCGCGATCCGGCGGCGCCGCGCTTCTGCGATGCCTGCTTCACCGGCGACTATCCGATCGCGCTGGTCGATAAGGACGCCGGCCAGGTCTCGACCCAATTGTCGCTGCTGACCGAAACCGCGTGATCCTCCGAGGCAAGCTGGCCCTCGTCACGGGGGCGACGCGGGGCATTGGCGCGGCGGTGGCGAAGCGGTTCGCCGCCGAAGGCGCGCATGTAATCCTGGTGGGGCGCACGCAGGGCGCCCTCGAAGAGCTGGATGACGAGATCGGCGAGGCCGGCGGCACGGCAACGCTAGTGCCGCTCGATCTGCGCCAGTTCGACGACATCGACCGGATGGGCCTCGGCCTGCACGAGCGCTTCGGCAAGCTCGACATTCTTGTCGGCAATGCCGGGGTGCTGCCGCATCTGACGCCGGCCGGTCATCTCGATCCCAGCGTGTGGCAGGAGATCATCGACGTCAATCTCACCGCCAACTGGCGGCTGATCCGCTCGCTCGATCCGCTGTTGCGCCGCGCCGACGCGGCGCGCGCCCTGTTCACCACCTGCGCCGCGGGCCGCGACGCCGGGCCGTTCTGGAACGCCTATGCCGCGTCGAAGGCCGGGCTCGAGGCGCTGGTCCGCTCCTACGCCGCCGAAATTGCCAAGACGCCGATCCGCGCCAATCTCATCGATCCCGGCCCGGTCCATACCCGCCTGCGCAACAACGCCTTTCCCGGCGAGGACAAATCGCTATTGCGCAAACCGGAAGAGGTGACGGACTTGTTCCTCACGGCAGCTTCTGCGGAGTGCACGCGAAATGGCGCGTTGATGAGCGATGGCTAAGCACGTTCCCGTCGCGCCCGCCGGTTTGCCGCCGACCGTCGGTCCCTATGCGCGGGCGGTCCGGGTCGGCGATCTGCTTTACATCGCCGGCACCACCGCGTTGAGCCATATGAGCGGGCCCTACACCGAGCGGCGGGTGCCGGGGACGATCGAGGCGCAGGCGCGCATGACGCTCGACAATATCCGCGCCATCGTCGAGGCTGCGGGCGGCGCCATGGGCGATATTTTCAAGATCGTGATCATGCTGAAGGACTCAGCGGACTATGCGCGCCTCAACGCGGTGCGGGCCGAGTATTTCCCGGTCAATCCGCCAATCAGCACCTGCTTTCAGGCCAATCTCATGCGTGACGATTTGTTGATCGAGATCGAGGCGATCGCCGCCCTTACCTGAATCGCCCCCCATGCTATGGTTTTTCAAAATAGCAGGGGAAACGCCATGGCTGTCATTCCGGACAATGTTCCGAGCTATGACCCGAGCGGACAATCGCTGAAGCATCGCCGGCTGTTGCTGTCCGCGCTCTCCGGCTCGGCGATCGAATGGTACGATTTCGGCCTTTATGGCCTGCTGGCGCCGGCGATTTTTGACAAGCTGTTCTTTCCCAAGGAATCGCCGCTGATCGGCACTATCTTCGTGATGGGCATTTTCGCGGTCGGCTTTATCGGGCGCCCGGTCGGCGGCCTGATCTTCGCGCATTTCGGCGACAAGATCGGGCGCAAGCCGATGATGGTCGTCACCATGTCGCTGATCGGGGTTGCCAGCACGCTGATGGGCTGCATCCCGAGCTATGCGTCGATCGGCGTGGCGGCGCCGATCCTGTTGAAGCTGCTGCGGTTCGTCCAGGGCTGCGCGCTGGGCGGCGAGTCGACCGGCGCCCCGATCCTGACCATGGAAAGCGCGCCACATGGCCGGCGCGGCCTGTTCGCGTCGATCGCGCAGATGGGCGCCCCGGTCGGCGGCATCCTCGCCTCGCTCGCGGCGCAGGCGGTATCGCGCCTGCCGCCAGATCAGCTCATGGAATGGGGCTGGCGCCTGCCCTTCCTCGCCAGCATCGTCATCGTCGCCATCGGCCTTTATATCCGGGTCAAGGTCGATGAATCGCCGGCCTTCCTCTCGCGGGCGAAGGAGGCCGGCGTCGCCCGCGTGCCGCTGTTCGAGGTGCTGCGCCGGGCGCGTCTCCCGGCGCTGATCGTGTTCCTGTGCGCGCTGGCGGAATCCAGCATCGCGTTCCTCGCCGGCGTGTTCGGCCTGCAATATGGTCTCGTGACGTTGCATCTCGACCGGCTGACGATGCTGCAGGGCGGCTTCATCGGGCTGATCATCTGTCTTGCCATGGCGCCGCTTTGCGGCTGGCTGGCGGACAAGGTCGGGCGCCGCCCGATGCTGCTGATCGGTTTCACTCTCGCCGCCTTGAATATCGCATTCGTCTTTTTCGGCCTGCTGGCGACGCGCAACCCCTATCTCGTGATGGCCGCGATGGCGTTCTCGCCCGCCATCCTGACGCCGCTGACCCTATGCGTCGAAGGCAGCTTCTATGCCGAACTGTTCGAGGATGCGCGGCTGCGCTATTCCGGCAATACGCTGGGCCGCCAGTTCGGCGCCGCGTTCGGCGGCGGGCTGATGCCGGTGATCGCCACCGGCCTCGTCGCGGCCATGGGCGGCAGCCTGCTCGGCGTCAAAATCTATTTCTGCATCCTCGCAGTGCTCGCGATCGGCGCGGTGCTGGTGGCGCCGGAAACGCGGGATCGGCGGGTCTAAATAGTTGCCAGTCTTCAGTCATCAGTTTTCAGTTTTTCTTACTGACAACTGATAACTGACAACTGAAAACCACGACCTCAGCCCCCCAACTCGACGCGCGCCTGCGCCATCGCCTTTTCCAGTTCTTGAAGCACGCGATCGCGGTCGAGGCCCTTGGCCGCCAGGTCGGCGGTCAGCTTGGCGATGACGCTTTCCTCGCCATGTTTCTGAAATTCGGCGGCGACGATCTCGGCGGCATAGGCATCGGCATCGGCGCCATTCTTACCCAGGATGCCGGCTGCCCAATGGCCGGCGATGCGGTTCCGCCTTGACTTCACCTTGAAGGCAAACTCTTGATCCTGCTGGTATTTGCGCTCAAAACCTTTTTCCCGTTCGTCGAAACTGCTCATTCGGTGAACCCCTTTCGCGGCTTCCTATATCGTAAGAGAGTTCCATGTGCACGCTGATCCTGTTGCGGCGCCCCGGCCATGATTGGCCGGTGATCGTCGGCGCCAATCGCGACGAGATGATGGCGCGCCCGTGGCAGCCGCCCGGCCGCCATTGGCCCGACCGGCCGGAGGTCGTGGCCGGCCTCGATGAGCTGGCGGGCGGCTCGTGGCTCGGCATCAACGATCACGGCGTGGTCGCTGGCATTCTCAATCGCCACGGCTCGCTCGGCCCGGCGGCGGGACAACGCTCGCGGGGCGAGTTGGTGCTGGAGGCGCTCGACCATGCCGACGCGGCCGATGCCGCCGCGGCGATCGCCGCGATCGATCCAAGCGCCTACCGCACCTTCAACCTGATCCTCGCCGATTCCCGCGACGCGTTCTGGCTCAAGCATGCCGATGAGAGCGGCGCGGTTCCGGTCGCGGTCCGGCCCATCGGGCCCGGCCTGTCGATGATCGCGTCGGGCGAGATCGACGATCCCGACCTGCCCCGGCTCGCCCGCTTCCGCCCGCGCTTCGCGGCCGCGCCCCCGCCCGACCCGGCGCGCGGCGACTGGGCAGCCTGGGAGGCGCTGCTGAGCGAGGATGGCGGCGGCATGGAGCGATCGCTGCGCTTCACCGCCGATCGCGGCTTCGCCACGGTATCGAGCGCGCTGATCGGCATACCGACGCATGACAAGCCCGAGCTCAAGCCGCATTTTCGCTTTCGCGGCTATCATCCTGTCGAAACGCCGTGGACCGAATTGCCGCTCTAGCTATGGGCAATTGTTTCGGCGGCGCGCGCTTGCTATAGAATTGGTCTCCCTTCGAGCGAGGTCCTCGGCCATGACCCGGCGCAAGCAGATTTACGAAGGCAAGGCCAAGGTTCTGTTCGAAGGCCCCGAGCCCGGTACCATCGTCCAATATTTCAAGGACGACGCCACCGCCTTCAACAATCAGAAGCGCGGCACCATCACGGGCAAGGGTGTGCTGAACAACCGCATCAGCGAATTCCTGATGATGCGGATCGCCGAGATCGGCGTGCCGACGCATTTCATGCGCCGGCTCAACATGCGCGAGCAATTGGTCCGCGCGGTCGAGATCATCCCGCTCGAGATCGTGGTGCGCAACGTCGTGGCCGGCTCGCTGGCGAAGCGCCTCGGCCTCGACGAGGGCACGCCGCTGGCCCGCTCGATCGTCGAATATTATTTCAAGAGCGATGCGTTGGGCGACCCGATGGTATCGGAGGAGCACGTTACCGCCTTCTCTTGGGCGACGACGCAAGAGCTCGACGAGATCATGCAGATGGCGTTGCGGATCAATGATTTTCTCTCCGGCCTGTTCATCGGGATCGGCATTCGTCTCGTCGATTTCAAGCTGGAATTCGGCCGGCTCTACGATAAGGGCGAGACCCGCATCGTGCTGGCCGACGAGATCAGCCCCGACAATTGCCGGCTGTGGGATTCGAAGACCAGCGAAAAGCTCGACAAAGACCGTTTCCGCCGCGATCTCGGCAAGGTCGAGGAAGCCTATCAGGAGGTGGCGCGGCGGCTCGGCATCCTGCCGGAAAGCGGCCCGGTCGATATCCGCACCTCCGACCTGCTGCAATGAAGGCGCGGGTCTTCGTCATGCCCAAGGCCGGGGTGCTGGACCCGCAGGGCCACGCGGTGGCGCAAGCACTGGCCTCCCTGGGCTTCGACGGCGTCGGCGCGGTGCGGCAAGGCAAAGTCATCGACCTTGAGCTGACGGAGACCGATCCGGCGCGCGCCCGCGACGCGGTGGACGCGATGTGCCGCAAGCTGCTCGCGAATACCGTGGTCGAAAGCTACCGCATCGAGATCGGGTAGAAAAAAGCGAAGGCGAACCACCGAGGCACCGAAGTCATTCCTAACCCAACGCGCTTCCCCGACGGAAGTCGGGGTCCATCCCTGCCATGGATACCGGCTTCCGCCGGTAAGGTAAAAGGCTCGGTGTTTGAGTTTTCTGCTCACGTCAAGCTCGGCAGATGCCGTTACACCTCGCGGCCGACGGACGCCGCCGCCGGCTTCGGCGAACTCAGATGAAACCCGGTGATCATCCAGTGGTCCGCGACCTTCACCAGCGCGATTTGAAATTCCGCTTCGCCCTTCTGGAACAACGCGTGCGAGATATAGATCGCGGTCACCCGGGTCCCGCGTTTCTGGTCGGTGACGGATCGCGCCTGACCCTGTGCGCCCTCATAGCTGATCAGCGGGCCGAACCGCGTCGCGGCGCCGGCGACGAAGGCGCGGACGGCGCCGGGCGTGCTCGCCCGCAGGAATTGCGGCGCGGCACGGCGCAACAGCTCGTCGGCGCTCCATTGGCTGACCACCGCCGTTACCGCGGCGTCGGTGAAGGCATGGCTTTCGCGATCGAGCGAATGGCCGCGATGCAGCACATAGGTGGTGCCGGCGAATGCCGTCAGCAGCAGCACCAGACTCAGGATGCCGCAGGCCTGTATCGTGCGTTTGACCCACCCCATCGACGGCCTTTCGGCGGCTCCGGCGATCGGTCCGGACCCGCGAAAATTTGCGTAAAATGCCCGCTATTATGAAATGCCAGATGTGAAGAAAGTGTTAGGCTGACGGGCCATGCGCGCCGCCATCATCATCTTCCCCGGCTCCAACCGCGAGCAGGATGTGTTCGACGCGCTGCGCCGCGCCACCGGCACGGCGCCGCTGAAAATCTGGCACGGCGACACGGCGTTGCCGAAGCTGGATCTGATCGTGATTCCGGGCGGATTTTCCTATGGCGATTACCTGCGCTGCGGCGCCATGGCGGCGCACTCGCCGATCATGCGGGCGGTGGTGGCGCGCGCGGAGACCGGCACCCCGGTGCTGGGCATCTGCAATGGCTTTCAAATCCTGACCGAGGCGCGATTGCTACCCGGCGCGTTGCTGGTCAATCGCACGCTCAAATTCCATTGCCACGATGTCCATCTGCGCGTCGAGCACAGCGAGAGCCTGTTCACGCGCGGCTATAATGCCGGCCAGGTGATCCGCGTGCCGGTGGCGCATCATGATGGCAATTATTTCGCCGATGCCGAGACGCTGGACCGGCTCGAAGGCGATGGCCGGATCGCGTTCCGCTATTGCGATGAGACGGGCACGGCAACCGATGCCGCCAACGCCAACGGGTCGGCGCGCAATATCGCCGGGATATTCGACGCGCGCCGCCGCGTGCTGGGCCTGATGCCGCATCCTGAAGACGCGACCGACGCGCTGCTCGGCAACACCGACGGCACCGGATTTTTCAAGGGCATGGCGGAGGTGCTGGGTTGAGCTTCCGAGAAATGACGTGTGAACCGCCAAGACGCCAAGGCGCCAAGCTTCCGTGCGTTGGCACGTTTGAGGCCGCACAAGCAGCGTGCGCCCTTCGACTTGGCGCTTCGCGCCAGCTCAGGGTGAGGAAAATTTTTAGTGGCATAAAGAAAAGTTCCTCATCCCGAGCGCGCCCACAGGGCGCAGTCGAGGGACGCACGGCGGTACATCCATGTACCTTGGCGTCTTGGCGGCTTGGCCGTTCGCATTTCTTTTGCCGCGCGCCATGACCATCACGCCCGAGATCGTCGCGCAGCATGGCCTGACGCCCGACGAATACGCGCGCGCCGAAAAAATTCTCGGCCGCGCGCCGAACCTGACCGAGCTTGGAATTTTCTCGGTGATGTGGAGCGAGCATTGCTCCTACAAATCGTCGCGCAAATGGCTGCGCGGTTTGCCCACGACGGGGCCGCGCGTGATCTGCGGGCCGGGCGAGAATGCCGGCGTGGTCGATATCGGCGATGGCCAGGCCGTGATCTTCAAGATGGAATCGCACAATCATCCGTCCTTCATCGAGCCTTATCAGGGCGCGGCGACCGGCGTCGGCGGCATCCTGCGCGACGTCTTCACCATGGGCGCGCGGCCGATCGCCAATCTCAATGCGCTGCGCTTCGGTTCGCCCGATCATCCCAAGACCCGCCATCTCGTCGCCGGCGTGGTCGCGGGCATCGGCTTCTATGGCAATTGCGTCGGCGTGCCAACCGTCGGCGGCGAGTGCAATTTCCACCCGAGCTATGATGGCAATATCCTCGTCAACGCGATGAGTGTCGGCATCGCGCGCACCGACAAGATTTTTTATTCGGCGGCGGCCGGTGTCGGCAATCCCGTGATCTATGTCGGCGCCAAGACCGGGCGCGACGGCATTCACGGCGCCACCATGGCCTCGGCCGAATTCACCGAGGATTCCGAGGCGAAGCGGCCGACCGTCCAGGTCGGCGATCCCTTCACCGAGAAATTGCTGATCGAGGCGTGTCTCGAATTGATGGCGGGCGATGCCATCGTCGCGATCCAGGATATGGGCGCGGCCGGGCTAACCTCGTCCTCGGTCGAGATGGCGGGCAAAGGCGGCCTCGGCCTCGAACTCGATCTCGATCGCGTGCCGGTGCGGGAGACCGGCATGACCGCCTACGAGATCATGCTCTCCGAAAGTCAGGAGCGCATGCTGATGATCCTCAAGCCCGAGCGCGAGGCCGAGGCGCGACGCGTGTTCGAGAAATGGGCGCTGGATTTCGCCGCCATCGGCCGCGTCACCGACACCGGCCGGCTGGTGCTGCGCAGCGGCGGCGCGGTCGCGGCCGACCTGCCGGTCAGGCCGCTGGTCAGCGAAGCGCCGCTCCTTGACCGGCCTTACGTCATCACGGCGCCGCCCGCCGATCTCGGCGAGGTACCGGCGCTACCCGTTCTCGACGCACTGAAACGATTGCTCGGCTGTCCCGATCTCGCCTCGAAACGCTGGATTTGGGAGCAATACGATCATCTGGTGATGGGCCGCACCATGCAGCGCCCTGGGGGGGATGCCGCTATCGTCTTGATACCAGAATGTATACCCAAAGCTTTGGCGCTGACGACCGATTGCACCCCGCGTTATTGCGCCGCCGATCCCCGCCAAGGCGGCCGCCAGGCGGTGGCCGAGAGCTGGCGGAATCTGACCGCGGTCGGCGCCCTGCCCCTCGCCGTCACCGACAATCTCAATTTCGGCAATCCCGAGCGGCCCGAGATCATGGGCCAGTTCGTCGGCTGTATCGACGGCATCGGCGAGGCCTGCCGCGCGCTCGATTATCCCGTCGTCTCCGGCAATGTCTCGCTCTACAATGAGACCAACGGCAAGGGTATCCTGCCGACCCCGACCATCGGCGGCGTCGGGCTGATCGCCGACGCGGCCAAATCCGTCACGCTGGCCCTGAAGCACGCGGGCAACGCGCTGATCCTCATTGGCGAGACCAGGGGCCATCTCGGCTGCTCGCTTTACTTGCGCGAATTGCTGGGCCGCGAGGATGGCGCGCCGCCGCCGGTCGATCTCGCCGCCGAGCGGCGCAACGGCGATTTCGTGCGCGCCGCGATCGCCGCCAGCCAGGTCGCCGCCTGTCACGATGTCTCAGATGGCGGGCTGCTGGTGGCGCTGGCCGAAATGGCGATGGCGGGCCGCCTCGGCGCCACCCTCGACCGCACGGCGGCCGCCGCCTGGTGGTTCGGCGAGGATCAGGCGCGCTATCTGATCGAGACCGCCGACCCGGATTGGTTGCTCCGCGTGGCGGCGGCGGCTTGCGTCCCGACAGCGTGGCTCGGTACCGTCGCGGCCGATCAATTGACAGTCGCGGGGGCCGGTGCCATATCGATTGAGGAATTGCGGCGGATCAATGAATCCTGGTTTCCCGCCTACATGGCGGCCTCTGAGGAATAACCCCGATGGCTTTGGATGCGGCGACGATCGAACGGCTGATCCGCGAGGGCCTCCCCGACGCCCAAGTCACGATCGAGGATTTGCGGGGTGACGGCGATCACTATGCGGCGCTGGTCGTATCGCCCGCCTTCAGGGGCAAGAGCCGGATTCAACAGCACCAGATGGTCTACCAGGCGCTGGGCGGCCATGTCGGAAATGCCCTGCATGCCCTTGCGCTCCAGACCGCCGCCCCACAAGATTGACCCAGATTTGCCGAACAGATTGCCGAAAGGACCCATCATGACGACCGCCGCCACCGTTCACGACCGCATCAAGGACGATATCGCGCAGAATCAGGTTCTGCTGTTCATGAAGGGTACGCCGGTCTTTCCGCAATGCGGCTTCTCGGCGGCGGTAGTGCAGATCCTGACGCAGATCGGCGTGAAGTTCAAAGGCGTCGACGTGCTGGCCGATCCGGAGGTCCGCCAGGGCGTCAAGGAATTCTCGAACTGGCCGACCATCCCGCAGCTCTATGTCAAGGGCGAGTTCGTCGGCGGCTGCGACATCATCCGCGAAATGTACGAAGCGGGCGAACTGCAAGACCTGCTCAAGGAAAAGGGCGTCGCCACGCGGGGCTGAAATCGCGAGCCGGAAGATGGACATTTGCGCGCAGGAAAACCTGCTGGCACTGTTGGCCGAGTACGCGGCCGGGCGGCTCGGCACGCGCGAAGCCATCGCCCGCCTCGGTCTCGACGATTATGCCGATTTGGTCATCGCCTTGGCCCAGGAGGACTTGGACCTGCCAAAGCCAACCGATACGCCGGCCCGACGGGCACATGTAGCGCGTGCGCGGGAAATTCTGCAACCGCTCTTGCGGCATGGCGACTGACGTTAAAATCCTCATCACTGACGCGCCCCCGCTGATTACGCTCGCGGCCGCCAATAGTCTCGACTACCTCCTTTATCCCGCGTTGCCAGTCCTGCTTCCGGATGCGGTGTTTTATGAAGCGACGGGCATCGCGGGAAAGCTCGGCGCACAAGCAATTCTGGACTGGTATCGGGCTCACACGGACGCGGTACGCGTCGAACCAACCGATGTGTTTGAGCGCGAATCGAAACGATGGCACGGCTGCCGGCGCTTATTTTTTTGCGTCTTCTCCCGCCGCGTCCGCGCCCTTGATGCGCTGGGCGAGCGCAGCCGCCAGGAACCGGTCGATAGCGCCGTCCAGCACCGCGCCGGTATTGCCGGTCTCCACGCCGGTGCGCAGATCCTTCACCATCTGGTAGGGATGCAGCACATAGGAGCGGATTTGGTGGCCCCAGCCAATATCGGTCTTGCTGGCATTCATCGCGGCCGTGGTCGCTTCCTGTTTCTGTAGTTCGATCTCATAAAGCCGCGCCTTGAGCATCGCCATGGCATGGGCGCGGTTCTGGTGCTGCGAGCGCTCGCTCTGACACGCCACCACGACTGGATCGTCGCCGGGCGGCTGATAGGTCAGGCGCACCGCGCTGTCGGTCTTGTTGACATGCTGACCGCCGGCGCCGGATGAGCGGTAGGTATCGACGCGCAGGTATTTGTCCTCGATGGTGATCTCGATCTTGTCGTCCACCACGGGATAGACCCAGACCGAGGCAAAACTGGTCTGGCGGCGGGCATTGGCATCGAAGGGTGAAATCCGCACCAGCCGATGCACGCCGCTTTCGGTCTTGAGCCAGCCATAGGCATCCTCGCCGAGGATGCGGATGGTGGCGGATTTGAGCCCCGCCCCCTCGCCCGCGCTTTCCTCGATCCATTCGACCTTATGATCGTGCGCCTCGGCCCAGCGCGCATACATGCGCAGCAGCATCTCGGCCCAATCCTGCGCCTCGGTGCCGCCGGCGCCGGAATGAACCTCGAGATAGGCGTCGTTGCCGTCCGCCTCGCCCGACAGCAGGCTTTCGAGCTCGCGCTTGCCCGCCTCGTCGCGCAACGCGAGGAGATTGGCCTCGGCCTCGGCGAGAATGGCTTTGTCGCCCTCGGCCTCCGCCATCTCGATCAGGCCGAGCGCGTCGTTGAGCTCGTTCTCGATGCGGCGATAGCTGTCGATGCCGCGCTCCAGTCGCGACTTCTCGCGCATCAGCGCCCGGGCGCGCTGCGAATCATTCCACAGATCGGCCGATTCGGTGAGAGTCTTCAGTTCATTGAGGCGTTTGAGGGAATTGTCCCAGTCAAAGATGCCTCCTCAGCAACGCGAGCGAGCGTCCGATCTCACCCTGCATCGCCTCGATTTCAGCACGCATCGCCGTGGCCTTCGCAATCCGATAGAGGAAAAGGGAGCGGAATTTAGTACAGACCGCCGGTGCCGGTCGAGGGCGCCGCTTGTTCCCGCGGCATGATTTGCACGGGGACTGGCTGGCCGTTTTCCGGCTGAATGGCGGAGGCGGTCGGCGGCAGGCCCATTTCCTCGTCATCACCACCGCCACCGCGCGCCATCGACGCCGCGTCCTCGTCATCGACGAAATGCTGCGGGTTGGTGTCGGAGCCGCCCGCCTCAACGGTCGGCTGGGTCCCCGGCTTGAACGCTTCAAGGATTACGTTCTTGTCGCCCGGATAAGGCAGCTCGCCCGTCGCATGGTCGACCCGGACCAGCATCAATCCCGGCGGAATGCGGAACGGAATCGCGGGTTTGTCCTTCAAGGCCGTGCCCATGAAATCCTTGAAGATCGGCGCCGCGACGCTGGCCCCGGTCTCGTGCCCGCCGAGGGTGCGCGGAATATCAAAGCCGACGAACACGCCCGCCGCCAGATCGGGGGTGAAGCCGACGAACCAGGTATCCTTGGAATCGTTAGTCGTGCCGGTCTTGCCCGCGATCGGCCGGTTCAGCGAGGCGATGCTATGCCCGGTGCCATGCTGAACCACGCCTTGCAGCACCGATACGATCTGATAATCGCTCTGCGGATCGACAATCTGGCGGCGGATATCCGGTGGATCGGGCGGCGCCTGACCGTGATAGTCGATGTCGCGACAGCCCACGCAGGCGCGCGGATCGGCGCGGTAGATGGTCAGGCCGTTACGGTCCTGCACCCGATCGATCAGAGTCGGCGTGATCTGCTTGCCGCCATTATCGAGCATGGCATAGGCGGTGGTCAGCTTCAGCGGCGTGGTCTCGCCCGCCCCCAGCACCATCGAATAGACGTGAGGCATCTTGTCCATGATGCCGAAACTTTCGATCGAATGCGCCACCGCGTCGAGGCCGATGGTCTCGCCAAGCCGCGCGGTGACGAGGTTGCGCGACTCCTCGACGCCGACCCGCAGCGTCAACAAGCCATAGAATTTGTGGGTGTAGTTGCTGGGCGTCCATTTCGGCAGGCCCGGCCCCTGATCGATCACCACCGGCTCGTCCATCATCCGGCTCGACGGGGTGAAGCCGTGCTGAAACGCCGCGATATAGACGAAGGGCTTGATCGCCGAGCCGATCTGGCGATAGGCCTGGGTCGCGCGGTCGAACTGGCTGATCTCATAGCTGAAGCCGCCCGACAGTGCCAGGACCCGGCCGGTATGCGGGTCCATGACCACCAGCGCGCCCGAGACCTCGGGAATCTGTTCCAGCGCGTATTGACCACTCCTGTCGGTCGGGCCGACCAGCACGACATCGCCCAGCTCCGCCACGTCGCTGGCGCGGCGCGGCACCGGGCCGACCCCACGATCATGATCGAGCTCCTTGCGCGCCCACCGCATCTCCGCCATCGGGATCAGCCCGCGGCTGTCGTTGGCGAAGCCGATCCTGGCACCGTCATTCCCCGTGCCCAGGACATAGGCCAGTGTCCATCCCGCCACGTCGGCGCCCGGCACCACCGGCACCCCGGCGAGGCGCACCTTCCAGTCGCCGCCGACGCCCAGCCGCTGCACCGGGCCGCGCCAGCCATGCCGCCGGTCATAGGCGATGAGGCCGTCGCGCAGCGATTTACTGGCCATCGCCTGCAGCTTCGGATCGAGGCTGGTGCGTACCGACAGCCCGCCCTGGTAGAGCGCCTTTTCGCCATAGCGCGCCACCAGGGTGCGGCGTACCTCCTCGGCGAAATAGGGCGCATTCACCGTGTCGGAGACGCTGCGCTTCACCACCGCCAACGGCTCGGCCTTGGCGCTCGTCGCCTGGGCGCGGGTAATGAAACCGTCATCCATCATCCGGTCGATCACCCAGTCGCGCCGGTCCTTGGCCGCCTGGGGATAACGGTCGGGATTATAGCTGCTGGGCGCCTTCGGCAGGGCTCCGAGAAAGGCCGCTTCGGCGACGTCGAGCTGATCGAGCGGCTTGTTGAAATAGGTCAGCGAGGCGGCCGCGACACCGTAGGAGCCACGGCCGAGATAAATCTCGTTCAGATAGAGCTCCAGGATGCGCTGCTTGCTCAGCACCTGTTCCATCCGCAAGGCAACCAGCGCCTCCTTGATCTTGCGCTTCATTGACACTTCGTTGCCCAGGAGGAAATTCTTGGCGACCTGCTGGGTGATGGTCGAGGCGCCGATCGGCCGCCGGTTCTCGCGCAGCCGCGTCACGTCGGTCAGCGCCGCCCGCGCCATCGATAGGAAATTGACGCCCGGATGGCTGTAAAAATCCTTATCTTCGGCGGCGATGAAGGCGTTCTTGAGCAGCCGCGACATCGCCTTCACCGGCACGAAGATGCGCTTTTCCGTGGCATATTCGGCGAGCAGCCGCCCGTCGCCGGCATAGACCCGGGATACGATGGGCGGCTGATAGTTCGCCAACTGGGTATAATCCGGCAGATCGCGGCCGAAATACCAGATCGTGACCCCGACGACGCCGATCACGGCGACCCCGGCCAGAATGATCAATGCGAAGAGCAGCCTGACGATATGCATATGCTTGCGATACTTACGCCGTTTCGAACGCCACAGTGGCGCCCTTTTGTGACGCCTTCAAGGCGAGAGTAAAGCGTTCGTCAACCGCCTAGATGCAATAGGTCTTCAGCGGCTCGAAGCCGTTGAAGCCGACCGAGGCATAGGTTGAGGTATAGGCGCCGGTCGCCAGGATGCGCACCTTGTCGCCGACCTTGAGCGCCAGCGGCAGCTTGTAGTCGGTTTTCTCATAGAGAATGTCCGCGCTATCGCAGGTCGGGCCGGCCAGCACCACCGAGCCCGCCGCACCGCCATCGGCCGGCGTCTCGATCCGGTACTTGATACTTTCGTCCATCGTCTCCGCGAGGCCGTTGAACTTTCCGACATCCAAATAGACCCATCGCTTGGTATCACGAAGGCTCTTTTGTGATATCAGCACGACTTCACTTTCGATCACGCCGGCATCACCGACGATCGAACGGCCGGGCTCGACGATGATTTCGGGCAGATCGTTGCCGAAATGCCGCGTGATCGCCGCCATCACCGCGTTGCAATAGCGCTCGACGCCGGGCACGTCGCCCCGATAATGCGCGGGGAAGCCGCCGCCGATATTGACCAGCCGGAGATTGATGTCGGCCTCGGCCAGCAGCGAGAACATGCGCGCCGCGCGGCCGATCGCGCCGTCCCACTGGTCGAGCCTCGTCTGCTGCGAGCCGACATGGAACGAGACGCCATAGGGGTCGAGTCCGACCGCCTTGGCCTGACGCAACAGGTCCACCGCCATCTCGGGCGAGCAGCCGAATTTGCGCGACAGCGGCCACTCGGCGCCTTCGCTATCGACCAGGATGCGGCAAAACACCCGCGCGCCGGGCGCGGCGCGGCTCAGCTTTTCCAGCTCCGCCGCGCTGTCGAACGCGAACAGGCGAACGCCCTGCGCGAAGGCATAGGCGATGTCGCGCTCTTTCTTGATGGTGTTGCCGAAGGAGATGCGCTCGGCCGGCACCGCGAGGCCCAGGCACAGATCGACCTCGCCACGGCTGGCGACATCGAAGCACGAGCCCATGCCGTCCAGCATCGCCACGACCTCGCGCGCCGGATTGGCCTTCACCGCATAGAACACGCGGGCCACCGGCATGTAGTGCCGCAGCAGCTTGTAGGCGTCGGCCACGATATCGAGATCGACCACCAGGCATGGGGTCGCCGGTTGCCGCTCGGCGAGGAAGCGCGCGGTCTTGTCGCTGATGCCGCCGCGCCGGGTCGGGCGCTTGCGGCGCGGACGAGCGGCCGCGATGTCGGCGATTGCCGGCGGGGCAAGCGCGGTCACGAGTTCCGGGGCGAGGTCAACGCGCTCGCCGTCGGAAAGCCGGAGATTGTCGGTCAATGCCGTTACAGTGCGGGTAGCTGGCGACCGCTGCCGCGGACGCCCGGATTGAACCAAGCCACCAAACCAAATTCGGTGGTGTCAGGCCAGGGCGTTGCGGCCCTGCGCAGGAAAGCAACCATATCGACCTCCCTCTCGGGACCGGCCCACAATGACCGGTTCTGCCAAAAAGGACGCGTTACGTCGTTGCATAACCACGATGGGCCATAGGCACGTGCGAGTGCGTCGCGAGGCGCGATAGATAATGGTTTGATTTCGCGACGCAAGAAAAATTTCGGATCGGGCGAATATTTTTTATAAAAACGCCGCTGACGGCATGGTGAGCCGAGTCGCGGGGTCAGGCGGCCGACGCATGCGGCGGAAAATTCCGCGACCGATTCGCGGCATCGCCGCTATCGAGATAGTCGCGCAGCGGCCGCCGCACGCGGCCGAACGCGTCGCGCAATTCGACCAGGGCATAGAGGCACTGCTCGGTGTCGCCGGCCCTGGCGATGGTTTCCACCCGGCGCGCCTGGCGACTGACGCCACAAGCGCCGACGCTGCCGGCGGTGCTGACCAGATTGTGCGCCTCGCGACCGGCGGCGGCGAGATCGCCGCTCTGAACCAATTCGTCGATCGAATTGATGCCGTCGGCGACCGCGACCATCAGGTCGCGGAACAGGGCGCTGAACTCGGTTCCGACGCTGTCCTTCAGCGCATCGATCGTCTCATAATCGATCGCCTCCACTGGCGCCGGCGGCTGGGCGGCGGGCATCGCCACGCGCGGCGCGGCGGCTGCCAGGGTGGCGCCGATCTCGCCAAGCTTGGATAGGAGGGTCGCGGGGCTCAGCGGCTTCGACAGATAATCATCCATGCCGGCTTCGAGATATTGCTGGCGCGCGCCCACCATCGCATGCGCGGTCAGGGCAATGATCGGGATCTGGCACAAGGGCGGCGGCAGCGCGCGGATCAAGGCCGTGGCCTGCACCCCGTCCATCACCGGCATCTGAATATCCATCAGCACCACATCGAAGCGCGATGCCCGCACCGCGGAAACGGCTTCCTCGCCATTTCCCGCGATCTCGACCATGTGACCGGCCTTGGTCATGATCGCGCGGGCGACCTGCTGATTGATCTTGTTGTCTTCGCACAGGAGAATTTTCAGCGGACGGCTGGTCCGGGGCGCGGCGGCGGCTGGGGCCATCGCCTGGTCGATCTCCGGCGTGCCGAAGACCCGCGCCAGGCTTTCGCACAGCACCTGCTGACGCAGCGGCTTCGTTAGCACCGCGTCGATCCGGCCGCCGACAATCTGGCTGCCGTCGGTGTGATCCATCGCCGAGGACACCAGCACCAGCTTGATCGCGGCGCCCCAGGGCATGGCGCGGATGCGCGCGGCCAACAGGGTGCCCGACATGTCGGGCATCATCTGGTCGAGCAGCACCAGATCGAATTTCTCGCCGCGGACATGGGCGCGCTCCAAGGCGGCAATCGCGAAGAATGCGTCCGACACCGCCTCCGTTTGCATGCCGAGGCTATTGAGCTGGCCGCTCATGATGCGCCGGTTCATCGCGATGTCGTCGACGATCAGCGCGCGCATGCCCAGCAATTGCGATGGCGTCGCCCGGGCGAAGCGCGGCACCGTCATGGCCGCGACCGACAACGGCACTTCGAGCCAGAATTTGCTGCCGGCGCCAAGCTTGCTCTCGACGCCGATCCGCCCGCCCATCAGTTCGGCCAATTCGCGGCAGATGGCGAGACCAAGGCCGGTGCCGCCGAACCGGCGCGTCACCGAGCTGTCGGCCTGGGTGAATTTCTGAAAGAGGGTGGCGCAGGTATCCGCTGCCATGCCGATGCCGGTGTCGGAGACCTCGAAACGCAGGATCGGCGTGCCTTCCGGCGGCGTCCCGTCGGCCAGCGTCGCGTCGATCGCGACGCTGCCCTGTTCGGTGAATTTGATCGCATTGCCGACCAGGTTGAGCAGGATTTGCCGCAACCGCGTCGGATCGCCGTGGAAGCTCTGGCGCAGCTCGGGCGCGATGAAGACGCCGAGCTCGACATTCTTCTCGCTCGCCCGCCCGGCCATCAGCCCAACCGCGTTCTCGACCGTATCGACCAGGTCGAAATCGATCATCTCCAGCTCGACCCGATGGGCCTCGAGCTTGGAAATGTCGAGAATATCGTTGATCACGCCCAGCAGCGCGTCGGCGCTGCTCCGCACCGCCTCGGCATATTCGCGCTGTTCCGCGGTCAGCCGCGTGTCCAGCAACAAGCCGATCATCCCGATCACGCCGTTCATCGGCGTGCGGATCTCGTGGCTCATATTGGCGAGGAATTCGGATTTCGCCCGGTTCGCCTGCTCGGCGTCGATCTTGGCCGAGGCCAGTTCGTTTTCGCGGCGGCGATGCTCGGTGATATCGACATAGATGGTGCTGAACCCGCCGCCGGCATGCAGCGTGCGGGTGATTTCGAGGAGGCGTCCGCTCGGGTGTCCCCATTCCACCTTTTGCGCCGGGGTGTTGCGCACCCGCTCCAGCCAGTCGCGCGCGACTTGCTCGGGATCGCCAGGGCCGTGATCGCCTTTGCCCGCGCTGTAGCGAACGAATTTCTCCAGGGGATCGCCGACCTTGAACAATTCCGTCGGCAGTCCCAGCAGCCGGAAGAACGAAGCGTTAGCCGCGACGACGGTCAAATTCTTGTCGGTGACACTGATGCCGATAGGCAATTTTTCAATCAAATCGTCCAGCAGCTGCCGGGCATCGACCGCGCGCTTTTCCGCAGCGTTGAGTTTTTCGCCCTGCGTGTCGAGCTGCTGTCCCAATCGCGCGACCTGCTGAGCCAAGGCCGCGAGTCCGTCATCGCCGACGCCGCCGGATGGCTTGGGCGTCGCGCGGGTCGCCGTTTGAACGAAGGATGCCATTTTCTTCCTTCCTGGGCGCGCCCGTTGGTTAAGGCGCGTTAGCCATAGAATACGCGCCATTGTTAACGAAACCGTAAAAGCGGGGGCAGGAAGGAAGATTGGATGAGGCGGCGAGGCGTCGGGCGTTGCCGACGGGAAAGCGGCGCTTCGGAAGATATTGCAAGTGACAACAAGCTGTTTACAGTATGTTTCGTGATTGAAACCTTCCGACACAAAGGCTTGCGGGATTTTTGGCAGACCGGCCGTTCCGCCAAATTGAGCGCCAGCCTCGTCAAACGCATCCGCCTTCGGTTGGATTTTATGGAGGCAGCGAAGACCTTGGACGCACTCAACCAGCCAGGGTTCGATTTCCATCCGTTGCACGGCATGCCGACCCGGTACTCCATTCATGTGAATGGGCCGTGGTGCATCACCTTCGAATGGATCGACGGCCGCGCCTTGAAGGTCGATTTGGAACAGTACCATTGATCGGAGATCTAGAATGATCGAACACCGTGTACGTCGTCCTCTCAAGCGGCCGCCGTCGCATCCCGGCGAATTGATGCGCGAAATCTTGGTCGAGCATCTTCGGATGCCGTTGGCGGAGGCGGCGCGCCGCATGGGCGTGACGCGCACGGGACTCTATGCCGTGCTCGGCGGCAAGCACGGCCTTACCGCGGAGATGGCCCTTCGCTATGGCAAGCTGATCGGCGCACCCGTCGAGGCATATCTCTCGATGCAGACCAATTACGATTTGTGGCGGGCCGAGCAGAAGCTCTCTGCTTCCCTCAAGAAGATCGAGACGGTGAAGCGGGCGGCGTAGAGCAACTTTCACATCGATGCAATCACCCTTTGGCCGCCATCGCCCGGCTGACCCGGCCACTCAGGCCATCAAGCCACCGGTTTCGCCGTCAATCTCCGAACGAAAGGCATTAAAAAAACCAGACGCAAAGGCTCAAAGGCACAAAGACGCATTATCCCACCTCATTCCCCGTCCCGGCGAAGGTGTTGTGTCCCGGGAGGTTAGCGAGGAGTTGGGCGGGGGCTTTGTGGCCGAGGCATCGCAGTCGGGTTCGATTGTAGTCATGGACGAAGGTTTTGATGAAGGTGTTGCGCTGGGGGCGATCGCGGAAGCGGTTTTTGCCG
>DATCDN010000055.1:0-21121 GCA_036510675.1 Allostellaceae bacterium
AAACGATTTTGGCGGGGCGGCGACGCAAGATTGATTCGTCTCTCGCGGCTGCTACGCAACAACGATTCGCAAAGGAGGCAGTCTTGATTCGATTGTTGCGTCATCTGCCACCACCCCTGAGTTTTTCAGCAGCCTGCTAGAGCCGGATCGCCTTTGATGGAATCGCGTTCGCGATTCCATCAGGCGTGAATCCGTCTCTAATTCAATGATTAGAGTGCGATTTCTCCGGCCGGACGGAAGCAAGGGTGCTTCCGTCTGGGCGGATCGCACTCTAGGCGATTCGCACCCTCCGCCGCTTTACGTTATCGTGAGCGGAATGAGCCTCGATGAAAACGCCCTGGGCGGCGAGACCAGCCCCTACCTGCTGCAACACAAGGACAATCCGGTGCATTGGCAGCCCTGGGGGGAACCGGCCCTCACGGCGGCGCGCGCCCAGAACAAGCCGATCCTGCTGTCGATCGGCTATGCCGCGTGCCATTGGTGCCATGTCATGGCCCATGAATGTTTCGAGCGGCCCGAGATCGCGGCCCAGATGAACGCCGATTTCGTCAACATCAAGGTCGATCGCGAGGAGCGGCCCGATCTCGACACGATCTACATGAATGCGCTGGCGGCGCTGGGCGAACAGGGCGGCTGGCCGCTGACCATGTTCCTGACCCCGGCCGGCGAGCCATTCTGGGGCGGCACCTATTTCCCGCCAGAGCCGCGCTATGGCCGGCCCTCCCTGCCGCAAGTGCTGACCGCGATGGCGCGGGCATTTCGCGACGATCAGGCCGCGATCGTCAAGAATGTCGGCGTGCTGCGCGAGGCGCTGGATCGGCTTGGCGCGCCGCAGGGTGGCGACGATCTCTCGATGGCGCTGACCGATCAGGCGGCGGCGCGGCTCGCCGGCGGCATCGATTCGGTCAATGGCGGCTTTGGCGACGCCCCAAAATTCCCCCAGGTTCCGGCTCTCGAAACGGTATGGCGCGGCTGGAAGCGCGGACATGAACAAGCCATGCGCGACGCCACCATTCTGACGCTCGACCATATTTGCCAAGGCGGCATCTACGATCATCTCGGCGGCGGCTTTGCGCGCTATGCGACGGACGCGCGTTGGCTGGCGCCGCATTTCGAGAAGATGCTCTACGACAATGCGCTGCTGATCGATCTGCTGACCGGGGTCTGGCAGGAGACCCGCTCGGCCCTCTATGCCGAGCGTATCGCCGAGACCATTGGCTGGCTGGTGCGCGAGATGCGCCAGCGAGAGGGCGGATTTTCCTCCAGCCTCGATGCCGACAGCGAGCATGAGGAAGGCAAATTCTATGTCTGGGACGAAGCGGCGATCGATGCCGTGCTCGGCGACCGCGCCGCGCGCTTCAAGCAATTCTATGATGTGAGCGCGGGCGGCAATTGGGAAGGCAAGACCATTCTCAATCGCTTGCGCCGCCTGGCCCGCGCCGACGACACGACCGAGCGGGAATTGACCGAGGATCGCGCCGTGCTGTTCGCCGCCCGCGCGCCGCGCGTGCGCCCTGGCCTCGACGATAAGGTGCTGGCCGATTGGAATGGGCTGGCAATCGCGGCGCTGGCCAATGCCGGCCGCGTCTTCGGCCGCGCCGATTGGCTGGCGCTGGCGCGCGGTGCGTTCGATTTCGTGCGCCGCGACATGAGCGCCGGTGACGACCGGCTGTGGCATAGCTGGCGGGCCGGCCAGGCGCGCAACCGCGCCCTGATCGACGATTACGCCAACATGGCGCGCGCGGCGCTGGCGCTCCACGAGGCGACCGGCGAGGCCGGCGATCTCGCCCAGGCCGAGGCGTGGGTCGCGGTCGCGCAGCGCTACTATTGGGACGACGCCAAGGGCGGGTATTTCTTCACCGCGAGCGACGCCGAGGCGCTAATCGCGCGCACCAAGCAGGCGCAGGACGCGCCCAACCCCTCCGGCAACGGCATGATGGCCGGGGTGCTGGCGCGGCTCTATTTCCTGACGGGCGACGAGACCTATCGCCTGCGCGCCGAAATTCTGGTGCGCGCTTTCGCCGGCGACGGGCGGCGCGGCGCGTTCGGCCATGGGGCGCTACTCAACGGCAACGAATTGCTGCAACGCGGCCTCCAGGTCGTCATCCGTGGCCGCCGAAGCGAGCCGGCGACCGAAGCGCTGCTGGCCGCCGTCAACGCCGTTTCGTTGCCCAACCTCGTCCTGAACGTGGTGGCGCCGGAGCGCGCGCTGCCGGCGGAGCATCCAGCCGCCGGCAAGGGGCAGGTCGGCGGCACGGCCACCGCCTATGTCTGCGAGGGGCCGGTCTGCTCCCTGCCCTTGACCGACGCGGCGGCGCTGCGGTCGATGCTGGCGGAGAAATGATTTGCCGCGCCTGTCGCTCGACAGTCCCGTGGGACGCCTCACCTTGTTCGAGGAGGAGGGCTTCATCACGACCCTGCTGTGGGGCGGCAAGCCAGAGGGCGAGCCGAGCGAGCTGCTGGTCCGGGCCAAACGCGATCTTGCCGCCTATTTCGCGCGCAAGCGCCGCGACTTCGACCTGCCGGTGAAGCCGGCCGGCAGCGCCACCGAAATCGACATCTGGCGGGCGATGGCCGCGATCCCCTATGGCGAGACGCGGACCTATGGCGCGATCGCCAAGGAACTGGGCGTCAATGCGCGCATGGTCGGCCAGGCCTGTGGGCGCAACCCGATTCCAATTCTGCTGCCGTGCCATCGGGTGGTCGGCGCGAGCGGGCTGGGCGGGTTCAGCGCGCCCGGCGGGGCCGATTGGAAGGGCAAGCTTCTGGTGCTGGAGCGCGCGCTGTTGCTGTAAGGACGGCTATTGGCTGGGCGGCGGCTGGCGCGATAATTTGTCCAGTAGCTTGAACAGCGGCACCACGATGACGTGGTTGTTGCCTTTTTCCATGTTCTCGATGCCGGCCGACGAGATCGGGCCATCGGTCAGGCTGTCATGCGCGGCGGCGATCTGATTTTCCGACGAGCGATAGAAATCGCCCTTCACGTCTGCCCGGCCACTGGGAATTTCGATTTTGGGATCGGGCGTGACGGTCAGCGACAGGGGGTCGAACTCCCGTGCTGTGCGCTGTTCGAAGGTGAAATGCGGGGTCGCGCCGCCCCGCTCCAACTTGACCTTGGCCTTGCCCGATCGGCTCGGATGGTGTTTTTCCGCGTGCCGATGCACCACCGGATGTGGTCGCGCGGGGCTGACAACGGTATCGCCGACCGGCTCATAGGTTCCGGCAGGGACCGCCAGTGCCCGCTCCAGCGAGGCGGAATCGTCCTGCGCGCGGGCCGCCACGGATAGCGCCGCAAAACCGATCATTGCCAGCAGGGCGAATGCAGCCCGCATGTCAGAATGCACCGTTTTCGGCCCTTCGAAGACTTTCAGAGTAGCAAGTATATTCCTTAAAATCATCAACTTACGAATCACCTCGATCCTGGGCTAGGATCGAGGGTGCCATGGCGAGGGAGATCGGACGATGACGGAATTCGCGACCATAGAACAGGCGTTGCGGCGCGGCGCCGGAACCGCGCCCGCCATCGGCGCGCCCGGGCGGCAGGCGATGAGCCATGACGGATTGCGCGGCTTGGTTGCCGCGACGGTGGCGCGGCTCAATGCGCTCGGCATCGGGCGCAATGACCGCGTCGCCATTGTGTGCCCTAACGGGCCGACCATGGCGACCAGCTTTCTCGCGATTGCCGCCGGCGCCACCACCGCGCCGCTCAACCCCGCCTATCGCGCCGACGAGTATGAGTTTTATCTGACCGATCTCAAGGCCAAGGCCCTGGTGATCGAGGCGGGGATGGACAATCCCGCCATCGCGGTCGCTACCAAGCTCGGCGTGCCGATCATCGATCTGGTGCCGGACACTGTCGGGCCGGCCGGCGGCTTCACCCTGGCGCCGCGTGGCGCCATGCCGGCGGGGACCAGCGCCGGCGGCTTCGCCGAACCCGAGGATGTGGCGCTGGTGCTGCACACGTCTGGCACGACGTCGCGGCCGAAGATCGTGCCGCTGACCGGCGCCAATATCTGCGCCACCGCGCGGCATGTTGGGGTGACGCTGCGGCTGACGCCCGAGGATCGCTGTCTCAACATCATGCCGCTGTTTCACATTCACGGGCTGATGGCGGCGACGCTGTCGTCGCTGGCGGCGGGGGCCAGCGTGGTGTGCACGCCGGGCTTCAACGCGCTGAAGTTTTTTGCCTGGCTCGATGAGGCGAAACCGACCTGGTACACGGCAGTGCCGACCATGCATCAGGCGATCTTGACCCGCGCATCGCGTAATCAAGAGAGTATCAAACGGGTACGATTGCGGTTCATTCGGTCATCATCCTCATCGCTGCCGCCGCAGGTGCTGGAGCAGTTGGAGGCGACCTTCCACTGTCCGGTGATCGAGGCTTATGGCATGACCGAGGCCGCGCACCAGATGGCCAGCAATCCGCTGCCGCCCGCCGAGCATCGGCCCGGCAGCGTCGGGCTCGCCGCCGGTCCCGAGATTTCGATCATGAACGAGGCGGGCGATCTGCTGGCGCCGGGCGAGGTCGGAGAGGTGGTGATCCGCGGCCCCAATGTCACGCGCGGCTATGAGAACAACCCCAAGGCCAATGACAGCGCCTTCACCCATGGCTGGTTCCGCACCGGCGATCAGGGGGTCATCGACGCCGCCGGCTATCTGTCGCTGACCGGGCGCCTCAAGGAGTTGATCAACCGGGGCGGCGAGAAGATTTCACCGCGCGAGGTGGACGAGATCCTGCTCGATCACGCGGCGGTCGAGCAGGCGCTGACCTTCGCCCTGCCCCACGACATGCTGGGCGAGGATGTTGCCGCCGCCGTGGTGCTGCGCGACGGCAAGGAAGCCAGCGAGCGCGAGCTGCGCGATTTCTGCGCGGTGCGCCTCGCCGATTTCAAGGTGCCGCGCAAGATCGTGTTCCTCAAGGAAATCCCCAAGGGCGCCACCGGCAAGCTGATGCGCATCGGGTTGGCGGAGAAGCTCGGGCTGGGGAAGTGAAAAAAAGAGAACCGCCAAGACGCCAAGACGCCAAAAACTTACAAGCGTCTTGGCCCGCTTTAGGCGGGCCACCCACGAATTTTTGTTTTTCCGCCCGTATTGATACGAAAAACTTTCCTGGCGCCTTGCCATGAAAATCTGCGTCTATGGTGCCGGCGCCATCGGCGGCTACATCGCGGTGCAATTGGCGCGCAGCGGCGTTGAGATTTCGGTCGTGGCGCGCGGCCCGCATCTCGCGGCGATTCAGCAAAACGGGCTGACGCTGAAAATCGCCGGCGCGACCCATACCGTCCGCCTGCCGGCGAGCGACGATGCCGCGACCCTCGGCCCCCAGGATTATGTGATCGTCGCGTTGAAGGCGCACCAGATCGCGGGCGTCGCGGCGCACATCAAGACCCTGTGCGGGCCGGAGACCGCGATCCTGTTCGCGGTCAACGGCGTGCCGTGGTGGTATTTCCACAAGCTCGTCGGCCGGTATGAAAATCACCGCATCGCCGCCGTCGATCCGGGCGGCGCGATCTGGGACACGCTGGGGCCGGAGCGGGCGCTGGGCTGTGTCGTATTGCCGGCGGCGGAGCTGGTGGCGCCGGGCGTCGTCGAGCATCGCGACAGCGACCGGCTGCCGATCGGTGAGCCGGACGGCAGCAAGAGCGCGCGAGTGATGGCGCTGAGCCAGACCATGATCAAGGCCGGGCTGCGCGCGCCGGTGCGCACCCGCATCCGCGACGAGATCTGGGTCAAGCTGTGGGGCAATGTCGCGTTCAACCCGGTCAGCGCGCTGACCGGCCTCACGCTGAAGGCGATCGCCGAGGACCCGGATTTGCGCCCGCTGGTGCGCGCCGCCATGCTTGAGGCCCAGCAGGTTGGCGAGGCGCTGGGCGTCCATTTCGTCATCGATGTCGATCGGCGCATCGCCGGCAGCGGCGAGGTCGGGGAACACAAAACCTCGATGCTGCAAGATCTGGAGCGCGGCCGGCCGATGGAGATCGACCCGATGGTGACCGCGGTCGCCGAGCTGGGGGCGCTGACCGGGATCGCGACGCCAACCATCGACGCGATCCTGGCGCTGACCCGCCAGCGCGCCCGAGCGGCGGGGTGCTATGGCAGCTAGACCGCGATCATGATTGAATTGATCGGACGCCCAAACTCGAAAGGAAATCCTCATGAAGGCCGCGATCGTGCGGGCCGCCGGCCAGACGCCGGTCTATGGCGACTTCGCCGAGCCGGTGCCGTCCGCGGGGGAGACCCGAATCACCGTCACCGCCGCCGCCATCAGCCTTGTCACCAAAGCCCGCGCCTCCGGCGGGCATTACAGTTCATCCGGCCAATTCCCCTTCATTCCCGGTATCGACGGCGTCGGGCGGCTCGATGACGGAAGCCGGGTTTATTTCGTGCTGCCGAAAGCGCCTTACGGCAGCATGGCGGAGCGAACGCTGGTGCCGTCCGCGCACTGCCTTCCCCTGCCCGACGGGTTGGACGATGTAACCGCCGCCGCCATCGCCAATCCCGGCATGTCGTCCTGGGCCGCGTATACCGAACGCGCGCGACTCAGGGTCGGGGAAACCGTGCTGGTCAACGGCGCCACTGGCACGGCGGGCCGTCTCGCGGTACGGATCGCCAAGCATCTCGGCGCGGGGAAGGTCATCGCCACCGGCCGCAACGCCGACGCCCTGCGCTCGCTCACGGCGCTCGGCGCCGATGCGACGATTCCGCTGGTCGCGGACGAGGCGATCCTCGAGGACAGCTTCAAGCGACAATTCGCCGAGGGGGTCGATGTCGTCATCGACTATCTGTGGGGCAAAAGCGCCGCGTGCCTTCTGGTCGCCGCCGCCAAAGCCGGAGCGGACGCGGTGCCCATCCGGTTCGTCCAAATCGGCTCGTCGAGCGGGCCAGACATCACCCTGCCGAGCGCCGTGCTGCGCGCCTCGGCGATCGAATTGATGGGCAGCGGCATCGGCAGCATCCCGCTGCACCGGCTCATCGCCGCCACCGGCGCGCTGTTGCAAGCGACGGTACCCGGCGGCTTCACCATCGCGGCGACGCCGGTGCCCCTGGCGAATGTCGAGGCGGCATGGAACCGGGACGACAGCACCCGGCGCACCGTCTTCACGATGGGCGCGCCGCACCGGGCCTAGAGTCGGATCGCCTTTGATGGAATCGCATTCGCGATTCCATCAAAGGCGTGAATCCGCCTCTATTCAATGATTAGAGTGCGATTTCTCCGGCCGGACGGAAGCAAGGTTGCTTCCGTCTGGGCGGATCGCACTCTAGTCGGCCGCCGCCTGTTCGCGCTCAAAGCCGTGGCCGTGGAAATGTCGATAATAAAGCCGCGCGAAGAAGAAGCTGGCGATCGCGCCCAGGCCCAGCGGCACCACCAGCGTCATATAGAATGTCTGAATCGACATGCCGGTGCCGAGCATGATGCCGGCGACCGACGGCCCGGCGACGGCGCCAAGCCGGCCCAGGGTTCCGGCCCAGGACGAGCCGGTGGCCCGCAGGCCGGTCGGATAGATCAGCGCGCCGGCCGCGTTCAGCGCGAATTGCAGCCCCAGCACGAAGAAGCCGGCGATGAAGACGTCGATCATCGCCACCGTTTCCGACCCGGTGGTAAAGCCGATCGAACAGGCGAACGGGATCGCCCCCAGGAACATAATGAACACCGGCAGCAGCCCGATCTTATCGACGGGCCGCGCCACCGCGAGGCCGCCGATGGTGCCGCCGGTCTGGAACAGCGTCTGGAAATAGGGCGCATCGGTGCGGAAGGCGGTGGTTGCCATCACCGTCGGCAGCCAGAACGAGATGAAATAAAGCGCCAGCACGCTGAAGAGATTGATGATCCACAGCAGCGCCGTGAGGCTGCCCAGCCCGTCGCGAAACAGCAGGGCCGGCGACAGGTTCTTCACCGGCTTTTCGTCCGCCACCACGAAGCGGGTCCCGGCGCCGACCGCGACGCCGGCGCCGAGGCTGCGCAGAATGGTCTCGATCCGCGCCACGCTCTTGCCGCGCACCGCCAGGAACTTGATCGATTCCGGCAGGAACAGCGCCGCCACGGCGGCCATGATCAGCGGCGTCACGCCGCCGATGAAGAACAGCGCCTGCCAGCCATGGACGGGAATGAGTCGCGGGCCGATCGCCCCCGGAATCGCGGCGCCCAGCGTGATGCCGGTGAACATCACGATCATCAGCGTCGCGCGTACCCGGCGCGGCGCGAATTCGGCATTGAGCGCCAGCGTGTTGGCGGCGATGCCGCCGATGGCGAGGCCGGTGAATAGCCGCACCACGATCATTTGGGGCAGCGAGGTCACGAACATGGTCACCAGCGAAAAAACCCCGATGCCGAGACAGGCGATGATCAGCGCGTTCTTGCGGCCATAACGGTCGCCGATCCAGCCGAAGAGGGGCGTGCCGAAGATGGTCGCGAACAGCACCGCGCTGAAGGCATAGCCCATCGAGGCCATGCTGGTGATGCCCCACAGCTTCATCAGCGAGGGGCCGGCGACCGCCAGGGTCGCCAAATCATAGCCTTCGAAAAACATGATCAGCCAGCAGATCAGCACGATGCGCACATTGAAGCCGTCGAGCCTGCGCCCGTCGATCAGCGCGCTGATCTCCACCGTGTTTGCCTGCGCCATGACCGCCTCCCCGGTTACTTTTTATTTGCGACAATCCTTTCACAACGGGTCGCGATCGGTCCAGCCCCCTCTTTTGCCGCGCGGTTACGCTTGTTGGGCATCGTCAGCCGGTCAATTCGTCCTGGCTCGCGAACGAAGTGAAAGCCCCGCCCCAATAGCGCGCCTCTCCGGCGGAAGCCGGAGTCCATCCCCGCCATGGACACCTTCGCCGGTAAGGGGAAAAGCAAACCGGAATCTTCATGGACCGCCGCGTTGATGCGCGTGCGCCCGCCGACCGCGCAATTGCCTTCGCCCGGCGCCGGGCATAGGGTTTCGCCTGATGGGCGGGGCGGGACACTGACGGTGAAACGCACAGGGCGATGGCGCGCGGTGCTGTTGGGCGTGGTGGGCGGCGCTCTCCTCGGCGCGCTCACAATTGTGCCGGCCCGCGCCGCGCCGGCGCCGACCCCGGAACTGCTGCTGGCCGCCGCGCTCCATGCCAAGGATGTGATGGAAGCCAACATCGAGCCGGGCGGCTGGTGGGACGACATGCCGGAATTCAACGATCGGCTGGAACCAGATACCCGGTCCGACATGCTGGGGTTCGTCACCGCCCATGTCTTCGGCAAGCCCGACGAGGCGCCGGCGGAGATCGCCACCTCCCTCCATCTCTATGAGACGCCGGACGGCGCCGCCGCCGCCTTCGCCGCGACCGCCGACGGCGACCAGCAGGATTACGGCGCCACCTTCGATGGGCCCAAGGTCGGCGACCAGAGCCGCTATATGCGCCAGCCGGCCGACGACCAGCATGGCGGCGGCACCGCCCTGCGCTTTCAGGCCGGGCGCTATCTGGCGCGGATCGATGTCGGCGGCAAGGCCGCCGCCATCGCGGCCGACCGGCTGGCGGCGCTGGGCAGGATCGTGGCGGCGCGCCTCGGCGAGATCGATGCCGGCACGCTGACCGCGCCCACCGCGCCCGCCCTCGCCCAATATCTGCCGCCGGCCGACGCGGCGTTCCAGCCGGTGCTCGGCACCGCGACCGTCTCCAGCCAAAGCTGGGGCTGGATCTGGTCCAACCAGAATGCGGCGCTGGTAGTCTCGCCGCGGCTGCGCGCCCTGTTGCGCGAGCGCACCCCCGGTGACGGGCCGGTCACGCGGCGCTATCGCGTCACCGCCAGCCCCAACAATGTCGCCGACCTGACGTTGATGGCGTTTCGCGATGCCCGCGCGGCGGCGCAATATCTGACAGAGATCAAGCGCGAGGACCCGCGCCGGGCTGCCGCCGGCGCCGGCATTTCCACCGATTCGGGCGACATCACCGTGTCGCCGCCGATCCCGGATGTCGCGTCGGCCTATCGCGCCGATCTGGTGGCCGGCCGATACGTCGCCGAGATTTCCTGTTTCGCGCCGTTCGCGCCGACCGCCGCGACCTGCGCGACGGCGGTCAAGGAATTGGCGGCACGCGTCAAACCGTTGCTGCCGGCGAAATAGCTAGCCGGACAGAGTCTCGATGATGGTGCCGTCGCCATCGAAGCAGGCGGCGAGCAGCGGGCCGCCAAACCCAGCGCCGCCATCGAGCGACACCGCATAAGGGCCGCGCCGCAGCCCACCATGCTGCCGGTCGAAGCCGCGCACGATGCGGGCGAAGCCGGGGATCGGCTCGGCGCGCTCCAGGAGGTCGGCGCCGCCCCACCACAGAATATCGCTTTGCAGCTCCAGCGGCTTGCCCGGATCATAGCCGGCATGGACGAACAACAGCGCGCCATCATCGGTGCGCGCGGCATGACGCAGCGCGTTGAAGAAGGCGCGGTGTCCCGGCCTGGCGTCGATGCCGGCGCGCAAGGCGGCGGTCCAGCGTGTCATCGCCATCACCCCTTCGCGCATCGCCGCCTCGGCCTGACGCGGGTCGGCGCCATAGGCGCGCAAGCTCGCTTCCATGCCGTGCTCCAGCATCCATTGGAACACCGGGCGCGGATCGACCGAGATTTGCAGCTGCAGCAGCTTGTGCCAGACTTCTTCCTGCCAGCCGCGCAGGAACACCAGATCGCCGAGGAAATTGCCGGGGCGGGCCAGGAAGGCGCGGCGGGACGCGATCAGCCGGTCGAGCGTGCCGCCGACATCGGGACCGTAGCCCAGATAATTGCCGAGAAACACCACCCGGTCGCCGGGTTCGAGCCGGCGGGCGATGCCATCGAGCACACGGCTCAGCCGCTCCGCCTCGCCGTGAATCGCCGCCACCGCCCATACCCGCCGCCAGCGCCGCAACGTGACGAACATCGTGCCATCGCAGGGAGGCGCTTCCGCCACGACCGCCCGGTCGGCGACCTTAGCCGGCGGCCGTCACGCGACGCTCAGGATCTGCTCGAGCCGCTTGGTCGCGGCGTCCTCGTCGATCTTCTCGACCGCGGCGAATTCGCGCACCAGCCGGTCCATCGCCGCCTGATAGATCTGCCGCTCGCTGTAGGATTGCTCGGGCTGGCCGACATTGCGGTAGAGGTCGCGGACCACTTCGGCGATCGAGGCGGGATCGCCGGAATTGATCTTCGCCTCGTATTCCTGGGCCCGCCGGCTCCACATGGTGCGCTTGACGCGGGAGCGGCCCTTGAGCCGGGTCAGCGCCGCATCCATTTCCTTGCGCGTCGATAGCCGCCGCAGGCCCGATAATTTGGCCTTGCCCAGCGGCACGCGCAGGGTCATCCGATCTTTATCGAAATGCACGACAAATAGGCTCAAACGATGGCCGGCGATTTCCTGGGTCTCGACGCCGAGGATCTTGCCGACGCCGTGGGTTGGATAGACAACCAGGTCGCCCTTTGAAAAATCACGCTTTTCCGGCATGTGTCCTCTCTCAAATGGCGGCGCTCGGGGACAAGCGAAGCCCCTCCCCACCCACGCATCCAACCGGAGTATGCGAGCGAGGTTGAAGCTGCCCGGACGCCTTTCACCGGGAGGCGCGGAGAAGTCCGCGTCGCCTATTATGTAGCATATTTTTTGACCAATTTCCAGGGGCTGGGCCATGCGCGGCGAGCGGGGCTGGAACCAAGTCTTTGAAAAAATTAACCCTTTGGCGGATTCGGGTCGAAATACTTGGTGAATTTGTCGGCCACGCCCTTCCATTCGTCGGCATCGGCCGGCGCCGGTTTCTTACGCGTGATGTTGGGCCACGCCTGGGCGTATTGACGATTCATCTCGACCCAGTTTTCGGCGTCGGGCTCGCTGTCGGGTTTGATTGCCTCGGCGGGGCATTCGGGCTCGCACACGCCGCAATCGATGCATTCGTCGGGATGGATGACGAGCATGTTCTCGCCTTCGTAAAAACAATCCACCGGACAGACTTCGACACAGTCCATGTACTTACATTTGATGCAGGCATCGTTGACGATATACGTCATGGCACGGAGGTTCCGTTTGCGAAGGGAAGGATGGGTTACCGGTTAGCTAGCATGCGGTCCGGGGCGGTTCAACCCCGCCCGTATTGTGGCTTTGCGCGTCGGAACGCATGGCCTAAAGTCCGCCCAATCTTTTTGTGGCCCAATCTTTTTGTCGACGGAGCGAGGCAATGGCGGAAAAGCAAAAAACCGGGCTGGTGGTCAGCGCCCATGCGGCGGATTTCGTGTGGCGCGCCGGCGGCGCGGTCGCGCTCTACGCCCAGCGCGGCTATCGCATCGTGGTGGTCTGCCTCTCCTATGGCGAGCGTGGCGAGAGCGCCAAGATGTGGCGCCAGCCGGGCATGACGCTGGAACAGGTGCAGAAGGCGCGGCGCGAGGAATCGAAGGCCGCCGCCGACCTGCTCGGCGCCGAGATCGTGTCGTTCGATCTCCAGGATTATCCGATGCGCGTCACCGAGACGGAGCTGTTCCGGCTCGCCGATCTCTATCGCGAATTGCAGCCGGAATTCGTGCTGACGCACTCGATGGAAGACCCATACAATTACGACCATCCGCTGGCCGCCAATGTCGCGCAGGAAGCGCGCATCATCGCGCAGGCCTGGGGTCATAATCCCGGCAAGGGCAAGGTGCTGGGCGCGCCGCCAGTGTTCCTGTTCGAGCCGCATCAGACCGAGCAGTGCAATTGGAAGCCACAGCTTCTGCTCGACATCACCCCGGTCTTCGAACTGAAGAAAAAAGCGTTCGAGATGATGGCGGCGCAGGAATATCTCTGGGACTATTACACCAGGGTCGCGCTCAATCGCGGCATTCAGGCGTCGCGCAACTCGGGCAAGGCCCACATCAAATACGCCGAAGCCTATATGCGCGTGTTCCCGACCGTCAGCGACGAATTCGACCGCGTTTGAGAGCGCGGGACAAAAACCGTGCGGCCTTCGAGACGCGCCCTACGGGCGCTCCTCAGGCTGAGGTTTCCTTTGTCCATCCACGATTTTCTTCATGCTGAGGAGGCTGCGCAGCAGCCGTCTCGAAGCACGCGCCCGATCGATGAAGCAATTTTGAGGGAGCAGAAAAATGCCCGACGCCGCCGGTAACCGGCCCTTCGATGTCGCCCAGATGCGGACGAAAATCCGCGCCATCGGCACCGAAATCACGCCCGACAATCTCGGCGCCGCCATGAAGCTCTATGCGCCGCTGCACGGCGCCGAGCCTTATGCCGGCGTCAAGCTGACCCGCGATATAAAATATGGCCCGGACGAGCGCAACCGTCTCGATCTGTTCCTGCCGGCCGCGGGCGGCAAGGATCTGCCCGTATTGATCTATCTGCATGGCGGCGGCTTCGTCGGCGGCGACAAGAAGAGTCCCGCCTTTCCCTATTACGACAATGTCATGCTGTGGGCGGTGCGCAACGGCATGGCCGGCGTCAACATGACCTATCGGCTGGCGCCCGCGCATAAATGGCCGTCCGGCAACGAGGACATCGCCAACGCCATCCGCTGGATTCAAAAACACGCCGCCGCGCACGGCATGAACCCGTCGCGAATTTTTCTGATGGGCCAGTCGGCCGGCGCCAGCCATGTCGCGCAATATATCGCGCATCCGCAATACCACCCCGAGGGCGGTCACGGTCTCGCCGGCGGCCTGTTGATCTCCGGCATCTATGAGCCGAACAACAAGGCCTATTTCGGCGAGGACAAAGAGAAGTGGCCGAGCATGTCGGCGATGCCGGGCCTGGTCGCCACCGACCTGCCGCTGTTGGTCACGGTGGCGGAAAACGATCCGCCGCTGTTCGAGGCCAATGCGATGGCGCTGCAGAACGCGCTCTATCAGCGCGACAAGCGCATCCCCTGGTTCCAGCGCATGTGGGGCCATAACCACATCTCGGCGATGCTGCATGTCGGGCTGGAGCCGCAGGATCAGTTGGGCGATTTGATCCGCGATTTCGTCGCGACGCATTGACCATGCGCGCGGCGATCCTGCGCAACCGGCGGATCGAGGTCGGCGACGTTCCCGTCCCGGAGCCGGGACCGGGCGAGGTGCTGGTCAAGACCCTCGCCTGCGGGATTTGCGGCTCCGATCTCCATATCTATCACCAGGCGCGGGACGATGCGGCGGGCGGTGGCGGCATTGTCATGGGGCACGAATTCGTCGGCGAGATCGTCGATTACGGCCCCGACACGAACCGGCGCCTCAAGCCCGGCACGCGGGTCAACTCGATCCCGATCCTTGGGCGCAAGACCGGCGCCGAATTCATCGGCTATTCCGCCGACAATCCCGGCGGCTATGGCGAGTTCATGCGCCTCACCGAGGACCATCTCCTCGAAATTCCGAACGGGCTCGCCACCGAGCATGCTGCCCTGACCGAGCCGATGTCGGTCGGCTGGCATGCGGTGAACCGGGCGCGGCTGCAACCGGGTGACGTGCCGCTGGTGGTCGGGTGCGGGCCGATCGGCCTCGCCGTGATCGCCGGCCTCAAGATCAAGAACATCCACCCCATTGTCGCCGCGTCGCGCTCGGCGAAGCGGCGCGAGCTGGCGTTGGCGATGGGGGCGGACATCGTGGTCGATCCCAACGAGCATTCGCCCTATGAGGCGTGGCGCGAGCAGGCACAAACCGGGCGGCCCGATCCGGGGCCGACGCTGCCCGGCTGGCTGGTCGGCTCCGGTCTCAAGCCGGCGGTGATCTTCGAATGCGTCGGCGGGCCGAAAATCATCGACGAGATCATGGCGGGCGCGCCGCAGGACGCGCGCATCGTCGTGGTCGGGCTGTGCTTCGAGGCGGCGGCGTTCCAGCCCATGACCGGCATGCGCAAGGAATTGGATATCGTCTTCTCCAACAGCTTCCACCGCCACGAATATGCCGAGACGCTGCATCATTTGGCGGAAGGCAAGATCGATGCCGCGCCGCTGGTCACCGGCAAAGTCGGTGTCGGCGGCGTCGAAGCCGCGTTCCACGACCTCGCAAACCCCATCAGCCACGCCAAGATCCTGATCGAGCCCTGGCACGATTGAAGGCACTCATGTCTTGAGGTCTATCCGACATTGTCGTATAATTTTGACACGACGATGAGAGTAATCGTCTCCCGTTCTTATGCGCGCCGAGCTGAGCGACTTCTCTCTTCGGAGGAGCGGGCTGTGGCTGAAGCGGAGATTGTCGCGCGACCGGAGGCTTGGCCCGTCATTCAAGGAACCGGTGGTGCGCGCAAGGCCCGAATAGGGTTCGGCGCAAGGGGAAAACGAGGCGGCGGTAGAATCATTTATTTTTTCTTGCCGTCTTCCGCCCTGCTGGTGCTGCTCGATGTCTATGCGAAACGCGATAAGGACGATCTGACTCATGGCGACAAAAAAGACATCCGAGACGCAATCCAGGAAATCCGCCGCGCTGTCCGACCGCACAGCATCCGGTAGACGCATCGCCATGGCCGCGAGAGAGGTTGCCGCGTCTCTGCGGGGCGAAGGCCCATCCTCGCCGTCCTACGAAATTATCGTTCCGGACGTTGTAGACGTGGTGGCGATGCGCGCGCGGCTCGGCCTATCGCAATCCGCGTTTGCGCGCAGCTTCGGTCTCGATCTGGACGCGGTGCAGGCATGGGAACAGGGCCGGCGGCGGCCGGATCGGGCCGCGCGAATCCTACTTGCCGTGATTGCGCGGGAACCGGAAATGGTCATGAGAACGTTGATGGTGGACGCCGCCGAATAGTGTCAGTGCGCGTCGTCCCAATTGGTCGCGATGCCGGTTTCCACAACCAGCGGCACCGCGAGGTCGAGCACCGGCAGCGGCGCGCCCTCCATCACTTCCTTCACGAGGGCCGCCGTCGCCTCGGCCTCCGCCTCCGGCGCTTCCAGGATCAATTCGTCATGGACCTGCAGCAATAGCTTCGCCGAGAGGCCGGCATCCGCGATGGCGCGCGGCAGGCGGATCATCGCGCGCAGGATGATGTCGGCCGCCGAGCCTTGCAGCGGCGCGTTGATCGCCTCGCGCTCGGCATAGGCGCGGTGCATGGCGTTGGTGTCGCGGATGCCGGGGATATGGCAGCGCCGCCCAAGTAGGGTCTCGACATAGCCCTTGTCGCGGCACTCGATCTTCATGCGGTTCATGTAATCGCGGATGCCGGGGAAGCGCTCGAAATACGCCTTGATATAGGCGGCGGCTTCGGCCTGAGGCACTTGGATGCGGGTGGCGAGGCCGAAGGCGCTCATGCCATAGAGAATGCCGAAATTGATCGCCTTGGCGCGGCGGCGCAGATCGGCGCCGACCTGCGGGCGCGGCACGCCGAACACCTCGCTGGCGGTCGCGGCGTGAATGTCGGCGCCTTCGAGAAACGCCTGCTTCAGCGCATCGACATTGGCCATGTGCGCGGCGAGGCGCAGCTCGATCTGGCTGTAATCGGCCGAGATCAGGACGCAGCCGGGATCGGCGATGAAGGCGCGGCGAATCTTGCGACCTTCCTCGGTGCGCACCGGAATGTTCTGCAGATTGGGCTCGTTCGACGACATCCGCCCGGTCAGCGTGTGCGCCAGCCAGTAGGTGGTGTGGACGCGGCCCGATTCCGCGTCGATCTCCGCCATCAGCGCGTCGGTATAGGTGCTTTTGAGCTTGGCGAGCTGGCGCCAGTCCAGCACCCGCGCCGGCAGATCATGGGTCAGCGCCAGCTCTTCCAGGATCGAGGCATCGGTGCCGTAAGCGCCCAGCTTGTTCTTCTTGCCGCCGGGCAGGCTCAACTCGTCGAACAGCACCTCGCCCAATTGCTTGGGCGAGCCGATGTTGAACGGGTGCCCGGCAAGGATGTGAATCTGGCTCTCCAGCTCGGCGAGACGTTTGGTGAAATCCTCCGACAGCTCGGCAAGCCGCCCGCGATCCACCAGGATGCCGTGCTGTTCCATGGTGGCGACGATGCCCGGCAACGGCCGCGCGTTGGTCTCGTAGAACGCCAGCAGCTTGGCGCCGCGCAGCCGCGGCTTCAGCAGCATGTGGAGGCGCAGGGCCATATCCGCGGCCTCGGCCGCGTAATCGCGCGCGCGCTCCGTCGCCACCGCGCAAAAGCCGATTTGCGATTTTCCCCCGCCGATCAGGTCCTTGTACTTCACTATCTCGCGCTGGAAATGCAGCGATGCCAGCTTGTCGATCGCATGCTCGTGCAGACCGCCCTCCAGCACATAGGAGATCAGCATCACATCGTCGAGCGGCGTCACCGCGATATCGGCGCGTCCCAGCGCCTCGATGGCGAATTTGATGTTGTGCCCGATCTTGAGGACGCTGGGATCGGCCAGCAGCGGTCTCAATTTTTCGAGCACCGCGTCGCGCGGCAACTGCATCGCGGCTTCCAGCGTGCCGCCGTGGCCCAGCGGAATGTAGCAGGCGCGGCCCGGCGCCAACGCCAGCGCGATGCCGGCCAGCTTCGCGCGCGGATTGTTGAGAATGTCGGTCTCGACGCCGAGCGCGACGATACCGCGCTCCGTCGCGTCGGCGATCCAGCGGTCCAGTACCGCCATATCCTGGACCAATGCGTAGTTGGTCTCGACTTGGGCGAGATTGGCGATGGCCGGCACCGCCGGGGCGGCGATCATGCTGTCGCCAGAGGGCGCGCCGGCCTCGTTCCTGACGCGGGCAACGAGGGCGCGGAAGCCATTAGCCTCGAGGAAGTCGATCAGCTTGGCCTGGTCCGGCTGGCCGATCGCCAATTGATCCAGGGTCAGCGACAGCGGCACGTTCGTGTCGAGCCGCACCAATTGTTTCGAGAGGCGCGCCTGGTCGGCGAAGTCGATCAGGCTCTGGCGGCGCTTCGGCTGTTTGATCTCGGGCGCGCGCTCCAAGAGGGCCTCGAGCGTGCCATAAATGGTGATCAGCTCCGCCGCCGTCTTGACGCCGATGCCGGGCACGCCGGGCACATTATCGACGCTGTCGCCGCACAGCGCCTGAACGTCGATCACCTGTTCCGGGCCGACACCGAATTTTTCCCGAACCTCGGCGGCGCCGATCGGCTTGTTCTTGATCGGATCGAACATGCGGACGCGCTGGGAGACCAGCTGCATCAAATCCTTGTCCGACGAGACGATGGTGACATCGTCGCCGGCCTCGGACGCGACGCGGGCATAGGTCGCGATCAGATCGTCGGCCTCGAAATCGGCGCGCTCGATGCGGGCGAGGCCGAACGCGTCGGTCGCCGCGCGCACCAATTGGAACTGCGGCACCAGCTCGGGTGGCGTCTCCGAGCGGTTGGCCTTGTAGCGATCGTAGATGCGGTTGCGGAACGTGGTCTCGGCGGCGTCGAACACGATGGCGATGTGATCGGCGTTGGTGTCCTTCAACAGCCGATAGATCATGTTGGAAAAGCCGAGCACGGCGCCGATCGGCGTGCCGTCCTGGCGCGTCAGCGGCGGCAGCGCATGGAAGGCGCGGAAGATATAGCCCGAGCCATCGACGAGATAGAAATGGCGGGGCGTGCTCAAGGATGCGCGGAGGAGGGGGTCGGGGTGACGTTGGCGCCCTCGCGCTCGACCTTCAGGATGAAGGTGCGCGAGCAATAGGGGCATTCGATTTGCCCGGCCGCCGCCAGATTGAGGTAGACGCGCGGATGCCCGCCCGTGTGGGTGCCGTCGCAGGCGACCACCACCGTATCGACATAGACCGTCTCGAAAGGCTGCATGGCTGAATTCTGTTTCGGCTTGGAAAAGTAAGACCCGCTCGATTGACCGGGCCGCGGGGGCGATGATACGCATTGCGCCGAGCGATGCCAGCACAAACCATGACCAATTCCGCCGCCGACATTATTCCCCTGAAGCGTCCGGCGCCCGGCGCCCTGCCCGTCAACGCGGTCGAGGTGCGCGGGCTCAGCAAGCTTTATCGCGGCACCGCTAAAGCGCCCGCCAAGCAGGCGCTGGACCAGCTCGACCTGGTGATCCCGCGCGGCTCGATCTTCGGGCTGCTCGGCCCCAACGGCGCCGGCAAATCGACCCTGATCAACATTCTCGCCGGCCTCGTCATCAAGACCGAAGGCAAGGCTTTCATCTGGGACATCGACATCGACGCGGCGCCGCGCGCCGCGCGCGCCGCCATCGGCGTGGTGCCCCAGGAACTGACCTTCGATATGTTCTTCACCCCGCGCGAGCATTTGGAATTGCAGGCCGGGTTCTATGGCGTGCCGCCGCGCGAGCGCCGCACCATGGAGATTCTGGAAATGGTCGGCCTGACCAGCCAGGCCAACGCGCTGACCCGCACCCTCTCGGGCGGCATGCGGCGGCGCCTGATGGTGGCGAAGGCGATGGTGCACGCGCCCCCGGTGCTGGTGCTGGACGAGCCGACCGCCGGCGTCGACGTCGAGCTGCGCCGCCATCTCTGGGACCAGGTGCGGGCGCTGAACCGCGCCGGCACCACCATCCTGCTGACGACGCATTATCTCGAAGAGGCGGAGAATCTGTGCGACCGCATCGCCATCATCGATAATGGCCGGGTCGTCGCCTGCGCCACCACCGGCGAACTGGTGGCGCGCGTCGATGATAAGAAGCTGACCATCGCGCTGGCCGAGCCGATCGCCGCCCTGCCAGAGCGGCTGGCCTCGACCGGCCTCGAAATCCTGGAGCCGGGGGTGCTGGTGCTGCGCTATAACCCCAGCCGCGCCGCGATCGGCATGGTGCTGGACGCGATCCGCGCCGCCGGCCTCCATATCCGCGACATGACCAGCGAGGAAGCCGACCTCGAGGATATTTTCCTGCGCCTCACCGGGGGAGCGCCGCGCCCGTGAGGTGGCTCGCGGTCCTCGGGCTGATACTGGCGCTCGGGGGCTGCGCCGGTGGCGAGATATTCACGCCGGTCGGCACGGTGTCGCCGCGAATGAGCAGCGATGCGCTGATCATGGACGATGGCGCGCGCCTGCCGTTGCGCGCCTGGCTGCCGGCGGGCCAGCCGCGCGCGGTGATCCTGGCGCTGCACGGCTTCAACGATTACTCCAATGCCTTCGCGGTGCCGGCGAAGCTCTGGCTTCAGCGCGGCATCGCCACCTATGCCTATGACCAGCGCGGCTTCGGCCGGGCGCCGGATCGCGGCCGCTGGGTCGGGGTGAAGCGGCTCGACACCGACCTCGCCGAGGCAAGCCGGCTGCTGCGCGCGCGCTATCCGGGCGTGCCGCTGTTCGTGCTGGGCGAGAGCATGGGCGGCGCGGTGGCGATCACCGCGGTCGCCGGCTCGGCCGGCGCGCCGCGCCCGGTGTGCGACGGCATCGTGCTGGCGGCGCCGGCGGTGTGGGGCCGCATCACCATGAGTGTATTCGAGCGCGCCGGCCTGTGGGCGGGCAACGCGCTGTTCCCCGGCATGGAGCTGACGGGGCGCGGCCTCAACGTCACGCCGTCGGACAACATGCCGATGCTGCGCGCGCTGTCGCGCGACGCGCTGGTAATCAAGGAAACCCGCGTCGATACCATCAAGGGCCTGGTCGATCTGATGGACATGGCGCTGGCGGCGGCGCCGCATATCGGCAAGGTGCCGATGCTGCTGCTCTATGGCCAGCATGACGAGATCGTGCCGCATATGCCGACCCATCTCTTCATCACCGACCTGACGCCGGCCCAGCGCGGAGAGAGCCGGATCGCCCTCTACCACCATGGCTATCACATGCTGTTGCGCGATCTCGACGCCGACATCGTCATCGCCGACATCGCCGCCTGGATCGGCGACCACCAAGCGGCCCTGCCCTCGGGCGCCGACCGCCGCGCCGGCGAGGGCTTCGCGCCGAAGGGGTAAGGTTCGCGCGGCGCGGGCGGGCGGGCCAATCTCAGATAGGAATTCTGCTCTGTGCCAAGAGTGGGCATTCGTTTGCGGGTGTCGAAGGAGCGCGTCCGACCCTTCTCGGACATCTGAGGGGTGGGTCATCGAAAGACCGAAGTTGGCCGAATGCCGACTGTCCGCTCTCTATTGCTCAATTGAGAAAAGCAGCCTCTTAGAGTCTGATTCGTGTGGAAGGAATCGATTGGGGATTCCCCGGGGCATCGAATTCTGATTCAAGATGCTGGCTGTGGTGGAGGTCAGCATGGGATGGCGAGAGCCTATTCGAATGATCTGAGGGAACGTGTTGCGGCGTCGGTTTTAGGCGGTCGCTCTTGCCGTGAGGCGGCGGTGCTGTTTGGGGTGAGCGTCGCG
>DATCDN010000056.1:0-45948 GCA_036510675.1 Allostellaceae bacterium
ATCGGCGTCACGGCCGCGTCAGGGCAGCCGGTGACCGTCGGCAATGTCGGCTCACCGGTGGCATCGGGCGTGCTGAGCGGCGGGTTGACCATCTCCGGCAGCCTCATCACCCTCGGCGGCACGCTCTCGGCCCAGGTCGGACCGATCGTGCTGAACGGCCCGGTGGAACTGGCCGGCAGCACGGCGATCTATTCCGGCACCCTGATTGAGGTGCTGGACAATCTCAACGGCACGTCGGGCGGCCAGCAGTCGCTATCGCTGATGACGGCACCGGGGGGCGAGATCGAGCTTTTCGGCGCGCTCGGCGACACCACGCCGCTCGGCGGCGTCGCACTCGGCCCCGACCTTATCGTGCTGGGCGGCAACGCAATCACCACGCTTAATGGCAAGATCAATATCGACGGGGGCTTGGAACTCGAAGGGCCCACAACGATCGCCACGGTCGGCACCGGCGCCAGTCCGGGCCTCGGCGCCGACATCACGCTGTCGCACAATGCCAGCATCGACAGCTTCGCGAACCCGGCATCGCCGGTGTCGCTGACGATGAATGCGGGGATCGGCGCGATCACCCTCGGCGCCGATCTCGGCGGCGGCGCGCCGTTGGGTGCGGTCACGCTGACCGGCACGCGAATCAATCTCGTCGGCGACATCGTGACGGCGGGCGGCGCGGTGACGGTTGCCGGACCGGTGACGCTGTTCGACGGTCAGAATAGCGGGGCGAGGACGATCGACACGACCGGCGCCAATGCGGCCGGCGCGAATATCGCGCTCAACGGCGCGGTCGATGCGGCCGAATCGGGTGGCGAAACGCTGACGCTGCTCGCGGGAACCGGCATGATCACGCTGCCTGGCGCTGTCGGCGGTATCAACCCGCTCGCCGGGATCATCCTCTCCGGCGGCCAGGGCATTCGGCTCGGCGGCAATATCACGACCCGGAATGGCTTCGTCGATCTCATCGGGCCGATCACGCTGACCGGCGCCAGCACCGTGATCGATACCACCGCCGGCAATTCGCAACCCGGCGGCTTCATCGACTTTGAAACGTCGGGCACCACGGTTGACGGCGCCGCTGCCTTTTCGCTCAATACCGGAAGCGGCAGCATCACGACCGCTGGCGGCGCCTGGGGTGGGACCACGCCACTGGGCGCGGTGACGGTCGCCGGGGGTCAGTTCGAGATCGACAATTCGATCACCACGGCCGGCGCGCCGGTGACGCTGAACGCCAACCTCCTGCTGCTCCATGATCTCACGATCGATACGACAGCGGCCAACACGCATACGGGCGGGGCGGCCATTGTCTTTGGCGGCACGATCGACGACAGTGCCGCGCTCACCGACACCTTGACGCTGATGGCGGGCGGCGCCGGCAACATCGCGTTCAACGCGCGGGTCGGCGATAATTTGGGCCTGATGGACGGAACGCCGTTGGCGGGCGTGACGATCGAAAGCGCCAATCAGGTGCAATTCAATGCTCCGCTGGTGGCCCCGAACTTTGACGGCTTCAATGTTGGACAACTGATCATCGAGGGCACCGGCAGCCCGACCGGAACCACGCCGGGCGCCGCCAGCGTCGCCGGACAATCCTCCTTTATCAGTACCCTCAATCCCAATGGCGGGAATGGCGGCGCCGTCAACATCGTCACCACCGGGAATGTCGAGATCGGCGCCGGCATCTATACCTTCGGCACCCTCAACAACGCCATCGTGGGCGGCAATGGCGGCAACGTCACCATCGTCTCAAAAACGGGCAGCGTGGCCATTGAGGATTGTTGCACCTTTGCCGAGATTCCTGGCTCGATCGAGGGTTCGGGTGTTAACAGTGTCGCCAATTTCAATGCCTTGGGCATTGCCGCGTTCGGCGCCAATGCCGGCGCCAGCAACCAGACAGCGGGCGCCGGCGGCTCGGTTTCCATCACCGCCGGCGGGAACATCGTGCTGCCGTTCGGCGCGACGACCAGCGGCGGCAATGCCGTCTTTGCCGGTTCGACCGTTGCCGGCGCCAATGCCGGATCCGTCACGCTGACCTCGACGAGCGGCAACGTCTATGTCGCCGCCTATCCGGCGACCGGCTATCCGTGGAGCGGCGCGGTGAATGGCAATCTCGCCGGCATCAACGCCGTCGGCGGCAGCAGCGGCGATACCAACAATACCGGCGCGGGCGGCGCCGGCGGCAACGGCGGAAACGTCGCGATCACGGGTAATCAAATCTTTTCGGGTCGCATCGACGCAACAGGTGGCAGCACCGAATCGACCAGCGCGACCCCGGGCGCGGGCGGCAATATCACTCTGTCGGCGACCACGACGATCGCGGGCCCCGCGGTGGTGCTCTATGGCGAGCCGGCACCGCTGGCGACCGACGTAACGCTGCTGGCGGTTAGCGGTGCCGGCGGCGCCACCGTTGGCTCCGTCGTCGACGGTGTGCCCTTCCTGATTGGGGCTCCGCCGTCTGGCGTGGGCGGCACTATCGCGATCGCGGGCAGCGGGGGCACGCCGCTCGCCGGCGGCACCTATATCGAACTCGTCAACAACAGCGCCAATTCCGTCTATGGCGGCGGGGCGTACGTCACGATGGCGGCGGGTGGGGGTGGCGGTCCGGGCAACGTATTGCTCAACGGTCCCGTCGAAGGCACCGGCGCCGGCGCGGAAAATCTCGGCATCGTCGCGCTAGGGTTTGTGCAGATCGCGGGCGCCATCGGCGATAAGACCGCGCTCGGCGCGGTTGATTTGTCGGGTTTCGTCGTCGGTCTTTCCGGGAATATCACGACCGCGGGCGGTGCCGTAAGCTTTAGCGATTTCAATGGCGGCTTGGGCGGCGTGACGCTGCAAAGCGACGTCACTATCGACACGACCGCCGGGGGCACCGTGGCGAATGGCGCATCCGTCACCTTTGCCGGCACGCTCGACGATTCCGCGGCGCAGGCCCATAACCTGACCATCGCCGCCGGCTTGGGTGGCGTGAACTTCGATAACCGGGTCGGAACCGACAACGCCTCGATCGGCATTGATCCAGGCAATGTCACGATAACCAGCGCTAACAACGTCAATATGACAATGCCCTTCGGCCCCGATGGCGATGGTTTCTCGTCCAAATCGTTAAATGTTACCGCGACCGGATCCCTCGACGTTAGCCAGGGCTATATCAGCACTAGTAACTTCACGGGCAACGGTGGCGACGCCATTATCAATGTCGGCGGTGTCGTACATATTTTCGGCGAGCTCAGTACCGGAGGCGGCGTGGCTTCCGATGGTACCGGCGGCAACGGCGGCAACGTCACAATTACGGCTGGCGGCACCGTCGCGATATTCGATTGCTGCACCGTTGCCACGTTTGGCACGACCGGCACTGGCGACGAGCAGATAGCCAACTCCGTTGGCATCTATGCCGGCGGTTTCTCCCCGAATGCGGTCAATCAGACGGCCGGCAATGGCGGCGCCGTGACGATCACCGGAACCGGCATAAATTTACCCATGGGTATCAATTCATTGGGGGGCCGAGCGCTCGTAAACGGTTCGACGGCTAACGGCGGAACGGGTGGAAACGTCACGCTGACGGCGACGGCGGGGAATGTCACGATCAGCGATCCCGTCCACAATGGCAACCTGGAAGGGCTGTTCGCAAGTGGTGGGGATTCGATTGGTGGTGTGGGCGGCAACGGCGGTAATGTGTCCATTACGGCTAGCAACGACATCTCCTTCACGCGAATTCTAACCGACGGCGGCAGCACGGGAGCGGCTTCGGGCGCCGGTGCCGGCGGCAATGTGACGCTGGCCGCGAACGCGACGTTTGGCCCAGCCGTAACGATGTATGGCGAGGCGGAATCGGCACAAGCCTCGTTCGCCGGCTTGGGGACCATCGGAGCGTTTGCCGGCGACAACGGTGGGACATTCGGTGGCGCCGATAATCTCTTTCGCACCGGCGGTACGATCGGCAACGCCGGCGGCAATATCACGATCGGCAGCAGCAGCGGACCGCTCAAGGGCACGAGCTATGTCCAGCTTGTCGATAATACCGCCGCCGGCCAAAACGAGGGCGGCGCGACCGTCTATATCGGTACCGATGCGACCGATTCCTCGAACGCCCGGGCAATATCGATAAATGGCCCGATCGAGGGAACAACTGGCGGCGCCGAGGCACTGCGCATCCGGGATTTGGGACCCAACGGCGTGCTGGGCACGGTCACCGTCAACGGCAGCATCGGCGACCAGGTGCCGCTCGGCTATGCGTCGCTGGCCGGCGGGACGATTAATCTTCACGGCAACATCACGACAGAGTCCGGTAACCTTGCGGATTTTCAAGTTTGCAGCGGTAACCCGTATGCCTGCATGGGCGTCGCGCCCCCCTATATCGGTGACGTACTCCTCAATGGCACGGTTTTGTTGCAGAGCGATGTGACCGTCAACACCGCTGGCGGTAGTCCGTCTGGCAACAACGGCGGCAGCATTCTGGTAGGCACTTCGTCCCCCACCTCTGTCGACGGCGACCACTCGCTCACGCTCAACGCCGGCGTCTCCGGTGGCGTGGTAACGCTGATCGGCGATCTCGGCGATACGGTGCCGTTGCAGAGCGTCTCGCTCACGGGTGGCGCGATCCATCTCGGCGGCGGCATTGCCACGGCCGGCGGCGCGATCACGCTGACGGGCGCGACCATTCTTAATAGCGACGTGACGCTCGCGACCAATGCCGGTGGCAGCGCGGCCGGCGCCAACGTCACATTTGCCGGCACGCTGGACGACAGCGCCGCGTTCCAGCACAGCCTGAGTATCGCGGCGGGCGCGGCCACCGTGAATTTTGGCGGCCGCGTCGGGATCGACAACGCGAATATCGGCGTCGATCCGGGCGATGTGACCATCTCCAGCGCCGGCAACGTGACCATGACGATGCCATACGGCGCCAACGGCGATGGATTCGCGGCCAAATCGTTTGCCGCGACCGCCACCGGCAGCGTTTCAATCGACAATTACTTGTCCACCATCAGCACCGGCAATGCCGGCAACATCGCGATCGTCGCGGGCGGTGACGTTACCGACGGTGGCAATCTCGTCGCCTTTTCCTTCGCCGCCAATCCCGACGGCACGGGTGGCAATGGCGGCAACATCACGATTACGGCCGGCGGCAGCGTCTCGATCAACGAATGCTGTACCCTCGCGACCTTCGGCAATGCATCATTCGAGCCGGGAACCAATGACCGGATCACGTCGGTCCTCGGGACGGGCATTGCGACCTTCGGCTCGACCGGAACCACCCGTGGCGGCAATGGCGGCAATGTCTCGATCGCCGCGACCAACGGCAATATCGACCTCGGCTTCGGCATCGTCGCCTCGGGGGCGGCCGAACTGGCCAGCGGCTCGGCCGTTAATGGCGGCAACGCCGGGTCGATAATTCTGTCGGCGCCGAAGGGTCATGTCAAAATCGGCACCTACGATAACCAGGGCAATCTGACCTCGGGCAGCGATGAGGGGCTGTTCGCGGTCGGCGGTGCGTCGGCTGGCGCGACCGGCGGCAATGGCGCCGACATCAGGGTCGATGCCGTATCAATTTTCCTCGCCGCCGCCCTTACCAAGGGTGGCGACGCCCTGGCCACCGCCGCTCAGGGGGGCTTCGGCGGCAATGCCGGCAATATTCTCCTGACCGCGACCGCGACCAGCGGGCCGGCGGTGACGCTCTATGGCAATTCCGACGATCCGCAAACGGTCACGCCGTCCAGCGTGACGCTCGACGCCGATGGCGGCGCCTCCGGCGTGACGCCGGTCTATAGCCCCTTCACCTTCAGCGGCGGCACCCTGACCGGCGCGGCGGGCCGGATCGTGATCGGTGGCGATGCCTCGGGCGGCCCCCTGAAGGGCGGCTTTATCCAGTTGGCTGATGATACAATCGCATCACAATATTATGGCGGTGCTACCGTCGGGATCATCGCGAGCGGCGCTGTTGGTGCCGGCGCCAGCATCAGTCTGAATGGGCCGATCGAAGCCGCGCTCGGCACGGAAAATCTCCGGCTGGTCGCCGATAATGGCAGCGCCACCATCGGCGGGCCGGTCGGGAATCAGGTCACGCTCAACGCCATCGTGCTGGGTTGCTGCGTCGACGCGATGGACAATGTGTTTCCCAATACCCTGCCGGCGGGCAGCATCCAGGGCGATATCGTCTTCCAGGGGCCAGTCACGACGGCGAACATCATCGATCAGCGCCTCTCCGGCAGCCTGACCTTCGACGGCAAGATCACGACGCCGAACCTGTCGATGCCGGATGGCGGGGACGCCAGCCTCAGTGTGCTCGGTGGTGCGACCTTATCCGGCAATTTCAATCCTCATAATTTGACGATGGCTGGAGATTTCGTCTTCACCGGCACCTTTTCCGGCAACTTCGATCTTGATGGGGGCACCGCAATACTTGCCGGCGATACGATTTTCGACGAGACCGCCCTGAACAAGCCCTTCACGATCGGCGTGGGTGCCGATTTCGAGGGCACTACCGCAGGCGGCCAATCCTTCACCATTCTTGCGGGAACGGGCGCGATCACCGTCGATGGCAAGATTGGCGCCAGCATTCCGCTCGGCGGCCTGACCCTGACCGGCGGCGCGGTCACCATCAACGGCACCATCGCCACCCAGGACCCCAGCGGCGGCGATCCGGGCGCCATCGTGCTGACCGGCACCCCGATCACGCTGGCGCACAATATCTCGACCATCGGCGGGCCGGTTACGCTGAACGGTCCGGTGATCTTGAGCGGCGGTCCCAGCAGGGGCACGATCGCCATCGATACCACGGCCGACAATACGCCGGGCGGGGCGAAAATCGCCTTCAACGCCACCATCGATGACGCGGCGGGATCGGCCGGAAAATATGGGCTCAACCTGCAATCCGGCGGCGCGACGACCATTCTTGCCGGCGACATCGGCACCGGCACGCCGCTCGGGCCGCTCACGGTCGCGGCCGGCGGCATTCAGCTCGGCGGCAATATAACCACCCAATCCGCCGCGGTGCTGCTCAACGGGCCGGTGACGCTGAATTCGAATGTGCGGATCCTTACCACCGCGAATGATACGCAAGGCGCCACGGTGACGTTCCAAAGCACGCTCGATGATTCGGTCTATCTAACCCATTCGCTGACCATCGCCGCGGGCGCGGGCGACGTGAATTTCGAGGGTCCGATCGGCTTTGAGAATTCTCCGGGCGACGTCACGATCACCAGCGCCAACGACGTCAACATGACGACGCCCTATACCGCTGGTGTCTTCGACGGCGGCGCGGGCTTCTCGGCCAAGTCGCTCACCATCGAGGGTCCGGGCGGCACGCCGGGCGCCAATAATGTCACCGTCGCCAGCTTCATCAATACCAGCACTGGCGATGCCAGCGCCGGCAACGTTACCATCGTCGCGTCCGGCAATGTCACCGTGGGCGGCGAAATCAACACCTCGACCTGGATGGACACGGCATTTGCCGGTCCGGCCAATGCCGGCAATGTCACGATCAAGGCGGGCGGCGCCATCGCTCTCGGCGGCGCAATCACGCTGACGACGACGGGGAGCGGGAACAATTTCAATGTCCCCTCGCCGGCGAGCATCGACGCGGAAGGCGCCAGCATTGCCATCGCCGGCCAGACCCCAGGCAATGGCGGTACCATCGCGCTGACCGGCACCAGCATCAATTTGTTTCAAGGTGCGTCAAGCACGGGCGGCGACGCGGAGGCCAGCGGCGCTACCGACAATGGCGGCCACGGCGGCGCGATCTCGCTGACCGCGACCGCCGGCAATGTGACGATCGGCAGCGCGGCTACCGGCGAACTCGTTGGTCTCAAGTCCAGTGGCGGCGATTCGACGGGCGGAGTGGGCGGCGCCGGCGGCGACGTGACGATCGGCGGCACGTCAATTTCGTTCGCAAGAATCGCTAGCGCGGCCGGCGGCGGCCCGTCCAGTGCCGCCGGTGGCGCCGGCGGGAATATAACGCTGATCGCGACCGCGACCAGCGGGCCGGCGGTGACGCTCTACGGCAATGGGGACGATCCGCAAACGATTGGCATCAATCAGAACGATAATAATGTACACCCAACGCTAAATGCCACTGGCGGAGGCTTCGGTGGCGCCTTCTCGGGGCAATCTGGGAGCATTACCATTGCGAGCAGTTTGGGCGGAGCACCGCTGAACGGCAGCTCCTATATCCAGCTCGTCGATAACAGCGCCACGGCGCAATATAATGGCGGCCCGACCGTCGAAATCGCGGCGGTCGGCGGCGTCGGTCATGGCGGCACAATTTATTTAGGCGGTCCGATCCAGGGCACGCTCGGTACCGAAAACCTTCGGCTGTTCGCCGATAACGGTTCGGCCGTGGTGACCGGCGCCGTCGGCGATCCGGGCGGCTCCCTGACCAGCACGAAGTCGTTGCATGATTTGGTTCTCGGCTGCTGCGGGGTCGATGGTAATGACAATCCTAATCCAACTCCCTTCCCAGTGGGCAGCAACGGCGGCGCCATCACCTTCGACGGACCCGTAACGGCGGCGAACATCATCGATCAGCGCCTATCGGGCAGCCTGACCTTCGACGGCAAGATCACGACACCCAACCTGTCGATGCCGGATATCGCGACGTTCGCCCTCGACATGCTCGGCGGCGCGGTATTCTCGGGGGAGTTGCACGGCGGGAACAGGCCAATAACCTTGGGCGGCGATTTCATTTTCACCAGCACCTACCAGGGGGATTCAGGGAAATTCAAAGTCAACGCCGGTAACGGTAGCGTGGTCCTGGCGTCTGATACGACTTTGGACGAGACGGCGCTGAACTTGCCGATCACCCTCATCAACGGCGATTTCGAAGGCTCGACAGCGGGCGGTCAGTCCCTGACTATTCTCGCGGGCACCGGCGCGATCACCATCGATGGCAAACTCGGCGCCACGACACCGCTCGGCGGCCTCACGCTGAGCGGCGGCACCGTCAATATCGATGCCGGCAGCACGATGCTGACCCAGAACGGCGCTGAATCCGGCGCGCTCAATCTGACCGCCCCGGCGATCAATTTGAATACAAACCTCACGACCATCGGCGGCCCGGTCTTGACGCAAGGGAACATCGTCATTGGCGCGGATGTGCTCATCGATACGACGATTCACGGCGCTTCGGGTGCCGATATCGTGGTTGGGCCGAGAGGGTGCGACCCCCAATGCTCCGCCGCGAACGACAATTCGCCAGGCGCGCATTCCCTGACCATGGATGCCGGAAGCGGCGTGGTTTACCTCTATTCCAGTTTCGGCGACACCACGCCCTTCCGCGGCCTGACGGCGAATAGCAATGTCGAGGTTGGCGTTGCCGGCGACGTGATGGCCATGAACGGCGTGTCCTATAGCGCGCCCTTGATCGATATCGGACTTTCCGCGCCGGTCGCCTATAAGACGCAGAACGGACCGATTACCATAACCGGGCCGGCGCTGCTCTTTTCCATGGCGACATTCGATACCACCAATGGCGGCGTGGGCACGGGGGCGGCGGTCACCTTCGCTAATTCGATCGATGATTTGGCGGCCGGCACCGCCGCGCTTACGGTCAAGGCGGGCACTGGCACGGCGACGTTCGGCGGGACCGTTTCGACCGGCGCGAATGCCATCAGCGTGATCGCCGACAGCGTCTTGTTGAATGGCGCTTGGAGCGGCACCGGCGCGCGCACGCTCTATCCCTTCACCGCCGGCAGCGCGGTCACGCTGGCGCCCAACGCCGTCACCAACCCGGCGGCGTTCAATCTGACGGCGGCCGAACTCGCCGATCTCGACGGCGGCACGCCCAGCCTCGTCACGATCGGCTCGCGGAATGCGCCGGCGACCGGGTCCGTGACCACCGGCGACTTCACCTTCGATGCGCCGCTGACGCTGATCGGCAGCTCGATCGTCATCGACCCGTTGAGCAAGGATTCCGGCACGCTGACCCTGGCCAGTGCCGGGCCGGTGAGTGGCGGGATCGATCTCGGCGCCGGCACGGGCGATCTCTTCGTCAGCGCCGACAGCGCGGTGCTGACCGGTACCGTGAATGGCGTCGCCGGTGCGGGTGCGGCCCAGTTTGCCGTCCTGGTCCCGCCCGACGGTCCCGGCCCCTTCACCATGAACGGGGTGGCCTTCGGAACGGCGCCGCCACCGCCACCACCACCGCCGCCCCCTCCGCCACCACCACCGCCGCCACCGCCACAGTCATCGACGACCCCATCGCCCGGCTCGAATGGGGCTGCCCAGACCGTGTCGCAAACCAGTACGCCGTCGAGTTTCTCTAATCCGCCGCCGAGCAGTCTGGTGCCGCCGCCAACCACCCTTGTCGTGGTCAACAATCCGCCGGCGACGGTGACGGAGACGAGCTACCTCATCGGCGATCAGAACGCGCCGGCGACGGTATCGGGCATCGATTCCGGCGCCAGCCTGTTCGTCTCGATCAGCCCGACGTCGGCGACCGACTTAACAGCATCGTCGAGCGGCGCGTCCGGCACCGAGATGATCCTGCTGGCGGTCGCCAATCCTCCGCCGGTGAGGCCCGCGGCCAGTGCCGAACCCAGCAAGCCGCAAGTAACCCGCGCGGTGGCGCCGTATCTCAACCAGATGCTGGCACCGAGCGTCCCGCGTGCCGGGGTGCCGGGGATTTCCTTCGGCTACTCGCTGTCGGGGAACAGCGCGCTATGGTAGGCGCACCCCGCCTTGTTCTCGCGGCCGCGGCGCTGATACTCCTGTGCGGCGGCGCCATCGCCGCCGAGAACGCGCCGGTCGGCATGCGCGATTTGAGCGGCGAGGCATGCCGTGCCACGCCGCGCGCCGATATCGCGCCCGATCCCGACGCGCCGAAGCCCGTTTATCTCGTCTGCGGCACCGGCAATCGGCCCAGCGGCACGGTCACGGCGACGCTGTTGCCATTGTCGCTGCCGGCGGCTGGCGCCGCGCGCCGTGCCGCGATCGAAAAGGCGGCGGCGGAAACGCCGGCCGGCCGCGATGTCGCGGCCCGCACGACCTGCGGGCCGGTCCATTGGTCGAAAAGCGCGGACGGCGTCGATCTGATGCTGCGTTCTTGCGCGCTGATTGATGGCGATTGGCCACAGATTCATATCGTGGCGGCACTCGGCCGATACCTCGCCCAGGGCGATGGTTTGCCCTCGCTGCTGCCGGCGCTCGAGGCGGAGATGGCGGCGCTGACCGGCTATACCGCGCCGACGAGCACGCTGGCGTTCGGCGGGACCGCCGCGGCGCGGGCCGATCTTGCCGCGCTGCTGGGGGCTAACCCGCGCTTCGCGTCCGGCGCGGATTTCAACCGCTATGGTGACCTTGTGGAAAAGGCGCGCCTCTACAGCAGCCGCCTGAATTATCCGGCCGCGGAGGCGGCCTATCGCGCGGCGCTCGACATCCAGGAGCGCGCCTTCGGCGCCGAGGCCATCGGCGTTGCCACGACCTTGCTCAATCTCGGTCTCGTCGTCAGCAACCAGGGCCGCTTCGAGGAGGCGGCCGGCTTGTTCCGTCGCGCCGATCCGATCGTCCAGGCGTCGGATAGCGCGATCTATCGCGCGCGGGCGCTGGAATATCTTGGCTATGACGCCGCCAATCGCGGCGAGTTCGCCGACGCGCTGCGCTTTGCGCGGGCCGCGATCGTGACCTGGCGCGATCTGTCGAGCGCCAAGGCGGCCGCGGTCGAACAATTGAATGGCGGCAGCGAGGCGCGGGGCGCGCTGCGTGGCGAGCTCGCGCACTCCCTCAATCTGGCGGCGGCCATGGCGTGGCGCGTCAACGACATGGCTTATGCCGAGGCGTCCGCCCGGGAGGCGCTGGGCATCATCAGCGAGGAGCCGGACCTGCCGCCCTGGTGGGGCCCCGACGTGCTGATGACGCTCGGCGATATTCTGGCGCGCGAGGGACGCCTGCGCGAGGCCGAGGAAAGTCTTCGCGGCGCGTTGATTTTCAAGCAGCGACTGTTCGGCGATTCGGCGCCGACCGCGATGACGCTGTTGGCGATCGGGCGGGTCTATGCGGCGGACGGGCTTGATGACGAGGCGCTCCGGGCCTTCAAATTCGCGCTCGACATCATGGCCAAGGACGATGTAGCGCGCGGGCTGCTGGTCTATGATCAGGTGGCGCCGCTTGTCACCATCGTCGACAAATTGGACAAAGCGACGCCGGCGCGCCGTGCCGAGATCGATGGCATGTTGTTTAGCGCGCTGCAATATATGTCCGCCGGCGTCGCCGATCAGACCATCGCGCGCGCCTCGGCCCGTCTTGCCGCCCGCGACCCGGCCAGCGAAAAACTGGTGCGCGACCTGCAGGATGCCGAGCGCCAGCGCGACACCGCGCGTCTCATGCTGGCATATGAATCCTCGCTGCCGCAGGAACAGCGCGGCGCCAATCGCGAGCAGGCGCTGCTGCGCGAGGTCGATAGCCAGAACACGCGGCGCCAGACGCTGGAAACACAAATCCGCCGGCAATTCCCGGGCTATTTTCGTCTCGCCAGCCCCGCGCCGGTGGCTTTGCCTGAATTGCAACGGCGGCTGCACGGCGACGAGGCCCTGGTCGAGTTCGAATTCGGCCGGGACCGCGCGGCGGTAATCCTCGTGACGGCGCATGATTTTGTCGCGCGGCCGATCAAGTCGGATCGGCAGGCGATCGCGACATCGGTCCGCGCCATGCGGGCGGTTCTCGACGCCCGCAATGGCCGGATCGGCCAGTTCGATGTCGCCGACTCTTATCGCCTTTACGCGACGCTGTTCGGTCCGATCGCCAGCCACCTGGCCGGCATCGACCGGCTGATCGTGGTGCCGGGCGATGCGCTGGCGAGCCTGCCGCTGGCCCTCCTCGTCACCGAGCCGCCGGTCGGTGCGCGGGATTATGGCCGCGCCGCCTGGCTGGTGCGCCGCGTCGCCAGCAGTGTGGTGCCCTCGGTGCGGGCCTTCGTCACGCTGCGCGACAAGGTGGCGAGCGTTGGTGCCACGCGCCCATTCCTCGGCATCGGCAATCCAACCTTCGAGGGCCGGGCGCCCGCCCGCGGCAGCCGCTCGGGCCTTGAGACACTGGCGAGCCATTGCGGCGGTGACGGACCGATTCCGCCGGGGCTGCTGCGCGCCCTAGCGCCGCTGCCCGAGACCGCGTCGGAGCTGCGCCAGGTCGCGGCAAGTCTGGGGGCCGGGCCGGATTCGCTGCTCCTGGGGCCGGCCGCCACCGAGGCGGCATTCCGGCGCGAGCCGCTCGATCAATTCCGCGTGCTCTATTTCGCCACGCACGGGCTGCTGCCGGGGGAGCTTAGCTGCCAGACGCAACCGGCGCTGGCGCTGTCGCCGCCGCCGGTGCCGGCGACGTCGAAGAGCGCGGACGGATTGCTCGATGCCAGCGAAATAGCGGGGTTGCGCCTCAATGCCGACCTGGTCGTGCTATCGGCCTGCAACACCGCCGAAAGCGGCACCAAATTCGGCGGCGAGGCACTGTCCGGCGTGGCGCAAGCCTTCTTCTTCGCGGGCGCGCGCACCCTGGTCGCGAGCCATTGGGAAGTGCCGTCGGTGCCGACCGTCGCGCTGATGGTCGGCCTGTTCCAGCGCCTGGGGACCGGCGGCGGCACGGCCGAGGCGCTGCGCCAGTCACAGCTTGCCTTGATTGCGCGGCCGGTGACCGCCAATCCCTTCTACTGGGCGGCATTCACGGTAATGGGCGACGGCGATGGCGGCGCGCCGGCGGCACCTCCCAAATCGCGGCAATCCGCGCTCTCGCCCCGGGAGGTACGATGAAGACATCGTCACGGATCGTTCTGGCCGCCGCCGCCCTGGCCGCGCTTCTGGCCGCCGATCCACGGCCCACCCAGGCCGCGAATCTGGTAGTCGTCGAGGCGCGCGGCATCGATTTGAAACCGGGCGCCGAGGTCGATGGCAACAAGCCGCTGACGCTTAAGGAAGGGCAGGTCGTGACGCTGATTTCCGTCAGCGGGCGCATCGTCAAGCTGCGCGGGCCAAGCAATCTGCCGCCGGGCCCCGCCCAGGGCGGCTCCACGGCGGATGTCGGCGGTGCCCTGCGAACCCTGGTCACGCAGGAGTTGGCCGACAATTCCGAACTCGGTGTTGTTCGTGGCGCCAGCGACGATCCGGTGCCGCCGGAGCCCTGGCTGATCGATGTCACGCGCGACGGCAATCGCTGCTTGCCGGCGAAGCAACCGATGGTTTTCTGGCGCCCCGGTGGCGGCGGCGCCCAGGCCGTTTCCATCGCGCCCTACGATCGCAGTTGGCTGGCGCGGGCGGAATGGCACGCCGGGGCCGACCGGCTTAACGTCACGACCGAGATGCCGTTGCGCACGCGCGCCACCTACATGATTCGCCTCGGCGATAAGGAGGCGGCGATCACCTTGATCCGCATTCCGCCGGCAGTCAGCAACGATGCGATGCGCGCGGCCTGGATGATCGAGGTCGGATGCATCCCTCAGGTGAAGGCGCTGGCGCGGACGGCCCACTGATCGCGGGCTTTCGCGTCGCGGGGCGGTCCGGACCCATCGCATGACCATCAAGTGGCGGGTGCTGACGGTGTTCGCGGCAGTGACGCTGGTCGTCACGGGGGTCGCGATTCTGGCGGCGCACAAGATTGCCGTCCTGACGCAACTCGAACGCATCGTGCAGGATATTCGCACCGCGACCTTGTTGCCGCCGGCGCCGCAGGATCCAAACGTCATCATCGTGGCGGTGACGGAAGATACGCTGAGCCTGTTCCCGTACCGCTCTCCGGTCGATCGCGAATTCCTGGCCAAGCTGCTGACCAATCTCGACGCCAAGAAGCCGCGCGCCATCGGCCTCGACATCTTGTTCGATCAGCCGACCGAGCCGAGCAAGGACGCGCTGCTGAAGGAAACGATGGCGCATCTCAAGACACCGCTCTTCGTCTCCTACAGCGATAATGGCCTGAATGTGAATTCGGCCCAGCTCGATTACCTCAATGGCTTCGTGCCGCCCCGGCTGCGGGCGCGGGCCGAATTCTCGGTCGATCCGGTGGATGGCACGGTGCGCTGGATTTTTCCGGGAGAGGTCGGCGCGGATGGCCGCTATGTGCCGGGCCTAGCCCGCGCCCTGGCTCAGCGCGCTGGCGAGACGCCGCCGCCGGTTCGGGCGGAAATCGCGTGGCACGGCCGCCCCGACAGTGCCACGCCACCTTTTATGATTTATCCGGCGCAGCTGGTATCGCCGCTGCCCGCGGCGTGGTTCGGGAACAAGATTATCCTGATCGGCGAGATCGTCAGTCTGACCGATCGGCATCGCACACCCTTCGCCGCCGTCCATCCGGGGCCGCGCGGTCAGATGCCGGGCGTCGAGATTCATGCGAATGCGGTGGCGCAGCTGGTTGAGGGCCGGTATTCCCGGCGGCTCGATCTTGGCGGCGAGATTCTGTTGGTGCTGATTCTGGCTGCGATTGGCGCCGCGCTCGGTCTCCTGCATCGCGGGCTGCTCTTCTATGTCCTGGTCGGCGCGGCCTTGTTGCTGGTGCTGTGGGGCGCGGGCTTCGCGGCCACCTACTTTACCGGTGTGATGGCGCCGCTGCTGGAGCCGAGCGTCGCTTTTCTCCTGGCGCTGTGGGGCACCGATGCGATCACCGGGCGTCAGGCGCGGCGCCAGCGCGAATTCATTCAGTCCGCCTTCGCGCGCTATCTCAATCCGCAATTGGTAAAGCGCCTCGCCGACGATCCGAGTCGCCTCAAACTGGGTGGCGAGATGCGCACGCTGACCCTGATGTTCAGCGACATTCGCAGCTTCACCACGATTTCAGAGCGGTTCAACGCGCAGGAATTGACCCATTTCGTCAACCGCTTCATGACGCCGATGAGCGACGCCATTCTCGCCGCCAGCGGCACGATCGACAAATATATGGGCGACGCGATCATGGCGTTCTGGAACGCCCCGGTCGATGACCCGAAGCACGCCGAACATGCTTGCCGGGCGGCGCTGGCGATGCGATCGGAGCTAGTGCGCTTCAACACGACGCTCCGCGGCGAGGCGGAGGCGGAAGCACGCACGTTCATTCCGGTGCGGATCGGCATCGGCGTCAATACCGGCGAGTGCTGCGTCGGCAATATGGGAACGCCGCAGCGGCTTAATTATTCGGTGCTGGGCGACGAGGTGAATGTCTGCTCGCGTCTCGAGGGCCAGTCGAAGACCTATGGCGTCGACATCGTGCTGGGTGAGCAGACGGCGGCGGAGATGGCCGACTTCGCGTCGCTCGAACTCGATCTCATCCTGGTCAAGGGCAAGACGCGGCCGGTGCGAATTTTCACCTTACTGGGCGACGAGACGGTTGCCGCCAATCCGGCCTTCGCCGCCCTCAAGATCAAGCACGACGCGATGCTGGCGGCCTATCGCGCGCAGCGCTGGGCCGCGGCGCGCGAGCGGATTCACGAATGCCGCGCCGAGGCACCCGAATTGACTATGCCGTTCTACTCGCTCTATGAACATCGCATCCGAGAGTTCGAGGCAGCGCCCCCGCCGACCGATTGGGACGGCGTTTATATGGCGACGGCTAAGTAACCCCCGCCGGGATCCCCAGCAGCTTCGACAGCGCCGCGTCGTAGGAGGCGGCGCTCCGTTCCGGCGCGAAAGCCGAGAGGTCAGGCCTGGCGCCGCGCGGCGTGGCCGCCCAATGCACGGCGCTGCCCAGCAAGAGCGGCGTCAGCGGCGCATCGAATAAACCGACCCAATCGGCGCCGACCCCGCTTTGCAACTCCTTCATCGCCCCACGATCGGGGACCAGCACCGGCCGCTCGTGCGTTAGGCTCATGAATGCCGCGCCGGAATTGAGAATGTCGAAATAGGGCGCGACCACCAGCGTGGCGGCGCGGAACAGGGTGGCGATTTCGCTTTCGTCGATGCGCCGCAGTGTCAACGTCACGCGTGGATCGGTCGCGATTTCGCGGATTGCGCCGGCCAATCTGGCATCGAGCGGCGCGCCCGCCACCAGCAACCTGATATCGTCGCCGGGGAGGTCGGAAAAGGCACGAATCAAGGCGACTAAATTCTTGTATCGCCGGACCGCGCCGAATGCGAGCAGCAGCTTGCAATCGGGCGGCAAGCCCAGTTGCCGCAGCGCCGCTTCCCGAGTCGGCGCCCCGGTCTCCGGTGCCCGGTAATGGGGATGGGGAATGATCACGGCCGGCGTGTCGGCCAGTTGCGGATAGCGCGCCAGCGCGGCGTCGCGGCCGGCGCCGCTCAGGTGCACCACCAGATCCATCATGCGGGTGTAGCGGTCCATGAACGCGCTTTCGAGGCGCGGGTGGTGGCCCTCATGACCCGCGAGATTATGGACCGTCCAAACCAGACGATGGCGTCGCAGCTTCGCGAGGCGCAGCAGCCAGAAGCTGAGTGCCGCCCGAACCAGAGTGATTGCCTTGGACCGGTTGCGGAAGGCCTCGTGCGGGAAAGAGATATGCAGGATGACATCACGGCCGACGAGGCCGCGCCAATAGCCGAAGCGCGCCACACGCCAGCCGAAGCGCTGCTCCAGCCCGTCATGGATCAGGCCCGGCATCGGGTTGAGCCGCAGGTCCCGTGGCCAAGCCATCATTTGCTTCACGGGCGTCATCTTAGTGGCCGGCGCAGGTGGCGAGGTCACGATCGGGTTCCCGAACGCTAGCCAGGCCAATGGCGATCTCTCGGCCATTGGCGCGGCGCAGGCGGATCGACTCCGCCGCGCCATTGCGGACGAGGTGGATCGCCGGCGGGCTGGCGCCGTGCGCGCCGACACTGATGGCGACGATGGTTTCGCCCGCGGCCGCCGCCGGATCGGTTTCGATCTCGACCCGCCAGGTGCCGGTGACACGGGCGAGCCGCGCCGGATAGTCCGGCTGCTTCAGCAGCCAATCGGCGCTCGTGGTGCGCGGATCGACATTGGTGCCGTCGACGTAATTCTCATAGCCAGGACCGCCGATCAGGCGAATGGTCGCGCTCTTCGGCCACAGCACTTGAATGGTTGCCTGACTATCGCCGCGCACTACCGTGACGCGATCGCCCTTGCCTTCGAGGATGCCCGCCTCGGCGGTGCCGGTCACGATTTTAAGGCCGGGCGCCTCGGGCCGCTGGCGCGTGTGGAACAGCATCCGCACCCGCCCGACATCGCGCAACCGAAAGCGGTCGCGAATGATGAAGACGTCAGGCTTGGCGTCGATCACGCTGCGCCGGAACGACAGCACATGGCGCGGATCGTAGGCCGCCGCCGCGTCGCCGGTCGCGGCCGCGATGGCTCCGCCGTCGCTGAAATCGGTGATGCGGCCGAGATAGGCGGCGTATTCGGGATACCAGATGATGCGATTGGTGACGGGATAGGCCTCTGCGGACAGCCGCGCGAGCCGTGCCCTGGTATCGGCACTCTCCCCCTTGACCAGCCGCTCGGCGCCGATCGCGCCATAAGCGTTGCCATCATCATAGACCATGGTCGGCGGCGGCAACTGGCTGCCCTCAAGGTCGGGCGCGCTGCTGCCTGCCGGCGAAAAGACGGCGGTGTTGCGCGCCAGCGATAGCGCACCCCAGAGAATGTGGTAGCGCGTCGGCCGACTAAAATAATTGGCGCCCTCGGTGATCAGATCGTCGTTGCCGCGCCACAGCGTGATATCGCCGACATCCATTTCGGCATGCTCGGTCATCGGCCCGACATAGAACCAGGCGTCGATATCGCGCGCGTCGGCGCGCCCCAGATTCCAGGCCGACCGCATATCGACGCTGCCGCTTTGGGGCATATAGCGGACGAGGGGAATGCCGGCCGCCCGCGGCGGCTCAGCCTTTAGATCATCATCGTGAAAAATCAGATCAAGCCACAGCGGTTCGTTCCAGCGTCGGCCGAAACCTTGTTTCTCCAGCATGAACTGCCCGAGCCACTGCGCCGATTGGTCGTGGAGATAGTCGGCGATCATCAACGGGCCTAGTGGCGACGGATCTTGCAGCCGAATGATCATACCACGCGCGTCGGACGCCTGATCGCCTGGTCCCGCGACGAAATCCTTGCCGTCTTGCGATAGCCGCCGCAGCAGGAAGTCGGCGTGGTGCATGATGAACTGGTTGCGGCGGACGACGTCCTGGCCGGTTGCCATGCTCCACAAGATCGCCGGCGTGACGAAGAATTCGTCTTGATAAGTGTACGTCTTATAGCTGCCGTCGCCATGAAGTTCGTTACCGATGTCGGTCCAGTTCTGCAGCACGTTCTGGGCCTTTTGCAGCCGGTCGCTGGCGCCTGGCTCGCCCTGGATCGCCAGCACGCCCATCAGATAGGCGTGCATGCCGAGGAAATGTGCCTCGTGCCACTGAAACTTCTTGTTAAGCGCGTCCTCGCGCCGTTGATTCTGCTTCTCGATCTTGGCGACCAGCCGCGATTTCAGGTCGGGAGTCAGTGCGTCATAACACCAATCGAAGACCAGGGCGGCGGCATTGCCATAAGCATATTGCGGCGGACCGAATAAATCCCAGTCGAAGCCGCCGGGCGGCCCGCTCGCCAGATTTTTCGGTGGGTGGAAATCGCCGGCGGCCGTCCGCGCCGCCAATCGGCAGGCAGGCTGATCGTTGGTGGCGAGACCGCGCAAGGCCTCGCTGACCGGGTCGAACCCGGTATCGAATTTGTAGGGATGAACGATCGAGGCATAATTCGAGCTGCGATCGTTCCAATGGGCGCGAAAGCGCCGAAAATGGGCCGCGTCGAAAAACAAGCGCGGGTGATCCGACCGGATGGTTGGCGCGGGCCAGGGATGGGGCGGCGTCGCGGTCAATGGCTGAAACCGCTGGTCGGCGGGCGGCGCCGGCGTGAGACAGAGTGGTGCCGTTGCCGCGTCGAGCGGAGTGGCGGCGATGATCGCGGCCGCGAACAGCAAGATGGCGACGGACTGGCGGCGGGCGGGCGTTCTCACGCGACCCTCTAATACGCGCCCTGGGATTTGAACAGAGCGAGGAAGGTCCGCATGATGATCGTGAAATCGAACCATAGAGACCAATGATCGATGTAGTAGATGTCGAGCTCGACCCGCTTGTGCATGCGCTCGATGGTCGCCGTCTCGCCGCGATAGCCCGAAATCTGCGCCCAGCCGGTGATGCCAGGTTTTACGCGATGGCGCGCGGCATATTCGTGGATGATCGCCTCCAGCGGCTCATTTCCACCCTGGTCCCACAGATCGCTGGCCTGGCGCCACATCGGGTGTGGCCGCGGGCCCACTAAGGACATGTTGCCGCGCAGCACATTCAGCAGCTGGGGCAGCTCATCGAGGCTCCAGCGACGAATGAAGGCACCCACGCTGGTTATGCGGGGATCGCGCCGGGTCGCTTGCTTCAGCGTCTCGTCCGTCGTCCGCGCCGCGCGCATGCTGCGGAACTTATAAACGGCGAACGGCCGATTGTTGAAGCCGAGCCGCTGCTGCCGGAATAGCACGGGGCCACGGCTCGTCAGCTTAATGGCGAGCGCGATAATGACAAGAAGCGGCGACAGCCAGAGCAGCGCCATCGACGCGATGAAGCGGTCGACGATGCTCTTGTAGAATTGCCCCCAAGGCGACAGCGGCGTTTGGCGAATGACGGGCGCCAGCGCCGCGCTTGCCGTGGTGTCGCGTCCGAGCAGCGCCGGATTCAGCAGAGTCGAATCGGGCGCCAACCGCACCGGCACCGGCAGCGGCCGGAACTGACGCAGAATGTCGAGGATGCGATTGTCGGCCGACCAAGGCAGGGCGATGAAGATTTCGTCGACCGGTTCACGCTGGACGAAGGCGATCAACTCCTCGGCGCCGCCACCGAAAGCAACGTCCGCGATCTCGCCCGGAACCGCCCTGGTGCGATCGTCGAAGAAGGCGGCGACCCGGACGCAACGATTGGGCTGTCGCGTCAGGGCATCGATGAAGCGCTGGCCATGGGCGCCTCCGCCGAACACCACGACGCGGCGAAGCGATTTGCCGGCGCGCTCGCGGCGCCTCAGCAACGCCTCCATTCCCGTGTCGAGAAATCCGGCGGCGAGATAGCTCGCGATAAACCAGCTTCCGGCCCAATGCAGCAAGATGGTCGCCGAACTGGCTAGGGGCAGGTCCGGAAATAGAGCGGCGAATACCGCGAACGCGGCGAGCTGTGCAACCGCCAGCGGCGCGATGATCCGCATACCCCAGATGGCCCGGATGCCGCGCGCGCGGGTGACGAAGCTGCCTTGGAAAATCGCGGCGATCGGGAACAGCAACGCGGCACCGGCCAGGATCAATTTATGTGGGCCGAAGACCGTCTCGCCATAGCCAATCCCATAATGCAATGCCGTCAAATGCCCGGTGATGAAGATCGCCAGCGTCTCGGCCGCGAGCAAGAGGGTGATCGCGGAAGGCGGATAGTTCTGCGGTGCGACGCTGCGGCCAAGATCCAGCGGCGCGGGCGCCGGGGCGCCGTCCGACGGGCTGCGCCGATCCTGATCCAAATCGCTGATGTATTTGACTTGCGCCACCTGTGCCACGGCGGCGGTAAAGCTGGCGCTGGTGGCATCGCCGCGAAGCTGCTGGACTGGGGGCAAGGGGCTATCCCGAACAAGATGAATTTTGCTCGGACGGACTCTAGCCCTCGCCAGTTAAGGAGTTCTTAGCAGTCGGGCCTCCGTATCAGTAACGCTCCAGCATACCGATCGGGTGACCGTTGCGGTCACGCACAATGCTGATGATCGCGAGATTGGAATCGGGCGGCAGCAGCTCCGCCCGCACGGACGCCATCATATGGTTATTGAGATCATAGATGATTAGACGCTGGCCCAATATCTTGGCGACGCCGATCGGCGCCGTCCCGCGCCTCATATCGAAAACATCGTACTGATTGAGCCGCGGCGAAAGCCGCTCGATGATTTTGCCGTTATTGTTCCGAACGTAGAGTTGCCGGTTGGCGCTGGGACTGGGAATGAGCTGGGCGAATGCCGAAGTGGCAAGCAGCAGGCTGGAACTAATCGTCAGCGTTAAAATAAAATGACGGTGCATAATCCGACCGACGGAGCGTCACGTTCGGCCGGCGAGCGGCGATAGCGGAAAGACAGCCAGAACCGGGACACCGATCACCGATTCGATCTGGTTCGGCATGCTGAATGCCTCGTCCGTCATTTCGGAGAAGAACGAGATGGCGATGCCGATCGCGATTCCAAGCGCCAGCGCAATCAGCATGATGAACATGATGCGCGGCTGCGCGACCTTGAACGGGACAGTTGGCTCTTGCACGACCGCGACGCTGGTTATGCCCTCGCGGTTGAGATCGTTGGTCAGTCGGGCGCTTTCGACGCCTTGCAGATAGTTGCGGAAATTCTCCTCATCGACCTGCTGCTGCAACTCAAGCTCGTTCAGCTTGCCGGTTTTCTTGCCGAGCTCGTCGAGCCGCGCGTCCAGCCGTTCCAACTCCGCCTCGAGCGGCTTGCGCGCCCCCGCGGCGGCGGCCTCGTCCCCAGCCGCCTTCAGCGCGTCGGTTTGCAGGCCCTGATAGACCGGGTTGGGGCCGGTCCGAACTCGCGCCACGCCTTGCTTCGACAGGCGCGCCAACTCGTCCTCGGCGAAGCCGATCTGCTTGCGCAGGTTGGTGATCGGCACGCTATTGTCGCGATAATTGAGCGACATTTCATATTCGCGCTGGCGCAATTCGCTAAGCCGCTCGCGTGCGTCGTCGACCGGCTTGAAGCGATCGGATTCGTTGCCGAGCGTGATCTGGTACGGCAGTTTCTTAAGCGATACCTCGGTTCGCTGATAGCGTTGCTCGGCCTCTTGCTCGAGGCTGATCTCCGCCACCAGCTTCTGCTGGGTGTCCGAACGCTGATGGAGGATCAGCGAACGTTCCTCATCGAGCGACGAGATTCCCGACTTGGTCTTGAAATCCTCTACAGCGTTGCGCGAGCCGGTCAACTGCGTGCGCGCTTGTTGCAGCTGGTCCTGAAGGAAACCAAGCTGCTGTGACTGATAGATCGATGCTTCGCGTTTTTGGAATTTGGCGATCACCACGCGCAACGTCTCGGCGGCGATATTCGGGTCGGGATTCAGCATCGACAGATCGATGACGTCCGAATCCTTGCCGCCCTCCGTCACCAGATCGTGGTCCAATTGCTCGATGGCGCTTTGTTCGACCGCGGGCGGCGTGCCGCTATTGGCCAATTTGGGGTAGAGCCGCGCGATACCAACCGTATGCAGGACATCGGTGATGAGATCGCGACTGTGCAACAAAGCGATCTGCGAATTGACGATTTCCTTACGTTCCTGCTGCTGCGCGGTGATTTCGGGGGTGATACCGCTGGCTCCGAAGCGTGTCTGCTGCTGGCCCGACCCGAACCGCACCAGCAATTCGGCGGTGCTTTTGTACTTTGGCGTCGCGACTAGGCAGTAGGCCGCCGCGAGGAACAGGCAGGTCGCGACCGCCAGAATGAATTTGACGCGGTGGCGGAATATGACGTTGAGCAAGCTCCGCGGCGTCATTTCGACGATCATCGGGTCGCTCCCCATATGGCTGAAACGATCATGGGATTAGGGGATAACCGAACCGGAGGAGCCGAGCACGAAGCTGAAATTCGGCGGGACGAACTGCAGGACATACTGGCGCCAGTTCAGGCCGGCTTGCGCCACATCGGTGCGCGGCACGAACAGCACGTCGTGGTCGGCGAGCTGAATATCGGCGGCGTCGCCATGATGGCCGGCAGCGTTGACAAAACTGACATCATAGGCGCGCTCGACCGGCCCATCGCGCCGCAGCAGCACGACATTGTTGGCGTCGGCGGTTTCCTTGAGACCGCCGGCGCGGGCGATCGCCTGCGTCAAGGTCATCGGCGGCCCTTGGGTGATGAATTCACCGGGCGTCGTCACCTCGCCCGCGACATAGACCTTCCATTGCAGCGGGCCCTTCACCGCCAATTCGGCGGCCGGGTCGCGCAACGTGCCGCGATAAGCAGCCATCACCATCTGGCGGGCTTCCGGCATCGTCTTGCCGGCAACCTTAAGGTTCGGCGCGTAGAGGAGCGAGACGTGACCGTCGAGTTGTACGGTCTGCTCCTCGTTGAGTTCCGGCGTGTAGAGAAATTTGACATCGAGCACATCGCCCGCCTGGAGCCGATAGGGCGGCAACGGCAGATAGGCGGCGCGTGGCGGGTAGGGCACCGTTTCGGCGCGATCGGCGCAGGCCAGCAGCAACAACATCGGCACGAACACCAGGCAGCGGGTCAGTATTTTTTTCATGGGCATGGCGATGGTGCACGGTGATTTGGCGCTGGCCGAACGCCGGCGGACGATCGTAACCACAGGTTCGAGTTTGTTAACGTTTCATTGTTAGGCTGGTTTTTGCGCAACTTATCCACAATTCCCGCGCGTCGATCTTGGATTGGAATTGGAGTTGATGTCGGCTCGCCCCGTCCCGCCATTTGTTTTGATCGTGCCTCAAAGTCGCGGGTTATCCGTATACGCGGCAATGTTTTTTTTGCAAAGGATAAAGTGCCATGTCGAGTCGCACTTGGACGCCCGCGCGGCCGTCACGCCGCTGCCGCGAGTCGCGGTGATTAATCCATGAGCAGCAACCGTCAGACTCGGCGTGTCCTCATCGTGGTACAAAATCTGCCCGTGCCGTTCGATCGGCGAGTCTGGCTCGAAGCGACGACCCTGTCGCGGGCCGGATACGCGGTCAGCGTCATCTGTCCCCGGATGAAGGGCTTCAACACCGGCTACGAGGTGTTGGAGGGGGTCGCGATCCATCGCTATCCGCTGCCGATCTCGGGATCGTCGGCGCTGAGTTTTGTCGCCGAGTTCGTATGGTGCCTCATCGCGACGGCGCTCCTGTCGGTGCGGGTCGCGCTGGGCCGCGGTTTCGACGTGCTGCATGTCTGCAATCCGCCCGAAACCTATTGGCCGCTCGCCATGTTCTGGCACCTGTTTGGCAAACGCTTCATCTTCGACCATCACGATCTGTCGCCCGAGATGTTCGCGGTGAAGTTCGGCAAGGATCGCGGCCTTGTCGCGCGCGCGCTGCTGTGGATGGAAAAGATGACGTTCCATCAGGCCGATCTCGTGATCACCACCAATGAGAGCCACAAGGAAATCGCGATACGGCGCGGTGGTAAGCGGCCCGATGATGTCTATGTGGTGCGCTCCGGGCCCAGCCTCGACCGATTCAAGGTTCATGCGCCCGATCCGGCGTGGCGCAAGGGCCGGAAATTCCTCCTCGTCTATCTCGGCGAGATCTGCGCCCAGGACGGCGTCGATCACATGGTCCGGGCGGTGAAGCATTTGAGCGGCACACTTGGGTTCAGCGATTTTCATGCCGTCTTCGTCGGCGGCGGTCCGCATCAGCCGGCGATCAAGCACTATGCGACCGAGATCGGCGTCGCGGATTATTGCACCTTTACCGGCCGCGTCAGCGACGACGATCTGTGCCGTATCCTGTCCTCGGCCGATATCGCCCTCGATCCCGATCCCAAGAACGAGTGGTCGAACCAAAGTACGATGAACAAGATCATCGAATATATGTATTTCGGCTTGCCGATCGTTTGCTACGACCTTAAGGAGGCGCGTGTTTCGGCCGACGTGGCCGCGCTCTATGTCGAGCCCAACAATGATGCGGCGCTGGCGCGTGGCGTGCTGCGGCTGATCGGCGATCCGGGCCGGCGCCAGCAGATGCATGATTTCGGCATGGAGCGGCTGCGCGCCAAACTGGCGTGGGAATTTTCGGTGCCGCCGCTGCTTGCGGCCTATGACAAGGCATTTGAGATGCTTGCGCTGCCGGCGTCCCGGCCGGCGCCCGCATCCTCTCCGGCGGCGGAATAAGACCATGTGTGGCATTGCCGGATTCGTTCTGCCGGGCCAACCGCGCGACGCGGGCCAGCGCCTCAAGTCGATGACCGATCGCATTCGCCACCGCGGTCCCGATGGCGAGGGGTTTTTTGTCCAGAGCACGGCCGACGGCAAGCACACGATCGGGCTGGGCCATCGCCGGTTGGCGATCATCGATCTCGCGACCGGTGACCAGCCGATCACCCACCAGTCGGGCGGCGTGACGCTGATCTTCAACGGCGAAATTTATAATTTTCAGGAACTGCGCCGCACGCTTGAGGCCAAGGGGCATCGCTTCCGCACCGCCTCCGATACCGAGGTGCTGCTCAACGCTTATGTCGAATGGGGGCCGCGCTGCGTCGAGCGGTTTCGCGGCATGTTCGCCTTCGCGCTGTGGGACGACATGCATCAACGCCTGGTGCTGGCGCGCGACCATTTCGGCAAGAAGCCGCTGTTCATCCACGAGACCGGCGGCCGGATTCTGTTCGGCTCGGAGATCAAGGCGATTCTCGCGTTTGGCGATCTCGCGCCGGCGCTGGATCGCGCCTCGCTTGCCGATTATTTCGTCTATCGCTATGTCCCGGCGCCACACACCCTCTTCGCCGGCATCCGCAAGCTGATGCCCGGCTGCTATGCGGTGTGGGAGCGCGGCACCCTTACCGAAACGCCGTTCTATCACCCGCCCTATGGCGATGCGCCGGCGTTGGACGATACCGAATTGCCGCGCGATCCGGTCGCGGCGTTTTCGGCGGCGCTCGACGAGGCGGTCCGCATCCGCATGGTCTCCGACGTGCCGTTCGGCGCCTTTCTGTCGGGCGGCCTCGACAGTTCGGCCATCGTCGCGCTGATGAGCCGGCATTCGACGCAGCCGATCAACACATTCTCCGTCGGATTTCGCGAGGCGCGCTATTCGGAGCTGCCCTACGCGGCGATGATCGCTCAGCAGTTCAAGACCAACCACACCGCGCTGACCATCGCCGCCGACGATTTGATGCAATATTTGCCGTTCCTGATCGATCATCAGGACGCGCCGGTGGCCGAAGCTTCGAACATTCCGATCTATCTGATTTCGCGCGAAGCATCGAAGAGCGTGAAGATGGTGCTGACCGGCGAGGGGTCGGATGAACTGCTCGGCGGCTATCCCAAACACTCGGCCGAGCGGTTTGCCGCGATCTATCACCGCGCGATGCCCGCCTGCGCCCATGACCGCGTGGTCGGGCCGCTGATCAATGCGCTGCCCTATCGCTTTCGCCGCATCAAGATCCTGGCGGCGTCGATGGCGCTTCGCGATCCGGCGGAGCGCATGGCGCGTTGGATGGGGGCGCTGACCTATGCCGAGCGCGATCGTCTTTTGTCGGGGGTGAGCGAGCGGCGTCCCATCGATTCCGGCCCATTCCGGGTCGATGGGCACCGTTCCGCCTTGGAGCGCGCGCTCTATTTCGACCAGACCTCGTGGCTGCCGGACAATCTGTTGGAGCGCGGCGATCGCATCACCATGGCCGCCTCGATCGAGGCGCGGATGCCCTTCATGGATACCGAGCTCGCGCGATTGATGGCGCGGCTGCCGGACCGCTGGCGGATTCGCGGCATGACCCAGAAATACATTCTGCGCGGCGCCATGCGAAACATCCTGCCGCATATCATTCTGGAGCGGCCAAAGGTCGGCTTCCGAGTGCCGATCAACGAATGGTTCCGGGGTCCGATGCGCGGCTTTGTCCGCGAATTGATCGACGCGCCGGGCTCGTTGGCGCGCACGCTATGTGATGCCGCCACCATCGACCGGACCCTCGCCGAACACGAAAGCGGTCGCCAGAATCACGAAAAACTGATCTGGATACTGGTCAATCTGGAATTGTTTCAGCGCCAATTCAAATTGAGTTACTAGCCGGTCATGACCACTGTGCCCCGTATCGCCATTCTGCATCAAGGCTGCGTGCCCAATTATCGCGAGGCGTTTTTCCGCCGGCTCGGCACCACGCGTGACCGTGACTATGTCGTGTTTTATGGCGAGCCGGAGCCCGGCAGCGGCGTCGTCGCGGCGCCGCTGCCTTATGCCTTCAAGAGCCAATTCGTGCGCAATCGGTTTATTCGGCTGCTCGGCAGGCGACTCGTCTACCAGCCGGTTTTCTGGCGCATCGCGTTCGGCGGCTATGACGCGCTGGTGATCGGCCACGAGGTTAAATATTTCATGAACCTCGTGCTGCTCTATTGGTTCCGACTATTGGGCAAGCCGGTGTTGTTCTGGGGCTTCGGCACCGGCCAGGATTTTCTTGATGGCGGGCGTGGCCGCGCCGGGCGGATGTTCACGCGCGCGGTGAATGCCGCGAAGCGGATGCTGGTACGCTCGGTCTCGGGCTATCTCGCCTACACCGATTCCGGGGTCGTGAACATCGTGCGCGCCGGCATGCCGCGCGACCGGATTCGGGTGCTGAACAACACCATCGATCTGGACGAGGAAATCGCGTTTCACGCCGAGGCGCAAAAATTGGATCGCGCCGTGTTGCGCCGGGAATTGCGCATCGCGCCCGACGCCATCGTCCTTACCTTCGTCGGCCGGCTGCTGGCCGGTAAGCGGGTCGAGGACTTGATCCGTGCGGTGTCGGCGTTGCGTGACGAGGGAATCGGCGCCGAGGCGGTCATCGTCGGGGACGGACCGGAACGTGCCGCCCTAGAAGCCACGGCCGATGGCGCGCCCTGGTGCCATTTCCTCGGCGCCGTGCATGATGTCGCCGGTATCGGCCGAATTTACCGGGCGAGCGACGCGCTGGTGATTCCCGGTTATGTCGGCCTTGCCGTCAATCGCGGTTTTGCGCATGGCATGCCGCTGATCACCATTCAGTCCGATCTGCACAGTCCCGAAATCGACTATGTCGAGGCTGACCGCAATGGGCTGATTCTGGCGCCGGACGACGGTCTCCGCGCCGGTCTCGGGCGGTTCGCCCGCGATGCCGGCCTGCGCGACCGTCTCGCCCAAGGCGCGCTGGCGACCCGCGACCGTCTCGATCTCGGATGCATGGTCGCGGCATTCGATGATGGCGTCGCGGCGGCGCTGAATCGATCAGCCGGGGACGCGTCGCTTACGGCACGACCGGCGTAAGATTTTCGATCACCGGCAGATAGACGATCTCGCCGGCGACGAGGTGCAGCGGGTCGATGGTCGGATTGGCCAGCGCCAGCGCGTGCAGCATGTTGGCCCCGCAAATGCCATAGGACAGCTTGCATAATTCACCGAGCGTTTCCTGCGTCTCCACCCGATAACGCGCCACCGGGGGTGGCGCAGGCGGGACGGGTTTCGCGATATCCGCGATGGCGGCTTTGATGACCGGCGCCGGCGCGGCGGCCGGGGCCGCGTGCGGCGTGACATCGGAGATCGGCTGATCTTCGCGCGGCAGCGTGGCGATCAGCGTCTCGCCATGGCGGGCTTGCCAGGCGGCGGCTTGCAGCGGGGCCGCCTCGCCCGACACGAGATCGGTGCCGAGCCCGACCGCGAGGCCGAGCGCGACGATGGCAGCGAGGCCCAGCGCGGCATAGCGCACCCGGCTCGCGCGCGACATGGATTCCGTCAGCCATGCCGGCAGTATACTGGTGGCGGCGCGCTGGCGCCCGAGATGCGGCGCGATCGCTTCCGCCGCGATGTCCCGCGTCACCACCGCCGCGCGGTGGCCCATGCCATTGATCAGGGCGTTGTCGCAAAAAATGTTGAGGCGTCGCGGGTTGCCGGCGGCGGCGGCGGCGATATAGGCGAGCGCGCTGGGGGTGAAGATTTCGAGATGGCGGCCGGCGGCGATATCGATGCGATATTGGATATAGGCCAGTGCCTCGGTGGTCGACAGATTGTCGATTCGTGTACGAACGGCGATGCGCTGATTGAGCTGACGCAGCTCGTGGCGTTCCAGCTTCTCGTCGAGCTCAGGCTGGCCGGCCAGCACGATCTGCAGGAATTTTTGCTTGTCGCTTTCGAGATTGGATAGCAGCCGCAGACTCTCCAGCGTCTCGACCGGCATATTCTGTGCCTCGTCGATCACGATCACGATCAGCTTGCCCGAATCGTGCAGCGCCTTGAGTCGAAACAGCAAGCGGCGGATCAGCTCGCCGGTATCGCTGGCCCAGGGCTGTTGCACCGGGTCGATTTCGCCGGTCAGCTCCTCCCAGATGAAGCTGATGAGTTGATGCGGCGTCAGCGACGGCTGCAGGACATAGACGATGGCGGAACTGGCGGGATCGAGTCGGCGCAGAGAATGGCGCAGCATCGTCGTCTTGCCGACGCCGACCTCGCCGGTGAGGACGATGAAGCCCTTGCGGACGCGCAGCCCGTATTCGAGAACGCCAATGGCTTCGCGATGCCCCTTCGTCAGAAAGATAAGAGTCGCATCGGGCGTGACATGAAACGGTTCGGTCCGAAAGCCGTAGAATTCAGCGTACAAGAGACCCCGTTTCTCCGAGCGTCCGCCGGCCGCTATAGCCGGCGATAGATGGCGCGTGGAATGTGATAGCGCCGCTTGTTCATCACCACGCCCAGAAGCCGCCCGCCATTGGCCTCGACGGCGCGCCGCGCCTGTTCGACGATCGGCGCGCGGGTGCGCTCCGCCTCGACCACCAGCACGACGCCGCCAACACAGCGTGTCAGCACCATGCTGCCGACTTCCGCCAGAATCGGCGGGGCGTCGATGAAGACGATATCGACCAGCTCGACCAGTTCGGCGAAGACTCGTTCCAGTCCGCCGCTGTCGAAGAGAAAGCGAGCTCCGGCGCCATAGACCGATAGCGTCGCGCGATAGAAGGGACCATCGCGTGCCGGCGCGATGACATCGGTGGCAAGCGCGTCGCCGGTAGCGACGGCTTCGAGTCCCTGCTCGATCCCCTCACGCGACTCGACCAGCACCAGAAGCACGCGCAAGCCCAAGGTTGAGGCAACCGTGTTCGCGAGATCGCGCGCCAGGGTCGAGGTGCCTTCGCCCCGGCTTGAACTGGTGATTTCGATGATCGGCGGCGCGTCTTGCGGCAACTGCATGCGCAGCGTGTGATAGAGCGCGATCAACTCATCGCGCGGCAGAATGCTCGGTTCGCCATAAACCTGCGGCGTCGCGCCCAAGGTTTCGCGTGGCCGCTCCCCCTGGATTTGCAATGCGTCGAAAATCCGGGTCATTCGGACACCGTTCCTTGCCCCCCATGTCGTCGCTGGAATGCGCGCATACTATATCCAAATATGGTGGAATTCAACGTCACAACATCAATTGGTATGATGATCGGGTCGCTCTCGGCCATTTCCCTCGACCCTTACAGCGTCCGTCCGAACAGCGGGCTGAGAACATAATCGCCGGGTCGCGCGGATATGCGCATGACGGTTCCGGCGATGACTTGCAGCGCGGCCTTTACCGGCATGTTGGAACTGAAGACCCGATTGTCATTGGCCATGATCGAGGCGCGAACCTGTGTGACCCGGCCGTCGGCGCTGATGAACAGCAGGTCCGTCGGAAACGGCACGCCGCGATTCGAGACCGCCAGCGGCCCAACGGTCTGCGCGGTATAGAGCAGACCCTCATCGGGGGACACCGCGCGGCGTGACATGAAGCCGCTGTCGGGTGTTCCGGGGTTGCTGATGACCGCGACCAGAAAATCATAGTGGCCGGTCGTGGTGACGATCGTCACTGTCTCCTGATCGATGCCATAGCGATGAAATTGTTGCGGCGCGTTGCGTGGGTCTTCGGCGGCGCGGGCCGTGCCAAGCGTCAGGATCAAGCCGCTGGCGCGGGCGATGCCGCGCAAAACCTGGCGGCGAGTTGGGGTTGGCGCTGCTTTGTTCGTTGTCACGCCGGCAGCTTACGCGGGATCGGCGGGGGGATGTTAAGTGGAAATTAGCGACTCGGGGGCCAAATGGTGCCGCCATGTATCAGCCCGTTGCCACGCGTTATCCCGCCCTCAGCGCGACCGCGAATTCGCCGATCCGCGTCCCGATGAGCCGGATTGAGCGCATCTTTCACCTCGTCACGATGATCACGCAGTTCGGCGCGATCGTACCATTGTTCCTCTATTTGACGGGAAACAGCGACGCCGACACCGAGGTCGGCGAGAGCGCGCCGATAAACACCGTGATGATGGCGATCATTCTTACCGTCAGCTTGATATTAGCATTCCGGTATCGCGACAATATCATCAAGGCCGCACCGGGCATGACGCCGGTCTTGTGTTTCCTCGCGCTCGCGGTGATGTCCGCGCTGTGGTCGGATTATCCGGGCATCACGCTGCGCCGGTCCGGGACGGCGATCACCACCGCGCTGTGGGGCGCCTATCTCGCGTCGCGCTTTTCGCTGCGCGATATCGTCGTCCTGATCTGCGAATCGATCGGCATCATCGCCGTCACCTCGCTGGTCGCGGCGATCGTCTTTCCCGATTTCGGCGTCAACGAATTGCTGTCGTCCGACCCCGGCGGCATTCCCGGCTGGAAGGGCATGGTCAGCGACAAGAACTCGCTGGGCATCGTGATGGCGACCGGCGCCGTCAGCATGTTCTATCTGATGATTTCGCCGGGAGCGTCGCGCCGCGAGAAAACCATGTGGTTCATCGGCATGATGCTGTGCACCTTCCTGCTCTATGAGTCGCAGTCGCGCACCAGTTGGGTCTCGGCGATGGCCGGGTTCGTCACCTGCGGCGTGGTGCGGGCGATGTATCGCCGCCCCGGCGTCGGAATCGTGGTACTCGCCTGGGTGCTGCTGTTGGCGGTGCCGTTCCTGATTTTCGTGATAAACGATCTCAACGTCCTGACCTCGCTTCTGGGCAAGGACGGCACGCTGACCGGCCGCGTCGATCTATGGAACGTGGTGTTGCCTTATGGCCACCAGAAGCCATGGCTGGGCTATGGTTATGGCGCGTTCTGGAACGAAGCCTCGCCAATGACCCAGGAAATCTGGCGGCAATTGAACTCCTATAAGCCGCCGCATGCGCATAATGGCTGGATCGAGACGTATCTGGAACTCGGCCTTGTCGGTTGCGCCGTTGTCGCCTGCCAATTGCTGCAGATGCTGGGCAACGCCTCGCGCGCGTCGAGCCAGGGGCGCGATGTCGATGCGCCCTATATGCTGCTGATCGTCGTGATGATGCTGATCTTCAACATGGTCGAGGCCGATCTCATTCGCGCGCCCGCTCTGTTCTGGCCGTTCCTGATCATCGGCCCGGTGGCGATGACCAAGATCATGCGTACCCGGCCGCGCGACGCGCTGGCCCGGCCGGCATTCGCCACGACCCGGCCCACGCCGCTGGGATCGCGCCTAAATCCGGCCGCGCCGCCGCCGCTGAAGAACGCCCGCGCCGCGCCGCTGCGCCCCATCGTTATCCGTCCCTTCCCATCCCCTAGCCGCTGAGCCTTTCCCCATGAGTGTTGCCTGGTATCTCAATCGGCTGCGCCGCATGACGCCGCAGGAAGTATCGTGGCGCCTGCGCGATGAAGTGACGAAGCGCCGCTGGCGCGGCCTCAAGGGCGCGACGGGGCGCGGCACGCCGATCGGCACGCCGGCCTTCGCGTTTCCGCCGCTCGATCCGGCGACGCTCGATCTCGATCCCAGCGCCGCGCGAGACGTCATCGCGGCGGCCGAGAAAATCCTCGCGGGACGCATTCGCCTGTTCGAGCGCGACATGGCGCCGCCGCGCGCCGCGCGCGACTGGTTCACCGATCCCGATTCGGGCCGCGTCGCGCCGAGCGATGCCTTCACCTTCGACATCGATGCGCGGGAGCCGGGCATCGTCGGTAACCTGACCTTCACGCCGTCCCGGCTCATCCATGTGACGCTGCTCGCCGCCGCCTATTCGCTGAGCGGCAACGCCGCTTTCGCGGAACTGGCCGCTGAACAATTGCGGAGCTGGTGGGAGGCCAATCCGTTCCTGACCGGCATCCATTGGGCCGCCGGCATCGAATGCGGGCTGCGGCTGACGGCGTTCGCCTGGGCCCGCCGGCTACTCGCGACCTGGCCGGGGGTGACCGCGCTGTTCGAGGAGTCATCGCTGGCCCGGGACCAGATTTACAATCATCAATTCTATCTCGCCGGCCTGCGCAGCTATGGCTCTTCGGCTAACAATCACCTGATCGCGGAATATCTCGGCCTTTATGTCGGCGGCAGCGCCTTTCCCTGGTTCACCGACAGCGCGGCGTGGCGCGAGGTCGGGCGCCGGGGCCTGGAACAGGAGGCACAACGCCAGGTCTTTCCCGATGGGTTCGGCCGCGAGCTGGCATCGGAATATCACGGCTTCACCATGGAATTGCTGATGGTAGCGGCGCTCGAAGGGATCATCGCCGGCCAACCGTTCAGCGCTGATTTCATCGGCACCATCGCCCGCATGGCCGATGCCTGGGCGGCCTCGCTCGATGTCGGCGGTCGCTCGCCGCGCCAGGGCGACACCGACGATGCCTATACGCTGCTGCTCGATCCGCCGGGCCGCGTGCGCCGCGCCGTGCGGCTCTTGGGCGAGGCCGCGGCGCTGGTCGGCGCCGCGCCGTGGTGGCCGGCATCGCCGCGCGATTTCGGCGCCGCTATCTTCAAGGAAATTCGCCGCCGTTACCCATCGCCGACCCCCGCGCTGTCGCGGCCGCCACGCCGTCCCAATGTCTTTCCCGATGCGGGGCTCGCGTTTATGCGCGATCTCGACAAGCGCACCGACGAACTCTGGTGCCGCTGCGATTATGGTCCCCATGGCTATCTCGCCATCGCCGGACACGCGCATGCCGACGCGCTGGCGATCGAGGTGCGGCACGCCGGCGTCGATATCCTGGTCGATCCCGGCACCTATTGCTATCTGACGGACCCCGTGGCGCGGCGGTATTTCCGCTCCACCATCGCGCACAACACCTTGGAAATCGGCGGCCAGGATTCGGCGACCTATGGCGGCTCGTTCCTGTGGCTCGACGCGCCCAATTCCCAGGCGCTCGCGCTCGACGGCATCGATGACGGCCCGGTGGCGCGCTGGCAGGCGCGGCACGACGGCTATGCCAAGAAACCGGGCGAGCCGATCCACCAGCGTGGCGTGACGCTCGACCGTGTCGCCCGCCGCATCGAGATCGCCGACAGCATCCTGGGGCAGGGCAAGTTCGATGTCCGGCTCGCCTTTCATCTCGGTCCCGCGGTCGAGGCCCATGCCGATGGCGACGGCGTCACGTTGGCGTGGCAGGGAATCGATGGCCGGCGCTATACCGGGCGGCTGGTCCTGCCGCAGGCGCTGGGCTGGCAGGTGCATCGCGGCACCGCCGATCCGATGCTCGGCTGGTATTCCTCGGCGTTCCATGAAAAGGAACCATCCACCAGCCTGATCGGCGGCGGCAGCGTCGCCGCCGGCGAAATTCTGGCGGCGCGACTGCAAATCGATCCGGCATAAGCGTTTGTCGGCGCGCCGCCCGCACTATGCCGTCCGCACTATTTTTCAGTCATTTCCGATTTACTAACTTTCTCCCGCTAGGCTCCGCGCTATCGCTCCTGTCCCCAGCGTTGGAAGTCACATGAAGGTCAGCGTCTTTGGTATTGGCTACGTCGGAACCGTCGTTGCCGCCTGCATGGCGGACGAGGGGCACCAGGTCGTGGCGGTCGATATCTCGACCGAGAAAGTCGATGCCATTAACACCGGCCAATCGCCGATCGTCGAGCCCGGCCTCGCCGAACTGATCACGCGCGCGGTCGAGCGCCGCCGGCTATGGGCGACCACCGATGTCGCCGCCGCGATCGAGGATAGCGAGCTGAGCTTCATCTGCGTCGGCACGCCCAGTCTCGCCAACGGCAACCTCGATCTGAAATTCGTGCTCCAGATCGCCGCCGATATCGGCAAGGTGCTGAAGGAGAAATCCGCCTATCACATGGTGGTGGTGCGCAGCACCATCTTGCCAGGCGTGATGGAAAAATCGGTGGTGCCGGTCCTGCGCGAACATTCCGGCAAGGAGCCGGGCGAGGGGTTCGGCCTCGGCTATTATCCCGAATTCCTGCGCGAGAGTTCCGCCATCGAGGATTTTCGCAACCCCGCCACCGCCGTCATCGGCGCGATGGATCGGCGCACCGCCGACGCGTTGAGCTCGCTGAACGCGAATAATGGCGCGGTGATCCACGTCACCGACTGCCGCACCGCGGCCTCGATCAAATACGCCAACAATGTCTGGCACGCGCTGAAGGTCAGCTTCGCCAACGAAATGGGCGCGATCTGCAAGGCGTCCGGCATCGACGGCAATACCGTCATGGAAATCCTGTGCTCGGATAAGCGGCTGAATATCTCGTCCGCCTATATGAAGCCGGGTTTTGCCTTCGGCGGCTCCTGCCTGCCGAAAGATCTGCGCGCGTTGCGCTATCACGCCAAGATGGTCGATGCGCAAAGCGTGATTCTCGACGCTACCGTCGAGGTGAACCAGTTGCAGATCGAGCGCGCGATTTCGATGGTCGCCGCCACCGGCAAGAAAAGCGTCACCATGCTCGGCCTGACCTTCAAGCCGAACACCGACGATCTGCGCGAGAGTCCGCTGGTGGAATTGGCCGAGCGGCTGCTCGGCAAGGGCTATAAGCTGACCATCTATGATCGCGATCTCCAGATCGCGCGGCTGGTCGGGTCGAACCGCCGGTTCGCCATGCAGCATCTGCCGCACCTCTCCGACCATCTCGAAAACGATCTCTATGCGGCGCTGCGCGCCAGCGATGTCGTGCTGGTCGGCACCGGCCACAAGGCGTTCGCGGATTTGCGCGCAAAGCTCGACCCCAACCACCATGTCATCGACTTGGTCGGACGCGATACGGATTTGCGCCAGCATCCGCACTATGACGGCGCCGGCTGGTAATTTTTATCTCCAAAATTCCTTGCTCGCCAGGCGCGCGCCTTCGGCCATCGCGGCGAGCTTGGCCCATACCACGTCGGGATCGACGGCCGCCTGACCGACCCAGGTGCCATAGCCGCAATCGCTGCCGGCGATGACATTCTCGCGCCCGACCAGCCGCGCATAATTGCCGATACGCTGCGCGATCAGCTCGGGATGCTCGATGAAATTGGCCTTCGATTCGATGACGCCGGGGATCAGGACCTTGCCGTCGGGCAGCTTCACCCGCTCGAAAACCGTCCATTCATGGGCGTGGCGCGGGTTGGCGGCCTCAAGGGAAATGCCGGCGGGACGCGCGGTGAAGACGACATCGATAATGTCCGCGACCGGCACGTCGCAATGGTGCGGCCCCTCGTAATTGCCCCAGCACAGATGGAGCCGCATCTGCTCCGGCGGGATGTCGGCGACGGCATGGTTCAGCGCCGCGATATGCATTTCCGCCCGCTTGCGGAACTCCGCGAGGCTCAGCGCGGCATATTGAATATGTCGCCCCATTGCGAGGTCCGGGCAATCGATCTGCAGCACGATCCCGGCATCGGCGATGGTCTTGTATTCATGGCGCATCGCCTCGGCGATGGCGAAGAGATAGGCCTCCTGGCTGGGATAATGGTCGTTGCGAAAGAACAGCGACACCACGCCGGGCGAGGCCGCGCTCATGAAGGTGTCCTGCGCCTTGGCGGCGCGCAGATTATCCACGTCGGCCCGCGCGGCGGCGGGGTCGCGCACCACGATCGGCGCGTTGCAGGCCGGCGTCTTGCGGCGCGAGCGGCCCGGATCGCCGAACACCCGTGCCTGCAGTTTGGGAAATTCCGCGAGGTCCTGATAGACGAAGCTGTTGCCGGTCCCGCCAAAGCCGGCGAGCCGGTCCTTCACATAGGTGGCATAACTGGGCTTCGACATCTCGCCGTCATTGACGAGGTCGATGCCGGCCGCGACCTGTTTCGCCACGATTTCCGCCACCGCCATGCGGATACGTTCGGCGAGCGCCGCCGGATCGACCGGCACCCCTTCCTCCTTGGCGTACATCATGCGCACGAGATCGTCGGGCCGGGGCAGGCTGCCGGCGTGGGTCGTCAGAAAGCGGTCGGTGCTGCGCGGCAATTTATTCTCCCAGGGGCTTTGCGTGATTTTGCCGGACCCTAACATAGGATTTTTGGCTGAAAAAAATATTCTCAACGTTTCTTAATGTTGTGGCCACCTTATGCCAAGGGACCGCGCCCTACCTTCTTCCCAGCTTTCGTCGCTTCTGGGAAAGGGTTTGCACGATGACCAACTTGTTCAATCATTTCGGCAGGGGAGGCAAGACCGCCTTCGCCGCCGTGCTGCTGGCCGGCACGGTGCTCGCTACCGGCGGCATCGCTTGGTCCGATACCGGCGCGCCGCCGATCCAGGTGCCCCCGGTCGCGCGCGAGGCCGGCTTCGCGCCGCTGGTCAACAAGGTGAAGGCGGCCGTGGTGAATATCGCGACCACGGGCGTCGCCACCAACGCGGACGCGCAACAGCAGATGCAACAAATGCCGAACCTGCCCGAGGATTCGCCGTTCGGCGACATGCTGCGGCATTTCTATCAGCATCGCCATCCGCGCGGGATGCAGGAACACGCGATGGGTTCCGGCTTCATCGTCGATCCGGCCGGCTATATCGTGACCAACAACCACGTCATCGATCACGCCAGCAAGATCACCGTGACGCTCGATGATGGCGCATCCTTCCCCGCCAAGGTGGTGGGGCGCGACCAGAAGACCGATCTGGCTTTGCTCAAGATCGAGGCCGGCAAAAGCCTGCCCTATGTCGCGTTCGGCAATTCCAACACCGAACAGGTCGGCGACTGGGTGGTGGCGGTCGGCAATCCATTCGGCCTCGGCGGCACCGTCACCGCGGGCATCGTTTCGGCCCATAATCGCAATATCAATGAAGGGCCTTACGACGATTTCCTGCAGATCGACGCGCCGATCAATCCCGGCAATTCTGGCGGTCCGCTGTTCAACCAATCCGGCCAGGTGATCGGCATCGATACCGCGATCTATTCGCCCAATGGCGGCAGCGTCGGCATCGGCTTCGCCATCCCCTCCAACATCGTGTCCCATGTCGTGGCGCAATTGCGCGAGCACGGCACCGTGACGCGGGGCTGGCTGGGCGTGCAGATGCAGCCGATGACGGCGGCGCTGGCGAAGGCGATCGGCATGACCAACGAGCATGGCGTGCTGGTCGACGATGTGCTGCCGGACTCGCCGGCGGCGCATGCCTCGCTGAAACAGGGCGACGTGATCCTGGCCTATAATGGCGATGCGATCAAAGACGGGCGCGATCTCGCCCGCGCGGTAGCGAATACCACCGCCGGCCAGACCGCCAATTTGCAAGTCTGGCGTGATGGCCATGAACGCACCGTCGCGGTGACGATCGCCAGCCAGACGGCCGAGAAAACCGCCGCGAACGCCTCGGAGGAAAGTCAGGGCGAGCGCGTCGGCATGGCGCTGGCGCCGCTGTCGCCCGACACGCGGGAGCAGCTCGGCCTCGGCGAGTCCGCGCATGGGGTCGTGGTCGCCAACGTAGTGCCGGGCAGCCGCGCCGAGGAAAGCGGCGTCGAGGCGGGCGATCTGATCCTGCGGATCGGCAACGATCCGGTGGTCTCGCCGCGGGAGGTGGTGGCGAAAATCCACCAGGCGGAGCACGACAAGAAGCAGGCCGTGCCGCTGCTGGTGACACGCAACGGAACGACCTATTATCTCGCGTTGCAATTGCAGCAGAGCTGACGAGTTATAAGTTCGGCGGTCGGTCGCCGGCCCGCGTTCCGGGAGGAATGTGGGCCGGCGATCGGCGGCTGACGATTAAGCCGAGGCGTCCTTGAAGATTCTGGTGGTCGAAGACAATGAGCGAGTCGCGCAGTTCATCGCCAAGGGGCTGCGCGAAGGGGGGCATGCGGTCGACCACGCGGGCACGGGGCGGGATGGGTTGTTTCTCGCCTCCTCGGAAAAATACGATGTCATCGTCATGGACCGGATGCTGCCCGGCGCCATCGACGGCCTCGCCATCGTCGAGGCGCTGCGCACCACCGGCAACAAGACGCCGATCCTGATCCTGAGCGCGCTGGCCGAGGTCGACGACCGGATCCGCGGCCTGCGCGCCGGGGGCGACGATTACCTGACCAAGCCCTTTGCCTTCGGCGAGTTGGCGGCGCGTCTCGATGCGCTGGCGCGGCGCGCGCAAGGCACCGAGATGCGAGGCACGCTGACCGTCGGCGACCTGCGGATGGATTTGCTGGCGCATCGCGTGACGCGCGGCGGCAAGTCGCTGGCGCTGAAGCCGCGCGAATTCGCGATGCTGGAATTTTTCATGCGCCATGCCGGCCAGGTGGTGACGCGGACCATGCTGCTGGAAAATGTCTGGGAATATCATTTCGACCCGCAGACCAACGTCGTCGATGTCCATATCAGCAAGCTGCGCCAGAAGATCGATGCCGGGTTCGAGCCGGCGCTGCTCCACACCGTTCGCGGCGTCGGCTATCGGCTCGGCATGGATGATTAGGCTGCTGCGCTCGAGCTCGGTGCGGTTGGCATTGGGCTATGCGGCGATCTTCATTCTGTCGTCATTCCTGCTGGTCGGCATCCTGTGGTGGCGCACCGCCGCCTATCTTGACCGCGAGGTCGATGCGGTGATTCTCGCCGATGCACAGGCGGTCGGCGACCGGCTGCACGATTTCGGCCTGATGGGCGCGCTGGAGACCGTGCGCGACCGCGCCAGCGCCGAATCCGACGAGCACGCGATCTATCTCCTCGCCGATCCCGGCCTGACGCCGGTCGCGGGCAACATGACGGCATGGCCGGCCCGCATCGGGCCGAAGCCGGGCTGGTATGAGATCGGCCTGGCGCGTGCCGGCCGGCTGCACGCGACCCGCATTCTCTTTGCCCAATTGCCCGGCGGCTATCGTCTGCTGGTGGGCCGCGACGTGCAGGACCGGGTGGCGATCAGGCACTTGATTCTGGGCGGCCTGATATGGGCGGTCGGAATCGCGGTGGTGCTGGCGATCGGCGGCGGCCTGCTGATCCGGCGCGGGGTGCTGGGCCGCGTCGAGGCGATCAATCGCACCGCCGCCGCGATCATGCGTGGCGATCTGTCGCGCCGGGTGCCGGTGCGCGGGGTTAGCGACGAGTTCGACCAATTGTCGCTGACCATCAACGGCATGCTGCAGCAAATCCAGGTGCTGATCGACGGCGTGCGCAACGCCTCCAATGCCGTGGCGCACGATTTGCGTACGCCCCTCGCCGAATTGCGCAACCGGCTCGAGGAATTGCTGCGCACGCGGTTGCCGCCCGATCAGGCGATGGTCGAGGTGCAGGCCGCGGTCGGCGATCTCGATCGGGTAATCGGCGTCTTCAATGCCCTGCTGCGCCTGGCGGAGATCGATTCCGGCGCGCGCCTCGCCGGCTTTCGCGAGGTGCGGCTCGACACGGTCGCGGCGGCGATGGCGGAGCTATACGGGCCGGTGGCCGAGACGCGGGGTGTCGCGCTCGATTTCGCCGGCCTCCCAGCCGTGACGGTGCATGGCGACCCCGATCTCTTGGCGCAGGCCATCGGCAATCTGATCGACAACGCGGTCAAATTTTCGCCGGCGGGCGGGGCAGTGGTGCTGACCCTCGATGTGCCGGAAAAAAATGGCGGGGCGATCGTTACCATCGCCGATGCCGGCCCCGGTATTCCCGACGCCGAAAAATCTCAGGTGGTTCAGCGCTTTTATCGGGGGAATGCGGGGCGCGGCGCGTCGGGTGTCGGCCTGGGCCTAAGCGTGGTTGCCGCGGTGGCGCGGCTCCATGGCGGGCGGCTGGAATTCGCCGATCGCGCGCCGGGCCTTGCCGCCAGTGTTATTTTGCCGGGAAATTTTCAATCACACGGTTGATGGTCGCGAGATCGCTGGGCGCCCCATCGGTCGTCACCGCATCGTTATTTGCATTCTGATCCGCCGCGTCGCGATTTGGGTCGGCCTGGGCCTCGGGACCGGGCTCGCCGGAATCGGGATAAGTCTGCGTGTCGGGACTGAGCGCGGGATCGGATTCGCTCGCGGGGCCGGTTGCCGCCGGTGTCTGGTCCGGGGCGTCGCCATCGGCGTTCGGCGGCGCCGCGGCATCACTGCCTTCCCGCGCGGCCACCGCCATCGGGGTGACCAGGGTCGGCATGCCGGTGCGCTCCATCCCGACCTGCTTCACCCGGTCCCAATCGACGCGATTAGCCTGCTCACCCGCCACCGCCTTGACGCGCGCCAGGAGATTGGTCGGCAGCACCGGCGTCATTTTTTCCTCGACATCGATCTGGTCGGTCTGGGTCTTGTTCGGAAATACCGCGACATAGAGCTGATTATCGATCCACGCCGCCTCGACCTCCTGATTGATGACGCGAACCGGCGTGCCAACCGAAACCTCGTGGAACAGATGGTCGATATCCTCGGGATAGAGCCGGACGCAGCCATGGCTGACATTGCGGCCGACGCCGAAGGGCTTGTTGGTGCCGTGCAGCAGATAGCTGCGCCAGCCCAGCCGCATCGCATAATCGCCCAGGGGATTGTCCGGTCCGGGGGCGACGTAATTCGGCAACTCCGGCTTCTCGGCGCGGATTGAAGCGGGCGGATACCAGGCGGGATGGGTCTGCTTGTCGACGATGCGGGTCGCGCCGAGGGGCGTCACCCAGCCTTGGACCCCGACCCCGATGGGAAAGGTCTCGACCGTCTGGCCGCCGGGCGGAAAATAAAATAGCCGCTGCTCCGCCAGGTTGATGACGATGCCGCGACGCGGGCCGTCGGGTAGGATATAGAATTGCGGCACCGCGATCCGATGGCCCTTGCCGGGCAGCCAGGGATCGATGCCGCGATTGGCGGTGATCAGCTGGGTATAGCCGAGGTCATTGCCGCGCGCGACATCAAGCAGCGTGTCTTCGTATCGGGTGGTGTAATGCCCGACATCGCCGACCGCCGTCTGGTTGGGCGCCAGTGGGAACGAGCGCGCGAACACCGGGGCTGACGCGGCCATCGCCAAAATCAGCGCGGCGGCGGAAACGATCGAAAGACGGTTCATCATATGTCGGCCTGAGATGAGTGCCCGGCGGAAAGCTCAATGCGCCGCCGGGCCTCGTACCATACGGGTGCCGAAAGAAAAAGCGCCGGCTACTTTCTCAAATTGTGCTGGAACATGCGGTCGACCTTTTCGTTGGCCGCGCGCGCGTCGGCTTCGGCCTGGGTGGCCTTCTGATCGGCGGACTGCGCGGTCTGCAACGCCTGCTCGGCGGTGGACATGGCGCGGTCGGCCTCGGCCTTGACGCTGGTGTAGGAGGTCGTGGTGGAGGTTTCGGTCATACCGGCGCAACCGGCCAGCAACAAGGGAGCCGCGAACAGAACGGTCAAAGCCCCATATCTTGTGTACCTGGTAAGCATTTTTGTCTCCTGCGATTTGGCACAAGATTGATTTTGACGGATCGAAAAAACCCGTATTCGGTGTCAACCCATATGCCCAACACCACGCGGCGTTAATAAGTTCCCGCGCGAGTCGCGGCTTCGCGCCCGCAACATGAAATAATCCGGCCGCTATCACGCTGGTATCATGAGGGTATCAGGCGGCGATCAGCGCGAAGCGATCGACATCCACGAGGCCCCGATCGGTGATCCGCAGATGGGGGATAACCGGCAACGGTAGGAAGGCCAGTTGCAGGAATGGCTCCGGCAGCGGGCAGCCCAAATCCCGCACCAGTTGCTTCAGCGTCGCCAGGGAGCGCGCCACCTCCTCGAACGGCGCGAGGCTCATCAGCCCCGCCACCGGCAATTTCAATTCACCGAGGACTTCGCCGCCGCCGACCGCGGCGAAGCCGCCGCCCATGGCGATCAGGCGATTGACCGCCAGCGCCATGTCGCCATCATCCTCGCCGACGACGCAGACATTGTGGCTGTCATGCCCGATCGACGAGGCCAGCGCGACATGGCGCAGCCCGAAGCCGGTGACGAAGCCGCGCCCGATATTGCGGTTCTTGCCGTGACGGGCGATGACGCAGACCTTGAGGATGTCGCGGTCGGGATCGGCGTGGCGCAAGCCCCCGCGCCACGGCACGGTCTGGGTCAGGAACTGCGTCGTCACCGTGCCCGCCGTGACGCCGATCACCGGCGTCGTCGGGCCCAATCCCGGCACGCGTAGATCGTCCGCCGTGATCGGGTCGAGCTTCATGCTGTCGAGCCCGACCGGCGGCGCGAATACCCGGCCGGCGAAAATCTCCGGGCCGACCAGGCGTCCGCCGGTAATGACATCGCGCACCCGGCAATCGGCGAGATCGTCCAGCAGCACGATATCGGCGCGCTGGCCCGGCGCGATCAGCCCGCGATCGGCAAGGCCGAAGCCGCGCGCCGCCGACCAGGTGGCGGCGCGATAGACATCCGTCACCGCCGCGCCCTTGGCGATGGCGGTGCGGATCAGATGGTCGAGATGGCCTTCCTCGAGAATGTCGAGGGGGTTGCGATCATCGGTGCAGAAGCTGCAAAAGCTCGAGGTCGCCGGGTTGATCACCTCGGCCAGCGTCGCGACATCCTTGCACACCGTGCCGTCGCGGATCAGCAGATGCACGCCCTTGCGCAGCTTCTCCCACGCCTCGGCGACGGTCGTCGTCTCATGGCAATTGCGGATGCCGCAAGAAAGATAGGCGTTGAGCGCCATGCCCGACAGAAACGGCGCATGGCCATCGATATGCCCGCCCTCGAACGCCGCCAGCTTGTCGAGAACCTCCGGCTCCTTGGCGAAGAGGCCGGGAAAATTCATGAATTCGGCGAGGCCGATGACCTTGGGATGATGGCGAAACGGCAGCAGATCGTCGGCGGTCAGCCGCGCGCCCGAGGTCTCGAGCTCGGTCGCCGGCACGCAAGATGGCAACTGCACGCGCAGATCGATCGCGGTGTTCAACGCGGCATCGAGGAAATATTGCAGGCCCGGCTTCCCCATGACATTGGTGATTTCGTGGGGATCGCAGATCGCGGTGGTGGTGCCGCGGGGCAGGGCGCAGCGGTCGAACTCGGCCGGCGTCACCAGCGTCGATTCGACATGGAGGTGGGTGTCGATGAAGCCGGGCACGCAGATGGCGTCGCGTCCGTCGATCTCGACCCGGCCGCGATAATCCTCATAAGTGCCGACGATGCGGTCGCCGCAGATCGCGATGTCGCCCGACGCGATCTCGCCGGTCACGACGTTGAGAAAGCGCGTGTTCTTGATGACGAGGTCGGCGGCATCGCGGCCCAGGGCCTGATCGATGCGGCGGGCGATGTGGGCGGTGTCGCGGCGGGGCATCGGACTATCTTGGCATCGAACCCGCCGGATGCAATGCCGCTGCCGCATCCGCCCGGCTGGCATTCGCCTGATTGACAAGCGGTGGCATCCGCGTCGTTCATGGCGCGATGAAAATCCCGCTCTATCAGGTCGATGCCTTCACGGCGAAGCCCTTCGCCGGCAATCCCGCCGCGGTGTGTCCGCTGGAGGAATGGCTCGACGATGCCACCATGCAGGCGCTGGCGGCCGAGAATAATCTCGCCGAAACCGCGTTCTTCGTGCCCGAGGATGCGGGCTTTCATCTGCGCTGGTTCACCCCGACGGTGGAGGTCGATCTCTGCGGCCATGCCACGCTGGCGACCGGCTGGGTGATCTTCAATCGCTTCGACTGGCCGCTGGACAGTATCGATTTCCGCACCCGGTCCGGCATGCTCAGCGTGGCGCGCGACGGTGCGCGGCTGGCGCTGGATTTTCCGGCGCGCATGCCGGCGCCCGGCGGCGATCTCGATGCGGTGGCGGCGGCGCTGGGCGCGCGGCCCCGGCAATTATTGGCGTCGCGCGATGCCATGGCGGTGTTCGCAACCGAAGACGAGGTGCGCGCGCTGAAGCCGGACATGGCGAAGGTCGCGGCGCTCGACACCTTCGCGGTGATCGCGACCGCGCCGGGCGGCGACGGCGAGACCGATTTCGTCTCGCGCTTCTTCGCGCCGCGAGCCGGCGTGCCGGAGGACCCGGTCACCGGCTCGGCCCATTGCACGCTGGTCCCCTATTGGGCGGCGCGGCTCGACAAGCCCCGGCTGTTCGCCCGCCAAGTATCGGCGCGCGGCGGCGAGCTGTGGTGCGAGGACCATGGCGCGCGAGTCACCATCGCCGGCCACTGCGCCCGGGTGATCGAGGGCACCGTCACGCTCTGATCAGGGCCACGAGTGCGGCAGCCCCCCTCCCAACCCTCCCCCGCCAGCGCACGGCTGTCCGGTTAAAAAAATAGGTTGTCATGGTGGGTTTTCTCGACTCGTTTTAGTCGCCTTGCGCGGGCTTGGCCCGCGCATCCACGAATGCGTTTTGGATCGCGCACACGCGGCAGGTGCCGTCAAAAGACGAAA
>DATCDN010000057.1:0-38842 GCA_036510675.1 Allostellaceae bacterium
AAATCCCACGACAACCGTGACCGGTTCGCCTGCAACACCCGCGCACCACCACACATCGCCACCCCCTCCGCTCCCGCAAAGAGAATCACATCCCAATAAAATTGGGAATCCTTCACACGCTCGAAAGCCGGAGTCCATCCCGACCATGGATACCGGCCTTCGCCGGTAAAGAGAAACTGGTGGGACCTTGGAAATGTGCCTCATCCGAGCGCGCCCGAAGGACGCAGTCGAGGGACGCACGGTATGCCCCGGCGCACGATGCCGTTTACGCCGCTCTGCGCCGGCCCTTGGGGGCGTCGCCCTCGTCGAATAGCTCGGCGAGCTTTTCCAGCATGGTGCCCCCGAGCTGTTCGGCATCGACGATGGTGACGGCGCGGCGGTAATAGCGGGTGACGTCGTGGCCGATGCCGATTGCGATCAGCTCGACCGGCGAGGTGGTCTCGATGTTGGTGATGACGTCGCGCAGATGCTTTTCCAGATAATTGCCGGGATTGACCGACAGCGTCGAATCATCGACCGGCGCGCCATCGGAGATCACCATCAGGATGCGGCGCTGCTCGTACCGGGCCATCAGCCGATTATGCGCCCAGAGCAGCGCCTCGCCGTCGATATTCTCCTTGAGGATGCCCTCGCGCAGCATCAGCCCGAGGCTCTTGCGCGCGCGCCGCCACGGCGCGTCGGCGGGCTTGTAGATGATGTGGCGCAAATCGTTGAGCCGGCCGGGATTGGCCGGCTTGCCGGCAGCGATCCAGCGTTCGCGCGATTGCCCACCCTTCCATGCGCGGGTGGTGAAGCCCAGAATCTCGACCTTGACCGCGCAGCGCTCCAGCGTCCGCGCCAGGATGTCCGCGCTCATCGCCGCCACGGTGATCGGCCGGCCGCGCATCGAGCCGGAATTGTCGATCAGCAGCGACACCACGGTGTCACGGAAATTGGTTTCCTTCTCGCGCTTATAGGATAGCGGATAGACCGGGTTGGCGACGATCCGGCTGAGCCGCGCGGTATCGAGCATCCCCTCTTCCAGATCGAATTCCCAGGCGCGCGTCTGCTTGGCCATCAGTCGGCGCTGCAGCCGGTTGGCGAGCCGCGAGGTTACGGATTGCAGATTGGCCAGTTGCTGGTCCAAGAGGGCGCGCAGCCGGGTCAGCTCGTCGGGGTCGCACAAATCCGCCGCCTCGACGATCTCGTCGCATTCGGCGGTGAACGGGCGATAGGCGTGGCCGTCATCCTTGGCATTGCCGTGCGGCTGCTGTCCTGGGCGGCCGGGCCGGCCCGGATCGTCGTCGCCGGTGCCGGGCATCAGCTCGCCTTCGATCTCGCTGGCGGCGGCATCCTGGTCGGCGTCGGGCACGCCGGCTTCGAGCGCGCCTTGCGCGCCGGAGGCGCCGCCTTCGCCGCCCTCGCTCTCGCCGTCGCCTTGCTCGGAATCCTCGCCCTCGGATTCGCTGTCGTCCGGGTCCGAATCCTGCTCGACATCGCCGAGATCGATGTCGAGATCGCGGATCAATTGGCGCGCCGCCTTGGCATAGGCATCCTGGTTGCGCAGATGCTTCGACAATTCCAAGAGGTCGCGCCCGACCTTGCCCTCCAGCAGCGGGCGCCATTCCGCGATCATGCGCCGCGCCGAGGGCGGCGGCACGGCGCCGGTCAGCGCCTCGCGCGCCAAGAGCCGCACCGCTTCCGGCAGCATGGCTTCGTCGCGCGCCGTGACATGGGCGAAACCCTGGCGGCGGCAGCGCTCCTCGAGATGCGCCGCCAGATTGGCGGCGACCCCGGCCATGCGCTGGGCGCCGATCGCCTCGACCCGCGCCTGCTCGATCCCCTCGAACAGCGCGCGCGCCTGGTCGCCGGCGGGCCGGCGCTTGGTATGCACGCCCTCATCGTGATAGCGCAGCCGCAAGGCGGCGGCGTCGGCGGCGCCACGCAACTGCGCCGCTTCCTCCGGGCCCAGCTCGCGGCCAGGCAGGGGCAGGCGCACGCGCGTGCCGCCGACGGCCGGCAGCTCGGCGCCATAGACGATGGCGATGTCCTCGCGCTCGGCGATCGCCCGCACCGCGGCGGCGGTGGCGCGCTTGAAACTCTCGACGGGCGATTCGGCTTCGGCCATTAAAGTTTTCAGTTCTCAGTTATCAGTCGTCAGTTGAGTTCTCAGTTCTCAGTTCTCAGTTCTCAGTTCTCAGTTCTCAGTTCTCAGTCGGCTGTTCACTGACAACTGACGACTGAGAACTGTCGACTTCGGCAATTAGACCAGCGTCGCGCGCACGCCGGTCTCCTTCAGCTCGGTGCCGAAGCAGCGCTGATAATATTCCGCCACCGTCGAGCGCTCCATCTCATCGCATTTGTTGAGGAAGGTGACGCGGAAGCCGAACGCGAGGTCGTTGAAGATGCGCGCATTCTCGGCCCAGGTGATGACCGTGCGTGGCGACATCACGGTCGAGATGTCGCCGTTCATGAAGCCCGACCGCGTCAGCTCGGCCAGCGCCACCATGGCGTGGATGGCGCGGCGGCCCTCGTCATTATCGTAATTGGGCGCCTTCGCCAGCACGATGTCGACCTCGGCATCGTGGGGCAGATAGTTGAGGGTCGCGACGATGTTCCAGCGGTCCATCTGGCCCTGATTGATCTGCTGGGTTCCGTGATAGAGGCCCGAGGTATCGCCGAGGCCGATGGTATTGGCGGTGGCGAACAGCCGGAACGACGGATGCGGGCGGATCACCTTGTTCTGATCCAAGAGGGTCAGGCGGCCATCGACCTCGAGCACGCGCTGAATCACGAACATCACGTCGGGCCGGCCGGCATCGTATTCGTCGAAGCACAGCGCCGTCGGATTCTGCAGCGCCCACGGCAGCAGCCCCTCGCGGAACTCGGTCACCTGCTGGCCGTCCTTCAGGACGATGGCATCCTTGCCGACCAGGTCGATGCGGCTGATATGGCTGTCGAGATTGATGCGGATCAAGGCCCAGTTGAGCCGCGCCGCGACCTGCTCGATATGGGTCGATTTGCCGGTGCCGTGATAGCCCGCGACCATGACGCGGCGGTTATAGGCAAAGCCGGCCAGGATCGCGAGCGTGGTGTCGTGATCGAAGCGATAGGCCTCGTCGAGGTCGGGCACATGCTCCGACGCGCGGGAAAAGGCCGGGACCTGCATATCGCTGTCGAGACCGAAGGTTTGGCGGACGGACACCGTGATGTCGGGCCGGTCGAGCGGTTGGACGTTTTGATTCAGGGAACTCATGGGGCCTCAGGAGAAGTAACTGGCTTTTAAGGTGGCGTAGGCTTGGTTGATGATCTTCAGGCGCTCTTCTTCCGCCTTGTCGCCGCCGTGCGCGTCGGGATGGTGCAGCTTCACCAATTCCTTATAGCGCGCCTTCAGCCCGCCGATGGTCAGCGGCAGCGTCAGATCGAAAATCTCGAGGGCGGCTTCCTGCGGGGTCGGCGGGCGGGCGCGCGGCTTGGCGCGCGGCGCCTCCTGCTCGAAGTCGAACAGGCCGAAATCCTTGGCGCCGCCGCCGAAGCGCCAGGCGACACGATGGCCGAACTTCCAGCTCGGCCGCTGTCCCACCATATCCTTGCGCAGCTCGGCCTCGATCTCGGACTCGTTCATACCCGCGTAATAATTCCATGATGCGTTGTAGGAGCGCACATGATCGAGGCAGAACCAGTAATAGCTACCCAAATCATCACGCGAGCGCGGCGCGCGATAGGCGCCGCCGCCGGCGCAGCCGGGATGGTCGCAGGCACGGCCCAGGGGCAGGCCGTCGCGATCGGCCGAAGCGGAATGAAGCATGGACCGGGACATCGCCACAGTATGGTTTGCCAAAACCGCCAATACAAGCGCGGGAAGGCGTGACGCTGCCATCCTTGCCGGGCAATTGACAAGCCGCGCGGCGCCGCCCACGCTTTGACCATGCCGACCCAAATCACCACCGCCGACCGCATGCGTGCGAAGCTCGTCGCGGCGCTGAACCCGACGCGCCTCGACATCATCGACGAATCCGCCCGCCATGCCGGCCATGCCGGGGCGCGGGCGGGCGGCGAGACCCATTTCCACGTCGCCATCGCCGCCGCCGCGTTCGCCGGACAGAGCCGGCTGGCGCGGCAGCGCCTCGTTTATGCCATCCTGGCGGAAGAGCTGGCCGGCGGCGTGCACGCGCTGAGCGTGTCCGCTCAGGCATCGGAAGAAGGAGGTGATGCGATAATTACAACCTAAGAACGAAAATGTAATTATATTTATCTGTTATGGTTGCATTATTGCATTCTTTACCGTACTATCCCGACGATGACGCTCCAATCCTTCTCCATCGGCCCCGGCCGCTCCGCGCGCGAGGAATTCGCGTCCCGGCGCCCCTCCACCCTCATCAACCGCAACGTCACCGTGGCCGGCCATCGCACCAGCGTCCGGCTCGAGCCGGCGATGTGGGATGCACTCCACCATGTCTGCGAGCGGGAGCGGAAATCGCTCAATTGCGTCGTCACCGAGATCGCGCGCGCCCAGGTTGAATCCAGCCTGACGGCGGCGATCCGGGTCTATCTCATGAGCTATTTTCGCGCCGCCGCCACCCGATTTGCCGGGCCGGCCGGCGGCCAGGCAGACTGAGTCCGCCGCCTATCGCGGCCGGTTGGCGCCCAGTTCGGTGGGCGCGCCCGCCGGGCGCGTAGCCGTGTTGTCGAGCGCGTGGTCGAGGCTGCGGTCGGTCGCCTCGGTCAGGAACTGCACGATATTCTGGCGCTGGCGATCGGGGCCGGCTTTGCGGTCGGCGATCAGCGCATGGAGCCGCGCCTGCTGCGTCGGCGACAATTCAAGGAGCGCCGGACTGTCGCCCGCGAGGTTGAGATTGCCCTGCAGCCAGCCGCGGTCTCCGGCGGTCAGCGCGCCGGCCGCCTGCGCGGCCGCCGTGGCTGTCCCGATCGCCAGCATCGCCCACACCGCCATCGCTGTCCGCGCCATGCCAACTCCTGCCGGGTTCCCGGTACTCTCCCCGCCACTATGATAACGCGAACGGCGCGGTTCGGTTCTCATCAAAGCGGGTAGCCGGCACGGCTTCTCAAAGCATTTGTCGCCTTGGCCCGGCCAGGCCACGCTTCGTCTCGCGGCGATGCGGGGTTCTAAAAATTCAAAAATACTCGCCTTCGCCGAGGTAAGCCGGACGAGCCCGGCCAAGGCGGTTGTTTCCCGCCGCGACAAGTACTTTTGAAGCCTCGCCAAATCCCAACCGGACACTCGTGGGTCAAGCCCGGCGATGACGGCTACCGGGTGATTGCATCGACGTGAAAGTTGCCCTAGCCGCCGCGTCGGGTTCAGGCGCCGCGCACGCGATCCAGCGCGACCGCCACCGTCGCCATGGCGTCATGGCGCACCGGCCCGCGATAGGGTGGCAGCCGGTGGAAATCGGCGCGCATCGCCTGGCGGATCGGCGAGGCGAGCGCGGCGCGCAACGCCGCGCCATCGTTGAACACGACCTTGTTGCGCTGGAGATGCGCGACCCGCGGCCACGGCAGCGCGGCGCACCAATCGAGCCGCGTATAGACCTCGACCGCGCGCACGCCTGGCAATCGTACCATCAGCGGCGGATGATGGCGCAGGTAATGCGTCAGCCAGTCATGGGGATTCTCGGCGGCGCCCTCATAGCTGACGAGATAGGTGCACTGCGCCACGCCGGGCGGCGGGGTCGGCGCGGCATCGGGAACCGCGAAGGCGCGTGTCAGCATCGCCTGTTGGGTCGCCGGTGCGCCGGCGAGGCTGGGGAATTGCGCGGTATCGGCCAGCGCGTGGAGGGCGCTCGACCCGCCCAGCGCCGCCTCCATCGCCGCGATCTCGGCGAAATAAAGCTGGATCGCCAGCGCCGGCGGCGGTGCGCGATCGAGATAGGGATCGTCGGTGGTGTCGGGCGTGAAGATCAGTGCCCGGCGCAGATCGCGGACGGTCTTGAGGCAGGCGGCGAGGCGATCCAGTTCGGCTGCCGTAAGCGCGATCGCGGTGTCTTCTGGCTGGTGAAAGACCAGGAAGAACGCGATCGGCGCCGCCGGCCCCACGCGCGTCAGCGGCCGAGCGCGGTGCCGAGAATGCGCGATGGGTCGAGCGACCCGTCCTCGGGCACATCGTCGCCCGTCCACACGATATACTGGTCGGGCCGTGCCAGGATGAGCCGCGCGCCATAGGCCGCGCGTGCGGTCTCGCTGGTGTCGCGGATCACTTTCAGCGGCACGCCCAGCGTCCGCGCCGCTTCCTCGAAGCGCGCGACTGTCGGGTCGGGCGTATCGAAGGCGAGGAGGGTGAAATCCGGCCCCAGTTCGTCATAAACATCGGCGCCCGACGATAGCGGCTGGGGCGCCAGGTGATGGCCGGCCCGCGAGGTGAATAAATGCTTGCCGTGGGCGCTGCATCGCCCACCCGGCGGCCCCAGGATCACGGGTGAGCCCTCGTAATGCGGCTCATAACTCAGCACGTCCCCGCCGGCGCCGGTGGCGTGCTCGTTCCACGCCTGCTCGAACGCGGCGCAGTCGCGCGCCGGGTTATAGCGATCGAGAAAGTCGCGGTCGGCCTCGATGCGGCCGGCGATGAAGTCGGCGCCGGTCTCCTCGAAAATCGGGCGGCGCTCCGGCCCATAGGAGGCGAGCAATGCGTCGCTGCCCCAGCCCTTGAGCCGCGCCGCCAGTTTCCAGCCGAGATTGCGAATGTCCTCAAGCCCGTTATTGAGCCCAAAGCCGCCATAGGGCGGGTGGCTGTGCGCGGCGTCGCCGGCGATGAAGATTCGGCCGAAATGATAGCGCTCGGCGACCGAAATGCGCAAATCCCAGAAGCCGAGATGATCGACCTCGAACGCGAACGGAAACCCGGCGGCGCGATGCAGCAGCGCGGTGAAATCGTAATTGTCGCGCGTCGTGCCGGGCGGCACCGGGGCATGGAAGAAGAAGCCCTCGCCGACATCGATGCGGCCGAAGAATTGCCAATAGCCCTGATAGTCTGGATGCAGCACCAGATAGGTCGAGCGCGGCGGGAACCGCAACAGCCCCTCATGCAGCGCGCGCGAACGGATCACCGCCAGTACCATGGTCTGGTCGAAATCGGCGCCGCCGCGTCCGATGCCGATCGCCTCGCGCACCAAGGAGCGCGCGCCGTCGCAGCCGACGGCATAATCCGCGGCCAGCGTCTCGCGGTTGCCGCCCGCCGTGTCGACGATCGTGACGCGCACGCCGTCATCGTCTTGCGTGATGTCCTCGGCGACCCAGCCCATGCGGCTGTCGACCGCCGCCAGTGTCGCCATCTTGTCGCGCAGCACCATCTCGGTGCGGTATTGGGGCAGGCGCTCCGGCGCCTCGGCGTAATAGGGGCGGACGATTTCGCGCTGGGGCGGCGCGAACCAGTAATCGCTCATCAGATTGCCATAGGCGGTGATGCCGCCGATCGGATAGCCGGGCGGCATGATGCGCGCGGCGCGCAAATCATCGATGATGCCCCAGCGCCGGAAATGCTCGGCGGTGCGCGGGGTCAGGTTCTGCCCCTTGGGGATGTTCTGCAACACCACCCGCCGTTCGATCAACGCGCAGGAGATGCCGCGCAACCCCAACTCGACCGCCAGTCCGACGCCCACCGGGCCGCCGCCGACAATGATGACTTGATATCGCTTCGTCATGACAACACCATACCGCCAGAACCATGAGTTTCGTCAGCCCATTTTGCAATCTGGATTGCAGCCATGACAGACCATCGCATCGCCATCAGCATCGGCGATCCCGCCGGCATCGGCCCCGAGGTCGCGCTGAAGGCGGCGCTCGATCCGCGGGTGCGCGCAGTCAGCCGCCCGGTGCTGGTGGGCGACATCGGGTTCATCGAAACCCATGCGCGGCTGGCGGGACTGACGCCGACGCTGCGCCGGTTCGCAACGGCGGGCGCCATCGACTGGAGTGCCGACGGGGTACCGGTGCTCGATCCCGGCACGCTGGGCGGGCCGCTCGCGATTGGTAAGATCGCGGCGAGCCATGGCCGCGCCGCTTATGCGGCGGTGACGCTGGCGACACAGGCGGCGCTGGCGAAATCGGTGGACGCGGTGGTCGCGGCGCCGATCACCGAGGTTTCGATCCGCGATGCCGGCATCGCGTATGACGGCAACCCCAGTTTCCTCGCGCGCTTGACCGGCGTGCCGGAGGAAGACGTGTTCCTGATGCTGTGCTTCGACGACAAGCGCATCGCGCATGCGACGCTGCATGTCGGGGTGGCGCGCGCCATCGCGCTCCTCACGCCCGACCGCGTGCGTCGCGTCGTGACCGCGACCGACCGGGTGCTGCGGCGGCTCGGCATCGCGGCGCCGCGCATCGCGGTCTCCGGCCTCAACCCGCATGCCGGCGAGGATGGCATGTTCGGCGACGAAGAGACGCGCATCATCGCGCCGGCGGTGGCGGCGATGCGTGAAGGCGGCATCAACGCCGAGGGTCCGTTCGGCGCCGACACCATGTTCCACCGGTCGGGCTATGATGCGTTCGTGGTGATGATCCACGATCAGGGGCATGTCGCGGCGAAGCTCTTGGCGCCGAACCGGATCGCCGGCCTCGCCATCGGCACCGACATCCTGTTCTCCTCGGTGGCGCATGGCAGCGCGCTCGACATCGCGGGCACCGGCACGGCGGATCATGCCGGCATGGTCGAGGCGGTGCTGCGCCTCGTCGGCGCCGCCGAAGCGCGCCCCGTGGCTTAGCGCGCGCGATAGGCCGTGAGAAAGCGCCGGGTCGCGTCGCCGGCGCGGCGTGCCCGCTCGGCGAACGGCAGGTGCGCGTCGGCGGCGCACGGCACTTCGATGTCGATGGCGATGTCGGGCGGAAGCGCATCCATCAACGCGAACAGCGGCAGCTCGCCGTCGCCCGGATAAAGCCGGTTGCGCAGCGATTCCTCGCGCCGCTCCATGGTGGCGGGACGAACGCGCGGCGCATCGCATAGCTGGACATAGGCGATGCGTGCCGGATCGGCGGCGGCGACATCGGCGGGCGTGCCGCCCGACCGCGCCAGATGCAGCGCGTCGACGATGATGCCGCCATTGGGCTGCGCCGCGCCGTCCAGCAAGCGGGTGGCATCGGCGACGCTTCGCACCGGCAGATAGGGCATGAACTCGACCGCGATGCCGAGCCCGACCCGCGCCCCCGCTTGGCACAAGGCGGCGAAATTGGTGACGAGGCGCGGCCAATCATCGTCGGCACCTGTCGCCAGGCAATAGACGGCACCGAGGTCGGCGGCGATCGCCAGCGCCGGCTCGGCATCGCGTAGCGCGAAATCCGGCGTCAGCCAAATGCCGGTCGCGGAAAAGACCCGGATGCCGGTCGCGGCGAGATGCCGCCGGATCGCATCGGTGTCGGCGGCGGTGATCGGCGGCACGCGCTCGATCCCCGGCGCGCCGACGACCCGGAGCGAGACGGCGTCGAACCGGCCCGCCGCCGCGGCGTCGATCAGTTCCAGCGGCCCCGCCTCGTTGATGGTCAGCGGCGCGAGGGACAAAAGGTTAGGCATCGAGAATCTCCTGAAGGCCGCGCACCAGGCGCGCGTGGCTTGTGTCGCTTCGGGCGGCGCCGGCATCGACCGCCTTGCCGACGCCGAGATAGGTCTCGGCGATGGCCGAGTTCGCGAACAGCGCGGCCCCCGTACCGTGCAGCGTGATGCGGCCCATTTCCAGCACATAGGCGCGATCGGCATGGGCGAGGCTGATGCGCGCATTCTGCTCCGACAACAGGATCGCGACCCCGGCGCCGCGCAGCGTGGCGATCATGCGGAAAATCTCCGCCACCAGTTGCGGCGCGAGGCCCAGCGACGGCTCATCGAGGATCAGGAGGCGCGGCTCGATCATCAGCGCGCGCGCGATCGCCAGCATCTGCTGCTGCCCGCCGGAGAGATTGCCGGCGGGCTCGTCGAGCCGACCGCTCAGCGCCGGAAATTGCGCGCACACGGCCTCGATACGCCGCGCCATGCCGGCGCGGCCGAGCCGGCGGCGATGGACGAAGGCGCCGATGTGCAGATTGTCGGCGACGCTGAGACCGGCGACGATCTGACGCCCCTCCGGCACATGCGCCATGCCCAGCGCCACGCGGGCCGGCGGGCCGAGGCGCTCGATCGCCTGGCCGCCGAATTCGATGCGCCCCTGCCGCGCCGGCAGCAACCCGGCCAGTGTCTTCGCCAGCGTCGATTTGCCGGCGCCGTTGGCGCCGATCAGCGCGACGATCTCGCCCGCGTTCACCGCCAAATCGACGCCGTGCAGGATGGTGCTCTCGCGATAGCCGGCGTCGAGGCCGGTGACCGTCAGCATTTACGTCGCGACGCCGAGATAGGCTTCGATGACGCGTGGGTCGCGCTGAATATCGCGCGGCGTCCCTTGGGCCAGCAGCCGGCCGAGATCGAGCACGATGACTTGGTCGGCGATGTCCATCACCAGCGACATATTGTGCTCCACCACCATGATGGTGACGCCGCTGTCGCACACCGCGCGCAACAGCGCCGCGAGCTCGGCGGTTTCGGCATCGTTGAGGCCGGCCGCCGGCTCGTCGAGCAGCAGCAGGCGCGGGCGCGCCATGAAGGCGCGGCACACCTCGACCATTTTCTGCGCGCCCATCGGCAGGCTGGCGGCGGGCTGGTCGCGCAAGCCCGCGAGGCCGACGAGATCGAGCAGGTCGGCGGCCCGGCGACGCAACGCCGCCTCTTCGTGCCGCGCGCCGGGCAGCCACAGCATCTGCGCCGCCGCCCCGTGCCGGATCTGGCGATGCGCGCCGGCCATGACATTCTCCAGGACATTCATGCCGGGAAAGATGCGCGCCGTTTGAAAGGTGCGCAGCAGGCCCAACGCGGCGATGTCGCTGGGGCCGCGCCCGCGTAGCGAGGTGCCGAGGAATCGCACTTCGCCGGCATCGGCGGGGAAAAGATTGGTGACGAGATTGAAGAGGGTGGTCTTGCCGGCGCCGTTCGGCCCGATCAGCGCGGCGATGCCGCCCGCCGGCACGGTGAAGGACAGATCGGCGACCGCCTGCACCCCGCCGAAGCGTTTCGCGAGGCCAATCACCTCCAGCGCGGCGTCGCTCATGGCGCGGCCCGTCCCGGCGCGAACCGCGCCGGCGCCAGCCCGCGCGCCCATTGCCCCAATCGCCACAGGCCGCCCAGCATGCCGTCGGGCAGATATTGAAAGGTCAGCGCCAGCAGCGCGCCCTCGGCCAACGTCTTGTAGACGGCGAAGGGCTGGAACAGAGTCGGCAACAGCGTGATCAGCGCGGCGCCAGGAAGGCCGCCGATCAGCGTGCCTTCGCCGCCGATGATCAGCATCGCGATCAGCTCGAACGAGCGCGGCGTTGCCACCATGTCGGGCGAGAGAAAATGGAAATCGAAGGCATAGAGACTGCCCGACAGTGACGCCAGAACGGCGCTGATCGCGAACGCCGCCATCTTGTGGCGCGGCACATTGATGCCCAGCGCCGCCGCCGCGGTCTGATCGGCGCGGATCGCCTGCAGCGCGCGCCCGAAGCCGGATCGCATCGCGCCGAGCAGCGCCGCCACCAGCACCGCCATCAGCACCAGCAGGAAATAATACATGGCGCGCGGCGTGCCGATCACCAGCGGCCCGAACGACAGCGCCGGAATGCCGACCAGCCCGGACGGCCCGCCGGTGACATCGACCAGGCCGACGGTCAGCGAATCGACCAAGAGGCCGAAGGTCAGCGTGGCCAGCGCCAGATAGGCGCCCTGCAGCCGCATCGTCACCAGCGACAGCGACAGCGCGCACGCCAGCGACAGCGCCATGCCCGCAAGGATGCCGAGCGCCGGCGGTAGGTCGTAAGTCGCCGCTAGAATGCCGGCGGTATAGCCGCCGACCGCCATGAAACCGGACTGGCCGAGGCTGACCTGCCCGGCATAGCCCATCGCGACATCCAGGCCCAGTACCGCGATGAACAGGATGAAGGTGATCACCAGCGAGCTGAGCATGCCGCCGCCGACGAAATCAGGCAGGACCAGCAGCAGGATCAGCAGCGGCAGCCCGATCAGCACCATGCCGCGCCCGCCGAAGCGGACGACGCTGCGATAGACCCGCGCCTCCTCGCGCACGTCGCGCCGGCGCAGGGTGCCCCCGAAGAAGCCGCGCGGCCGCCACAGCAGTGTCACCAGCAAGAGGCCGAGGGCGAGGCCATTTGCGAATAGCGACGAGACATAGCCCGCCGCGAGCTGCTCGGCGACGCCGAGGAACAGGCCGCCGGCGATGGCCCCGCCCAGCGAGCTCATGCCGCCCAGCGCCACCGCGATGAAGCCGGCATTGGTGAAGAAGCCGCCGGCGTCGAATTGCAGCGACATGATCGGCGCGACCGCGGCGCCGCCAATGCCGCCGATCAGCGCCGCGAGGCCGAAGCTGAAGAGGGTCAGCCGCGCGACATCGATGCCCATGAACCGCGCCGCCAGCGGATTTTCGGCGCAGGTGATCAGCGCCATGCCGGTCGCGGTGCGTGCCATCAGATACCAGACGCCGGCGATGATCAGCAGCGCGATGCCGCCGATCCACAATCCTTGCGACGGCACCAGCACGCCGAGGATCGCGATCGGCTGTTCGCCGGAGAAAGGCGGCACGATGAAGGGCTGGCTGCCCCACACCACCAGGGCCAGACCACCGATGAAGGTCAGGAGGCCGGCGGTCAGCATCAGCATGCTGCTGTTCGGCAGGCGCGACAGCGCGGGCACGAAGGTCGCGGCGCCCAGCGCGACGCCGAATGCCGTGGTTGCGGCCATCGCCGCGATGAAGGCCAGCGGCAGCGGCCAGCTCCATTCCACCTGGAACGTATAGAGGGTCAGCGCGCCCAGGATGCAGAATCCACCCTGCGCCAGGTTGATGATGCCGGTGACGCGATAGACCAGCGTGATGCCCAGCGCGATGATGGCGAAGACGCTGCCCTGGAGCAGCCCGCCGACCATGATCTGCGCGAACTGGTTCATTTAACGCGGGGGTGTGACCATCGTGCGTCCCTCGACTGCACCCGCCATGCTGTCGCATGGCGGTCCGCGCTCGGGATGAGGGGAGGGCTTCAAGGGCATAAAGAAATATGCCTCATCCCGAGCGCGGAGCCCGGACCATGTCCGGGCGAGCAGTCGAGGGACGCACTATTCCATTCCCATGCCCTATTTCAGTGGCGCGCCGCCCGGCCGCGACAGCCAGACCCATTCGTTGGTCTTGGCGTCGTAAGTGGTGACGGTCGAGCCGTCGGGACCGAGACCGCGCTCGGGATATTTCTTGAAATCATAAATGCCGTCGACGCCGGGGAAATCGGTCAGATTGGCGATGTAGTCGCGCAGTTGCGCGGCGGTCGCGTGGTTGCCGAGCTTGCGCAGGCCGGCGACGATGATCAGCGCCGCGTCCCACGAGGTCGCCGCCTGATTGTCCGCCTTCAGCTTGTGCTGCTTCAGGACGGCATACATCTCGTGCTGCAGCTTTTCCATGCGCGGGTCGAGGGTCAACAGCCCCTCATGCGGCGGATAGAGCGCCGAGGCGAGAATGAGATGGCTCGGCAGGAACGATTTCCACTGATTCATCGCGGCGAAAGTCTGATTGCCGCTGGTCGGCGCCACCGGAATGTCGAGACCGGCCTGGATCATGCCGCGAAACACCGTGGCGGCGGGCGAGCCGGTGGTCCAGGCGATGATCGCCTGCGCCCCCGCCGCCTTGATGCGCGCGATCTGCGCCGCGACCGAGACATCGGACGGGTTGAAATGCTCGACGATCACCTTGGTGATGATGCCCTTGTTCTCGGGATAGTTCAGAATCGTATCGACCGCGCGGTCGCCATCCTGGCCGCTGGCGTCGGTGGTCATCATGGTGGCGATCTTGGTCCAGCCCTTCATCCGGTAATAGCGCACCACCGCCGCGATCTGGTCGATGGAGGAGGACGCGGCGGAGAAGACATAGCTGCCGGGCTTCGGGTGGATCGCCGGCGACATGCAATATTGCACCGGCCCATTGCGCATCAGCGGCGCCATGGCCAGGCATTCGCCGACGAGGCTCGATCCCATCACCACGGCGGGGCTGTCGCCGAGGATTTGCGTCGTCAGCTGTACCGCGACTTGCGGGCTGGTCTGGTCGTCGTGAAAGACGAAATGCAGCGTATCGCCGTTGACGCCGCCTTGCGCGTTGATCTGCGCCTCGAACGCGCCGAGCGCGTCCTTCTGGCCCTGGCCGACGAAGGCGGCGCTGCCGGTCAACGGCAGGACGACATGAATATCATAGGTGCCGGCCAGCGCCGGGGCCGCCGACCCGACCAGCGTGCCGATCAATGTCAGTGCCGCGACAAGTCCGATCATGGGGCAGGGTCGTTTCATTTTATCCTCCCGGCTGGCTGGCGCTCTTCGGCGCGTCCTTCAACGATCTGACTAGCATTGCACGTTCGGCGCGGTAAAGGATCAGGTTTCGGCCAGCGGCGGGGGATGCTTGCGGACCCAGCCGGTCGCTTGGTCATAGGCGTGCGCCAGTTGCAACAGCCGGAACTCCTCGCCGATCGGTGCCACGATCTGCATGCCCATGGCGAGGCCGCGCCCATCGAACCCGACCGGCACGCTCAGCGCCGGGCAGCCACTCATGGTGATGACGATATTGTTCTCCATCCAGCGATGATAGGAATCCATCGCCCGCCCGCCGATCTCTCGCGGCCAGCGCCATTCCGCTGGAAAGGCGAAGAGCTGGGCCGAGGGCAGCATCAGGAAATCATAGCGCCCAAAGAACCGATTCACCGCGTGATACCAGTCGCTGCGGCCAAGCGAGGCGTCGGCCACATCCTGCCCCGACAGTGTCGCGCCGCGCTCGATCTCCCAGATCAGCTCGGGCTTGAGCTGGGCACGTCGCGCGGGGTCGCGCGCCACCGCCGCCTGGCCCGATGCGGTGTGCCAGGCGCGCAGCGTGACAAAATCGCGCCACAAACGGTCGAGCGGAAAGGCGGGCGCGTCGTGCTCAACCGTGCAACCCAGATCGGCGAAGGCCGGCAGCGCGGCCACGCACAGATCGAGCACGCCGGCCTCGAACGGAATCTGGCCGTTGAAGTCGCCGCACCAGGCAATGCGCGTGCCTTTCATCGCGGCGTCGAGCGGGGCGCGGAACCGTTGCGGATCGCCCGGCAGCGACAGCGGCGCGCGCGGATCGGCGCCGGCCTGGACCGACAGCAGCAAAGCGAGATCGGGGACGGTGCGCGCCATTGGCCCCAGCACGCCGGGCGCTTGCAGGAATTGCTCCGGCCGGTCGGTCGGCACCAGGCCGGGCGAGGGGCGCAGCGCGAAGATATTGTTCCACGCCGCGGGATTGCGCAGCGAGCCGGCATAATCGCTGCCGTCCGCCACCGCCATCATCCGCAGCGCCACCGCGGCCCCGGCGCCGCCGCTGGAGCCGCCGCCGCTGCGGCTTTGGTCATAGGCGTTACGCGTGACGCCGAACACTTCATTGAAGGTGTGGGAGCCGAGGCCGAATTCCGGCGTGTTGGTCTTGCCGATGACGATCGCGCCGGCGCGCTTCAGCCGCCCGACCTGCAGCGAATCCTGGTCGGGAACAAAATCGCGGAACAGCGTCGAACCGAACGTGGTGCGAATGCCGCGGGTCAGCTCCAAATCCTTCACCGCCTGGGGAAAACCGTGCAGCGGGCCGAGCGGCTCGCCGCGCGCCACTTGCTCGTCGTGCGTGCGCGCCTCGGCCAACAGCGGGGCGCGGTCGCGCAGCGAGACGATGGCGTTGACCGCCGGGTTGAGCCGCTCGATCCGGTCGAGATAGGCGCCCATCACTTCGACGCAGGACAGCGCGCGGCGGTGGATCACATCGGATAGCGCGACCGCGTCCAGGGCGGTGATGTCGGTTTCGGTCACAGACGCGGACCCGGCAGCGGTCCGGCAATCCGCTCCAGCGTCAGGCCGGCGGCCAGCAAGCCCCGATCGCTGCCCGGCGGACCGTCGAGCTCGATGCCGACCGGCAGGCCCGCCGCCGTGAGGCCGATCGGCAAGGCGAGACCCGGCAGGCCGGCGACGCTGCCCGGCCCGGTATTGCGGGCGAAGGTGGCGAAGGTCGGGACCGGCCGGCCGTTCATCATCGTGGTATCGTCCTCGCCGATCGTGGCGGCGGGCAGCGGCGTGGTCGGAAAGATCAGCGCTGTCAATCCATGCCGCGTCATGCAATCGGCATAGAGTTCTTGCAGCGCCGGGCGGTCGGCGATCAGGGCCTGGCGATAGTCGGCCTCGGTGAAGTGGCGACTGCCGGCGAGGATCGCCTTCACATCGGGGCCGGCGATCCGCTCAACCAAGTCGTCGAAGCCGAGATCGATTCCGTGGTCCGCGAAATAAGCGGCGATGTCGTGGCGCGCCTCGTACCGCGAGATCGGCCCGCCGGCGCGGTTGTTCAACGCTTGCGCGGCGTGGAGATCGACCTCGATCAGCGTCACGCCGGCGGCGCGCAGCGCGCCGAGAAACGCCTCGAACAGCCGCGCCACCTCATCGTCCAGCGGTTCGCAAAAGAATTGGCGCGGCACGCCGAGGCGCAGCGCCGCCGCGGCATGGGACGCGAGCAAGGCATTGCCGCCGGTGACCACGGCATCCAGCAGCACGCAATCCGCGACATCGCGGGTCATCGGTCCCGCCGTGTCGCGGGTGTGGGAGATCGGCAGGATGCCGGCTTGCGGCCAGCGCCCGAGGCTCGGCCGCAGGCCGACAATGCCGCACAGCGCGGCGGGAATGCGCACCGAGCCGCCCGTGTCGGTGCCGATGCCGGCCGGCGCCAGCCACGCGCCGATGGCGGCGCCGGTGCCGCCGCTCGATCCGCCGGGAATCCGCGACGGGTCATAGGGATTCCGCGCCGGGCCGAAGGCGGCATTGTTGTTGGTGATGCCGAACGCCAACTCGTGCATGTTGGCCTTGCCGAGAACGATGGCGCCTGCGTCGAGCAATGTCTGGACCACTGGCGCATTGTGCCGAGGGCGATGATGGCGCAGCGCCGGGGTGCCGCCGGTGGTGGCATAGCCGACGCAATCAAGATTGTCCTTGATGGCCAGCGGCACACCATGGAGCGCACCCAATTCGCCGCCATCACGGCGCTTCAGGTCGGCGGCGCGCGCCGCCACCAGTACCGCGTCGCGGTCCTGCGCGATGAAGGCATTGAGCCGGGCCAGCGCGGCGCCCCGGTCCAGGAGGGCCGCCGCATAGGCCTCGGCGGTGACATCGCCGTCGCGCAAGCTGCGCGCGGCCTCGGTCAGGGTCAGCTCGGCGAGCTCCATCTCGTCTCCCGTGGCGCGGGCTCAGGGGCCGGCGCGATACCCGGTCTCGAAGCCGAATCGAGCGAGGATTGATTGTCCCCGCGCCGATAGAATGAACAGCGCCAATCGGTCACGGCGAGAAGCGCCAACAAAGACGGCGAGGCGACATGCCGCATCATAGAACTGGCCTAGGGTATCTGGACAGGGTGATAAGTGGATTTTTTACCTGACGGCGGCGAGGATTGCCGCGAACAGGAGAGCCCATGACAAGACGACCACGGCGGAACCACACAGCGGGGTTCAAGGCGAAGGTAGCTTTGGCGGCCATCAAGGGCGAGAAGACGCTTTCCGAGCTAGCGGAACTTTTCGATCTACATCCGAACCAGATCACGACGTGGAAAAGGACAGTTGCTCGATGGGGCGGCCGGGGTGTTCGGGTCCAGTGCGTCGAGAGCTGAAGCGGCGCGGTGGATTTGAAGGCACTTCACGCCAAGATTGGAGAGCTGACGCTGGAGAATGATTTTTTGGAAGGCGCGCTCGGCAAGGCCGGCATGTTGAGCGCAAAGCGATGATCGACCGCCCGCACGATCTGCCGATCATTCAGCAAGCGAAGGTTCTGAACCTCAGCCGGGGTATCTTGCCGCCGTGGTCGACTGGTTCAGCCGCGGGGTCCTGGCGTGGCGCGTGTCGATCACGATGGCGGTCGCGTTCTGCCTTGAGGCGGTCGCGGAAGCGCTCGCCAAACACGGCACCCCGGAGATTTTCAATACCGGCCAAGGCAGCCGGTTCACCAGCGCCGCATTCACCGGAGCGCGGTCGGACAACGCCATCGCGATCAGCATGGACGGCAAGGGATCGTGGCGCGACAAGGTCTTTGTCGAGCGGCTCTGGCGTTCGGTCAAATACGAGGAGGTCTACCTGCGGGCCTACGACAGCGTCAGCGAGGCGCACCTCGATCGGCCGATATCTGGACTTTTACAATCGACGACGGCCGCATTCCCGCCTTGCCGCTCGGACGCCGGATCGCGGACAATCTCCGACCTCAACGGTGACGGCAATACGGATATTTTGTGGCGCAACACAAATGGTCAGGTTTCCGCTTGGCTGATGAACGGGACCATGCCGATCTCGGAGAAGATTGTCGGCAGCGCTCCCTCGTCCTGGTCCACTGCAATGCCTGGCCGGGATGCTGGCGATCCCCGCCTGCTGTGGCCTCGCCGCCTACCATCTGGTGATCTACCGGCGAAGCTGAAAACCGTGCGGCCTTCGAGACGGCCGCTCCGCAGCCTCCTCAGGCTGAGGACCAATTTTTTATGCCAGGAGAAATCGCCCTCATGCTGAGGAGCGCGCGTGGTTCGACTGCTCGCTCCGCTCGCGCTCACCATGGGGCGCGCGTCTCGAAGCACCCAGAATGGGTTTGCCGTCAGCCTCTCGGCCGCAGCGTCGGGAACGCGATCACGTCGCGGATCGAGGCGCTGTCGGTCAGCAGCATCACCAGCCGGTCGATGCCGATGCCGAGGCCGCCGGCCGGCGGCATGCCGTACTCCAGGGCGGTGACGAAGTCGGTGTCGAGGCGCTGGGCTTCCTCGTCGCCCAATTCGCGCGCCTGCATCTGCGCTTCGAAGCGGGCGAGCTGATCCACGGGATCGTTGAGTTCGGAATAGGCGTTGGCGTATTCGCCGCCATGGATGAAGGTCTCGAACCGCTCCGTCAGGCGCGGATCGGTGCGATGCACCTTGGTCAGCGGCGAGACCTCGCGCGGGAAATCCATCACATGGGTCGGCTGGATCAGCGTCGCCTCGACCCGCGCCTCGAACGCGGTGTAGAGCGCATGGCCCCATTGCGCGCTGTCCGGCAATTCCAGCCCGATGCCGCGCGCCGCGCGCCGCGCGTCGGCGTCATTGTCGATGGCGCGAAAATCGACCCCTGTCACCTCCCGCACCAGATCGGCCATGGTGGCGCGGCGCCATGGCGGGGTCAGGTCGATCGCCTGGCCCTGATAGGTGATGCGCGTGGTGCCGCGCACCTCAAGCGCCGTCTCGGCGACGAGATGCTCGGTCATCTCCATCATCGCGAAATAATCGACATAGGCCTGATAGAGTTCGAGGAGGGTGAATTCCGGATTGTGGCGCGGTGAAATTCCCTCGTTGCGGAAATTTCGGTTGATCTCGAAGACGCGGTCGCCGAGCCCGCCGACCAACAGCCGCTTCAAATAAAGTTCCGGCGAGATGCGCAGATAGAGATCGAGATCGAGCGTGTTGTGGTGCGTGATGAAGGGCTTGGCCGCCGCGCCGCCCGGAATCGCCTGCAGCATCGGCGTCTCGACCTCGAGGAAACCGCGCGCCATCAGCAGATGGCGGATCGACGCGATGATGCGGCTGCGGTCGCGCAGCGTCTCGCGGCTCTCGGCGCTCATGATCAAATCGAGATAGCGCTGGCGATAGCGCGTCTCGATGTCCGCGAGGCCGTGGTATTTTTCCGGCAGCGGCAACAGCGACTTGGTCAGCAGCGTGATCCGCGCGGCATTGACCGACAGCTCGCCGCGCGGCGTGCGGCGCACCTTGCCCTCGACGCCGATGATGTCGCCGAGATCGAGCAGCTTCAGCAGCGGAAAATGCGCGGCGTCGAGAAAATCCTTGTGGCTGAAAATCTGGATCTTGCCGGTCGCGTCGTGGAGATCGATGAACATGCCGTTGTTGCGCATGGCGCGCACCCGGCCCGCCACCGCGACCACATCGTCCGTCACCGTCCCGGCCGCCAGCGCGGCATAGGCCGTATCGAGCGCGGCGGCCTTGGCGGTCACCGGAAATTCATAGGGATAAGGCTCGATGCCGAGCCGTCTTAGCGCGGCGAGCTTGTCCAGCCGCGCCGCGCGGAACTGATTGTCCACGTCGGGTGTGTCGTTCATCTCGGAGCTATTTCAGCGAATAGGATTTCAGCGCGTAGTTATAATCGGGCAGCGGCGATTTGCATTGCACCCAATTGCCGACTTGGGGCGCGAACCAGCAATTCACCTCGGTGCCACCGACATTGAGCCGGGCGTGCACGGCATCGAACGTGCCGGCCGGCACGGTGATCTTCTCGATGCCGTCGATCTTGCCCGCGAGCTGAATGGTGCCGGAATAGGTGCCGTCGCTCCAACCGGTATCGCACGACCAGGTCTGTCCCGCCGACCAGGGCGATGGCGGCATGACGCACAGCGGCGGGCGATAGCGCTGGTAATGGATAGTGCCGAGCATCGGCACTGGCGCCATCATCACATTCCAGTCCTTGGTATAGCGCATCGCGAGACCGGAGAGGCCCGGCGCGTCGATGGTCGCGTCGATGGTGCCGTCGCCGGACACGCTGTCGACGTGGAGGCTGCGCTTGCCGTCGGGCCCGTCATAGACCCAGCGATCGCCGGCCTTAACGGCGGGCGGACTGATCGCCTGCGCCAGCGCCGGCGCGGCGAGCGTCAACATAAGCAGGGTAGCGAGCACGCGTGACGTGATTTTCATGGTAGGGGCGGCGCCGGATTTGTGGCATTCCTCGAAGCCAAGGGAATAATGCCTTTTCATCCGCGACGCCACCCCGGCCTTCGCGGCGGCCAGGAAGCCATGCCGGACGGGCGCGACATCGCGAAGGAATTATGCCGGGGTGCGACCCGGCTGCTGATGCAGCACGGCTTCGCCACCTTGGCCGAAGTGCCGCTGGCCAACGGCCGGCGCGCCGACATCATGGCGCTGGGCCGCGACGGCGAGATTCGCATTATCGAGGTTAAATCGTCGCTCGCCGATTTCCGCGCCGATCAAAAATGGCCGGACTATCGCGATTTCTGCGATCGGCTCTATTTCGCCATCGGCCACGATTTCGATGACGCGCTGATTCCGCCCGATTGCGGCCTCATCCGCGCCGATGCGTGGGGCGCGGCCCTGCTGCGCGAGGCGCCGCCGATCCCGTTGTCGGCGCCGCGCCGGCGCGCCGTGACGCTGCGCTTCGCCCTGATGGCGAGCCAGCGCCTCAGCCGCGCGCTGGATGCGGATTTCGTCCTGGAGCTATGAGGCGCCTCGAGCCTAACTGCGGGGCGCGTGCTTACCGAGAATGCGCTGCAAGGTGCGGCGGTGCATCTTGAGGCGGCGGGCGGTCTCCGAGACGTTGCGGTCGCATTGCTCGAAGACCCGCTGGATATGCTCCCAGCGCACCCGGTCGGCCGACATCGGGTCGGCGGGCGGCGGCGGCAGGCTGGCCTCGGTCGCCAGCAGCGCCGCCTCGACCGCGTCGGCGTCCGCCGGCTTCGGCAGATAGTCGAGCGCCCCGACCTTCACCGCCGCGACCGCGGTGGCGATGTTGCCATAGCCCGTCAGCATGATGATCCGCGCCGAGGGCCGGGCCTGGCGCAGCACCTTCACGACATCGAGGCCGCTGCCGTCGCCGAGCCGCAGATCGACCACGGCGAAGGCGGGCGCCGCGCGGGTCACCGCCTCGACCCCGGCGGCCAGTGATTCGGCGGCGGTGACGATGAAGCCGCGCCGCTCCATCGCGCGCGCCAAGCGCTGGCACAGCGGCGCATCGTCATCGACGATCAGCAGCGTGCGCTCATCCTCCGGCAGGCCCGCCAGCGCGCCCGCATCCGGCGCCACGGTCACTTCGTCCATCATGCCTCGACCTCCAATGCCAGGGGGCGCGTATCGCCGCCTTCGAGCGTGCCGCGCCGCCACTCCACCACGATCTGCGCCCCGCCTTCGGGCAGATTGGCGAAGCTGAGCCGCGCGCCGGTGCGCTCCAACAAGGTCTGGGCGATGAAAATGCCCAGGCCCATATGGGACTGCGTGTCGGACGCCCGTCCCGATAGATAGGGTTCGCCGATGCGGGTGAGAACCTGGGGCGGGAACCCCGGCCCGTCATCGACGATATCGGTGGCGACGCTGTCCTCGCTCCAGCTCACCGTGATGGTGGCCTCGCGGGCGGCGAATTGCGTCGCGTTCTGAATGAGATTGCCCAGCCCGTGCATGATTTCGGGGCTGGGCGTCACCATCGGCTCCGGCACCGCGTCGCCCTGGGATCCGCGCCCGGCGGCATTGGTCTGGACCATGGCGACGCCGCTCTGGGCCGCGCCGGCGCGATGGGGTTCGCCCGCCGCCGCCACCAGGGCGGAGAATGGCAGGCGCTGGGGCGGCTCGCCGGCGCTGTCCCGATGCTGGGCCAGATCGGCGAGGATGGTGCGGCAGCGCTCGCTCTGGCTCAGCAGCAGGGCGGCATCCTCGGCATAGGGGCTGCCCTTGGGCAGATCGCGGACCAATTCCTTCGCCACCACCGCGATGGTGGCGAGCGGACTGCCGAGCTGATGCGCCGCCGCGGCGGCGAGGCCGCCGACGGCGGAGACGCGTTGCTCGCGCGCCAGCGCCAATTGGGTGGCGGTGAAGGCGTCGCGCATCAGCCGCGCCTCCTCGGCGACGCTCCAGACATAGAAGGCGACGAACAGCGTCGACAGCACCAGCGCCGTCCACACGCCGAGGACATAGAGCAGGCTGGGGTCAGGCGCCGGCTCGTACCAGGGCAGCGGCAGATGGAAGATGGCGAGGAGGCTGATGGCGAACACGGTGAGCGCCGAGAGGCCAATGACGCTGCGCAGCGACAGGATGGTCGCCGCCACCGTCACCGGCGCCAGCAGCAGAATGGCGAAGGGGTTCTGCAGCCCGCCGGTCAGATAGAGCAGCAGGCCAAGCTGGATCATGTCGTAGCCGAGATAAAGCGCGGCCTCGCGATCGCCCAGGCGGGCGGCGCCGTGGCGCGACAGCGTGGTGGCGACATTGAGCGCGCCCGAGGTCGCGATCACCGCCATCACCGACCAGATCGGCAGCGCGAAGCCCAGCACCAGCCCGGCGAAGATCACCGCCACCGCCTGGCCGCCGATGGCGACCCAGCGGATGAAGACCAGCTTGCGCAGGCTGACCGATACCGCGGTGCCGTGGCGCATCGGATTGGCGAATGTCTTGGCCGTGTCGCTCATCAATCTCATCTTGCGGTTGACGCCCGCCGCAAACGAAACCGCCCGTGGCGGGACCACGGGCGGCATCGCGGCGACCGGGCGGGCGCGATCAGTCGCGCCGCACGCCCATGAATTGCAACAGCATCAGGAACAGGTTGAGGAAATCGAGATAGAGCCGCAGCGCGCCCATCACCGACTTCTTGCCGGCCACCACGGAACCGTCGCCCGCCCAGTACATTTCCTTGATCTGTTGGGTGTCCCAGGCGGTCAGGCCGGTGAACACGATGACGCCGACGATCGAGATGATCCACTGCATCTGCTGCGAGTGCAGAAACATATTCACCAGACTGGCGATGACGATGCCGACCAGGCCCATGAACAGGAACGAGCCCATCCGGGTCAGATCGCGCTTCGTGGTGTAGCCCCAGAGACTCATGCCGGCGAACATGGCGGCGCAGACAAAGAATGTCGTGGCGATGCTGGCATTGGTATAAATCAGGAAAATGCCGGCGATCGACAGGCCCACGAGCCCGGCATAGACCCAGTAGGTCGCCTGCGCGGCGCCGAGGCTCATCTGGTTGATCCGGAAGCTGAGCAGCAGGACCAGCCCGAGCGGGGCGATCAGAATCACCCAGAACAGGATGGTATGCGCGATCGCCTGGTAGAGGCCGGTCGATACCGCGGCATAGGCCACGATGCCGGTCAGCGCCAAGCCACCCGCCATATAATTGTAGACGCGCAGCATGTATTGACGCAGGCCGACATCGATATCGACCTGCGGCACCGCGGTCCGTGAGGTCCAGCGGCTGCCTTGGCCGCCGCCTTGGCCGCCACTTTGATTGTACGACATGGGTTACCCTCGAAGGGTGTTAAGGATTACCCGACTAATATGAGCGCAAAGCGGGGCGAGTTCAATGAGGGCCGGGGCGGCGTTAACCCCGCCCCTCCCGCCTTCGCCTCAGGCGATAAATCGCCCGGACTGATAATCGGCGTAGGCTTGGCGGATTTCGGCGTCGCTGGTCATGACGAACGGCCCTCGCGCCACCACCGGCTCGTCGATCGGCGCCCCCGAATAAAGCAGCGCGCGCAATGGCGCCAGGGCGGTAACGGCGATCCGGTCCGTGCCCCCATCCAGCGACGGCTCGAACCAGGCGACATCGCCGGCGGTCACCGTCGCGCCGCCGGCCCCGATGCGGGCCTCGCCGGAGACTAGATGAATGAAGCCGCGATCGCCGGACGGCACCTCCAGCGACAATTCGGCGCCGGCCTCGGCGCGGATATCCATCAGCGACATCGGCCAGTCGCTGCCATGCGGCGACGCGACCGCCCCCAGCGTGCCGGCATAGAGCCTGATTTCGGCGCCCGGCGACGTCACCACCGGCACCTCGGCGCGCAACTGGTTGACATAGCGCGCCGGAATCATCTTCTGGCGCCCCGGCAGGTTGAGCCAAAGCTGCAATGTGTGCGCCACCTCGCGCTCATGCGGCAGCTCGCTGTGCATGACGCCGTGGCCGGCGGTCATCCACTGCACATCGCCCTCGCGCAGCACGCCGTGGCCGCCGGTATGGTCGCGATGCTCCAGCGCGCCGTCCAGCACGAAGGTCACCGTCTGGATGCCACGATGCGGATGGGTCGGAAAGCCGGCGGGATCGCGGAACCAATCCTCGACCAGGACCAGGAACGGCGAGATCGTGGCGAAATCCTCGGGCGCCACGATCATGCGGTTGGCATGGTCGGGATCGCGCCGATTGATGGCGCCGGCGGGAACGATCCGGTCGATAGACTTGTCCATGGCTGCCTCACTCATTCGCCAGATAGGGGGCCGGCCGGGCGCCCAAGGCGCGCCAGGTTCCGGCATAGCCGATGATCAGGGTGATCGCGGCGCCGATCAAGCCCGCGCCCGCCGCGACCCCGGGCACGAAGACGAAATCCGCCTGCATCGCGCGCGTCATGACGAAATCCGCCGCGACGGTGCCGATGGCAACGGCGATCAGCGCCGTGACCAGGCCCATCACCGCGAACTCGATCAGGAAGGCGCGCGTCACGGTGCCGCGCGTCGCGCCCAGCACCTTCAGCAGCACCGCCTGATAGATGCGGCGGCGCTGGCCGGCCGCCACCGCGCCCGCCAGGACCAGGATGCCGGCAACGAGGGCCACCGCCGCGGTGGCGCGGAGCGCGATCGCGACGGCGGCGACGATGTCGGCCAACTGCGCCAGCACGTCCTTCACCGGGATCGCCGAGACATTGGGGAATTGCGCCGCGACCGCCCGCTCCAACGGCAATTCGGCGGCGGGCGAGGCCCGCGCCGTGGCGATATAGGTCTGCGGCACGCCGTCGAGCGAGCCCGGCGAAAACACCATGATGAAATTGATGCCCAGCGACGCCCAGTCGATGGCGCGCAGGCTGGTCAGCCGCGCCGTCATCTCATGGCCCAGCACATCGACGGTAACGGTATCGCCCAGCGCCAGGCCGAGCCCATGCGCGATGCCGGCATCCATGGAGACTTGCGGGCTCCCGTGATAATCGGCCGGCCACCAGGCGCCCCCGACCAGACGCGAGCCGCGCGGCAGCGTCCCGGTATAGGTCAGGCCGCGTTCCGATTGCAGCGTCCAGCGCGCCTCCTCCGCGACTTTCGCCTGCGCCACCGGCACGCCGTTCAGCCGGACGATGCGGCCACGCAGACTGGGCATCGCGCCGGTCTCCCGCGCGCCGGGGATCGAGGCCAGCAATGTGTCGAAGGCGGGTTTCTGGTCGGGCTGGAGATCGATGAAGAAGAAACTGGGGGCGCGGTCCGGCAGCTCGTCGTCGAGGAGGCGCGAAAAATTGGCTTCGATCAGCGCGATCGCGACGAGGACGGCGAGGCCGAGACCGAGCGAGGCGACGATGCCGGGCGTCGGCGCGCCGCGACGATGAAGATTGCCGAAGGCGAGGCGCGACGCGGTGCCGCGCGGATGAATGCGCCGCGCCGCCGCCATCAGCGCCAGCGCCACGCCGCGGAACAGGGCGAGCGATATGACGGCGCCGCCGATGAAATAAACCGCGATGGCGCGGTCGGTGGCGCTGACAATCGTCAGCCCCGCCAGCGCCACGCCCGCGACATAGGTTGCGACGCGATAGGGCCAGCGCGGCGCGCCATTGGGCGGCTCGATGGCCGCGCGAAACAGCATCGCCGGCGGGGTCTCGCAGGCGCTGGCGATCGGCCACAGCGAAAAGGTCAGCGCGGTCAGCAGCCCGAACAGCGCCGCCAGTGCCAGCGGCGCCGGGTAGAGGCCAAGCCGCGCCGGCACCAGCGATGGCGGCAGGAACGGCAAGGCCAGCAGCGGAATCGCCGCCCCCAGCATCAATCCGATGACGATACCCAGCGCGGCCAGGATCAATATCTGTATTAGATAGGTCGCGAAGACCGCGCGGCGGGAGGCGCCCAGTCCCTTCAACACCGCGATGGCGGCGAGCTTGCCGGCAAGATAGGCCCGCACCGCATTGGCGATGCCGAGGCCGCCGACCAGCAGCGCGGTCAATCCCACCAACGTCAGGAACAGGCTGACCCGGTCGATCAGCCGCGCGAGGTTGGGCGCCGCCTGGCCTGGCGTACGAATCCGCCACCCCGCCTCGGGAAATTCCGCGGCGAGCCGCGCCAGCCATGGGGCGGCGTCGAGTCCTGGCGCGAGGCGCAGCCGGTACGAATAATCGATCAGCGTCCCCGGCAGCAGCAGGCCGGTGGCGCGCAGCGCCTCCGACGCGATCAGCAGATGCGGCCCCAGCGCGAAGCTCGCGCCCGATGCGTCGGGCTCCGCCATCAGCGTCGCGCGCAGCACGAACCGCGCATCGCCGACGCGCAACCTGTCGCCGAGCCGCAGCCCCAGCCGCGCGATCAGATCGGGCGCCGCGACCGCACCCCATTCGCCGTCGCGCCGCGCCAGCGCGGCGTCGAGCGGCCCCGGTGGCGCCAGCACGACCGCGCCGTAGAGCGGATAGGCCGGATCGACCGCGCGCAACTCCACCAGGCTGACGCGGCTGCCATCCTCGCCGCGCGCCATCGCCCGCATCTCGGCGACGCGCGAGACCATGCCGCTGTCGCGCAGGAAGCCCAGCTCCGGCGCGGTCGCGGTGCGATGCACCAGATGCAGTTCGACATCGCCGCCCAACAGGGCTTGCGCATCACCGCGCAGACCCGCCGCGATCGAGGCCGCGACCGAGCCGACCCCGGCGATCACCGCGACGCCAAGAATGAGACAGGCGAGGAAAATCCAAAAGCCGCGCAAGCCGCCGCGCAGTTCGCGCATCGCCCAGATCAGCGGCAGCGGCATCATGGCGCAAGGATGCGTCCGTCCGCCATCGGCACGATGCGGGCGCAGCGTTCGGCCAGCGCGCGGTCATGCGTGATCAGCAACAGGCTGGTGCCGCGCTCGGCGCCGAGCCGGAACATCAGGTCGATCACCTGGCGCCCGGTTTCCGCATCGAGATTGCCGGTTGGCTCGTCGGCCAGCAGCAATTCGGGCCGCGGCGCCAGCGCGCGGGCCAGCGCGACGCGTTGCTGCTCACCGCCGGAAAGCTGGCTGGGATAATGACCGATGCGCGCGGCCAGCCCGACATCGGCCAGCATGCCGTGCGCGATGCGGTGCGCGTCGCGCCGGCCGGCAAGCTCCAGCGGGATCGCGACATTCTCCAGCGCGGTCATCGTCGGCATTAAGTGAAACGCCTGAAACACGATGCCGACATGGTCGCGGCGAAACCGCGCGCGGGCGTCCTCGTCGAGCGGCGCGAGGTCCTGGCCCGCGACCGCGAGGCGGCCGGAACTCGCCCGCTCCAGCCCGGCGACGATCATCATCAGGCTGGTCTTGCCGGCGCCCGATGGCCCCATCAGGCCGACCGATTCGCCCGCCGCGACGCGCGCGGTGATGCCCCGCAGCACGTTGACGGGACCGGCCGGGCCGGACAGTGTGAGCGTCACCGCATCGAGATCGATGATCGCGGTTTGGGATTGATTCATGGGATCGCGTCGGAAAATGAGGACGGACGGGAAGGCAACAACACAAATCAGATGGGCCTTCCTCGCGGCGATTGCCATGGCCGCGTTCGCGGTGCCCGCCGTCGCCGCACCGGTGCGCCTGATGGTGCTGGGCGATTCGCTGGGTGCCGGCTACGGGCTGGCGCCGGCGCAGTCGTTTCCGGCACGGCTCGCGGCCGACCTGGCGGCGGCGGGGCGGCCGGTCGAGATGCTGGATGCCTCGGTTTCCGGCGATACCAGCGCCGGCGGCGTGGCGCGGCTCAAGGATGCGCTGAACCGGCATCCCGACGCCGTCTTGGTGGAGCTGGGGGCCAACGATGCGTTGCGCGCCACCGACCCGAAAATCACGGCAGCAAATCTGGATCAAATCGCATCACGACTCGATCATGCGCATATCAAATACATACTATTAGGGATGCGCGCGCCGAGCAATTGGGGGCGCGACTATCAAACCCGGTTCGATGCCATCTATCCGCGCCTTGCCGCCGCGCATCACGTCCCGCTCTATCCGTTTCTGCTCGATGGCGTCGCGCTCGACCCCAAGCTTAACCAGTCCGACCTGCTGCATCCCAACGCCGCCGGCGCCGATCTGATCGCGCACCGATTGACGCCCTATATCCTGCGCCTGTTGGCCGCCCCGTGATCCTATGCTGCGGCTCTTCGTCGGCATCGATCCGCCGCCTGAATTGAAATTGAGCATCGCGACATTGTGCGTCGGATTGCCCGGCGCGCGCTGGATCGATGCCGGCAATTATCACATCACGCTGCGCTTCATCGGCACGGCGGACGAGGCGTTGGCGGCGGACATCGACGCGGCGCTGCTGCGGGTGAAGGCGCCGCGCTTCGCCGTGACGCTGGCGGGCATCGGCTCGTTCGGCGGCCGCGAATTGTGGATCGGCGTCGAGAAGAACGATGCGTTGACGCATCTGCGCGACAAGGTCGAGAGCGCGCTGGTACGCCTCGGTCTCGAGCCCGAAGGCCGCCGCTTTACCCCGCATGTCACATTGGCGCGGCTCAACCGCGGCGAGGGCCGGCTGGAAGCGTTCATGCGGACCCACGCGCTGTATCGCGCGGCGCCGTTTCCAGTCGCGCATTTCAGCCTGGTGGCGAGCTATCTGACCAAGGCCGGTTCGGTCTATGAGGATCAGGCGGATTACCCGCTGCGCTGATTTTCGTGGCGCCCCGCCACAGTTCCGACACGACATTGTGGCGGAAAGCGTCGAAGATTCCACTAGTATGCCGTGTTTATTCCATCTTCCTTCGCCACATTGCAGTCATTCCGCCCGCCGCGCCAGCCCGGCGCCTTGCGAGGCTATGGGAACGAAGCCCACAAACGAGGAGATAGGAAGATGTCGAATTTCGCACCCGCGCGCGGTGGCCTGGCAGGCTTGGCAATGGCGCTCGCAACCGCGTCGTTCTTGCTGGCCGGCACGGCGGTCTCGCCGAGCTATGCCGCCGATCAGGCGATGCACGCCAAGCCGGCCGCCGCGAAAGCCGCCACCTCGATGCATCCGGCGTCGGTCGACCAGCGCATCACGCAATTGCATGAGCAGCTCAAGATCTCGTCGGCCCAAGAGCCGGACTGGAAAGCGGTGGCCGATACCATGCGCGGCAATGCCGAGGACATGAAGAAGTTGATCGACGAGACCCGCACCCAAGGTCCGAAGGAAAAGCGCACCGCGTTGCAGGATCTGCAGAATTACCAAAAATTCGCCCAGGCCCATTCCGAGGGGCTGCAAAAGCTGACCACGGCTTTCGCGACCCTTTACAACGCGATGGCGCCGGACCAGCAGGCGAACGCCGACAAGGTGTTCAACACGTTCGAGCATCACCGGCCCAGCGCGCATCAACATAGCTAGAGTCAATGATTAGCGTGCGATTTCACCGGCCGGACGGAAGCAAGCGTGCTTCCGTCTGGGCGGATCGCACGCTGGGCACGCCGCGCCATCGCGGCGCATAGGATTCAGTGAAAGGAGTTTCTCATGAACTTACCCGTTCTCATTCGCTCTAAGCCGCGCTTATCGCGCTTATGGAGCGCCCGCGCCATCGGTCTGGTCGCAGCGGCGGCCCTGGCCGCCGGCGCTTTCGCGGTCACGCCGGCAATGGCGGCCGATCATCACGGACGCGGCGGCGGCGGCCACGCTCGTGGCGGCGGCGGTCACGCCTTCCATGGCGGCGGTCATGGCTATCGTGGCGGTGGCCACGCCTATCGGGGCGGCGGCGGCGGTCACTGGCGTGGCGGCGGGGGTGGCTACTATGCGGCCCCGCCGGTGGTCTATGGCGGCTACAGTCCCAACTATTATTATGGGCCCGATTATTACGCCCCGCCGCCGGTGGCGTATGGACCTGGTATCGGCGTCAATCTGCCGGGTGTCAGCATCGGCATCGGCATCCCGTAAGCCGAGACGCCCCTGCCCCAACAAAACGGCCGGCAAATTTGCCGGCCGTTTCTTTGTCTGGCCGGCCGTCAGCGCGGCTGGGTGGTGGTGCGCAGATAGGGCTTCACCGTCTTGAAGCCGGGAAATTTCTGCTGCGCTTCCTCGTTGCTGACGGCGCCGCTGATGATCACATCGCCGCCCTGTTTCCAATCGGCTGGGGTCGAGACCTTGTGCTTGTCACTAAGCTGCATTGAATCGATGGCGCGGAGAATCTCCTGGAAGTTCCGGCCGGTCGCCATCGGATAGACCAGGATCAACCGGATTTTCTTGTCGGGACCGACGACGATGACGTTGCGCACCGTCAGATTGTCGGCGGGGGTGCGCTTCGCCGGATCGCCCGACGCTTCCGCCGGCAGCATGTCATAGAGTTTCGACACCTTGAAATCGGCGTCGGCGAGCATCGGGAAATTCGGCGCGGTGCCCTGGACGTCCTTGATGTCGCCGGCCCAGCGCCGGTGATCGTCGACGGAATCGACCGAGAGGCCGATCACCTTGACCCCGCGCTTGTCGAATTCCGACTTGAGATTGGCGACCACGCCAAGCTCGGTGGTGCAGACCGGCGTGAAATCCTTGGGATGCGAGAACAGCACGCCCCAGTCATTGCCCAGCCATTCGTGAAAATGGATCGGGCCGTCCGTCGAATCCTGGGTGAAGTCGGGGGCGATTTGGTTCAGGCGCAGGGTCATGCTGTCCTCCTCGTTTGGGTGTCACGGGAAATCACGAATGCACCGGCGGCGGTGGCAGCCAGCGCTGGCGGTCGATCCAATCCTCGGTGCGACGATGCAGGGTCGCGGCGTCGGCCCCCGCCGCGCGCCATTCGCGGCGCAACCGCGCGACCTCGTCGGTATGGTCGCCCCATTCCGGCCCGAACAGCGCGCCGAGGGCGCGTTTCAGCCGTACCGCCAGGGTCGGGCTGCCGCCGCCGGTCGAGACCGCGATGGCAAGATCGCCGCGCCGCAAGACCGCCGGCAGATGAAAATCGGTGCGGTCGGGATCATCCTCGATATGCACGAGAGCGCCCGTCGCGCGTGCCCGCGCCGCGACCGCCGCGCCATAGGGCGCGTCCCGATCCGAGATGAAGACGATCCGCGCCGTGGCGAGTTCCTCGTCGTTCGGGAGGCGCGCCTTCATTCGCGCACCGGCCCACCGGGCAAAATCCGCGCTGGCCATCGGGGCGAAGACACGCAGCCGCGCGGCGCCCGCCTCGTCCAGTAGTGTCAGCCGTTTTTCGGCGGCCGGGCCGTCCCCGACCAGAATCGCGTCGAGCCGGCCCAAATCCAAGACAATCGGCAGCATCGCGTAATTCTGCCCTTTCGATTGTGTAACGAGAAAGTAGCCCTCCTCCGGCTCCGTGCCAAGGGCTGAAAAACATATTTATTATGTGGTTTTATTTATATCACAAATCGACAATGTTATTATTGGCGGCCCGGTTATTTCGCTACTCTGGGGGCCGCTATGGACAATGAAGCCTGGAACCCCGCGCAATATCTGAAATTCGGCGATGCCCGCCTGCGCCCCGGCTATGAACTGCTGGCGCGGGTCGGCGAGCTGCCGGCGGGACCGATCTATGATCTGGGCTGCGGCACCGGCGAGCATGCCCGCGCCATCGCCGCCCACTGGCTCGCGCGGCCGGTCGAGGGCGTCGATCATTCCGTCGACATGCTGATGGCCGCCCTGGGCACGCCCGCCCCGGTCAATCTGGCGTGGCGGCAAGCCGATATTCATGACTGGCTGCCGCCCGAACCCGCCGCGCTGATTTTCTCCAACGCGACCCTGCATTGGCTGCCCGATCACCGGGCGCTGTTCACCCGGCTGATGGCGGCCTTGGCGCCGGGCGGGACGCTGGCCGTGCAGATGCCGGGCAATTTTCGTGAACCCTCGCACACCCTGATCCGCGATCTGGCGCTGACGCCGCCCTATCGCGACCGGCTGGCCGCGTTGACCGAGCCGGGCGGCAGCCTGCGGGACGACCTGACCGAGGCGCCTGATTTCTATTATGGGGTGCTGGCGCCGCTGGCATCGGGCGGCCTCGATTTGTGGCAGACCACCTATCTGACACCGCTGACCGGCGAGCGGCCGGTGCTGGAATGGATCAAGGGCTCGATCTTGCGCCCGGCGCTGGCGCGGCTCGCGCCCGAGGCGCGCGCCGGCTTCGAGGACGCGCTAGCGGCGCGCCTCGCCGCCGCCTATCCAAGGCGCGCCGACGGCGTCACGCTTTTTCCGTTTCGGCGCCTATTCCTGGTGGCGGTGCGGTGAGCGCGCTGGATTTCCCCTCTCCGCCCATTGGGTGGAGAGGGAGGGGCCCGCGCCGAAGGCGCGGGAGGGTGAGGTGGGCATGCCCGGTGATTCCCCCACCTCACCTAACCTCTCCGCCCCCAAGGGCGGAGAGGGACAAATAAAGGGGATGAATTCATGAACTATTGGCTGTTGAAGTCCGAACCCGAGGTCTATGGCTGGGCGCAATTGATAAAAGACAAGCACACCAATTGGAGCGGCGTGCGCAATAACGCGGCGGCGCTCAATCTCAAGGCGATGAAGGTCGGCGATCGCGCTTTCTTCTATCATTCCGGCGACGAGCGGCAGGTGGTCGGCATTTGCGAGATCGTGAAGGAGGCCTATCCCGACCCCAGCGACGCCGCCGGGCGCTTCGTCCAGGTCGATGTCACGGCGGTGGCGCCGGTGCCGACCCCCGTGACGCTGGCGGTCATCAAGGCCGAGCCGCGATTGAGCGAGATGCGCCTGGTGCGCGAGAGCCGCCTCTCGGTGTCGCCGGTCGCCGCCGACGCTTGGCGCCTTATCTGCAAAATGGGTGATGTCGCGGCCTGAATCGCGCCACTCACCCGCCGCGCAATTTGGTCAAGAGGCCGTCGATCTGGTCGAGATCGGCGTAGACGAAGGTGACAGTGCCCATGCCCTCATCCTCGGCGATCAGGGTCTTCATGCCGGTGAGGGTTTCGAGTTCGTTCTCCAACGCCCGGACATTGGGGTTGGGAAGGGAGCCGGAATCGGGCACGCGGGGGATTTGCCGCGCCGGCGGCTTCGGGTGGGTGCGCGCCTCGACCTGGCGCACGCTCAGGCCCTGACGGACGGCATCGCGCGCGATCGCCAGCGCGTCGGCATGGCCGACCAAGGGCCGGACATGGCCAGCGGTGAGCTTGCCGTCCTCGACCAGGGCCAGTACCTCGTCGGGCAGATTGAGGAGGCGCAGCGTGTTGGCGATGTGCGGACGGCTCTTGCCGGTGACGCGGGCGATTTCCTCTTGCGTATGGCCGAATTCCGCGACCAGGCGCCGATAGCCGCGTGCCTCCTCGATGGCGTTGAGGTCCTGGCGCTGAACGTTTTCCACCAGCGCAATTTCCAGCGCCGCGCGGTTGTCGATGTCGCGCACCAGCACCGGCACCTCGGCGAGCCGCGCCGCCTGGGCCGCGCGCCAGCGCCGCTCGCCGGCGAGAATCTCATACTCACCCGGCCGGTCGGGATGCGGGCGCACCAACAGCGGCTGCAACACGCCCTGGGCGCGAATCGAATCCGCCAGCGCCTCGATCTGCTCGGCATCGAACTGGCGCCGCGGCTGAAACCGGCCGCGATGCAACAGCTCGATCGGCACGGCGCGCGACCCGCTGGGCGGCGTCGTTCCTGGCGCGGCAGCCGTCGGTGTGGCGGCGGGCTCGGGATCATCGCCCAAGAGGGCCGACAGGCCGCGCCCCAGCCCCCGGGCCGCGCCCCCGGATCGCGCTGGCCGTGCCGGTCGCCGCTCGTCGCTCATGATGGTGCCGCCTCCCGCCGGCGCTCGCGCGCCAGCAACTCCCGCGCCAGATGGACATAGGCCTGGGCGCCGGCCGAGTGAAAATCATAGAGCAGCGCCGGCTTGCCGTGCGACGGCGCCTCGCTGAGCCGGACATTGCGCGGGATCACCGTCTCGTAGACCGTGTCGCCGAAATGCGCTCGCACGTCGCGGTCCACTAAGACCGAGAGATTGTTGCGCTTGTCGGCCATGGTCAGCACCACGCCCTGAATGGTGAGGGCGGGATTGAGGGCGCGGCGAATCCGCTCCACCGTGCGGGTCAGCGCGGTAACGCCCTCAAGGGCGTAGAATTCGCACTGCACCGGGATCAGGATCGCGTCGGCCGCGACCAACGCATTTAGCGTAAGAAGCCCGAGCGACGGCGGGCAATCGATCAATACAAAATCATAGCCGTCGAGATGATCGTGAAGCGCGTCCTTAAGCCGGTATTCGCGGCGGTCGAGGGTCACCAGCTCGATCTCGGCGCCCGACAGATCGCTAGCCGACGGCACAACGAACAAATGAGGAACGAGCGTCGGCCGGACCGCTGGCGCCAGCGCCGTCAGACCGAGCAGCAATTGATATGTCGAGTTGGCGCGGTCTTGGCGCGGAATGCCGAGGCCGGTCGAAGCATTGCCTTGGGGATCGAGATCGACCAGCAGCACGCGCTTCTCCGCCGCCGCCAGCGCGGTGGCGAGATTGACCGCCGTGGTGGTCTTGCCGACCCCGCCCTTCTGATTGGCGATACAGATAATGCGCGCCCGGCCGGCGCGCGGCCGATGCAGATCCGGAGGCGGCAAGGGGGCGGGGTCAGCGACGCTCGACACGGGCAACACCCTCCAGTTTCAAAATGCAGCCGGCTCTATCGGTGACGCTCGGCAGCGTCTCAACCCGCATGGTCCAATCTTTCGCGGCCTGGGTCAATTCGTCCGCGACGCCCTTGCCCTTGTGGAACAAGCATACTGTATGCGGACCGATAAAAGGTTGAGCTAAGCTGAGCAAATCATTGAGATTTGCGCAGGCGCGCGCGGTGACCAAGTCGGCCGGAAAGGGGGTGAGCCGTTCGGCGCGGTGAACATGAAGGGTGACGGGAGCGCGGGTGAGACGAATCGCCTCGGCGAGGAATACGGATTTGCGCCGGTCGGACTCCACCAGGTGGATATTGGCGACCCCGAGAATGCCGAGGATCAGGCCCGGCAGACCGGCGCCGCTGCCAAGATCGGTGGCGGCGGTGATGCGGGGAGGGATATAGGGCAGCAATTGGGCCGAATCGAGGATATGGCGCTGCCAGACATCGCCTAGCGTGTTGCGGCCGATAAGATTGATCCGGTTGTTCCAGGCGGACAGCAGGCGGACATAATCCTCAAGTCGCGCCATTGTTTCACGTGGAACATGGGTTAGCCGCGCAAAGCCCTCCGCCGTCAGCGTCACGCCGCCGCGCCTTGCCCGTGGTTGGGCGGGCGCCGCTTGACATAGCGCAGCAAGGCCGCCAGCGCCGCCGGGGTCACGCCGGAGATACGCGAGGCGGCGCCCAGCGTCTCTGGCCGCGCCGCCGCCAGCTTCCCGCGAACTTCATGACTCAGCGAGCCGACGGCCCCGTAATCCAGCGCGCGCGGCAGAATCAGCGCTTCGTCGCGGCGAAAGGCGCGGATTTCCGCCTCCTGCCGCTCCAAATAGCCGGCATAGCGGGCGTCGATCTCGATCTGCTCGGCAATCGGCGGCGCGATTCCGGCGAGATCGGGCCAGATCGCGCTGAGCCGGGCGAGGTTGAGATCGGGATTGGCGAGAAGATCGGCGGCGGAGCGCGCCACCCCATCCTCATTCACGGTGAGGCCGTGAGCCCTCAGTGCCGTCGGGCTGAGCCGGCGCTGCCCCACCAGCGCCCGCCCGGCGGCAAGCGCCGTCGCCTTGGCGGCGAATGATGCGGCCCGACCCGGCCCGACGCAGCCGATGCCCTGCCCGATCGCGGTCAGGCGCTGGTCGGCATTGTCGGCGCGCAGCACCAGCCGGTATTCGGCGCGCGACGTAAACATGCGATAGGGCTCGGTGGTGCCGCGGGTCACCAGATCGTCGATCAGCACGCCGATATAGGAACTGGCGCGGTCGAGGGTGAACTCGCGGGCTTCGCCTTGCCCGCCCGCCAGCAGCGCCGCGTTGAGGCCCGCCATCAGGCCCTGCGCCGCCGCCTCTTCGTAGCCGGTGGTGCCGTTGATCTGGCCGGCCAGGAACAGGCCGGGCACCCGCCGCGTCTCCAGGGTGGGCCGCAAGGCGCGCGGATCGATATAGTCGTATTCGATAGCATAACCCGGCCGGATCATCCGCGCATGCTCCAACCCGGCGATATGCGTCAGCAATTCGGCCTGCACCTCGCGCGGCAGCGAGGTTGAAATGCCATTGGGATAGACCGTGTCGTCGTCCAGCCCTTCGGGTTCGAGAAAGATCTGGTGCCGGCTCCGGTCCGGAAACCGCACCACCTTATCCTCGATCGATGGGCAATAGCGTGGCCCGGTGCCCTGAATTTGGCCAGAATAGACCGGCGCGCGATGAATATTGGCGCGGATCAGGGCATGTCCCGCCTCACTGGTCGCGGTGATGTGGCACGGAATCTGGGCCGTCGTGATTTGCCGGGTGAGAAAAGAGAATGGCACCGGCGGATCGTCGCCCTGCTGCACCTCGAGCCCGGCCCAGTCGATGGTCTTGCCATCGAGGCGCGGCGGCGTGCCGGTCTTGAGGCGCCCCAGCGCGAACCCTGCCCGCTCCAACGTCGCGGACAGGCCCAGCGACGGCGCCTCGCCGATGCGGCCGGCGGGAGTGCGCTCCTCACCGCAATGAATGAGGCCGCGCAGAAAGGTCCCGGTGGTCAGCACCACGGCCCCCGTTTGGATAGTCTCGCCGGCGCTCGTGATCACGCCGGTGACCCTGCCCCGCGCGTCCAAGGTCAAATCCTCGGCGGCCGCGGCCATGATGGTGAGGTTCGGCTGCTCGGCCAGAATCGCCTGCATGGCCTGGCGATAGAGCTTGCGATCGGCCTGCGCGCGCGGTCCGCGCACCGCCGGACCCTTGCTGCGATTGAGGATGCGGAACTGAATGCCGGCGCGGTCGATGGCGCGGGCCATGACGCCGTCCAGGGCGTCGATTTCCCGAACCAGATGACCTTTGGCCAAGCCGCCGATAGCGGGGTTGCAGGACATCTCGCCGATGGTCGCCAGCGTGTGGGTCAGCAGCAACGTGCGTGCCCCCAGCCGTGCCGACGCGGCCGCAGCCTCGCAGCCGGCATGCCCGCCGCCAATAATTACAACATCATAGTTTTCCATGGCGACAATTTAGAACGCGGGGCCGACGAAGGGAACAGGCCTTTGCTCGGACAGCGCGTTCATCGATGTTTCACGGGAAACATAATAGAATAATACCACTTCGCACATTATCAGCAATGTTAGCCAATAATGCTGCGCAGCAATTGGACTTTTATTTCGCCAAACCGATTGCCCGGCCACGCTCTCGGCATTTACATTAGCCGCGTGAAAGTCGGGCGATGAACGATTCGGTTCGACCCGACATGGAGCGCCATACAGACGTGACCGCCTCGCCGAGGCTGTTTCAAAACCCGACCCTCGACAAGCAAAACCCCGCGCCACGACGGCGCGGGGTTGCAACAGCGGGCTAGTGGTTAAAAGCCCAGATGAACGCCAAAGCCGGGGACGCCGACCGTAACACCGGCAATCGGGGCAGGGGGCGGCCCCGGCTGAACATAAGTGTAGGCCGGCTCCGGCGGATACATATAGCTATCCTGATAATAGCTCGGGCCGGCGGTATAGACCGGCGCCGGTTCGGTATAATAAGTCGTGGGCGCCAGCTGAGTGCCGTAATAGGTGGTGGTGCGCGTCGTGGTCACGCTTTCCTGGGCCAGAGCCGGAATCGCGAATGCCCCCGCCGTGACCCCGGCAATCGCCAAGCCCAGCGCGGCACCGCGCAGCTTGCCGGCGAAGCGTTTGCGTGTGGTCATCGTGTACATGATGCGAACTCCTTTGCCGCGGACACTAAAACCGTCCTACCCCCGTCAATGACCGGGGCAGTGCGATTGATCCGCGCTGTGGCCAAACTTCCATCTTGTGGGCCAAAGGGTCACGTTTCCGGCGAGAATGCGGCGGCGAAGCGCGCCAGAAACGGCAATGGCCGATGGTGTTGCCCACTTTTTTGCTCTACTCCTATGAGCGCGGCCCGGCCGCTTTATCGCTTAGCTTGTCGTTAAAGGGAGTTGTCTCGAGGAACAGAATCGAAAAATGCAAACCTTAGATGTTTGGTCCCGGAGTTTGATGGTTCGGATCGAGTCTGAATCGTTGAGGCTCTTTTGTCCACATTTTGCAGATGAACTCGTAGGGCGTGAGACCTGTGAGTGTCTTCAATCGTCGCCCGTAGTTGTAGGC
>DATCDN010000058.1:0-10586 GCA_036510675.1 Allostellaceae bacterium
CTTGGATAGCGCAGACGGCTGCGGTCGTAACGCACGCGATTTTGAATCGTCCACATCGGCGGCTCCTTCGAATCAGGCCGCCATCCTTGAATCACAAACGATTCATATGATTCAACAACTCATTGGACAGACACTTAGGGAACGCAGGAAATCCTCGTTCCGATAGGTGGTCGTCATTTCCTGCGACGCGGGCGACCATTCGGTGTCGATCTTGCCACGCCTCGCGATCTTCTTTTCCTTGACCTCGAAAAGGTCGGCGAAATCGCTTTCGATCACGAATTCAAGATTGAAGCACACCGGTCGCGGGCCATAGTTGGTGACGTTCAAGTTTTCGCGCATGCCGCCATCGATATGGCGCCCGAAGACGAGACCGAGCGTCCTTTCCGCGACGGCACCGGCCGCCGTCCATAGCGGCGGATTGGTGAAGTAGAGCCGGGCGGCCGACGCGGCCAACGCGCCGCCATTGAGAAGCGTCCACGGCACGCCGTCGGCAAACATCTCCCACCAGCTGATCAGGCGGGTGTCGAGAAAATACAGCCCCTTCTGACCTGCTCGTATCTGGCCGTCCAGGTCGCTGATCATCACCGTGTAACCCTGGTGAACGGCGAGTTGGGGCGGGCCGACTTTAATCTCGAGGGTCATTTTCGATCCTTTGGTGCGAGTCGGGGAGATGCTTGGACCTCATTTGTGGGTAGGAGGTTGCCGTACGGGATTTCTTACCCGTCCGCAATCTGATCGCGCCCGATTGAGTAGGGCATCTCCAGAAGCCCCATTACAATCTAGGGATGCGGCAATTTTGCGGCCCAGAGGACCGTCTAAATATCGCGGGGGGCTGCAATTTCCAACCGCGGCCGGTATGTCCCGGCCATCCACGAATTTTGGCTTTTGACAACCGCGACGCGGATGAGCGGTAAACGCCGCAAATAGGTGGCGTGACGCCCCGAAAAATGGTGATTTTGGCGGCACCGAGCCATCCTGGGGCATCTATGCCGGACCGCCGCACCTCACCATCAATTGCGGCATAGCATCCCGCCAAAGGGACGTGGGACGGAGCGGATCGGCTCTCTGGACAGACACGCGGTTCGCCTGCCATGTCTTGTCGGACGAGTGCGCGACAGCGAGGGCCGGAGGGAGCCAGCCGTGAGATTGACCGAACAGCAGATCGAGCATTTCAAGACCGAGGGCTGGTTGTTCCTGCCCGAGCTTTTCAGCGCGGCGGAAACCGACCTGCTGCGCCGTGAGGCGGAGGCGATCTATCGGGAGCACCGCCCGGAAGTGTGGCGCGAGAACAGCGGCGCGCCGCGTACCGCCTTTGCCGCGCACACCTATAACGAGGCGTTTCGCCTCCTTGGCGCGCATCCCCGGTTGATCGAACCCGTCGAACAGATCTTCGGCGAGCATCTTTATATGCATCAATACAAGATCAACGCCAAAGCCGCCTTCACCGGCGAGGTCTGGCAGTGGCATCAGGATTACGGCACCTGGAAGCGCGATGACGGCATGCCGAAGCCGAACGCGATGAACATTTCCGTGTTTCTGGACGAGGTGATGCCGATCAACGGCCCGTTGCTGCTGGTGCCGCGAAGCCACCTGGCGGGCGACTTGACGGCGTCGCACGACACCGCGACGACGTCCTATCCGCTATGGACGCTCGATGAGGATACGGTGAGCCGTCTCGTCGCGGCGGGCGGCATCGTCGCGCCGACCGGCAAGCCAGGCGGCGTTCTGATGTTCCACGGCAATCTGGTGCATGGCTCGGCCGGCAACATCACGCCCTATCCGCGCAAGATCGTCTATCTGACGCTCAACACGGTATCCAATTACATTCGCGCGCCGACGCGGCCGGACTTCATCGCCCATCGCGATTTCGCGCCGATCGTGCCGGTCGCGGACGATGCCTTGCGGCAATTGCACCGCGAACCCGCCGAGGATTAGCTCAAGGGGTGATAAGGGTGCGCAGCATCTCGTCCCGGTCATGGCGGGGGGGCGCGGGCATTTGCGTCTGCTGCCACTGGCGCCAGCCGCCGCCCATCGCGGCGAATAGCTGTACCGTATCCAGATAGCGCTGCTGCACCGCGCGGACATAGCCGAGCCGGGCCTGCTGATAGCGGCGTTGCGCGTCCAGCACGAGGAGAATGCCAACATTGCCGCCGGTATAGCTGTCGCGCGTCAGCTTTAATGAGCGCTGGGCTGTATCGAGCGCGCGGTGCTGGGCATCGACCAGCTCGGCATCGTGCTGCAACGCATCGAGCACGGTCGCGACCTGCGAGAAGGCTTGCAGCACGGTCTGCTCATAGCCCGCCCGGGTCGCGTCATAGGCGTCGATCGCCGCCTTCTTCTGCGCGGTCAGCTCGCCGCCATGAAACAGGGGCGCGGTGGCGTTGGCGGCGATGTTCCAGGCATTGTTATAAACCGCGAACCAATTGGCGGCCGATGATGACAATTGCTCATAGGATGCTGATAGCGTGATATTCGGATAAAGCGCCGCTGTTGCCACGCCGACCGCGGCGTTGGCGGCCTTGATCTGCGCCTCGGCGGCGAGAATGTCGGGCCGCCGATGCACCAGTTCCGCCGGCAGGCTGACCGGCAGGTCGGCGGGCAGCGCGATCCGATCGAGGTCGAAATCGGGCGGCCGCCAATCGGCCGGCGACTTGCCGACCAGCAGCGACAGCGCGTTGCGCGCGGCGCTCAATTGCTGGCGCAGCGGCGGGATCAGCGTGCGATCGTTCTCAAGCTGGCTCTGCGCGCTCTCGACTTCGATCTCCGTGGCCTCGCCGGCCTGCAGCTCGCGCCGCACCAGCGCGACATTCTGCTGGTCGTTGGCGATGATGTCGGCGGCCGCGACCAGCTGGGCGCGGACCGAGGCGATCATCACCGCTTGCGTCACCGCGTTGCCGGTCAGGGTCAGATAGGCCGCCGCCATCTGGAAGCCCTGATATTCGAGTTGCGCGTGGCGCTCCTCGATCAGGTGCTTGGTGCCGCCCCAGATATCGAGCGCGTAATTGACCGACGGGCCGACCGAGAAGACATTGAATTCGCGGAATCGCGGAAATCCCGGACCCGGCGGAATGCCCAGGGTCGCGAAATTCAGGCGCTGGCGCTCGGCCCCGGCGGCGAGATTGGCTTGCGGGAAGAGGCGCCCCCCGGCCTCGATTTCCGCCTCTCGCGCCTGATTTAATGTCGCGCGCGCCTGAACCAGGGTGCGGTTGCCGCGGATCGCCGCCTCGATGGTGGCGTCGAGATCGCGCGACCGGAATAGCGCCCACCAATCCTCGCGCAGGCCCTCACCCGGGACAAGGCGCTGTGTCCGGTCCTTGCGTCCGGCCGACAAGAGGGTCGTCGAATCCTGGCGATAGCCGGTCTCCGGCGGCGGCGGCGGCGCCTCGAAATGCGGGCCGACCGTGCAACCGAACAGCAGCAGGGCCGCGCCGACAGTCAGGATCGATGATCGGCGCGACACGGCATTAAGCGGCAGGAACATTCTCGAACTCCAGGGCGCAGCGGTTATAGTAAGCATGCTTATGATCAGCTAGGACATTTTTGTGGTGCTGGGTTGCGCCGAGCTGCTTAAGGAAAGTCTATGCCCTCTAAGGTTGCACGGAGGGTCGCCCGCCAATGGCGGATGTTTACACTCGCCGCATCAACAGTTATGGTCCCCCCTTGTTCCGCCCATAGGCGGAATTTGGGAGCGGTGTGAGGGTGAGTTTCCCGGAAATTGAGAATGTCCGACCGACCCCGGTGGGATCACGGGCGGCCGTTCTCGGCATTGTTGCGGTGCTTCCCTTGGTTTGCATCGCAACGGTGTCGGCTCAGGCCCAGCAGGTGGCGCCGAGCCGCGTCACACCCGAATCGCTGCGCCCCGCGGCACCCGCGCCACCCATCATCGAACTGCCGGGGGCGGCCGGCCCGACCGCGCCCGCCAACGCCGCCAATTTATCGGTTCAGGTCGGCGACATCGTCGTCGATGGCACCTTTCCGGAGTTTCGCGCCGAGACCGCCGCGCTGTTGGATCCGCTGCGCCGCAAGCGCCTGACCGTCGCACAGATCTACGCGGCGGCAACGGCGCTGGAACACGCCTATGCGGCGGCGGGCTTCATCCTGGCGCGCGTCGTGGTGCCGCGGCAGAAGCTGGTGGATGGCGGCGCGCTGCACCTCACCGTGATCGACGGGTTCATCGAGCGGATCGATGTCAACGCCGTGCCCGCGCATGTGCGCGCGTCGGTCGCGGCCCGCATGGCCGCGCTGGTCGGCGTGCGCCACGTCACGCTGGCCGATATCGAGCGACGCCTCCTCGTTACCGCCGACCTTCCAGGTCTGCAATTGCGCAGCACCATCGCCGCCGGCGCGACTCCTGGCGGGACGCTGTTGGTGCTGGACGCGACACAGAATTATGTCAGCGGATCGGTCGGCGTCGACGATCGCCTGCCGCGCTCGCTCGGGATCTGGTCGTTCAATTCGACGCTGGCGCTGAACAATACGCTTGGCTTCGGCGAGCAATTCTATGTCTCGGGCTCGACGAGCACCGATTTCGGCAATCCGCCGCTGCAAGTATTTGGCGGCGGCATCGTGATGCCGATCGGCAATGACGGGTTCACCCTCAACCCCGAATATACGCGTTCGCTGGCGGAGCCGTTCCCGGCGCCGGGGACGCCGCCCGGCGTGGGGGAGTTCCAGCGCGCCGCCCTGCACGCGAATTATTCGATCATCCACACGCGCGCCCAGACGCTGAGCGTACAGGCGACGCTCGAATGGGATGATGAGTTCCTGCGGCCGGTCGGCTTCGCCCAGCAGATCTATCGCGACACCTACACGACGGCCCGGCTTCAGGCGACCGATGCATTTTCGCTGCCCTGGGGAGAACCTGTATCGCTCAGCGGCACCTTTTCGCAAGGCCTGACCGGGCGCGATGCGACCGCCGTGCTGCCGCTGTCGCAGCAGGGCGCTAGCCCCCTGTTCAGCAAGGCAAATCTTCAAGCATCGATAAGCCAGGGACTGCCGACGGGTGCCATCATTACCCTGATCGGGCGGGCGCAATCCAGCTTCGGGCAGCCGCTGATGCTGGCCGAGCAATTCTCGCTCGATGGTAGCGACGCCATGTCCGCCTTCGCCTCCGGCACCTTCAGCGTTGACCAGGGGGCGACCTTGCGCGCCGAGTTGTCGCGGCCGGTTTGGATTGAGATTCCGGCGCCGGAATCGCCGCTGCGGCTGTCGCCGTATCTCTTCGGCGCGGCCGGTCTCGGGGTGATCTTTCTGCCAACAGCGGTCGAGCAAAAGGATATCAACGCGGCATCAGCAGGGCTTGGCGTGCGCACCGATATCGGCAATCCGCAATCGCCGGTGGGCGGCGCGGTGGCGCTGGAGCTGGCGCGCCAGTTTTCCGATGTCCCGGCCGACAATCACGGCTATCGTATTAACCTGTCGCTCAATCTGAGGTTTTGATGTCGGCGTTGGGTTCCACGGCCATGGAGGGTAGGAAAGAGCGCCAAGAGGGGTCGCTGCGTCGCGCCATGTTGGCGGCCTTGGTCATGACGACGGCAATGACTGGCGCGATGGGCGGATGGCTGGCCCCCGCCCACGCCGAGAGTAAGAGCGTGCTGCCGACCAAGGGCCGGGTGGTCGCGGGCAGCGCGACGATCGGCAAGCCCAGCGGCACGTCGCTGTCGATCACCCAGCAATCCAATCGCGCGGTCATCGACTGGAATTCTTTCTCCATCGGTCAGCCGAACAGCGTCAATTTCTGGCAGCCCAGCCGGTCCGCGGCGATCCTCAACCGCGTCACCGGCGCGACGCCATCGTCCATCGCGGGCGCGCTCAACGCCAATGGCCAGGTTTATCTCGTCAACCCCAACGGCATCGCGATCACCCGCACGGGCAATGTCAGGGTCGGCGGCGGCTTCGTCGCCAGCACGCTCGCCATCGACAACGGCGACTTCATGGCGAAGCGGCTGCGCTTCCACGGCGATGGCGCCTCGGGGGCGGTCAGCAATGCCGGCAGCATCACCGCCGGCGCCGACGGCTTCGTCGCGCTGATCGGCGGCACGGCGGCGAATTCGGGCACTATTTCGGTGCCGCTGGGCAAGGTGGCGCTGGGCTCGGGCGAGCGCGCGACCCTCGATCTCAACGGCGACGGCTTCATGCAGGTGGCGGTGCCGACCGGCGCCAAGACCGCGTCGGGCCAGGCCCTGGTCAGCAATTCGGGCAAGGTCACGGCGGCCGGCGGCGTGGTGGAATTGGAAGCGGCGACGGTCGCCAACGCGATGCGCGACGCGGTCAACATGTCGGGCGTCGTCGCCGCCAATTCGGTGTCGGGCCACAATGGCGCGGTGGTGCTGGGCGGCGGTCCGGGCGGCGCGGTCGCGGTCACCGGCAAGATCGATGTGTCGGCCCCGCTGACCGGCACCGTCGCCGGCGGCAGCGTTACGGTCAATGGCGCGCGGGTGACGGTTGGACGGATCGCGACCATCGATGCCAGCGGCGCGATGGGCGGCACGGTGCTGATCGGCGTCTCGGGACGGGATGGTGTCGACAAGGCGAAGCGCACGATCATCGAGGCCGGCGCGCAACTGCTGGCGCGCGGCAACCCGGCGGACGCGCATTCCGGCGGCTATATCGAGACCTCGGGCGAGGTGCTGACCGTCGGCGGCGCGGCGATCGATGCCGGTCATGGTGGGCAATGGCTGGTCGATCCGGACGATTTGACCATCGATACGGCGGCGGCGACCACCATCGATAATGCACTGGGCGCCGGCACCAGCGTCACCGAGCAGACCACCGCGACCCTCGCCAACGGCTCCGGCACGACAAGCAGCGGCAGTGGCGACATCACCGTCGCCGCCCCGTTGTCGTGGGGAACCACGGCCACCCTGACGCTCGATTCGTTCCACAGCATCAACATCGACGCGGGGATCACCGTTGGCGGCGCCGGTACGCTGGTGCTGACCACCAACAATAACAATGGCGGCGCCAGCAGCGGCGGCACCCTGAACATCCCCCTGGGGCAAGGCAGCGTCCAGTTCTCCGGCGGCTCGGCCGTCGGCGCCGGCCTCACAATCGATAACACCGCCTATACGCTGCTCTACGATATGGCCGGCGGCCCTACCAGCATTCAGAGCATGAACACTTCAACGGGGCATTTCGCCCTGGCGATGCCGATCGATGCGTCCACCTGGGGTTCGTTCGTCGGCGCGCCGGTCGGCAGTTTCGCGGGCACCTTCAACGGCCTTGGCAACACGATTTCGAACCTGACGGTCAACTCTTTCGGCGGCGAGGGCGGCCTGTTCGGATCGTCCAGCGGGACGGTCGCGAATATCGGTCTCATCGGTAACTTGATTTCGGGCAACTCCACGACAGATGCCGGCGGCCTTGCGGGACAAAATACCGGCACGATCACCAATGCCTATGCAAGCGGTTCGGTAATCGTCAACGCGGGAGAAGCGGGCGGCCTGGTCGGCAACAACAATGGCGGCACGATTAGTCAGGCCCATACCACCGGAACCGTGACCGACACCGGCATCTCGGTGGCTGTCGGTGGTCTCGTTGGGAGCAATTTCGGGACGATTGTCGGTGCCTATTCGACCGCGACGGTAATCGGCGCCTACGCCGGCGGCCTGGTCGGGTTGAACCATTCCAATGGCACCATCGATCAATCCTATGCGACTGGTACGGTGAGCGGCGGAGCCTATAGTGGCGGATTGGTGGCGTGGAATGATGGGACGATCAGCAATGCCTACGCGACGGGCGCGGCCAGCGGGACCAATGTCGGCGGTTTGGTCGGGATTAACAACAGTGGAGACATCGAGGAGTCATACGCGACCGGCGTGCCCACTGGCGGTGCCGCTGGCGGCCTAGTTGGCCTCAATTTCGGTGCGATCAGCGATGGCTACTGGGACACGACAACCAGCGGCACGATGACGGGTATCGGCTCCGGGAGTGGGACGGCGACGGCGCTATTATCGGGCGCGCTGCCGTCCGGCTTTTCGACCTCGATCTGGGCCAATGCCGGCAACCAAACCACGCCCTATCTTGTGAGTAACAATGGGCCGGTCTATGTCGGCTCCGACACCTTCCAGTCGAATGTCATCACCACGCCGACCCAATTGCAGGCGATCAACAATGCGGTGACGGCCAATTATGTGCTGGTCAACAATCTCGATTTGTCCGGCATGAATTTTACGCCGATCGACGAAAGCGCCGGATTCAACGGCATTTTTAATGGGCTGAATCACACGATCTCGAACCTGACGATCACAGGTACATCCACTTATACCGGTTTGTTCGGTCAGATCGGATCCGCCGGCTCGGTCGAGAATATCGGCATCCTGGGCGGGTCGATCAACGCCAACTCCGCCGCTGCTGCTGGCCCGTTGGCGGGGCAGAATCTAGGCACGATCAGCAATGCCTATGCGACGATGTCGATTTTGGACGGCGGTGGATTGGTAGGGGGGCTCGTCGGCGTTAACGGGGGCGGTACGATCACCAACTCCTATGCCACTGGCCAGATCGTCGGCTTCAGCTCGACCGGCGGCCTGGTCGGCTTTATGGCTGGCGGCACGATCGCCAATTCCTACGCCACCGGCGCGGTCGACAGCGGTTTCGCGGCCGGCGGCCTGGTGGGGGAAATCAACACCGGCACGCTCCAAACCGTGTACGCCGCCGGCGCGGTAGCGGGCAGTGGCGATCTCGGCGGTCTGATCGGCAGGGTCGACTCCAGTGTCGCGAGCGTCAGCGCCGCCTTTTGGGACCAGGACCGGGCCGGCGTCGGCATATCCGGGTTCGGCGACATTTTGGTCGGCGGCGCCGTCATCACCGGGACGGTGCAGGGGCTTTCCAGCTCGGCGCCTTTCACCCTGAACGACTATGTCGGCTTCAACGCCAGCGCCACGCCAGGCCAATCCGGTAACGCCTGGGTGATGGTCGATGCCAACGGCACATTGAATAATAACGTCGGCGCCGTCGGCGGCATGCTGCCGATGCTGGCGTCCGAATACGCGACCACCATCCAGAACGCGCATCAATTGCAATTGATGGCGATGAATACCAGCGCGTCTTACACGCTGGGGGGCAATGTCGACGCGGCGGCCACGGGAACAAGTGCCGATGTCTGGGACGCGGCCGGGTTCATTCCCGTTGGCGGCAATGGCGTCGGACCGTTCAACGGCAATTTCAATGGCGCCGGCGGCACGATTTCAAATCTGACGATCAAATCGGCGCAGCCCACCGTCGGCCTGTTCGGCGCCCTGAGCGGCGGGATGGTGGCCAATTTCGCCCTTAACAATCTGTCCGTGACCGGTACCTCGAAGACGAGCACGGTGGACGATGGCGCGGGTGGTCTCGCCGGCAATCAGATCGGCGGAATCATCCTCAACGTCGCGACCTCGGGCGCCGTGACCGGATCGAAATGGTACGATACCGGGGGCTTGGTCGGCTTCCAGAGCGTCGGCACTATCTCCTTCGGCGCCTCGTCCGCGACCGTCACCATGCCGGACTCCTCGAGCGTCGGCAGATACGCCGGTGGTCTGGTCGGCGAGTTGGAAGGAACGGTCACCGAGTCATTCGCGACCGGCACCGTGACAAACGTCTTTCAGGACGCCGGCGGTCTGGTCGGAAAACTGTCCAATGGCACCATCACCAAAAGCTATGCCACGGGAACGACGATCGGCTTGTCCGCCGGCGGACTGGTGGCAGCGACGCAAGGCGGCTCGATCAGCCAGTCCTATGCCACCGGGGCGGTGAACGGGTCTCAGCTCGCTGGGGGCTTGGTCGAAGACGACCAGAACACGCTGATCGACCAGACCTATGCCACGGGCGCCGTCATCGGCGGGACCCTCGGCGCGGGCGGCCTGATCGCATCCAGCTTCGGCGGTGCGGTCACGAATTCCTATTGGGATACGCAGACCACCGGCCGATCGGCCAGCGCCGGCACGGCAACACCCCAAACCACGGCGCAGTTGCAAGCCGCGCTGCCGTCCGGGTTCGACAATACCGCATGGGGTATTCTGCCCGGCCAATCCTATCCCTACCTGCTGTGGCGCTATCCGACCACGCCGCAGGTCTTGACCGGCATCGCTTATAGCGACATGGGCGTAACGCCGGTGGTGGCGGGGCCGGTTACCGCCATCGTCCAGGGTAGTGCGCTGGGCGCGATCTCGACCGGCGCCAACGGGTATTACTATTTCGTCGAACCCACCGGCACGATCTCCAGCGGTGGCTCGGCGGTGCTGGCCTATACCGGCACCAGCACGGCCGGGGGCGCGCGGCTCCAGATCCTGACCGGCACGACCACCGGCTTCGACATCTGGGGCGACACCCTGATCGCGCCGACGGCGGCGGTCAGCCTTTCCACCGCGCCCACGACCGGCAATCTGCTGGCGACGGCGAATACCGGGCTGCTGGGCAATGCCATCGGGTCCGTCCCCGGCGTGCCCGACATGACCAGCTTTACCAATGCCGGCTATATCGCGACGGCCCCCGGCGGCTTCACCGTCGATGTGTCACCGGCTTCGCCCGGCTTCTACGCCGTGACGACCGCGATTGGTGCCGGCATTACCGTCAGCGCGCCAATCGCGGTATCGCAGGGCCTGACGCTG
>DATCDN010000059.1:0-10359 GCA_036510675.1 Allostellaceae bacterium
CCGTCCTGCGCCACATGGCGCTCAACATCCTCAACGCTCAAAAGTCCAAAATCTCAAACCGCCGCAAAATCAAGCGAGCCGGCTGGAGCAACAAATTCCTCGCAAACCTCATCGCTCAAATCTGATATGCGATCGCCCTGCGGCGGATACCGCATTCACCGCATCATAGACCGCCGACGCGATCGCGATGCGCTTGTTGAAATCGGCCGACGTGTACATGCCGTCGATTGCGTCGATCACCTCGTAGGCACAGTCGATGAGGGTGATCGTGTCGGTCTGCGGCGTCACACCGTCGGTGCCATTGAGCCCCAGCTGAAGCGTGGGCTGCAGAGAGACGGCGTTCGCCGGCACCGTGACGGACACTTCGGTGATATACCGGCTGGCGGATAGCGCGTTGCTCCGGAAGATGCGCCGGTCGCTGGTCGCGATGACGGCGAAGGTCGAGTCGTGGAAGATGACGTTCGGGAATGCTGGGCGCCCGAAGCCCACCCCCGCACTGGTCGTAGTCTCGTACAGCAGCACCAGCCGGATACGCTTGCCGGCGAGGTTATCCGGGTTGTCGGTGTCGAGGGTGTAGACCCAGGAGAGAAATGACATACCGCTCGTGCCGCCCACGGGGATGCTCATCCCCATTACCCTGCCGAACACGCTGACGGCGACCGCGTCGCCCAGCAAATCCGGCTCGGGGATCAAACGCGACATCATCGACCGGGACAGGGTGCGCTCGGCCACCGTGTACCGGATCGCCCGCTGCAGGCTGTCCCCCGCGCTTCCGAGGGCGCTCTCACCCGCGTCCATGACGCGGTAGCCGAGGCTCCGCGCCACGAAGCTGGCGTCGGCCGCCGCGACGCCGGTGCCGGTCACTTGCAGCAGAACGCCAATATAAGCATCGGTCGCCTGATGATGGCCTTCATCGCGTCGCCGACATACGTGACGGGGGTCGCCGACCCGCTCGCCTCGGTGTTGGCGGTCGTCCGGGTGCGCGCCGACGCGGAGACGACGATCGCCGGCGACCCCGGCATGTTTGCGGTGCCGGCAACGAGCGCGATCTCGATCGTGCGGCCGACGAGGTCCGCGACATCCCGCGGCGTCAGGGGCAGAGCCCACCATATGAAGCTGAAATGGCCCGTCTGTCCGGTCGGCACCTTGATACCTGGCAGCACGCCATCGACGCTTACCGTGACGTCCCCATTGAGCATGCTGGCCTCGCGGAAGTCGCTGCGCGGCCACATCTCGGCGATCTCGATCGGCGCCGGGCTGGAGGGAATTAGAGCATCCGCCGACCCGATGCGTTTCCAGCCGGCCGGTGAAACCGACCAATTAAAAATCCCACTATTTGCCACCGTCCCGCCGACCACGGGGTCGGTGTGTGTGCCATCATCCGTCGCGATCACGGCGCCTTGAAAAGCGAACGTGCCGGCGATCTTATTTAATTCTGTCCAACTCCCGGCATAAATGGCCGATGACAAAGTCGCCTGGACTTGCTGTTCAAGCGATGCGATCGGACCGCTCGCGAGCATCTGCTGCGCGAGCGCGTCCACGCTAATGCGCACCGTATCGGTTAAGCCGTCGGCAGTTCGATTGCCGAGCAGCTCATCAACAATGCCCGCCGCGGAGATTACCTGTACCGATCCCGGTCATAATGCCGATCCCCTACACCGCGCCGACAATGGAAAATAAACGGACCTCAAAAAGCGTGACAGTCACGCACGTTAGCGAACGCCTCCGCAGGCCATTACAAAGTCCCAAGCTCAAGCACAGCGTCGATGGCCCCATCGATATCGCCGCACTCGAACACTGCCTCCGGCGGATTGGCGATATCGCCGAGCGATATGGTGGCGCCGTTGAAGAGCAAAGCCATGAAGGGACTTGTCGAAAACTCAAATCCCGCGTCGCCAATTGTGAAGTCCCCAATCGTGACGGCCACCGTCGCGGTATTGCCGCTCGCGGTACCGCCGAAACTGACAGTCCTCGCGCGAACGTCGATGATATCGCCAACTGCGTAGCTGGAGATTAGGGCCGACGCCTCGGCTCCGTTCACGACGAGGGTGGTCCATGTGAGATCGGCATCGATTTTTGTGTCGATCTGGTACGCCGCGACGGGCGCGCCTGCGCCGGGTTTCAGCGTGATTAACAGCCCTGTCTCGGTTCCTGTGGCCCCTGTTCCGGTAGCGACGGAAATGAAAATCGGAACAGCGGGCGCGACGTCGGTAAGGCCGATCTCCGTGCCGACGCGTCCATTCCATGCTGGAGGCACCTCGGCGTCGGTCAGCGTGTCAATTTCGGGCGCGGCGGCAATTAAATGGAGATTAAATGCCATTCCATCGGTCGCCTCGACCGACTGCACAAAGCACAGCAAGCTTTGCTGGCCGGCCGGCCCGAACATCACGATCGCGCCTATGTCGGGCGCTGGACCGGAGCCGGTAAGGCGCAGCGCGGAAACTTCGCCGACCACCGTCGCGACCGTCCGCAAGATGCTCGTCCCGACCTGGTCGGCGCTATCGGCATAGTGGCGAAATTGCACGACATATGAGCCGCCGAACGCCATGGTGACGCTGTCGTCAATCTCGACCAGCGCGCCGCGCACCGATTTGACCCGCGCAGCCTTCTGCAGGCGTGACAGGACAACATAGTTGAGCGCCACCAGGTCGCCCCGCGTCGCGACCCGCGCCGCGCCGTCCTGGATGGCCTGGATCGCATCGGCGCGATATTGCGCTTCATACATTTCGGCGCCGGGCTTCGATCCAGATTTCGTCCGAATCGGTCTTGCCAGGCAGGCTTAGCTCCTCGGTCACGACGATATCGCCGGTGTGGCCCGGCCACGGGATGACGCGATCCGATTGCTGGTAATCATTGGTTTCATCGAAAAAGGTGACATGCATGGCGTCGGGCGGGTCGGGATAGGTCCGTGACCAACTGAAATTCCGCGCGTTCCTCGGCGTCACATGATCGATGATCAGGTCCTGCGGCCTGTCGATGACGACACCCCATTTGACGCCATCGTTGCGCGGCGTGGCACGCCCGGCCGCCGCGATATCGCCGAGCGCGTCCCACAACGACATGTCCTGATTGTGGACACGGTCATATTTGAGGTTTTTGGCGGCACACCATTCCGACCAGTCGGCGAGGAGGTCGAGATCGATATCGCTGTCGGCCGCCGGCGTCGCGACAGTCGGCGCTTGAAGTTGCCGGCGCAGGGCCGCCGCCGGCGATCGCGTCGCCCGCGTGATCCATGTGCCGGAGTCGGCATCCCAATCGGGTAGGAGGCGCGAGACAATGCCGCTCAACGTATCGAGCTGGCCATTGAGCTGGTAGGTCGCGCGCACTCTGACCGCCGTGATCGCCACCGGCACAGAGAAGGCCAGCGGATATTCCGGGCGGAATGACTGCAACACCTGCCAGAAGCTGCGCGATTGCGCCTGCGCGGAGGTACCCTCTGGCGAGAGCCGATCCAGCTCAATGACCCATGCACCCAGCTCCGGCAGCGTCCAGGTATATTGACGCCACATCGGCTCCGTGCGCGCAGCGACGATGGTGAGCGTCGTGACCTCGACATAATCATCGTCGGTCTCGGTAATGCGGTGCTGACGGATGCGAATTTGCACCTGGTTTGGACGTTTCCGTCGCTGTTGGTTTCGAATAGCCCTTGCGGAAATCCGATGATGACGGACGCTTGCGCGGCGTCGGTTGCGGTCTAGCGCACCTCCGGCGTATCGACGGGGACCCCGCCGGGCAGGATGAAGCCGGCAGGGCCACGCGGCCGTGGCCGTGTCAGTTCGACGTTGAGCGGCTCCTCTATAGGTTGATTTGGATAGAGGGTGACTGGATCATCGTCGGGGTAACCAAGCCGCGTTTCGATCTGGATGTCGTCGTACTTCGCGATCGGTGTATTTTCGCCGATCCAAAGGTCAGAGATCGCAACCGGGCCGGCCGACCAGATGAACAACGCCCGGAGATACTGCACATCGCCGACGATCTCGGTATAGGACGGCGCGGCGAAGACCGGGGCCACCCGGTGGGTGCCGAACACCTCGGGCAGCACGCCACCTGGATTGGCTTGGTTTTGCCATCCGGTGATGGAAAACGTGGGCGCCTGCGCGGCTTGCGCGCGCGGCCCGATCAAGGCATTGAGCAGCAACGACCCGACGATGCCGACGGTGGCTGCCGCTACGGCGCCGGCGATACTCGCCGCAGTCGCCGAGGTGAAACCCAATGCCGTAGCGATAAGCGGTCCAGCCAGCGGACCAATCGCCACCGCCGCGATCGCGACGACGATCTGAAGAATCGATCCGAGGGCACCTTTGCCGGGGACGATGCGGATGATCACGCGCACGCCCGCCTTCGGCCGTAGCGTCCGCCAATATTCCGGCGCGGCCACCGCCATCCGGTCGCCATCGGCAAGCACCACGCGACACCGGCCGCGCGCGGCGGCCGGTAATCCCGGAAGCGCCGCGTCGATGATGGCCTCCACGGTCATGCCGGGCGGCAGCGTCAGCGCGATGCGCGATCGGGCTGGATCAAGGACCGGAAGGGTCAGGACCTCGGTCATGTGCGACTCGCATAGCGATAGAAGCCGACGAGCCGCCGCCAATGCTGCGGCGCCGAGACGCTCTCGATCTTGCTTGAATCCTCGCCCATCATGTGGAGGATTAGGCCCGAGGCGAGCACCACGATGCCGATATGGCTGACATGGCGCCCGTGGCGAAACAGGGCCAGATCGTAGGACCGCGCCGTCTTGACCAGATGCCAGTTGCCGAGCGATCGCGCCGCGACGATTGCCGCGTCGATCTCCGCCTGTTCACCGGCCGACACATAATCCCCGTCGTAACTCGGCAGTTCTACGCCCAGCATCTCGCGATAGACCAGGCGCGCCAGGCCCCAACAATCGCACCCCTCGCGATCGCGTCCTTTGTCGAGCCACGGAATGCCCACATAGCGGGTGCTCCAATGGGCGCCGCTCGTCGGAACAATCCCGGTGTGGTGTTCCGCGTCATCCGCACCACGCAGGCCGGCTCGGTCGTGAGGAATTCGCGGGAAATGGTGAGGGTAATCGACCCGGAATCGCCCTCGGCCGACATGAGCTTGAGGCCAAGCCATTCGGCCTCAACTGTCGAGGGTGACGATGCGAGCACGATCGCCATATCGACCGTGGCGCGCTCGATCGTGGCGCGCAGCGGCGTCGCCATGTCTTGATCCACGGCATCGAGCACTATGCTGGCGCCGGCCGGCGCCGTATCCTGATCGTCCGGCACATCGCCGACATGAGAAGGAACGAATAATCGGCGACGGCGCCGCCGTCACTGTTCCAGGTCGATTGCGTCCCGTAGGCGAGGGGTTCGATCGACAGCCGTTGGGTGGCGTCGGTCGACAGGCGGATCGGCGCGTCGAGTGACGGGTGCGAAATCTTGATCAGGCAAATCTCGACTTCGTCGGAGGCCGCGGCGTCGAACGAAAGACGCTGATTGAGCGAGACTCGTCTCATGGAAACACCAGCACGGCGAATGAGATGCGCCAGGTGATGCCGGTGACGGTCATCGTCGGTGCCTGGTCGGCGGCGAATATCGCGAGCCAGGACGACGCTATCGTGATCGGAATTCCGTCCTGCGTGACGATGGAATTGCCCTCTCCATCCAGCAGTCACACTCCGTCAGTGCTCGCATCGGGTATGAAGAATGGCAGCGATGCATCGGCAGTATCTTCCCGCCAGAAGCGCTCAAAGCGCGCGCGCTGGTCGCGGGAGACGTCGATCGCCATGGTGACGGCCGCCGGTGTCGAGGATCGCCGGCGCAGATGCGACGGTCCCGCATCGGGCTGGCTTTTCAGCCGGCCGTCTCCGATCTGGTGCTGATAGGAATCGCGGCGCGGGCGCGGCAATTCGAATGGCCAAAGGGGTACTGTCATCGGCGCCTGAGAGCCGGCCTCAGACCAAAACTCGTTTGGATCGCCGTATTGGTCGCGGAGCCAGGCCGCGAGATCGCGCGGCCCACGGCCTCCTCAATCATGATGGTCGGGCGGCGGCCGCCCCTTTCCATCATCCTCGGAGCCGGTGGTCACCTTCGCGCCGGCCATGTTGTTGTAGACGACAGGCTGCACGACAATTTGCGGCGGACTGCTGGTCGCGGCGCCCTGCGTCATCGAGCGTGGATAGATCGGCACCACGTTGACGACGCTGCCGGGACCGACCAGGCCGCCGCCCGCATACCCCTTCGCCCCGCGACGCAATGCCTCCAGAAATGGCACGCCGAGCCGCCGCGTCGCCGGCGCCGAGAAGACATATTCATTCGCGTGCACGACACCGGCGGCCGTGTCGTCGCTGCCAAATCCCGTGAAGCCGCCCGAGCTTAGCGGCGTCAGGGGCAAGTCATTCGCCGCCGCCGCGCTGAAGGCTTGCCCGCCCTGCGACGGGGTGAAGAGACTGCCCACGAATTTGGCGCCGAGGCCCAGCAACGCGCTGATGCCGCCGCCGCCCGCTCCCGATGCCTTGATCGGCAGATTCCCGAAATCATCGAAGCCGCCGGCAAGACTGCCGAGAGAGCTTCCAGTCCCGACGACGCTCGCATTGAAATCGTTCAGATGGTCGGTCGTGGTGCCAAGTGATTTAGCGATATTCTTGACATAGTCTTGGGTCTGGCCCGGCAGCGCGGCCATGTTGCCGTTCCATTGATCGGCGTTCCCCGGCCCCCAATTGTAGCCGACCAAAGACCGCGTCACGTCGCCGTTATAGCGACCCAGCATCTGCGACAGATATTGCGTCCCGCCGCCGATGTTCTGCGCCGGGTCGAAGGGACTGGTCACGCCCAGATCCCGCGCGGTGCCGGGCATGAGCTGCATCAACCCTTGTGCGCCGGCCTTCGACACGAGAGTTGGATCGCCTCGGCTTTCCTGATTGAGGACGGCCATGTCGAGATTGGAATTGACGCCATATTTGCTCGACGCGGCGTTCACCAGGTCCGAATAGCCGGCGGGCTGAAGCGATACCGAAGTGACGCCGGTGCCGGCAGCCGCGCCGGGGATCGAAATGCCACTCCCGCCGGCGATGGTGCCGTTGACGATGACGGTGCCGGCCGAGATCGTGGCGGTCGCGATCGCGCCGGCACCACCGAGGCCCGGTATCGTCGGCGTCTTCGTCGATTTCGCGCCGAAGAGATCGCTGAACCAGGACGTCAGCGAGCCGCCGACCGCGCCCTGACCGGTGCTGCCCGATTTACCGAATAGCTGGTCCGAGACGTTAGAAAGCACGGCATCGGTCGCGCGATCGGCCGTCTTGCCCAAGAGGTTCGACAGTGCCTTGCCGGCATCGCCGCTCTGGCGCAGATCGGAGATGAAGTCGCTGGTGGCGTCATGGAATGTGCCACGCACCGCGTCCATCGCATCGGACACCTCCTTTTGGCGGCGCTGTAGATCCTCCGACGCGCCGGCCATCTTGCCGTAGGCGCCGGCGACTGCCTCGATGCTCTCGCGCAGCGCATCGCTGATCGGAATGCCGGCCTGGTTGTAGCCGTTGATCAGTTCCTGCGCCTTTGTCGCGGCGGCGATCTGTTCCGTGCTCTGGCCGAACGTGTCAGCCTGGATGTGCAGCGCAGACGCCTGCTCTTTCAGCGATTGCGTCGACTGCCGCAAAGGACCTTCGATCGACGTTTTATTCAGCGCGTCGATCTCGGCCTGCATCGCGGCCTTGTCCTTGGCCAGGGCATCGGGCGCGCCGGTATCGTTGTGGAGGGTATCGCGGTATTTCTGCGCGATTTCAGACTGCTGGCGCTGATAGGGCAACAGCAGCGCATTGGTATTGTTGTCATTGGCCCCGCGCAACCGATCGGTCGCCCCCCGGTTGGCTTGGGCGATGACCGCCGCCGCCGCCGCTGCCTCGCGTTTGATGGCCTCGGCCGAGCTGACGGCCTGTCCCGACGATAGCGAGACGCGCTCGCGCTCGGCCGCGATCGCGGCGTGCTCTGCCACGGTCCGCGCATTGATCGAGCGGATGGCCAAATCTTCTTCGGCGCGAGCGCGCGCGTCCGTGGTTATGAAATTCGCACGCGCGCCGGTCAGGGCATCCAGGGCCTGCGTGGCTTGTTGGGTCGAGACGGTGGACCCCGCGAGCCCGCCGGGTGTCGCCAATGCTTTCCGCTGGCCCTCTATTTTCGTATCGAGATCCCGCACCGTCGCGATATCAGGCACGGCGCCAAGCGTGATCGACTGGATCAGCTTGGACGCATTGGCCGCCGCCGCTGCCGTCGCCTGCGCCTTCGCCTTCTGTTCCTCCTGCTGCTTCTGCGTTTGCAGTTGCGCGAGCTGGATGATCTGATCGGAAATATTTTGCTGTAGCTGATCCGGTTCTGATTTGGCTCCAGGCTTTCGGCCCAACATCCACTGCCCGGATTGCTGATTTATTTGAGATTGCTGCGTGAATGCAGCGAGTTGTTGTTGCGCCGCTGCAATCTTTTGGTCGAGCGACGGCGCAACGGCGCTTGAAATCACGCGGCCGGACCGGTCCCAGATATCTTCCACATTGTGCCAGCGACGGGTGAACCAATCGGTCTTGTCGGCGGTGTTTTGCAGCTCGGTTTGCAAGCCGCGAAGCAGCACCTGCTGCGCACCGAGCACATCGCCCTCGCGCGCCATGGTGCTGACCAGTTGCAATGTCGCCGCGTCGAGCGGTCCGAGCTTCTTTTGCAAATCGTCGGCGCCCTTGGTCGGCTCGGCGAACATCTGCGCGAGGTCCTGGCCCACGTCGCCGATGCCTTGGCGCGTCGCCGTCGCATAGCGTTTGCTGACATCGGTGAGCGAGCTGATGATCTGGGGCGCGATCCCTTGGTTCGCAAATCCGGCGGTCAGATCGATGGCGCTCCCAAGAGGGATATTGTTTCGCCGCGATGCCGCATCGGCCATGTCATTGAGTTGACCGAGCGTGAGGCCGGTAGCACGCCCAACCCCATGGATCGATTGCTTGAGGTCGTCTTCGTGCTTTTGCCAGCTATAGGCGGCGACGCCGGCGCCGACGGCCATGGCAGCGAAGGCGCTGGTAATGGCGACGACTGGTGTGAAGAGACCGGCGATCGCACCGCCGGCCGACTTTAAGGTCCCGGTAAAGCCGCCTTCCCCAACCGAAAAAAAGGTGCTGATGCGGCCGGTCTCGACCGCCATGGCGGTCAGCGGGTCCTGGCCGGCGATCAACATCGTGATCCATTCGCGGCCGATATGCGTCGCTTCCAATAGCTGGAGCCGATTGAGATTGACCGCCGCCGTGTGCTGGGTCACCGCGCCCGTGGCGCGCGCCAGCGCGGTTGTCGAGGCATCGGCGGCGCCAGGAATGGTCATGAGGGCCGTGGATGCCGCCGGCGCGTCGGCCGTGACCTGTTTGACCGACGCGTCGATCTGGTCGATCGCAGTCGCGGCTTTGACGGCGCCCTGCTGAAGGTCCGTCGGATCGGCGTCGAGGATCAGCGAATACCGCAGGGTCACGCGGCACCGTCATTGAGCTGACCTAGCGCCGCGATCTCCATGGTCTGAAGGTCGCGAAACACGGCCGCGCCATCGGCGCCTGACGGGAGCAATTTGTTCAACACCACGTCAGCGCCGGAATAGTCGAGGCCGCGCCAGATGAAGGCGCTTCCCGCCACGATCCCCCGCCATTGCGTGCCGCATCCCATGAACAGCATCACCGTGTCCCAATTCTCCGCCCACACCGCGAAATCATCGGCGGGCGCTTCGTCTTCCGAGACAGCGAGGCCGAGCGAAGCGAATTGCGCCCGGATATCGTCGTCGATCCTGGCGGCCTGTCGCGGATCGTCTCGCCCGGTCCAGGCGAGCGCCCACCGACGGGCCGCCTCTCTCAGTTTCCCGCGCGCGCCTCGTCCGTGCCGATCGCCTTCTGATAGGCACGCATGACGGCGTCCCGATACCAGGAGAACTGGATCGCGGCATGGAGCGCCTCCGGCGAAAACGGCACCGTCTTTCCGTCGCCATCGACGATGTCTCGCCAGCCGACACAGACGCGCTTGAGGAAATCGAATTGCCTTGCGCGCAGCTCCGCGCGATCGCCGATCTGCTCGATCTCGTTCTGCAGCTCGTTGGCTTGGTCGAGCGACAGCGCCTCGAATTGCATCTCGAACGTCTCGGTGATGGTCTTCCCGGCCTGCGCGGGGTCGGGCATCACGACATTGACCGGCCACCAGAACAGCCGTCTTTGAGCGAGTTTGAACATCTGAAAAACCTCGATTTCGGTCGTGTCCCTGGTGGTGGTGTAGGAGGCCGCTGACCGGCCCGCCGGAGCGACCGCCACGAGTCTGGCGCAGGCGGGCCGGTTAGCGGCCACCGCGGCGATCCCGAGTAGTGTTGGGTTGCAACACGCAACTCTGACCC
>DATCDN010000060.1:0-22112 GCA_036510675.1 Allostellaceae bacterium
CCGTCCTGCGCCACATGGCGCTCAACATCCTCAACGCTCAAAAGTCCAAAATCTCAAACCGCCGCAAAATCAAGCGAGCCGGCTGGAGCAACAAATTCCTCGCAAACCTCATCGCTCAAATCTGATATGCGATCGCCCTGCCGCCATGCCCGAGCGCGCTATTAACGGCGCTGCCATGGTGCTAGATTTTCCCACAATGATTCCGCTTATCGGAGCAGCGCCATGATCTCTCTTACCATCAACGGCAAATCCCATCAGCTCGATATCGAGCCGGAGACCCCGCTTTTGTGGGTCCTGCGCGACGAAATCGGCCTGACCGGGACGAAATTCGGCTGCGGCGTGGCGCAATGCGGCGCCTGCACGGTCGAGATCGACGGCCGCGCCATGCGCTCCTGCTCGGTGCCGGTCGGCGGCGTCGAGGGCGCGACGGTCGTCACCATCGAGGGGCTGTCGCCCGACAGCTCGCACCCGGTGCAGAAGGCGTGGTTGGAGCATGACGTGCCGCAATGCGGCTACTGTCAGTCCGGCCAGATCATGGCGGTGGCCACCTTCCTCAAAAGCAACCCGCATCCGACCGATGCCGAGATCGACGCCAGCATCACCAATATCTGCCGGTGCGGCACCTATGAACGGCTGCGCGCCGGCATTCATCGCGCCGCCGACCTGATGAAAGCCTGAGGGGAGCAAAATCATGGACGGAAACCGCGATCTCTCCCCACTTTCCCGCCGCGACTTCATCGTCACCAGCCTGACCGCCTCGGGCGGCCTCGCCATCGGCATCGGCGCTCTGCCCCATTTGGCCGAGGCGCTGCCGGTGGCGCCACAGCCCTGGGACCACGACGCGCCGGTGCCCAACGAACTCGATGCGTGGATCGCGATCGAGCCGGACGACAGCGTGCTGATCCGCTATCAGCGGTCGGAGATGGGCCAGGGCAGCATGACCGCGCTGCTGATGTGCGTCGCCGAGGAACTCGAATGCGACTGGTCGAAGGTCAAGACCGAGTATGCCTCGCCCAATCGCAGCGTCCGCGAAAACAATGTCTATGGCAATCAGGCCTCGGTCGGCAGCCAGACGGTGCGCCAATCGCACGGCCTGATGCAGAAAATCGGCGCCAATGCGCGCGAGCGGCTGATTCAGGCGGCGGCGGCGCGGTGGAGCGTGCCGGCGGGCGAATGCACGGCGGCGAACAGCGTGATCACCCACAAACCGTCGGGCAAGACCGCCCGCTTCGGCGAGCTGGTCGGCGATGCCGCCAAGATCAAGCTGAACGAGGACCCGGCGATCAAGCCGCCGGAGCAATACAAGCTCATCGGCAAGGCGATGCCGCGCCTCGACGTGCCGCTGAAGATCAACGGCAGCGCGCAGTATGGCATCGATACGCGCCTGCCCGGCATGGTCTATGCGGCGATCGCGGCGTGTCCGGTGCCGACCGGGACGCTTAAAAGCGTCGATGAAAGCCCGATCCAGGGCGCGCGTGGCATCATCAAGGTGGTGAAGCTGCCGAACGCGGTCGCGGTGGTCGCCGACAGTTACTGGCGCGCCAAACAGGCGCTGGCGAAACTCCAGCCCGAATGGGAAACCGGCGCCGCCGGTTCAACCGATAGCGCCCAGTTCAATCAGGAATATCGCGACGCGCTCAACAGCCCCGGCGCCGTAGCGCGCACCAATGGCGATGCCGCCCAGGCGATCGCCGGCGCCGCCACCAAGCTGACGGCACAGTACGAGGTGCCCTATCTCGCGCACGCGACGATGGAGCCGCTGAACGCCACCGCGCATTGGCAGCCGGACCGGCTCGATGTCTGGGTCGGGACCCAGATGGCGAACATCACGCTGAAGGCATTGGCCGGCATCATGCGGATGAAGCCGGAGCAGGTCTATATCCACAATGCCTTTCTGGGCGGCGGTTTCGGCCGGCGCGGCGGCGTCGATGAAGGCATGCAGGCGGCCTTCGTGTCGAAGGCGGTCGGCAAGCCAGTCAAGCTGATCTGGTCGCGGGAAGAGGATATGCGGCACGACCGCTATCGCCCGCAGGCGGCGATCCGCTTCGAGGCTGGGCTCGATGCCAAGGGCCGGCCGGTCGGCCTGACCATCAGGACCGCGGTCGGTTCGCTGTTGCGCTCCAATGGCATGAGCAAGGTCGAGAGCGGCGTCGAGCCGATGGCGGTCGACGGCCTCGCCAACAACCCCTACGACATCGCCAATCAGCGCATCGAGTGCATCCTCAAGAACACCCATATCCCGGTCAGCTTCTGGCGCTCGGTCGGCGCCTCGCAGAATGCGTTTTTCATCGAGAGCTTCATGGATGAGCTGGCGCATGCGGCGGGTAAGGACCCGGTCGCGTTCCGCCGCTCGCTGCTCGGGCACCGCGCCGATTGGATGAAGGTGCTCGACACGCTGGTCGAGCACGGCAATTGGGGCACGCCCTTGCCGGCCGGCAAGGGCCGCGGCATCGGCATGGTCGAATGTTTCGGCAGCGTGGTCGGCACGGTGGCGGAGATCGACATCAACGCCAAGGGCGAACTCAAGGTCGAGCGCGTCGTCTATGCGGTCGATTGTGGCCATCCGGTCAATCCCCTGACCATCGCCGAGCAATTGGAGGGCGGCACCATCTTCGGCCTCACCGCCGCGCTCTACGGCAAGATCACGGTGAAGAACGGCGCCATCGAGCAGGGCAATTTCGACAGCTATCAGATGGTGCGCCTCGCCCAGGCGCCGAAGATCGAGGTGCATCTTGCCTCGACCGGCGGCAAGAAATGGGGCGGCATCGGCGAGCCCGGCACCGCGCCGATCGCGCCCGCCGTCGCCAACGCGATCTTCGCGGTGACCGGCAAGCGCATCCGCAGCCTGCCGCTGATGGACCATGACCTGACGCAGCGGACAGCAAGCCTATAGCGCGAATTTCGGTTGGATTGCCCCGGTGCGTGCTTCGAGACGCACCGAGTCAATCCAACCGAAAAATGGTCTAGCAGCCTTACAGTACCCGGAAAAAATGCAGCAGCACGCCGTCGGGCCAGCGTTCGCCGGTGCAGATAAACACACTGCGATTGAGCCAGTCATGCGTCGGCGCGGCGCTGGCGAAAGTCGGGCTGCCGCGGAAATAAACGAGGTCCGGATCGACCTTCTCGTTCGCGAGGAGGCGCGCATTGATCTCGGGCGGCGCATGGCGCAAGGCGCGGTTGATGACCGCGATCTGGGTCCCGTCCTCGGCGCGGATGACATATTGCGCGGTGAGCTCGGTGGCGCCGTCGGGGCGCAGGATCTGCCAATCGGCGCCGCCGGCCAGCACCGTGCCGCGAAAATTCGGCCCCTCGACCACGCCGCCGGTGATCGGGATCATGCGCTGGCGGCCGCGCGGCGTCTCGCCCATATCGACGGTCGGCGCGATCGTGACCCGCGCCTCGAACACGAATTCCAGTGCCGGCGCTCGGACCATTGGTCGTCTCCCTCTAGCGGCGATGCTTGTCGTTATGCCGATCGGCGGCGAGATGGACGCGCTCGCCGCGATGCGGCGACGACGCGGCGCGATGGCCCCGCGCATGCGACTTGGCGGCATGGCGCGATTTCTCATGACCGTGGCGGGCGACATGATGCCTTTCCTTCGCCGCCAGCTTCGCCGGGTGCTTTGCTACTGGCGGTGGCGGCGCCGGCTGTTGCGCGATGTGGAAATAGCCGGTCGGATGCGGCTCGTGATGCCACAGGGTGGCGCTGACATGCGGCCCATATCGGTTGATGCGGTTATAGGCGGCGGTGTCGATCGTCACCGTGCCCGCCGCCCAGTCCGGGTGGGCCCAGCCCGATAGCGGCGCGATCACGCCGAAGCCGACGCTGAACCCGATGCCGGTCTCAAGATCGGCGCCGCTGACGCGGAAGCCAGGCGGCGGCTCGATGAATTTGGGCGGGAAATTGGGATCGGCCCAGGCGCCGTAGACCAGCGCCGGATTATAGACCGGGATATAGATCATCGAGGGATCGGCGGGCATGATCGCCAGCGCGGCGCCCACGACCCGCACGTCGAGGCGCGGCGACGATGTGAGCTTGCCGGATGCCGCGGCGCGATGGCGCAGCGTCTGCACCGCCGTCAACACCGCCGCCGGGTCGGCGGCAAACGCCTTGCCAAGCGCGCCGGTCCATTCCGGCCGCGTCGCCAGCATCGTCAGCGTCTCGGGAAACGGCACCAGCGCCTTGACGCTGGGCGCCCAGGGCCGGGGCAGCAGCGCCGCAACCAGCGCATCGCCACGCAACCGGGCGTTCGTCTCGGAATTCAGCCACGCCGCCGCCTCGGCGATTTCGGCGGGATAGCTCGCCGCCATCAACAGCGGCGTCAACAGCGGATCGGGATAGAGCGCGACCGGCGCGACCAATGCATTGAGCTGGCCGGCTGAGATCGTTGCGGGTGGAACCGGCGACGTCTCTGCCCTGGCGGGAACCATCGCGAGCATCAGCCCTACGGCGGCGAGCACCGCGACCCATCGCGCCATGGCGGCCATCCTCAGTGATTCGCGCCGTGCAGCAGGCTGCCGCCGAGCCCGGTCTCGTAGCCCAGCCCGTCCGCCGTGAGCAGCGCCTCATAGGGAAAGGCGGAGCGAATGAGGCCCTTGCGCTCCAGCGCCACCCACACCGCCGGATTGGCGAGGCCGCTGGCGTCGCGCGCCGCCACCGCCGCGCCGCCGAGATGGAAATGGTCGCCATGCGGGTGCGGCAGATTGCCGATCCGCACCGTGCCCGGCTCGTCGCCGGTCTTGGCGTGGTCGGGCAGTTTCGCCAGCGCCTGAAACAGCGTCAGCGTTTTCAATTGCAGGGGATTGAGGTTAAGCGGGTTCTTCTTAGGCGGCATCGCCCGTTGCTTTTACACCTTCGAGCTCGCGATGACCAAGCTTGGAAATCAGCCGCAGGATATCGGCCTGGATCTGCTTGTCGCGAATGCCGTAAAAACCCCGGATCAAGGACATGACCTCGCGCCGGTCGAAGGTCTCCGCGATATCGCCATCCGCCGTGGATTGGAAATCATGGGCGAGGTTGGCGGCCACTAGGCCGTCGGGATAGCCCTCGAAGAAAAAGCCCGGCGAGACGGCGAGGGCCTGGGCGACGTCGTAGAGACGGCTGGCGGAGATGCGAATATCCCCAGATTCGTATTTCTGAACCGCCTGAAACGACACCCCGATCTTGCTGGCCAGCGCGCCCTGACTCAACCCGAGTTGAATTCGGCGCAGGCGCATCCGGCCACCGACATAGACGTCGATGGGGTGCGGGGAATCATCTTCGCGCTTGGTCATTGCCACGGCTGAACCTCACGGCGCTGAAAACGGGTGTCACTCGCCGGGTAGCGAGTGATGTCACCCTGTCAACCATTCCCAGTAGCCGACAGGTCCCAAACTATCGTGGCAACGATGAGATTCTGGGAGATTTCCGGGCGATTGCCGGTTTTATCTAATGGGGCGGAACGATTTCAATGTTCGGCTGTTGGAGGGAAAATCGATGCCCCCAGGCTGGCGGTGCCGCGCCTCGGGTGCTAGAACGCCCTTCCGCCTCTAACGGAGTATTGCCCGATGCAGGGACCCGTTCGCATCAACGATCAGCTCAGCGTCGCGGGCCAGATCGCGCCCTCGGATATCGCCGCCCTGAAGCAGCAGGGTTTCGAGACCATCATCAATAATCGGCCGGACAATGAAGAGCCGGGCCAGTACTCGGCCGATGCCGCCCAGGCGGAAGCGGCGAAGCAGGGCATTGCCTATGTCTATCAGCCGGTGACGACCTCGGCGATCACCAAGGGCGACGTGACGGCGTTCCATCATGCGCTGTCGCGCGCGACGCAGCCGGTCCTGGCCCATTGCCGCAGCGGTACCCGGTGCTATCTGCTGTGGGGCTTGTCGAAAATCATGTTCGACAATGAATCGCCACTCGCCATCGTGGCCGATGCCGCTCGCAACGGCTATGATCTGCGCTCGCTGCCGGCGCTGGCGGAGAAGCTTCAGGCGGAGAAATAGGGGCGCGGAGGGCTAGCCGCCCGCCGCCCTCGCCCGCCGCCCTTGATCGTCAGGCGGCGTCGGCCTTGCGCTTGGCGGCGACGATCCGGCGCTTCAGCTGCCGCGCCTCGGTGGGCAGCCGCACGTCGGGCACGCTGATCAGATAGGCGTCGATCCCGCCATTATGCTCGATGGTGCGGATGGCGTTGGTCGATAGCCGCAGCCGCACCGGGCCACGCAAGGCATCGGACAGCACCGAAATGACCTGAAGATTGGGCAGGAACCGCCGCTTGGTCTTGTTATTGGCGTGGCTGACCGAATGGCCGACCAAAGGGCTCTTGCCCGTGATGCTGCACCGTCTCGACATAATCCGATCCTTGTCCGCGAAGGCGGACATAGTCCGACCCTTGTCCGCGAAGGCGGGTTTCTAAGGCAGCGACCCGGCGCCGTCAAGAGCGCGGACCCGGCCGCAGGATGAACGCGATCTGCTGCTCGCTGAATCGCGACTTCTTCATGGAAAATCCCTCCGCCCGAGCAGGGTGGGTAAATTGGAATTTTCCAGCCAATGCCTGTCCAAAAATCGGAGAGCAGGTCAACCGTCAATCGCCGTTGAACGTAATGGTTTCGAGCCGATAGGCTAGGTGCCGTCGGTCGGCGTTTAAATTCAGCTCCGCGGGAACGAAGTCGCAGTCACAATCTATCCCAAAGACGAAGTCCGCTCCCTGATCCACGTTGAGAGCGGCAGCTAATTCGAACGTACCCTTTGCGGTTATCACAAATTCGGCCGTTTGGTTCGGCATGGTCAAAGTAAAGTGTCGTTCGATGTCGGGCATAGCAGGGTGAATGATGCCGCGGAGAACTACCTGTTTGAGCGTTCGGTAGGCGCGAAACTTAAGTCGAACACTTTTTGGCATCCATTGGTCGTGCCAAATGGGCTGCGACAAAATTTCGGTGTGCAATGCATATCCGAGTATCGGCAGACGGCCCGTGGCATAAAGGCGCTTCAACTGTTCTTTGTAAGAGTTGAGCACAGCCTCGTTCGGCGTCTGGACGCCCTTGACCTGATTTCTCAAATGTGTGACCTGGCTGGCCAGCACGGCAATTCGATGTTGTAGCCCCAACACGGTATAGAGGTGGCTCCGGTTTCTGAGACAGGGCGCCAAGGTGTATTCCGCCGGGTAACGGAGGAATACGAGAAGATTACGAGACGTCGGTTTACCCGTGAGCTCAAGGCCCGTGTGGCCCTTGAGGCATTGCGCGAGACAAGACGGTCCAAGAGGTCGCGTCACAATACAAGGTTCATCCGAACCGGGTGAGCACGTGGAAGGGCGAGGTGATTGATGGTCTTTCGGAATTGTTTTCGAACGGCGCGGATCACGAGCGCCAGGATAACGAAACCGAGGTTCGCGATCTCCACGCCAAGATCGGCCAGTTGACGGTGGAACGGGATTTTTTGGCCGGAGGGCTCAAGCGATGAGCCGGGGGAGCACAAGGCGATGATCGCGCTCGACCGATCCCGGCTTGAGCTTGAGCCGCCAATGCCGGCTTTTTTCGGCCAGCCGGTCCTCGTTCTATTACGCGCCCGAGGAGAGAGTCCGGAGAACTTGGCGCTGATGCGGCGCATCGACGAACCGTTTCCGCGCCGCCCCCTCTACGGCAGCCGCCAAATGATGCGCCAGTTGCGACGGGGAGGATGTCTCGGCCGGGCGTCACCGGGTTCGGCGCCTGATGCGCCTGGAGGCTATCCGCCAGGCGCCAAGAACCAGCGAGCCGCCCCCGGCGCACCGGGTCTATCCCTATCCGCTCCGGGATGTGGCGGTGAACCGCCCCGATCATGTCTGGTGCGCCGACATCAGCTACATTCCGGTTCAGCGCGGGTTGCTGTATCTGGCCGCGATCATGGACTGGGCGACGCGCCATGTCCTGGCGTGGCGACCGTCGAACACCATGGGCGCCCGGTTCTGCATCGCCAGGGAGATAGTCAGATGAAACTCACCGTGCTTGCCGCCGTTGCCGCGATCGGCATCGGCGCCTTTTCGCTGACCGGAAACGCGGCGGCCATGGGGGCCGCCACGGTTGAAGCCGGCACCGCGCACGTCATCACGCCGGCGGCGTGCGTATGGCGCCGGGTATGGATTCCGCGCCATGTCCGGCCCAACGGCCGCGTCGTTCGCGGTCACTGGTCGCATCATCGCCGGCGCGTCTGCCGGTAAGGCATCAGCGCAACAGGTCCAGCTTTCGGGCATCGATGCGCCGCAGATCGCCCCGGCGCATCGTGATGCCGCGGCGATCGAGATACTCCAGCAACTCGATCGCCGCTTTTCGCCCGGTGCCGATACGGTCGCGCAATTGCGCCGCGCCGAATTGACCATCGGGCGCGGTGTCCGCCAGGGCGCCGACAATGCCGGCGATTTCGGCGATTGCGGCGCGCAGGAAAAAATGGCCGGGCGCCACCTCCTCGATTAAGCCGAGGCCGGCGGCGCGTTTCAGCAAGAGACGCGTGTCGCGATCTTGCATCCCCACCCGCGCGACGAGTTCGCCGAGCCGTGGCGGATCGAATCGTGCCGCCTCGGCCAGCAGCGGCCGGATTTTTTGCCACAGCGCCTCCTGCGCCGGCGCGAACCGCGACGCATGGTCGGGCAGGCGCACCAGCCCGGCCTCCATCGTGATGGTTCGCTGCCGCGCCAGCTCATCCAGCGCCGCCGCGAATAGCGCGGGCGGCAGGCGCGGCTCGGCGGCGCGGCGAAGCCGGTCCGGGGTCTCCCCCCGCGCGGCGGGCTGGCTGGAGTGGAACGAGGCCAACACGGCGGCCAGCGATTTTTGTAGCCTCGCCCATGTGGCGCCCGACAGGACGAAGACGGCACCGCCGACGGGAAGGTGAATGGTTTCCGGCTGCGCCGCCGGCGCGGCGGCCAAGGCGCGATCGCGCAGGAATGCGGTTAAATCGAGATAGTAAGGCGGCAGGTCCAGGAGAGCGGCGACGGAATCGCTTGGCTCGCGCGCCGCCATTGCCGCTAATTGTTTGAGGCGCTCCGGCGTGCGGCGCCGGCGTGACGGCGGCCGCAGGTCGATGAAGCGGCCGCCGCCGATCGTGCGCCGCGCCGAGGTGCCCCGCAGCACGAAGCGGTCGCCGGATGCGGCGGCGATCGGCCGGTCGAGCACGAGCTGGACCCAGCCCTCGCCGCCGGGCGCCAGCGGTGTCGGGTCGAGCGGCACCACCCGTGCCCCGACTTCGCTGGCGCCATGATGGAGCCGCGCGGGCAACCACAGGGCGAGCGGCTTCGCCTCCGACGCCAGGACGCGCATCCGCGCGTCAATGCGCTGAGTGGGAGCGTGCAGCGCCGGCGCCCCCACCATGTCGCCGCGCGCGATGGCCGCCTTGGTGACGCCCTCGCCGGCGAGATTGAGCGCGCAACGCTGACCCGCCTCGCCCCGCGCGGCGGGTTGATTTTGCGCGTGGATCGACCGCACCCGCGCGGCGAGGCCCGGCGGGCTGATCGTCACATGATCGCCGGCCGCGACCGTGCCCGACAGCACCGTGCCCGTGACCAGGGTGCCGACGCCGCGCAGCGTGAAACAGCGATCGACCGCGAGCCGGAATAAGCCGCCGACTTCGCGCGCCGGCAGGGTCCGCGACGCCGCGACCAGCCGCGCCCGCACCTCTGCGATGCCCTCGCCGGTGACCGCCGAGACCTCGATGATCGGCGCGCCCGCCAGCCCGGTCGGCGCCAGCAATCGGGCGATGTCGTGCGCCACCGCGGCGCGGCGCGGCGCGGCGACGCGGTCGGTCTTGGTCAGCGCCACCAGCCCGCGCGCCAGGCCGAGCAGATCGAGGATGGCGAGATGCTCGGCGGTCTGCGGCATCACCCCGTCATCCGCCGCGACCACCAGCAACACGAAATCGATGCCGGTCGCGCCGGCCAACATGTGGTGGATGAAATTCTCGTGCCCCGGCACGTCGACAAAGCCGATCGCGGCGCGGTCGCCGGTCGGCAGATAGGCGAAGCCCAGTTCGATCGAAATGCCGCGCCGCTTTTCCTCGGCCAGCCGGTCGGTATCGACTCCGGTCAGCGCGCGTATCAGCGCGCTCTTGCCGTGATCGACATGGCCGGCGGTGCCGACGATCATCGCAGCGGCGCGAGCGCGGCGAGATTGGCGACGAACCCGGCCTCGTCGTCGAGACAGCGCAGATCGAGCAGCAGCGCCCCGCGCTCGATGCGGCCAATCACCGGGATCGGTAGGGCGCGCAACGCCGCCGTTAGACCATCGAGGTCGCGGGGCGCGCGGATCGACACGGCGACGCTGGCGATGGTCTCGACCGGCAACGCGCCCGACCCGATCTGACTGTGGCAGGGGGCGATCGCGACCGTGAACCCATCGCCCAGCGCGGTCGCCACTGCGGGCGCCAGCCGCCGGGCGGCGACGTCGATATCGGCGGCGGGGCGCGCCAGATGGCGCAGCGTCGGCAGCCGCGCGGCGAGGCGGTCGGGATCGCGATAAAGCCGCAGCGTCGCGGCGACGGTGGCGAGCCGGATTTTATCGACGCGCAGCGCGCGCTTCATCGGGTTGCGGTTGATCCGCGCGATGGCCTCGCGCCGGCCGACGATGAAGCCGGCTTGCGGCCCGCCGAGCAATTTGTCGCCGGAGAACGTCACCAGGTCGGCGCCGTCCGCCACCGCCTCGGCGACGGTCGGCTCATGCGGCAGGCCCCAGCGCGCGAGATCGATCAGCGTACCGGAGCCGAGATCGTTTGCCAGCAAGACCCCGCGCTCATGCGCCAGCGCCGCGAGTTGGGAGGAGGGAACCGCGGCGGTGAAGCCCTCGACGCGATAGTTGGAGGTGTGAACCTTCAGCACCATGCCGGTCGCTGGGCCGATGGCGGCGGCATAATCCCGGTGATGGGTGCGGTTGGTGGTCCCGACTTCGACGAGGCGCGCCCCAGCGCGTGCCATGATGTCGGGCATGCGGAAGGCGCCGCCGATCTCGATCAATTCGCCGCGCGACACGATGGCATCGCGATCCAGCGCGAAGGTGTTGAGCACCAGCAGCACCGCCGCCGCGTTGTTGTTGACGATGGTCGCATCCTCGGCGCCCGTCAGCGCGCACAGGAGATCGCGAACATGATCGTCGCGTTCGCCGCGCGCCCCGCCATCGAGATCGAATTCGAGGGCGACGGCATAACGCATCGCCCGCACCGCCGCCTCGATCGCCTCCTCCGCCAGGATCGCGCGGCCGAGATTGGTGTGGAGGATTGTTCCCGTGAGATTGAAGACCGGGCGCGGCGGCACGATCGCGTCCCGCGCCAGACGATCCGCCGCCGCCTGGGCCACGCCCTCGGCATCGGGCATCGTCTCCGGCGGCGCGGCGCGCAGCGCGTCCAGCGTGGCGCGAATGGCGGCGACCAGCGGCGCGCGGCCATAATGGTTGGCGGCAAGCTGTCCGGCGGCGCCGCGCAGCACCGCATCGACCGAGGGCAAGGCGCGCAGGGCGTTGCTTTCGCGATGATTTATCACACCGGCAAGGGTACAGTCGGCCCGGCAATGTTTCCAGGCCGCATGGGATGAAATTTGATGACCTTTCGACTGACTGATCTGGCCCATGGTGGTGGCTGCGGCTGCAAGCTGGCGCCCTCGGTGCTGAGCAGCATCCTTGCCGAGATGCCGGCCGCGGCACCCTTCGGCAATCTGATGGTCGGGACCGAGACCGCGGACGATGCCGCCGTCTATCGCGTCAACGGCCATCAGGCGGTGGTCGCCACCACGGATTTTTTCCTGCCGATCGTCGATGATCCGGTCGCGTTTGGCCGCATCGCCGCCGCCAACGCGCTGTCGGATGTCTATGCCATGGGCGGCACCCCGATTCTGGCGCTGGCGATTCTCGGCATACCGGCGGACAAGCTGCCGGTCGAGGTTGCACGGGACATTCTGGCCGGGGGCGCCGCGATCTGCGCCGAGGCCGGCATTCCCGTCGCGGGCGGCCATTCCATCGACGTGCCGGAGCCGATCTATGGGCTGGCGGTGGTCGGCCTGGTCGATCCCGCGCGCGTGCTGCGCAATTCGACGGCGCGCGCGGGCGACACGCTGATCCTGACGAAGCGCCTCGGCATCGGCATTTACAGCGCGGCCCTGAAACGCGGCGAACTCGATGCCGCGCTGTACGATGAGATGCTGGCCTCGACGACGCAGCTCAATGCGGTCGGCGCGGAACTGCCCGGCATCGCGGGCGTCCATGCGGCGACCGATGTCACCGGCTTTGCCTTGCTGGGCCACGGGCTGGAAATGTGCCGAGGCGCCGGCCTGTCGCTGGAGCTCGGCTTCGCTGGGTTGCCGATTTTCGATGGTGCGCGGCGCCTGGCCCAATCCGGTGTCGGCACCGGAGCGGCGAAGCGCAACTGGGCGAGCTATGGTCATGAGGTGGCGCTGGCCGAGGGTATCGCGGATTGGCAACGCGATCTTCTGTGCGATCCGCAGACCAGTGGCGGCCTGCTGATCGCCTGCGCGCCGGAGGCGGCGGAAGCGGTGCTTGACCTTGTGTCGATGCGCGGCTTCGATTACGCGTGCGAGATCGGCCATTTCGCGCCGGGGCCGGCGCGCATTACCGTGACGGCGAATTGAGGGAGAAGATGATGGAGCGTCGGAATGTTCTTAAGGCCGGCGTCGCGGCGGCGGCAACCAGCCTCCTTCCCGCAAGCGCGTTCGCGGCACCCTTCGCGCCGGCGCCGGACAAATGGCGCGGCTATGAGATCGTGACCCGCATCGAGCCGAAGCAGGCGCGGGGCGCGACGCGCGCCTGGGTGCCGCTGCCCTCGATCGCGGCAACCGACTGGATCAAGCCGCTCGGCGACGATTGGAAAATCGCGGGCGGCACCGCGACCGCGCATCGTGTCGCGCCCTATGGCGTAAAAATCCTGATGGCGGAATGGGGGACGGGCACCGAGACGTCGACGGTCGAGGTGCGCAGCCGCGTCGCCACGCGGGACCGCGCGGTCGATCTGACCAGGCCCGGCGCGCCCGCGCCATTGAGCGCCGGGCAGCGGGCGCTCAACCTCGCCGCGACCCGGCTCATCCCGACCGATGGTATCGTTAAGGCGACCGCCGACAAGATCGTGGCCGGCGCGACGCGCGATGTCGAAAAGGCCCAACGCATTTACGACTGGATCGTCGTCAACACTTATCGCGATCCTAAGGTACCCGGCTGCGGCATCGGCGATATTTCCTTCATGCTACGCACCGGCAATCTCGGCGGCAAATGCGCGGATCTCAACGCGCTGTTCGTCGGGCTGGCGCGGGCGGCGGGCCTTCCGGCGCGCGATCTCTATGGCATCCGCGTGGCGCCCTCGCGCTTCGGCTATAAGAGCCTCGGCGCCAACGCCGAGCCGATCACCACGGCCCAGCACTGCCGAGCCGAAATCTGGCTCGAGCAATTCGGTTGGGTCCCGGTCGATCCCGCCGATGTCCGCAAAGTGGCGCTGGAAGAGCCGCCGGGTCATTTGGCGATCGACAATGCCAAGGTCGCGGCGGCGCGCCAGACCCTGTTCGGCGCCTGGGAAGGCAATTGGATCGCCTATAACGATGCGCATGATGTGGCGCTGCCGGGGTCGGCCGGACCCGCTCTCGGCTTCCTGATGTATCCGCAAGCCGAGTCCGCGGCGGGGCGCGCCGATTGCTTCGACGCCGCGGATTTCAGCTATACGATCGAGAGCCGCGCGATCGCGATCTGACCCTGCATGGGCATCGTGCGCCCTTCGACAGGCGCTTCGCGCCAGCTCAGGGTGAGGAATAATTTGTCTGGCACAAAGGCGCCTCATCCCGAGCGCGCCCATAGGGCGCAGTCGAGGGACGCACGGTCCTGATCATTCCCGATGATACGGGTGGCCGGCGAGGATCGTCTGCGCGCGGTAAATCTGTTCCAGAAGCATGCCGCGCGCGAGGAGATGCGGCCAGGTCATCGCGCCCAGCGACATGACGTAATTGGCCTTGGCGCGGACAGTCTCGGCGAGGCCGTCGGCGCCCCCGATCAGGAAGATCAGTTCGGCCACGCCGGTATCGCGCCATTTGGCAAAACGCTGGGCGAATTCCTCGCTGGAAAATTCCGTGCCCTTGCCGTCGAGCGCCACCACGATGGCGCCCTTCGGCACCGCCTGCAGCAAGAGGTTGCCCTCGCGCTGAATCCGCTCGGCGGCGGTGGGTGACGGGCGCTTTTCCTCCACCTCGCGGATGGTCAGCGGCCAGGTGATGCGCGGGGTATAGAGATGCTGAAGGTCGGCGAGCGGCCCCGCGCCCTTTTTCCCCACCGCGATGATGCTGATATGTGTCGCCATGCGTCACACCGTTCCGTCGAATTCCGCGCCCCACATCTTTTCGAGATTATAGCGCTCGCGGATTTCCGGGCGGAAGATATGCACGACGATGTCGCCGGCGTCGATCAGAACCCAATCGCCCGCGGTCAATCCTTCGACCGGCACGCGCTTGTGGCCGCGCTCGCCCAGCGCGGTCATCACCCGGTCGGCCAGCGCCGCGACCTGGCGCGACGAGCGGCCCGACGCGATCAGCATGTAATCGGCGAAGCCAGATTTTCCGGCGAGGTCGATGCGCGTCACATCCTCGGCCTTGCCGTCGGCAAGCGCCGTCTCCAGCACCGCGAGCAGCGGCGGGGGCATCGGCGGGGCCGCAATCTTGGCTCGCCGCTTCTTGGGAGCGGGCTTAGCGGCCGGAATTTTTTTGGCGGATGGCACTGGCGGAATGATGATCGTGTTTGATTGTCAGGAAAGTCCAGGCGGGCGGTCGATAATCGGCGAGGCGCCGCGCAGCTCCTGGCGACACGCGGTAGCGGGCGAAGGATTGCGCGGCGAGATCGCTCAAAGCCCCGAGAGAATAGGTCGGCCGGTCCAGCACGGCAATGGGCAGGCGGCGAAAAATCCGCCGCCAGTGCCGCCAGTGCCGGATTTGCCGCAGATTGTCGGCGCCCATCAGCCAGACGAAGCGCGTGCGCGGCGCCAGCCGCTGCATCGCCGTCACCGTGTCGATGGTGAAGCGCGTGCCGAGCCGCGTCTCGAGATCGAGCACCCGGATGCGCGGCGAGCGCGCCATTGCCTGGGCGCCGGCAAGCCGGGCCGCGAGCGGCGCCATGCCGGCGCTCGGCTTCAGCGGATTTTGCGGCGCCACCAGCCACCACACCTCATCGAGGCCGAGCCGCTTCAGCGCTTCGAGGCTGATGTGGCGGTGGCCTTCATGGGCGGGATTGAACGAGCCGCCCAGCAGGCCGACCCGGCGCGGTGCCAGAAAACCCAGGCGCGTGCTCAGGGGCGCACCTGGCCGGTGCCGCGCACGACATATTTATAGCTGGTGAGCTGTTCGGCGCCGACCGGGCCGCGCGGCGGCAGCCGGCCGGTGCCGATTCCGATCTCGGCCCCCATGCCAAACTCGCCGCCATCGGCGAATTGGGTGGAGGCGTTGCGCAACACGATGGCGCTGTCAACGCGATTGAGGAACGTCTCGGCGGCGGCGGCATCCTCGGTGACGATCGCGTCGGTGTGGTGCGAGCCATAGCGATTGACATGCGCGATCGCGGCGTCGAGTCCATCGACCACCCGCACCGCGAGGATGGCGTCGAGATATTCGGTGAACCAATCCGCTTCGGTCGCTTCGGTGGCGGCGGGGTCGAGTGCCCGCACGGTCTCGTCGCCGCGAATGGCGCAGCCGGCGCGATGCAGCTCCGCGAGGATCGCCGGCAGTTGCTGAGCGGCGATGGCGCGATCCACCAGCAGCGTCTCGGCGGCGCCGCAGACGCCGGTGCGGCGCATCTTGGCATTCATCACGATCCGTCGCGCCTTCGCCGGGTCGGCGGCGGTGTGAATATAGACGTGGCAATTGCCTTCGAGATGCGCGATCACCGGCATGCGCGCCTCGCGCTGAACCCGCTCGATCAAACCCTTGCCGCCGCGCGGCACGATGATGTCGATGAGATCGGCCATGCGCAGCATCATGCCGACCGCCTCGCGGTCGCGGCTCGGCACCAATTGCACCGCGTCTTCCGGCAAGCCCGCCTCGGCGATCCCGCGCCGCAGGCCGGCGGCGATGGCGCGGGAGGAATGGAAACTCTCCGACCCGCCGCGCAGAATCGCGGCATTGCCGGCGCGCAGGCACAGACCGCCGGCGTCCGCCGTCACGTTCGGTCGCGACTCATAGATGATGCCGATCACGCCCAGCGGAATCCGCACCCGCGCGATGTCGAGGCCGTTGGGCCGCGTCCAGCGTCCCATCTCGGCACCGACCGGATCGGGCAGGGCGGCGACATCGTCCAGCCCGCGCGCGATGCCCTCGACGCGCTTCTCGTCCAGCATCAGCCGATCGCGCATCGCGCCGGAAAGGTCGGCCGCCTCCGCCATGTCGCGCCGGTTGGCATCGAGGATCGCCGCCGCGTCGGCGCGGATCGCCGCCGCCGCGCGGCGCAGCGCGTCGGTCTTGCGCGCCGGCTTGGCGCGCGCCATCAGCGATGCCGCCGCGCGCGCCGCCACGCCAACGGCGCGCATCGCGGTTTCCAGATCGGGTTTTGTCGCCTCGATGGTACTCATGTCACCACCAACTCGTCGCGATGGATCATCTCGTCGCGGCCACGGTAGCCGAGGATGGCCTCGATTTCACCGCTTTTATGGCCGGCGATGGCAATGGCGTCGGCGCTGGAATAAGCGCTGAGGCCGCGACCGATCTCGGCGCCGGCGCGATTGCGCACCAGCACGGGATCGCCGCGCTCGAAGCTGCCGGCGACCGTCAGGACACCGGCGGGCAGCAGACTGGTGCCACGCTTCAGCGCCGCCGCCGCGCCGTCATCCACGGTGAAGCAGCCGGCGGGATTCAGCATGCCCGCGATCCAGCGCTTGCGCGCGGTGCGCGGCTCGGACGAGGGCAGGAACCAGGTGCAGCGCGCGCCGTTCTCGATATCGCGCAAGGGTCGCAACGGCTCGCCCTTGGCGATCACCATGCGACAGCCGGCGCCGATGGCGATCCGCGCCGCCACCAGCTTCGTCACCATGCCGCCCGAGGAATAGCCGGCCGGCGCCGCGCCCGCCATCGCCTCGGTGCCGGGATCGATCTCGCGCACCTCCGGAATGTGGCGCGCGGCAAAATCGGTGCGCGGATCGCCGGTATAAAGTCCGTCGATGTCGGAAAGCAGCACCAGCGTATCGGCGCTGATCATCTGCGCCACGCGCGCCGCCAGCCGGTCATTGTCGCCGAAGCGAATCTCCGAGGTCGCGACCGTGTCGTTCTCGTTGATCACCGGCACCGCGCCCAGCTCCAGCAACGTCTCCAGCGTCGCCCGGGCATTGAGATGGCGGCGGCGCTCCTCGGTGTCCTCCGGCGTCAGCAGAATCTGTGCCACGGTGGCGCCATGTTTTGCCAGCGCCTCCTGATAGGCATGGGCGAGGCGGATTTGGCCGGCGGCGGCGGCGGCCTGCTTTTCCTCGAGCCGCAGGGCGCGGCCGACCAGGCCCAGTTGCAGCCGCCCGGCCGCGATCGCGCCCGACGACACGATCAGCACCTGCTGGCCGCGCCGGCGACAGCGCACCACATCCTCCGCCAGCGCGTCGAGCCAGGCGCGCTTGATCTCGCCATTATCCTCGACCAGCAACGCCGAGCCGATCTTGACGATGAGCCGGCGCGCCGTCGCCAGCGTTTCGATCACGACGCCGCCGCCGCCGTGTCGGCGGGGGCGCCGTCGCGCGCCTCGCGAACGATATCGAACAGCCGGTTCATCGCCTCGGTCACGCCGAGGCCGGTGGCGCCCGACAAGGTCAGCACCTCACCCTTGCTGGCGCGCTTCAAGGCCGCGCGCTTCTTCGCGATCTCGGCCGCGGGCAGGGCGTCGATCTTGTTGAGGCCGATGATTTCGCGCTTCTCCGCGAGGCCGTGGCCGTAGCGCTCCAGCTCGCGCCGGACCGCGCGCCAATTGGCCACCACATTGTCCTCGGTGGCATCGACCAGATGGAAAATGGCGGCGCAGCGCTCCAGATGCCCAAGGAAACGATGGCCCAGCCCGGCGCCTTCGCTGGCGCCCTCGATCAAGCCCGGCAGGTCGGCCATGACGAATTCATCGCCGTGGACGCCGACCACGCCGAGCTGCGGCTTCAGCGTGGTGAAGGGATAGTCCGCGATCTTCGGCCGGGCGCGCGACACCGCCGCCAACAGCGTCGACTTGCCGGCATTGGGCAGGCCGGCGAGGCCGATATCGGCGATCAGCTTCAGGCGCAGCCAGATCGTGCGCTCCATCCCGGGCCAGCCTTTGTCGGCGCGACGTGGTGCCTGATTGGTCGAGGTCTTGTAGTGCAGATTGCCGAAGCCGCCATCGCCGCCCTTCAACAGCACGCGGCGCTCGCCAACCCGGATCAGGTCGAGCAGCACCGTCTCGTTATCCTCGTCGAGGATTTGTGTGCCGGGCGGCACGCGCAGCACCCGCGTCTCGCCATCGGCCCCGGTGCGGTTCTTGCCGGCCCCGCCACGGCCCTGCTGAGCGTTGAAATGCTGCTGGTAGCGATAATCGATCAGCGTGTTGAGATTGTCGGCCACCTCGACCACGATGTCGCCGCCGCGCCCGCCATCGCCGCCGTCGGGCCCGCCGTGCTCGATGAATTTCTCACGGCGAAAGCTCAGGCTTCCGGCGCCGCCATCGCCGCTTTTGACATAGATCCTGGCTTGATCGAGGAATTTCATCGTGACTCACCCGGGGCGCAAATGAAAAAGGGGAATGCTGCCATTCCCCTTTTGCGATTGGCGCATTGCGGGAATGGCGTCAGGCTTCGGCTTCCGGTCGCGGCGCCACCGAAATATAGATACGGCCAGCGGTCGTGGTGTGAAATTTCACCGCGCCCGTCGTGGTCGCGAACAGGGTGTGGTCGCGCCCCATGCCGACATTCTCGCCGGCATGAAATTTGGTGCCGCGCTGGCGCACCAGGATATTGCCGGAGATGACGGCCTGATCGCCGAACTTTTTGACACCGAGACGGCGGCCCTTGGAATCGCGCCCGTTGCGCGAGGAACCGCCTGCTTTTTTATGCGCCATGGTGAAACTCCGTTACGCGCCGGCGCTGATCTCGGTCACGCGCAGCACCGTCTCGGGCTGGCGATGGCCGCGCTTGCGGCGATAATTATGCCGGCGCCGCTTCTTGAAGATGATAACCTTGTCGCCCAGCCGATGCTCGACGATTTCCGCGGTGACCGCGGCGCCGTTGAGGGCCGAGCCGATCTTGGCATCGGCGCCTTCGCCCGCCATCAGCACATCACCGAGGGTGATCGACGCGCCGACATCGCCGACAAGTTTCTCGACCGTAATGACATCGCCCGAGGCGACACGATATTGTTTTCCGCCGGTGCGGATGACAGCAAACATTCTGTGCACGCAATTTGGCGCGGCAACGGCCCAATGCCGTCCGCAGGGGGCGCACTATAGCCGCGCGGCCCGCCAAGTCAATAAGCCGTGGCGGCGCGATGAACGGCAAGAACGGCTTGGCGGCGGCGACCGAAAGGGCTAGTGTCCGCGCCCTTCACGGCCATCGGCGATGCGCTTAGGAGAGGTGCCAGAGTGGTCGATCGGGACGGTCTCGAAAACCGTTGTGCCCGCGAGGGTACCGTGGGTTCGAATCCCACCCTCTCCGCCATCATTACAAGAATTGTATTATATATCAAGGGTTTGTGCGCGTCAGTGCATCTGGTTCTGGGCGACTGCTACACAGAACTGCTACACGGGAGCCCGCCCTTGTCTTTGCAAACTCATGTCTTCCGCCGCGGCGGCATCTACTATTTTCGGATGCGCGTGCCCCACGACGTGCAAAAACACGTCTGTTTCGTCGATGAGATTGCTATATTGGCTCTACCAAGAGAGTTGTGGCGCTCACTAGCAACCGCCTGTCCGCAAAAAGCACGCATCAGGGGAATGCTGGCGGCTGCACTCGCCTATGAGCTGTTTGAAAAATTGAAGCGAACCATCATGCTAACGGCGGATCAACTTAGGCAGCTTGTAGTGGGCTTTTATCGCGCGGAATTGGATGAGGATATGGAGTCGCGCCTCGAGCCCCTAGAGCTTTGGCGCGTCGACTGGCGCGATCGAACACATGAACTGCATATGGCGGAGCTCAAGCGCCATCTTGGCCGCGGCGAGTTCGTTTTGGTCACGTGGGCGGCGGATTGGCTCATCGAGCGAGACAGTTTGCCAATCGTCCGTGATAGCCGCGAATACCGCCAACTGTGTCAGGCGTTGATGCGGACATCGATCGAACTTGATCGGCGCTATGTCGAACGAGATCGGGGTGACTTTTCCGGCGTTCCGACGGATCCACTTTTCGTCGAGTCCATTCCGGAACCGTATGCAAAGACGAGAACGCCCGAGCCCATTGCAGATGCCGCGGTTCTCAACCCCTTGGGAAAGCAGCCAGTGAGTCCGCTATTGGAACGCGTGCTAAACGAAAAACGCGATCTCCGGCCCAAAACGGGGGAGAAATATCGGGTCGTCGGCAAGTTGTTCGACCAGTTCACGGGTAACAAGCCTGCCGGCGCCGTTACTAGACAGGACATCGTTGATTTCAAAGATCTGCTCACCCGTCTTCCCGTCAACTGGACCAAGCGGTTTCCGGGCAAATCACCGGGCGACGCAATTGCGGCGAACGAGAAGCTTGGTCTTCCGACCTTGGCACCCCGCAACGTCAACGACAGTTATCTCGTCTATGTCAATGCCTTCTTCAAATGGGCGATAACGAACAACATCCGGCATGACAATCCGGCAAGCGGAATCGCCGTGATGACACCCAAGGGGTTCAGCCGAAAGCAGAGCCGAGATCCATTCAGCATTGCTCAATTGCAAAGGGTTTTCGACGCGCCGATCTACAAAGGTTGTGCCGGGCCTGGGCGCACATACTGTCCTGGGTCTCATCTAGTCCGTGATCACCGGTACTGGGCTCCCCTCATCGCGCTATTCACGGGAGCCAGACTCAACGAACTTGGTCAGCTCGAGGTCAAAGACCTTCAAATGGTTGCCGGTACCTGGTGTCTCCGGATAACGACCCAGGGTGACACGGAGGAACACGGCAATATTAAACAGCTCAAGTCCGAGGCGTCCAAGCGGATCGTACCAATCCATTCGGAGCTGAAGGCCCTCGGGTTTCTAGCCTATGTGGAGGGCCAACGAACGGCCGGACAGAGCCGCATCTTTCCGAAATGGCAACGGGGCAAAGACGGTACTTACTCTTCCGTCTTCTCGAAAACATTCAACAGCCAGTTTCTTCCAAGAATCGGGATCAAGACGCCCAAGCTGGTTTTTCATTCTTTCCGGCACACCTTCGTCGATGCGATGCGAGATGCGGGCATCGAGGAAGGCATCCAGAAAGTGCTCGTGGGCCACAGCGATCAATCGACTACCGCCATTTATGGCAAGGGACATCCGGCTGTTCGTTTGTCGGCGGCGATCGAGCAAATTGAGTATAGCGGCCTGGATCTCGCTCATCTGAAGCCCCTTGGGGAACCGACTTCAGCCGCCGCCTAGTCCCTTTTTGGTGTGATGTTTGACCTGAAAGCACGGGACACGCTTTCCGACGAGATGGGATTCGTGATGATGCTGACCGACGACGAAATAGAAGCCGTGCTGAAGATCATGGAGAGTCTAGCGGCTGGGACTGACCGCGCGGGGTTTTCTTTGGAAAGTGCCGGCGGCGGCAGGGCTGTTCGCGACGAAGGTAACAACCAAGTGTCGAGCAACGGGGACGAGAAGATAGAAACCGTCCTTAAGATTCCTAATGATCTGACATCTGCAGAAATATCCCGTCGCGTTGGAAGTACCGACGAGATGATTGACTACTCAGAGCGCCCATCGCGTCGGGAAATCATCAAACAGCGTCGGCTCGCGGCGGGCGGAGAGGTCGTCAGACGCCTTTCAGGTAAGGGGTATCGCGTCACAGAAATGAAGTTGAAAAAAAACAAAAAAGACAAACTAACGATGGCAATAAGGGAACGGGCTGACGATGTACTGAGCTGGTCCTGGATCGTTGGACAGGTCGGCAGCCGATTTAAGGTGTATTCCGGCTGTTGATCACGCTGCCAAAACCCGATTCATTTTGATCGCTTTTTGTTGCTGTTGGGCCTGTGGGGATGTGGGCAAGGCGCCAG
>DATCDN010000061.1:0-54968 GCA_036510675.1 Allostellaceae bacterium
CGAGGATTTTGCTGGCGCCATGAGCGCGCTGGCGAGTCTGCGGACCCAAATTGACGATTTCTTTACGAAGATTACCGTAAATGACAAGGACCCGGCGCTGCGCGACAACCGGCTGAGACTGTTGGCGCGAATCCGCGACACATTCGATCTGGTGGCCGATTTTTCCCGCATTGAGGGGTGAGGGGCGATGACGAACTGGATTTACAGCTTCGGCGCGGGGTCCGCCGATGGCCGCGCGGAGATGAAGAATCTGCTTGGCGGCAAGGGCGCCAACCTCGCCGAGATGTCGCATCTGGGCCTGCCGGTGCCGCCGGGCTTCACCATCACCACTGAAGTCTGCACCTATTTTTACGCCAATCAGCAGAGCTATCCGCCGCGCCTGGCCGAGGATGTGACGGCGGCGCTGGCGCTGGTCGAACGGCATATCGGCGCGACCTTCGGCGATGCCGACAATCCGCTGCTGGTGTCGGTGCGCTCGGGCGCGCGCGCCTCGATGCCGGGCATGATGGATACCGTGCTCAATCTCGGCCTCAACGACCGCACCGTGGTCGGCCTGGTGAAGAAAAGCGGCGACGAGCGCTTCGCCTATGATTCCTATCGCCGCTTCATCCAGATGTATGCCCAAGTCGTGCTGGGCGTCGATCACCATCATTTCGAGGACGTGATCGAGCGCCAGAAGCTGGCCACTGGCGCGATTCTCGACACCCAGCTCACCGCCCGCGATTGGCAGCAGGTGATCGCCGCCTACAAGTCGCTGGTCCACCGCGAATTGGGCCAGCCCTTTCCGCAGGACCCGCAAGCCCAGCTCTGGGGCGCGATCGGCGCGGTGTTCGGCTCGTGGATGAACCAGCGCGCGATCACCTATCGCCGCCTGCACGACATTCCGGCCGATTGGGGCACCGCCGTCACGGTGCAGGCGATGGTGTTCGGCAATATGGGCGAGGATTGCGCGACCGGGGTTGCCTTCACCCGCAACCCCTCGACCGGCGCCAACGAGTTCTATGGCGAGTTCCTGGTCAACGCGCAGGGCGAGGATGTCGTCGCCGGCATCCGCACGCCCCAGCATCTCACCACCGCCGGGCGGAAGGCGAACGGGTCCGACCTGCCGGCGATGGAAGAGGTGATGCCCGGCGTCTTCAACGAATTATTGACCGTGCGCCAGACCCTCGAGGCGCATTACCGCGACATGCAGGACATCGAATTCACGGTCCAGCAGGCGAAGCTCTATATGCTGCAGACCCGCACCGGCAAGCGCACCGCGCAGGCGGCGCTGAAGATCGCGGTCGATTGCGCGGAGAGCGGCCTCATCTCGCGGGCCGAGGCGGTTCAGCGCATCGATCCCGCCTCGCTCGATCAATTGCTGCATCCCCGGCTCGACCCCAAGGCGGCCAAGATCATTCTGGCGAAGGGCCTGCCGGCGTCGCCCGGCGCGGCGTCCGGCGTCGTGGTGTTCTCGGCGGACGAGGCGGAGGCGCGCACCGCGCGCGGCGAAGCCGTGATCCTGGTGCGGATCGAGACCAGCCCCGAGGATATTCACGGCATGCATGCCGCCAAGGGCACGCTGACGACGCGCGGCGGCATGACCAGCCACGCCGCGGTGGTGGCGCGCGGCATGGGCCGGCCTTGCGTCGCCGGCGCCGGCGATCTGCGCATCGACTATGCCGCCGGCGTGTTCGCGGTGCGCGACAAGACCGTGCGCGCGGGCGAAATCATCACCATCGACGGCTCGACCGGCGAGGTGATGCTGGGCGAGGTGCCGACGCTGCGGCCGGAACTCTCCGGCGATTTCGCCACCGTGATGGAATGGGCGGATGGGGTGCGGCGCATGCGCGTGCGCGCCAATGCCGACACGCCGGCCGATGCGCGCGCCGCGCGCCGTTTCGGCGCCGAGGGCATCGGCCTGTGCCGCACCGAGCACATGTTCTTCGACGGCGACCGCATCATCGCGGTGCGCGAAATGATCATGGCGGAGGAGGCCGAGGGCCGCCGCAAGGCGCTGGCCAAGCTGCTGCCGATGCAGCGCCAGGATTTCGTCGATATCTATCGCATCATGGGCGATCTGCCGGTGACCATCCGGCTGCTCGACCCGCCGCTGCACGAATTCCTGCCCAAGACCGACGCCGAGATGAAGGAGGTCGCGGCGGCGACCGGGCGCGACATCGCCTCGATCCGCCAGACCGCGATCGCGCTGCATGAAAGCAACCCGATGCTGGGCCATCGCGGCGTGCGCCTCGCCATCACCTCGCCGGAAATCTACGACATGCAGGTGCGCGCCATCTTCGAGGCGGCGACGCAGGTCACGGCCGAAACCGGCACCGCGATCCAGCCCGAGATCATGATCCCGCTGGTGGCCACCAAGAAAGAGCTGGATATCATCAAGGCGTCGATCGACCGCATCGCCGGCGAGGTCGAGCGGGAAACCGGCCGGCGCCTCGCCTACATGGTCGGCACCATGATCGAGCTGCCGCGCGCGGCGCTGCGCGCGGGCGACATCGCCGAAACCGCCGCGTTCTTCAGCTTCGGCACCAACGATCTGACCCAGACCACGCTCGGCCTCTCGCGCGACGATTCCGGCAGCTTCCTCGGCGCTTATCAGAAGGCCGGCATTCTCGAACAGGACCCGTTCGTCACCATCGACCGCGACGGCGTCGGCGAGCTGATCCGCATCGCCTTTACGCGCGGGCGCAAGACACGCCCCGATTTGAAGCTGGGCATCTGCGGCGAGCATGGCGGCGATCCGGCGTCGATCCGGTTCTGCGAGGATGTTGGGCTGGATTACGTCTCCTGCTCGCCCTATCGCGTGCCGATCGCGCGGCTGGCGGCGGCGCAAGCGGCACAGGCGGCGGCCTCGGCGGAAGAGCGCGCCGACACCACGGCGTAACGGGGCGGCGGTGGGCACGATCTATGTCGCGCGCAGCGCCCGTTTCTCCGACTGGGCGTCGGATGTCGGCCTGAGCAAGTTCGTATTCAAGGTCGGCTATACCGAGGACCCGGTCGAGGAATTGGTGTCGGCCGGCTGGTGTGGCCTCGGCGATTGGACTCTGGTGCGCAAGAAGACGGCCGAGGGGCTGGACGAGGCGGCGCTGATCGCCAAGCTGGCGCGCAAGGAAAAGCTGATTGACTCGACTTACTATCCGCGCCTCAAGGGCGCGACGGGCATGTTCAAGGTCCTGCCCGACAAGGTCGAGAACAGCATTCTCGTCGCCAAATCCATGGCCGACGAGGCCATCTCCAAATTGCCGAAGCTGAAGCCGCTCGACTTCGCCGACTATCTCATTCAGAACGCGCTACGCTGATCCGAACGTAGGTGACTCGGTTACGCGGCTTGATTCCGCGCTTTTGTTCCCGCCAATCCAAAGAATACGAGTATCGCACGATTGAGTCGGACGATGTCCTCATCATCGAGCCCTCCCAATTTTTTCCCGATCTTGCCTTTAGGCAGGGTCACGATCTTATCGACCATCAAGCGGGAAGGAACGCGAAGCCCGTTTCGCGCATTCGGCTCCACGAGCAAGCGAAACAAAGGTGCTTCGGTCGGGTCGGACGTAAATGTGCAAATCGTAATCGAAGATGTCGAGTCGAATTGATCATCCTGCACGATGACAGCCGGACGGGGTTTGCGCGCGTAATCCGGGCCTCCGGAAATGGTCCAAATTTCGCCGCGGTTCATTCGATCGCCAAGTCGGAGATCGCATCGATAAAAGCTTGATCCTCGTCGGCATATGCACTGCGCGCGACGGCAAGCGATTGGCGGCGCGCCTCCGCCTTGAACGAACGCGCACGTACGTCAGGAACCCAGATTTGGATGGGACGCAGTCCCTGCCGGCGCAAGCGCGCCCGGTAAGCCTTGACCTTGTCCCGCGACGATTTTGGGGGCGCTGATGCTGGCATCGACCGGCTCCGTTGGTTACATGTAACCAACATATCATAGGCCGAACGATCAAAGCAAATCACGCGGTCGGGTCATCAACTTTGTGACACGCAGGTTTGACTGGCCTCACCGTCGCGTCGCCGGCGCGCAGCGGTGCCTTGTCCAGTGCATCAAGCCGCAGCAGCGCGAGGGCGGCGCCGTCGCGGCCGGAGCGGATTTCCCCGACCTCGGCATCGCCCGACATGATCGCGGTGCCCGGTTCGGGCAGCGGCCCCGCCACCGAGACGGGCGTGAGCTGCTTCTTCACCAGCGCGCGATATTTCATGCGGGCGGTGATTTCCTGGCCGATATAGCAGCCCTTGTTCCAATCGATGCCGTTCAGCGCCTCGAAGCCACTTTCCATCAGCAATGATTTTTCCGGCACCAGGTCGCGGCTGCCGTCGGGCACGCCGAGCGATAGGCGCAGGCGGTCATACTCGGCGGCATCGGTCTCGGCAAAGCCGCGTTCGCGCAAGGCGTCGGTGTTCGGAACGATCGCGCGCGTGCCCAGCGCCGCGTTTCGCGGATCGACAAAAGCAATGGCCGGCGGCGCCAGAGTCAATGGTTCATCGCCGAACACGGCGCAAACGATCAGGTCGGGTCGCGGCGTCAGCGTCACCTTGGACCGCATCTTGTAGATGGTGAGGCGCCGCGTCAGGTCGGCGAGGCGCGCGGCCTCGCCATCGAGCAAGAACGCCTCGCCCAGGGGCGCCAGAATGAAATCATGCAGATAGCGGCCCTGCGCCGTCAGCAGCGCCGCATAGATCGCGTGCCCGGCGCCGAGCCGGGCGGTGTCGTTGGAGATCAGCCCCTGGAGGAAGGTCGCGCGATCTGGGCCGGCGATTTCCAAGACGCCGCGCGTATCGAGGATGGCGAAGTGCTGGCTCATCGGCACGCGGTCCATTGAATGACGCTGTTGCCCACCGCGCCATACCGGCGAAGGCCGGTATTCATCGCAAACATGGACTCCGGCTTTCGCCGGAGGGGCGCGTTTTTTATCGAGGCCGCGGCGATTTTATTCATGACTCCGCGATCCGCCAATCCAGCGTCTCGCCGGCCAGGAACGGGCGAACCCCAGCAATCTCGCGCATCACCTTTTGCTCCCCTCGCCGCAGCGTGATCGTCCCATCATTGACCGGCATGCCATAGAAATGGGGACCGTTCAGCGAAGCGAAAGCCTCGAAACTGTCGAGCGCGTTTTCCGCGTCGAACACGCGGGCGTAAATTTCCAGCGCGTTGGGCGCGCTGAAAATGCCGGCGCAGCCGCAATCGCATTCCTTGGCCGCGACGAGATGCGGCGCGGAATCGGTGCCGAGAAAGAATTTGGCGCTGCCGGAGGTCGCGGCGCGGCGCAGCGCCAGCCGGTCTTCCTCGCGCTTCGCCACCGGCAGGCAATACATATGTGGCCGCAAGCCTCCCTGGAACAGCGCGTTGCGGTTGATGACCAGATGATGCGCGGTGATGGTCGCGGCGAGGTTAGGACCGGCCTCTTCGACGAACGCCACCGCCGCGCGCGTGGTGACATGCTCCAGCACGATCTTGAGGCTCGGCAGCCGCGCCATCAGCGGCGCCAGCACGCGGTTGAGAAACACCGCCTCGCGGTCGAACACATCGACGGCCGGATCGGTGACCTCGCCGTGAACCAAGAGCGGCATGCCGATTTCCGCCATGCCCGCCAGCACCGCATCGATGGTGCCAATCTCGGTGACGCCGTGCGCCGAATTGGTGGTGGCATTGGCGGGATAGAGCTTGGCCGCCACCCACGCGCCCTCGGCGAAGCCGCGCGCGATTTCGTCCGGGTCGCTCGCGTCGGTCAGATAGGCGGTCATCAGCGGCGTGAAATCCGCGCCGGGCGGCAGCGCCGCGATGATCCGCGCGCGATAAGCAAGCGCGGCGTCGACGCTCGTCACCGGGGAGCTAAGATTCGGCATCACGATGGCGCGGGCGAAGGCGCGCGCGGTCGCGGGCAGCACCGCCCGCAGCATCGCGCCGTCGCGCAGATGCAGGTGCCAATCGTCGGGCCGGCGCAGGGTGATGGTGTCGCGGCTCACCGGGTTCTTTTCCCCGCAATTGAGTATCGACACAAGCCCCCTCCCTTGCGATAACGGCGGCCAGCCATTCGGCGGAGGGGAACTATGACGGCCTGCATCGTTGGCTGGGCACATACGCGCTTCGGCAAGCTCGAGGGCGAGGACATCGAGTCCTTGATCGTCCGCGCCGCCACCGAGGCCATCGCGGATGCGGGCCTCGCGCCCGCCGATATCGACGAAATTTTCGTCGGCACCTTCAGCGTGTTCGTGCGCCAGGAATTTGCCTCCTCGCTGGCGTTGCAGGCCGATCCGGGCTTGCGCTTCAAGCCGGCGACGCGGGTCGAGAATGCCTGCGCCACCGGCTCGGCCGCGATCCATCAGGGCATGAACGCGATTGCCGCGAAGCGCGCGCGTCATGTGCTGGTGATCGGCGCCGAGAAGATGACCGAGACGGCGAATGTCGCCGACGTGCTGATCCGCGCCGCCTATCTGAAAGAGGAGGGCGGCATCGAGGGCGGGTTTGCCGGCGTCTTCGGCCGTATCACCCAGGCCTATTTTCAGCGTTACGGCGACCAATCCGATGCGCTGGCGCGCATCGCGGCGAAGAACCACAAGAACGGCGCCAGCAATCCGCTGGCCCAAATCCAGAAGGATCTGGGCTACGAATTCTGCCGGACCGTCTCGGACAAGAACCCGCTGGTGGCCGGCCCCTTGCGGCGCACCGATTGCTCGTTGGTGTCGGATGGCGCGGCCGCGCTGATACTGACCGATGTCGAGACCGGCCTTGCCGCCAAAAAGGCGGTGGTCTTCCGTGCCGCCGAGCACGTCAACGATTTCCTGCCGATGAGCAAGCGCGACATCGTCGCGTTCGACGGGCCGGCGCTGGCCTGGCACAAGGCGTTCGCCACCGCCGGCGTCACGCTCGACGATCTCAGCTTCGCCGAGGTGCATGATTGCTTCACCATCGCCGAATTGATGATCTATGAGGCGATGGGCCTGACGCCGCTGGGCGAGGGGGCGCGCGCCATCGAGGAAGGCTGGACGGAGAAGACCGGCAAGCTGCCGATCAACCCCTCCGGCGGGCTGAAGGCCAAGGGGCACCCGATCGGCGCCACCGGCGTCTCGATGCATGTGCTGGCGGCCCGGCAATTGACCGGCACCGCCGGCGGCATCCAGGTCGCGAACGCCAATCTGGCCGGGGTCTTCAACATGGGCGGCGCCGCGGTCGCCAATTATGCGAGCATTCTGGAAAGGCTGCGCTGATGAGCAATTTTACGGGCCTGATGCTGCGCGAGGCCGGCGGCAAGGTCACCGCCGCCATCGAGACGATCGCGGAGGCCGATCTGCCGCCCGGCGAGGTCACGGTCGCGGTCGAGTATTCGACGCTGAATTACAAGGACGGCATGATCCTTAACGGGATCGGCCGGCTGGTGCGCAAATATCCGCATGTGCCGGGCATCGATTTCGCCGGCACGGTGGCGCAATCCACCGCGCCCGAGTACCAGCCCGGCGACAAGGTCATCCTGACAGGCTGGCGCGTCGGCGAGGTCGCCTGGGGCGGCTATGCGCAAAAGGCGCGCGTCAAGGCGAGCCAGCTCGTGCCGCTGCCGGCCGGCCTCACCACCAAGCATGCCATGGCGATCGGCACCGCCGGTCTTACCGCGATGCTGGCGGTGATGGCGCTGGAAGAGCACGGGCTGAAGCCCGGCGCCGGCGAGGTGTTGGTCACCGGCGCCGCGGGCGGCGTCGGCAGCGTCGCGACCGCGCTGCTGGCCAATCTCGGCCATCGGGTAACGGCCTCGACCGGACGGCCCGAAACCCATGATTATCTCAGGGGCCTGGGCGCGGCGGTGTTCATCGACCGGGCCGAACTAGCGAAGGCGCCGGCGCGGCCGCTCGACGGCGAGAAATGGGCCGGCGCGATCGACAGCGTCGGCGGCACTACCCTCGCCAGCCTCATTACCCAGCTTGCCTATCGGGGCAGTGTCGCCGCCTGCGGCCTGGCCGGCGGCAGCGATCTGCCGCTGACCGTGCTGCCGTTCCTGCTGCGCGGCGTCAACCTGCTGGGTATCGATTCGGTGATGTGCCCGGCGGACCGGCGCCGCGCCGCGTGGCTTCGGCTGGCGCGCGATCTGCCGCTGGACCGGCTGGACGCCATTACCGAGACCATCCCGCTGGATGCGGTGGCGGCGCGGGCGGGTGACATTCTAAAGGGCGGGGTGCGCGGACGCTTGGTGATAGAAATCAGCGCGTGACGACGCATTATCGGGGAATTTTTGGCCCGGCACGCGTGTTAGCTATCATGGAATTTATCCTTTCCGCCTAATTAGATATGGAATTTTCTTAAACTTGTTAATAGGATATAGACGGCAATCGCACAGAATTGTCGCTAATCTTTCTCGTCGGAGTTGTCAAGATGGGTCTCAGTGTCGAATTCGGCCGGCGCCAAGCGTTTCGCTATCTGTCAGGCGGTGCGGTCGCCCTGGTCTTGTCGACGCGGGCGTGCCGTGTCTGGGCCGAAACGCAGCGCCGCATCACCGGCAAGCAGCGGGTGGTGATGATCGATCCCGGGCATGGCGGTGTCGATCCCGGCGCGATCGGGGTCAGCGGCACCTATGAGAAGGGCATCGCGCTGGCGACCGCGCGCGAGGCGGCGCGCCTCTTGGAGGCGAGCGGCCGTTTCCGCGTGCTGATGACCCGCGATTCCGATGAATTTATCCCGCTGCAGCAGCGCGTCGAACTGGCCCAGAATGCCGGAGCCGATCTCTTCATGTCGGTGCATGCCGACGCCAACCGCAACCATCATATCCATGGCGCCTCGGTCTATACCCTGTCGGAAAAGGCATCCGATGCCGAGGCGGCGGACTTGGCGACGCGAGAAAACCGCGCCGACCGCGTCGCCGGAGTCGATTTGTCGAAGCATGAGCCAGTGGTCAGCGAAATCCTATTCGATCTGGCGCGCCGCCAGACCAACAACATGTCGCAGCGCCTGGCGCAGGCTATCGTCTCCGAACTGGGCCGCGACGTGGCGCTGATGGATAATACCCATCGCTCGGCGGGCTTTGTCGTGCTGAAGGCGCCGGATATTCCCTCGGCCCTCGTGGAGCTTGGCTGTCTCTCCAATGCGGGGGAGGAGCGCGAGCTGCGCCAGACCGCCTATCAGCACAAGCTGGCGTTCAGCCTGGCGCGCTCGATCGGCGACTATTTCGAGCACGCGTGACGGAAAAGCCGCTGTCGCGACTCGGGTGTTAATCCTTTCTTCAGGAAGTTCTGGTCTACTTCCACTCGCTGCGGATCACCCCCCTGATCCGCGCGTAGTTCCTCCCCATAACTTGGGCCGCTGTTCACAGCGGCCCTTTTTTTTGCGCCGTTCTTGCCAAGCCGGCGCGGCTTCTATATTCCCTCGCCTTCGTGCTGCCGTAGCTCAGTGGTAGAGCACCCCCTTGGTAAGGGGGAGGTCGTAAGTTCAATCCTTACCGGCAGCACCACCTCCGCCATAGCGCGCCCCGTGCCCAAGGATCGCCAGCAACCCCATACCACCACCGAAACCGACCGCGCGGCCGCCGCGAAGCGGGCGCGGCTGGCGGCCGAGTTGCGCGCCAACCTGGCGCGGCGCAAGGCACAGGGCCGGGAACGGGTCGCGCCCTCCGGCGTTGCTCAAGAGCGGCGGGATAAGGATGGCGGGACGGCTTGAGCAAGCGTGGCCCCTCCGCTACAAGGGAACGCGGCCGGATGCATGCTGGCCCTGGCGGATGGTGAATGGACCGGATACGAATTCGCGGCGGCAGGCCGCTTGAAGGCAGGATATCGATCGGCGGCGCCAAGAACGCCGCCTTGCCGCTGATGACGGCGGCGTTGCTGACCGATGAGACACTGACCCTCGAAAATCTGCCGTTTCTGGCCGACATCACCACCTTGTCGCACCTTCTGGTGCAGCATGGCGCGTCGATCACCATGACTGGCGCCGCGCGCGAGGCCGAGACCGGGCACACCCTGGCCTTGTCGGCCCGGAACATCGTCTCCACCACCGCGCCCTATGATCTGGTGCGCAAGATGCGCGCCTCGATCCTGGTGCTGGGGCCGCTCTTGGCGCGCTGCGGCGAGGCACGGGTGTCGCTGCCCGGCGGCTGCGCCATCGGCACTCGCCCGGTCGATCTGCACATCGCGGGGCTGGAGCGGCTGGGCGCCACCATCGAGCTGAAGGGCGGCTATATCGACGCGCGGGCGCCCGGCGGCCTCACCGGCGCCGAGGTGGTATTCGTCAAGCCGTCGGTCGGCGCCACCGAGAATTTGCTGATGGCGGCGTCGCTGGCGCGCGGCACGACGGTGCTGGTGAATGCCGCGCGCGAGCCCGAGGTCGGCGATCTGGCGCGCTGTCTCGTGGCCATGGGCGCCGAGATCGAGGGTGCGGGCACCGGCCGCATCACCATCGTCGGCAAGCCGCGGCTGCACGGCGCGCATCACCGCGTCATTCCCGACCGGATCGAGACCGGCACCTATGTCATGGCGGCGGCGATCACCGGCGGCGCGATTGAGCTGGTCGGCGCGCGCGCCGGCGATATAGCGGCGGTGGCGCGGGTGCTGGAGGGCGCGGGGGTCAGCGTGCGCGACACGCCGGACGGCATTCTCGTCAGCCGCGCCAATGGCCGCCTCGCCGGGGTCGATGTCATGACCGAGCCTTATCCCGGCTTTCCGACCGACCTTCAGGCACAGATGATGGCGGCGATGGCGATCGCCGATGGCGCCGCCATGATCACCGAGACGATCTTCGAGAACCGCTTCATGCATGTCCCGGAACTGTGCCGGATGGGCGCCAACATCAACGTCCATGGCGCTTCGGCGATGGTGCGCGGCGTATCGGCGCTGACCGGCGCCGAGGTCATGGCGACCGACCTGCGCGCCTCGGTGTCGCTGGTGCTGGCGGGGCTGGTGGCGACGGGCGAGACCATCATCAACCGCATCTACCACCTCGATCGCGGGTATGAGCGGCTGGAGGAAAAGTTGGCCGCCTGCGGCGCCGATATCGAACGGCTGGTGGATGGCAGCTAGCCCCGCGACCGCGCCCGGCACGCTTCGGCTGCGGGCCGAGGATGAGGAGGATATCGATGTCATCTCCGCCATTCTCCAGGACGCGCTGGTCGCGGTCGGCGACATGGTCTATCAGCGCGAGGACCGGCGCTTCGTGCTGCTGGCCAGCCGCTTCTGCCGCGAGGGCGGTGCGCCGGGGCTGCGGCGGGTCCGCTGCGGCGTGCGCTTCGACGAGGTCGGCGCGGTCTGGCGCCAGCGGTTCAGCCCGCGCGACGCCGAGCGCATCCTGGTGCTACTCGATGTGCGCCGCGACGCGGACGGCGCGTTAAGGATCGATTTTGCCGGCGGGCCGGGGGTCCGTCTGGAAGTCGGCCGCATCCTGTGCCATCTAGAGGATATCGGCGATCCCTGGCCCACCCGCCAGCAGCCTCGTCATCCTGTCGACGGCGGCTAGAGTGCGATCCAATCAGATTGAACAACGAGGAGAAAAGCAAAAGTAGAACCGCCAAGCCTGCCCCGGCGAAAGCCGGGGACACCAAGACGCCAGGACCGTCTCGAAGCCAAAAAACGCGCCTCCCCGGCAGAAGCCGGGGTCCATTTTGCCATGGATACCGGCCTTCGCCGGTAAGGGTGAAAAGCTTGGCGTCTTGACGGTTCAAATTTCTTTTTTCCGGTCAGCGCCTGCGCGAGACACGCCAAGTTCATTCGATACCGCCACCGCGCCTCTCCGGCGAAAGCCGGAGTCCATTCCCACCATGGATACCGGCTTTCGCCGGTAAGGCGCATGAGGCAGGACTGGCGCGGACTCTTGGGGTGTTGGTGTCTTTGTGGCTTTGAATTTTTTGCTCGTTGCATGCGTCCGGCTCAAAAAATGGTGGGTCTGGCTGCGTGCGGGTCGGTACTAGTCGTCCTTGCTTCCGCGGGGACGACAAAGAAGAATTTCATAGGAGCCTCGTGTGCTGGCGAATGAGCGGCTGATTCTGGCGCTGCCCAAGGGACGCATTCTCGGCGAGGCGGTGCCCCTGATGCGCCGCGCCGGCATCGAGCTCGAACCCGCGTTCGCCGATCCCGACGAGCGTCAATTGCGCTTTCGCACCAACCATGATGCGCTGGACGTGATCCGGGTGCGCAGCTTCGACGTGCCGACCTTCGTCGCGTTCGGCGCCGCGCATATCGGCATCACCGGCGCCGACGATCTGATGGAATTCGATTATCCCGAAATTTACGCGCCGCTCGATCTCGGCATCGGCCGCTGCCGGCTGGTGGTGGCTGGGCCGGTCGAGGATATCGGGCATGGCCATGGCGGGAGGGACGATCTGCGGCGCCTGAGCCATATCCGCATCGCCACCAAATATCCCGAGATCACGCGGCGCTATTTCGCGGCGCGTGGCGTGCAGGCGGAATGCATCAAGCTCAATGGCGCGGTGGAGCTGGCGCCGGGCATGGGCCTGTCGCGCCAGATCGTCGATCTGGTGCAGACCGGCTCGACGCTGAAGGCGAACAATCTGGTGGAGATCGAGGAGATCGCGGAGATCACTTCGCGGCTGATCGTCAATCGCGCCGCGCTCAAGACCCGGCCCCGCCAGGTCGGCGATTGGGTCGAACGCTTTCGCGAGGCGGCCGATGCCGCTTAGGCTGGATCAGACACAGCCGGACTTCGCCGCGAAATTGGCCGCCTTGCTCGATGGCAAGCGCGCGGTCGAGGAGCGGGTCGATGAGGCGGTGGCCGCGATCCTCGCCGCCGTCCGCGCGCGCGGCGACGACGCGGTGATCGAGTATACCAAACGCTTCGACCGGCTCGACCTGACACCGGAGACGCTGCGCGTGCCGGCCACCGAGATCGCGGCGGCGGAGGGCGCGTGCACCCCGGCGGCGCTAGCGGCGCTGCGCCTCGCGGCGGAGCGCATCGAATCCTATCACCGCACGCAATTGCCGGCGCCACTCGATTACCGCGACGCGCAAGGCGTGCGGCTCGGCGCGCGCTGGACCGCGCTCGCCGCCGTCGGGCTTTATGTGCCGGGCGGCACCGCCGCCTATCCCTCGTCGGTGCTGATGAACGCGATCCCGGCGCGCGTCGCCGGCGTGGCGCGCGTGGTGATGACGGTGCCGTCGCCCGATGGCGCGCTCAATCCCCTGGTGCTGGCGGCGGCGCGGCTGGCCGGGGTGCATGAGATTTATCGCATCGGCGGCGCGCAGGCGGTCGGCGCACTGGCCTATGGCACCCGCAGCATCGCCGCCGTCGATAAGATCGTCGGGCCAGGCAACGCCTATGTCGCGGCGGCGAAGCGGCGGGTCTTCGGCACCGTCGGCATCGACATGATCGCCGGCCCCTCGGAAATCCTGGTGGTCGCCGACCGCGACAACGACCCCGCCTGGATCGCCGCCGACCTCCTCAGCCAGGCAGAGCATGACGCGGCCGCGCAATCGATCCTCATTACCGACGACGCTGCCTTCGCTGACTTGGTAGTCGCCGCGATTTTCAATCAGCTTCAAACTTTACCGCGCCGCGCCATCGCTGACAAAAGCTGGATCGAAAATGGCGCGATCATCCTAGTGCGCGACCTAAACGACGCGGTGGCGCTGGTGGATCGCATCGCGCCCGAGCATCTCGAACTCGCGGTCGCGGAACCGGATGCGCTCGCCGCTAAAATCCGCAATGCCGGCGCGATCTTCCTCGGCCGCTATACGCCGGAGGCGGTCGGCGATTATGTCGGCGGCCCCAATCATGTGCTGCCGACCTCGCGCAGCGCGCGCTTTTCCTCGGGCCTCGGCGTGCTCGACTTCATGAAGCGCACCTCGATCCTGGGCTGCGACGCCGCCAGCCTTGGCATCATCGGGCCGGCGGCGATCGTACTGGCGCGCGCCGAGGGGCTGGACGCGCATGCCCGCTCCATCGCGATCCGGCTCAATCCACCGCGCGACTGACCCGATGGCCGGCGGCGCGCATTGCATCGGCCGGATCACGCTCGACGAGCATACGGTGGTGCGGCGCAGCGCCGACATCGAGCATGAGCGCGCCACCGCGATTTTCGACCTGCTGGAGGAAAACAGCTTCGTCCCGGTGGCCGAGGCGACCGGCCCCTATCATCTGCATCTCGCCATGGAAGGGCCGCGCCTGGTGCTGGATGTGCGCGGCGCCGACGGCCAATCGTTCGACCGCATCGCGCTGGCGCTCGCGGAATTTCGCGGCATCATCAAGGATTATTTCCTCGTGTGCGAAAGCTATAACCACGCCATCCGCAACGCGCCGCTGGCGAAGATCACCGCCATCGACCAGGGCCGCCGCGCCCTCCATGACGAGGCATCGGAATTGCTGCGCGAACGCCTCGCCGCGCATGTCGCGGTCGATTTCAGCACCGCGCGGCGGCTCTTCACGCTGATCTGCGTTCTTCAGATAAGAGGCTGAGGATGGCGCCAATTCTCTTCGTCTGCACCTTCAATTCCGCGCGCTCGCCGATTGCGGCGGCGCTGATGACGGGGCATCTCGGCCTGCCGCTCGAGGTCGAATCCGCCGGCCTTTATGGCGACGACATCGATCCCTTCGCGGTGGTGACCATGGCCGAGCTGGGCATCGACATTGGCGGCCACGAGGCGCGAGCGCTGGCCGATCTCGATCCCGCGCGCTATGGCGTCGTCATCGCTTTGTCGCCCGAGGCGCATGGCGCGGTGCTCGACTGGAAAGGCACGGCGCCGTGCCATGTCGAATATTGGCCGATCGCCGAGCCCGGCGCCTTGGAGGGCAGCCGCGCCGAGCGGGTCGAGGGCTATCGCGTGATGCGCCAGGATTTGCTGCGGCGCATCCGCCACCGTTTCGCCGGATAAAGGGGCAGGGCTGCGCAGGGAAGGGCTTGACCCAGAGGCAACGCCCCAACATGGTGTGCCGGCGCCGAGGCCGACGGGCACCGGGGCAGCATTTAACCAAAGGCGATGAATGACGAAGGAAGATCTGATCGAATTTTCGGGGACCGTGTCCGAGCTGCTGCCCAATGCGATGTTCCGGGTCAAGCTGGATAACGAGCACGAAGTGCTGGCCCATACCTCCGGGAAAATGCGCAAGAACCGCATTCGTGTGCTGGCGGGAGATCGGGTCAATGTCGAAATGACGCCCTATGACCTGACCAAGGGCCGCATCACCTTCCGCTTCAAATAGGGCGGTGGCGATCCAGCGCCTGGTGCTGGCGTCGGCGTCGCCGCGCCGTCGCGATCTTCTGGCTCAAATCGGGCTTAGCCCGGACACGATCGACAGCGCCGATCTCGACGAGACGCCGCTGCCGGACGAGTTGCCGCCGATCCACGCGGCGCGGCTCGCGCGCGCCAAGGCCGAGACCGTGGCGCCGCGCCAGCCGGGTGCCTTCATCCTGGCGGCGGACACGGTGGTCGCCTGCGGCCGCCGCATCCTGCCCAAGCCCGCCACCGCCGAGACCGCGCGGCGCTGTCTCGAATTGCTGTCGGGGCGGCGGCACCGGGTGATCGGCGGCGTCGCATTGATGACGCCAGAGGGGCGGATCGGCACGCGGCTCGTGATCAGCGCCGTGACTTTCAAGCGCCTGACCGAAGCCGAGATCGCCGATTATATCGCCAGCGGCGAGGGGCTGGGCAAGGCCGGCGGCTATGCCATCCAGGGGCTGGCCGCGCGCTATATCCGGGCCATCGGTGGCTCATACTCCAACATAGTTGGCCTGCCGCTGTTCGAGACCGTGTCGCTGCTGACGGGGTTGGGGTTCGAGCGCGCGCGGCGGCTGGCGTCGCCGTGACACGCCGGCTGCTGCTCACGGTCTCGCCGGGCGAGATCTGGGCGGCGCTGGTCGAGGATGGCGCGCCGGTGGCGCTGCGCCTGGCGCGGACCGGCGGTACGCCGCGCGCCGGCGATCTCTATCTCGGACGTGTCGTCGCGTTGCGCCCGGACCTGCCGGCGGTGCTGGTCGATATCGGCGCGGAGCGGCCGGGCTTTCTCAATGGCGACGACATGCCGGCGGGCGCCAATCCGCGCGAGGGCCAGGCGGTGGTCGTCGCCGTGCGCAAGGCGGCGCGCGCCGACAAGGCCGCCGGGCTGACCATGAACCTGACGGCGGAGGACGTGGCCAAGGCATTGGTGCCGGCCGATGCCGCGCCACCGCTGTTGCTGCACCGGCGCGAGACCGCGCTCGGCGATCTCTTGGCGGCGCTCGCCGCGCCGGCCCCCGACGAGATCGTCATCGACGATGCTGAGGCGCTGGCTGAGGCGCGATCCTGGCTGAAGCGCCGGGAGCCCGATTTCGCCGGCGCGCTGATCCATCATCGCGATGAGGCGCCGCTGTTCGAGGCACACGGCATCGCGGCCATCGTCGAGACGGCGCTGGCGCCGCGCGCGGCCGTGCCGGGCGGTGGCGCCATCACCATCGAGCTGACGCAGGCCGCCGTCCTGATCGATGTCGATGGCGGCGGCGCCGGCGCGCTGGCCGCCAATCTCGCCGCCGCCGGCGAAGTCGCGCGCCAGATACGCCTGCGCGATCTCTCCGGCCCGATGATCGTCGATTTCATCGGCATGAAGGACCGGAGCCACCGCGATCAAGTCGCCGCGATACTCGCCCGCATCCTCGGTGATACCGACATGAACTATCTCGGATGGACCCGGCTCGGCCATTTTGAGCTGGTGCGCCGGCGCCGCCGCCCGTCCCTGACTGAGCAATTATTCGAGCATCGGCCGGACATGCCGCCGGCCCGGACGGCGCTGACCGTCGCGCTCGATGCCTTGCGCCGGTTCGAGCGCGAAAGCCGCGGCGCGCCGGGAAAGCGGCTCGGCCTCGCCGTCCATCCGGAGATCGCGGCGTGCCTCGATGGCGCCGCGCAGGGCGCCCGGCGCGCGCTGGAGGCGCGGCTCGGCTATATCATCGCCATCACGGCCGAGACGCGCCCCCGCGACAATGTCGCGATCGCGCCTATATCCAGAGAGACATGAGCGCGCCAAAATCCGCCCCGCCGCCCGCCGCAGCCAAGCCATGCCCTGTGTGCCGCAAGCCGGCGCAGCCCCGCTTTCGCCCGTTCTGTTCGGCGCGCTGCCAGACCATCGATCTGGCGCGCTGGATCGGCGGCAACTACCGCGTGCCGGTCGTGGAAGAGGACGGCTCATCGGTGGACGAAGAGGATGCGTGAGCGAGGGCACGCCTTGCAAAAGTGATGGCGGGAGTTTCGCGAATGCGCTAACAGATTGGCCGCGAGCGGGGCGATGCCCCGATGCGACGGCGCCCAGGTAGCTCAGATGGTAGAGCAGCGGACTGAAAATCCGCGTGTCGGTGGTTCAATTCCGCCCCTGGGCACCACCGCCTTTTTTATCCAAAATAATTCAATAACTTAGGCCCTGGATTTTGTCGCACCTTCGCTTGGTGCGACGGAAATGGACGTGGTTACGCGTTGGCGCCCCCGATGCCGCCTCGGCATGCGATACTGGATTGGTAACGCAGCGACGAGTTTGATATCTGCCCAACTGAGCGCCTGTTCGCTACGAGGGTGCGCTGGGCCGTCGTGCGGCGAAAAAATCACGGGGAGGATGTCATGGGTGAGAGTGGCAGATTCAGCGAGACGGTCGGCTCGATTCAGCTATCGGGGCGCCGCCGCTTTCCGACGGAAAACGCGCTGACCCGCGACTATCCGCTCATCATCGCGATCCCGGGCGGCACCTACACGTCCAATTATTTTGACCTGCCGGGCTTTTCGCTGATGGATCGGGCGGTCGCCCTGGGCATGCCGGTCATCGCGCTGGATCGGCCGGGCTACGGCGACACGACCGCCTTCGCGCCCCCCGATGCGACCATCGCCAACAACGCCGAGCGGCTCGACGCGGCGATCGGCGAGCTTTGGCAGCGTCATGGCGGCAAGGCGAGCGGCATCTTTCTGATCGGCCATTCCATTGGCGGCGCCATCACCGTGTCGATCGCGGCGCGCAATCCGGCATGGCCGCTTCTGGGCATCGCGGTCTCGGGGGTCGGCCTCGTCACGCCGCGGGAGAGCGGCTCGCAATGGGCGGCATTGCCCCAGATTCCGATGATCGATCTCCCGCCCGCGATGAAGGACATGGTGATGTTCGGGCCGGACTGGACCTTCGCCGCGCCGATGCCCGGGCTGGGGCATCAGGCGGATGCGCCGGTGCCGCGACAGGAGCTGATCGACATTACCTCGACCTGGCACGATGCGGTGAGAGACGTCGCCGCCAAGGTTCGGGTGCCGGTGCATTATCGTCAGGCGGAATTCGACAAGCTGTGGATCGTGGACGCGGATCAGGTCAAGGGCTTCGGCGCCGCTTTTGTCAATTCGCCCCGCGTTGATGCGGCGCTGTTCGAGGGCGTCGGCCATTGCATCGATTTTCATCGGCTGGGCGGCGCGTTCCAAGTGGAGCAATTGGCATTCGCGCTGCGCTGTTGCGTTCAGGCTGAAAAATAGCGGAGAAAACGACCATGCCCTATCGCTTCGGCCCCGATCACCCCGACGAGACCTATATCGCGCATCATTACCTCGAACAGATCGCCGATCTTGGCGAGGTCGGGATGAACTATGCGGTGGCCGGTGCCGATACCGCGCCGGCGCTGCTGCTGATTCCCGGCCAGACCGAATCCTGGTGGGGCTATGAGCCGGCAATGCAATTGCTGGAGGGGGATTTCCGCGCCTATGCCGTCGATTTGCGCGGACAGGGCCGCTCCACGCGGACGCCGGGGCGCTACACGCTCGACAATTGGGGCAACGATCTTGCGCGCTTCATCGAGCGCGTCATCAAGCGCCCCACCATTGTCGCCGGCCTGTCGTCGGGCGGGGTGCTGACGGCGTGGCTGTCGGCTTACGCGCCGCCGGGCCTGGTGCGCGCCGCCTATTACGAGGACCCGCCGCTTTATAGTTCCGAGGTCTCGCCGGCCTGCGGTCATTCGATCCGCCAGAGCGGCATTGGCAACATCTTTCAACTGTTCGGCAAATATCTCGGCGACCAATGGTCGGTCGGCGATTGGGCCGGCATGGTCGCGGCCGCCCGCGCCGTCATTCCCAAGGAGGCGCTGGCGATGGCCGGGTTTGGCGAGACGCCGCCGCAGAACCTGAAGGAGTACGATCCTGAATGGGCGCACGCCTTCTGGACCGGTAGCGGCACGGTTGCCTGCGATCATGATCGGATGCTGAAGCAGGTAAAGGTGCCGGTATTATTCACGCATCATTTCCGTGCGATCGACGACAAAACCGGCATGCTGCAAGGCGCCATTTCCGACGCGCAGATCAATCGCGTCCGCGCCCATATCGAAGGCGCGGGCCGACCGTTCGTCTATCACTCGTTTCCGACAATGGGGCACCAGATGCACCGCATCGACCCCGCCCTCTATGTCGCGACCCTGAAGGAATGGGCGCACGGCCTACCGCACGCGTGACTACGCGCCGCCCATTTTGAGGAGAAGCTGGGCGTTCCGGTAATAAATCTTGTGTTTGACCTCCTCGGGAAGATCGAGGTCCTCGATCGACCTTATGCCTTCGCGGATGAACATCGGGCCGCCTTCGGGATCGAAGGGGCAGTCGCTGGCGAACACGACATGATCGGGCCCGAAGAAGTCGAGACCGCAGCGCAGCGCCGGCGCCGACCCGCCCAGCACGGTGTCGCCGAAGAACATCTTGAAATACTCGATCGGCGGCTTCGCCATCCGTTTCAGGATGGCGCTGTAATCCTCGTCGGCGGTGCGCGAGCCGAGTTGCGCCCACAACGTATCGGCGCGCCCCGAGAGATAGGGGATCACGCCGCCGCAATGGTGGGTGATGATCCGCATTGTCGGCAAGCGATCGAGCATGCCGGAGAATACGATGCGCGCCATCGCGACGCTGGTCTCGAACGGCCAGCCCAGCACCTGCCAAATCTCATAGCGGGACTTTGCTTCGGTGCGGTAATCGGCGGTGGCCGCCGGCCGGAATGGATGCATCCAGATCGGAAGGTCATGGTGATTGGTGACGCGCTCGAAAATTGGGAATAGCGTTGGATCGTCGAGCGGCATGCCGTTGACGCTGGTGCCGATCTGAATGCCCTTGGCGCCGAGCGTGCCGATGGCGCGATCCATTTCGGCGAGCGCCGCGGGCACATCGTTCATCGGCAGCGCGGCGACGAAGGCCGGGAATTTGTCCGGCCATTGGCGGCAAATCTCGGCCATGCCGTCATTCGCGAGGCGCGCGCCCTCCACCGCCAGCGCCGGGCCGCCCAGCATCTCCGGGGCGGGCTGGCTCAGGGTCAGCACTTGCTGAACATCGGGAAATTTTTTCAGCATCTCGACCCGCGCCGCGATATCCCAAACCAGGCGGACGCTAGAAATGCGTTTGACCATGCCTAAGTCGGCCGAATGCCGCTTCATCAGATCGAGATACGCCATCGGCATGACATGGTTGTAGATATCGATTTTCATCGCGTAATCTCCGTCGCGATAAAGGCCGGCCCTCAGCCTTTCAGGGTCGTCTGCGCATAGCGCAGCGCGCTGCGCTCCCGATTCCTTGCTCACCGCCGAGCCGCGCCGGCTTGGTCAGTTGGTCAGGCATTCGTCGCTTGGAAGCTGATCTGGCGCCACGCGCCATCCCGCAACCGCCAGACCTGGGTGACGACCGCCTTCATCCGGCGCTCTTCCGGTGTGCCGACGATCTCGACGAGTTGCGTCAGGCCGCCGGTCGCGACCGCGATGTCGCCATAGACCCGGACCACCAAATCCTGCCGCGCGACGTCGCGGAACACGAACCGCTGTTCGACGCCGCGCAGATACTCCGCCTTGGTCTCGATGCGGCCGCTCGCATGAATATGGACGAGATCCTCGTCAACGAGGGCCGCCAGCGCGGCGAGGTCGCGGGCCATCAGCACCCGGCAGCGTTCATGCTCCAGCCGTTCGATCTCGTTCTTGGCGGTATCGCTCATGGTCATCTCCTGGTGTCGCGCGGTTATTTCGCGCGCTCATATTCTGCGTTGAACGTGCCATTGATGCCCAGCCTGTTCTCAAGCGCGACAATCGAGGCGAGGCCGGGATCGAGGTCGGGGAAACAACCCTCGACCGTTTTCCATTTGCCGTTGTCGATCGTGATCATCCGCGTCACATGATTGGCATTGTGCTCGCTGGCGTCGGGGCCGCCCCAATACCAGTCGCTGCACAGAATGTCGGTATGATAGGGCGCCGCGTTGCGCAGGGCCTCTGTCACCGCGTCGCGATCGACCGCGCCCTTGATCGACAGCATCGCCCGAACCGCGATGCGGGCGGCGATGTAGTCGGCCTGCGCCGTGTTGTCGAGGAGATCGCGCTTGCCGCCATAGGCCTTCTCGACCGCCAGCCAGTTCTGATTGTCCACGCCCTGGCCGGCGAGGTCGCCGAGTTCGGTGTTCACCCACAGCCGCTTGTTCCAGTATTTGCTGTCGATCGCGCCGGGGAATTCGGCGGTGTAGAACGTGGTCGGCGCGGTCCATTTCATCCGGGCCGCGCCGTCTTGCGCCTCGGCGGCGGCGAGAAGCTGAATGCCCTGGTCGCCCGGCATGATCGCCATCACGGCATCGGCGCCGGTCGCCAGGATTTGCAGCACCTCGGACGCGAAGTCGATCGAGGTCGGGTCGGTGTAGATGCTGGTTACCTTGACCCGATATTTCTGGCCCCACGCCTCGACGCCGCGACAAAAATATTCGGCGCCCGGAATCTTGCGGGTGACACAGGTGAAGCTCTTCGCGCCGAGCAGCCGCCGCGCATAGTCGGCGCCGCCGATCGCGGTTTGACGCGGACCGCCATTGACCGGGGCGATGTTCTTGGAGCGATAGCAAGGCGGGGCGATGCCGATACCGATATCGAGCACATTCTTCTTCAGATAGAAGGCACCGTTGGCGGCACATTCGACGATGCTGGTGCTGCCGACCATGAGATAAACGCCTTCGTCGTCGACGAGTTTTTTCGCGGCCTGCGCCGCGATGTCGAGTTTCCCCTGGTCGTCGAAATCGTGATAGGTGATCGGCCGGCCGTGGATGCCGCCATTCGCGTTGACGCAAGTGAAATAGGCCAAGGCGGCGCGATCGCCCTGGCCGATATTCAAGCTGATCGAGGTCACCGCGCCGATCGGGATCGGCTTTCCGGTCGCCGCCTTGCCGGTATTGTCGCCGCAATCCGGCGTCGCGGCCCAGGCATGAGAGGCAAGTGCGAAGAAGGCGCCGGCGGCGAGGCCGATGAGCGAACGCGACATGAGCCTCAATTCGATATCCCCCATTAGAGAGTTAGATTCATCCTGATTTTGAAACGGCCTATCTTCGTCATTCCAGCGAAAGCGGGGAATCCAAATCTTGCCCCGGCGAAGGCAAAACCTCAGGCGCCACGTCACCAAGAAAAATCACCTCCCCGACGAAAGTCGGGGTCCATGCTGCTGACGGCACGATGGATACCGGCGTTCGCCGGTATGGAAAAAAATGTTTCAATTTTGGTGTATCAAACTCCAGGTCGATGCATTGGCCGGACGCGCGCGGCGAATTGCCGTGGATACGGTGACGGCGGAAGGCACGGTCCGAAAGATGGCAAAAGCATCGAACGGATACCGGAAAGGTATCAGGCGAGGAGCCTTGCCTCGGGTTCGCCGGGCAAGCCGATGACGGTCTGCAAACTTCGCCGCCGCAACAAATCAACGAAGCATTCGGCCGCCGGTGTCAGCGGCAGACCGCCGCGCCGGATCATGACCATCGGCGGCGCGGCCAGCTTTTCCTCCACCGCGATGGGCGCCAGCGCCCCCGCGGTGATGTCGAAACTGGTCCACTGCGCCGGCACCATCGCCAGGAGGTCGCTGTAGGCGAGGCTGACGATCAGCGTCAAGGCGGACTGGCTGCGCAGCGCGAGGCGCGGCTTCGGCAATTTATGGCTGGCGAACAAATCGCCCAATTCGCTTTCGGCCTGGACGGTAATCGATGTCGTGACCCATTCCGCGTCGGCGAGGTCGCGCAGCGAGCGTGCCTTCGCCAGCTTGTGACCCTTGCGGCCCAGGATCGTCCGGGTGTTGTCGAACAGCTTTTCCTCGATCAAGTCCGGCGGAATGCCGCGCTCCGGCCGAGGCCCGACATAGAAATCGATATTGCCGTCCCTGAGGCCCGGCTCCAGCGTCGGGAACAGCCCCTCGATCAGATGCAGCCTGACATCGGGATAGCGCTGGCGGAACGGTCCCAAGGCATGCGGCAACAGGGCTAGATGGGCGGCGATCGAGAGGCCGGCGACGATGGTGCCGCTGACCCCGCCTTGAAGTTGCGCGATTTCTTCCCGGGCGCGCCCGACTTCCTTCAACGCGACGCTGGCGCGCCGCACGAAGGCGACCCCCATCGGCGTCAGCGTCATGCCGCGCGCGCGGCGCTCGAACAGCGGCGCGTTGAGCTCGCGCTCCAGCTCGTGGATGCTGCGCGATAAAGCCGGCTGCGCCAGGCCGAGATGCCGGGCCGCGGCGCGCAGGCTACCGCGCTCGGCGATCGCGATGACATCCCGAAGCTGGTTCAACTTCATGGCGAATGATATCACCATGACCGGCGATACCGAATAGGCAACGGAACGGCTGCTGTGATATCGGCGGGTTCAGCCCTTCAGCGCCGTCTGGGCATAGCGCAGCGCCGCGCGCTCCCAGGTCAGCGAGCCGTGATTGCCCGCCACCTCGACATCGCGGAAGCCACGCTGAATCGGCGTCGAGAGATAGGTTCCATGCGCGCCCGTCGCCTCGAATATCCGGCTTGCGGCGCGCTTCGCTAGAAGAAGGGCATAGCCACTGTCGCGCGCTGTCGTCGCGGCATCCGACTCGGCCAGTGCCACGCCCGCGATCAGCTTGTTCATGTTCCGCCGCGCCGCCCCGACCAGCAGCATCGACGCCGCGTGAATCTCGACGGCGGATTCGCTAAGCCGGGCGTGCAACAGCTCCATTCCGGCGATGGGTGGGGGCGCCTTGCTCTTGCCGCGGATGAAATTCTTGAAATCATCGACCATGCCGAGCGCGACGCCGATCGGCACGGCGGCCAGCGCCGTCTGCGCATAGCCCATCAGCGGCATGCGATAGAGCGGGGCGGTGTTGACGCGCGTTCCCGGCGTTGTGCCGGCGAGAATATCGCTGCCCCGGATGATGCGGTGCGCGGGCACGAACCGGTCGTCGAGCACGACCGAGGCGCTGCCGGTTCCGGTCATGCCGACGGTGAACCAATCATCGTCGATGGCGTAATCCGCCGCCGGAACCAGGAACAGGAAATGATCGCGCTGGCCGTCGGCGACCTCGCCGATCTCGCCGACCAGCGCCCAATTGGCATGATGAATGCCGCTGGCGAACGGCCACTTGCCGGAGAGGCGATAGCCGCCATCGACCTTTTCCGTCTTGTTGCCGGCCGGCAACAGCGAACCCGCGATCAGCGCGTCGGGATCGTCGTCCCAGACCTCATGCTGGGCCTCGTCCGCGAACATCGCCACGATATAGGGATGCTCGCCATAGACATTGGCGACCCAGGCCTGCGAGCCGTCGCCGCGCGCCATCTCGATCGACATTTCGCACAGCGTGTCCCAGCCGAGCTCGCTGCCGCCGAACCGCGCCGGCTGGCAGATCCGCAGGAGTTTTGAATCGATCAGGTCGGCGATGGTGTCGTCGGGCACGCGGCGGCCCGCCTCGCACCGCGCCGCCCGCACGCGCAGCGTCGGGATCAGGCCGCTCGCCCGTTTCAGGATTTCGGCGCGGTCGAGGCCGCGCGCCGTGGCCCCAGTCATGCGCCGCTGCTCGCCGCCGGCGCGCGTTTCCATTCGGCGAAGCCGCAGCCGACGAAGATTTCCGGCAAGGCGGCGTAGGCGAAGGGATCGAAGCCGCGGCTGCCGGCGGCGCCGTGCGCCACCAGCCAATTGCGGATTTCGTGGCCGCCATTGCCGGCGCCGTGCAGCAACCGGTTCAGCGAGGCGGCAAGTTCGTCGTCGGGCGCCACCGCCATCGCGTCGAGGCAGGCGCGATCCAACGCCTCGTCGACATCGCCCATGGTCGGCTCGCCGATGGAATGGCTGAGCCCGCCGCTGGCGAGCACCGCCACCCGCAAATTCTCGGGATAGCTCGCGACCGCCTTGCCGATCAGGTGCCCCCAGTCGAGGCACCGCGCCATGGTCGGCATCGGGTCCTCGAGGCTGTTGAGAATGAACGGGACGATCGCCGGCAGCGGATCGAGCGCCATGCGCCACAGCGGCAGGCAGAATCCATGATCGAGCACGAGATGATGCGACAGCGCGGGATCGAAGCCGCTCGCCAGCGCGGTCCGCAACAGATGGCGCGCGAGGCCGCCGTGACCCGCCAGCGTCCGGTGCGGAAAGCGCGGCTTCAGGAACGGCTCGGGCGGCCCGTCATGCTCGGCACCGATGCCGATGCACGCGGCCGGCAAATTCTCGATGAAGAAATTGGTCCAATGATCGGGCGCGACGATGACCAGGACATCGGGCCGCGCTGCCTTCACCCGCCGACCCAATTCGTCGAACGAGTCGGTGAGCCAGTCGCGCGTCGCCGCCGGCAATTTCTCCCAATCGCGCGCGATCAGCGGCCCGTGGCTGGCGGCGAACGCCCCAACGAGCTCAGCCATGGTGATGCTCCTTCAGCGCATGGAGACGCGCCAGCAATTCCGGCTCGCTCATGCCGCAGAGACCGAAATAGAAGCGCAGCAAATAGGCATTCACATGCCGGACCAGCACCGCGATGTCGTCCGCCAGCACCGCGGCGCGGATTTCCGGCCGCAGCTTATAGCGGTCGAGGATCGGCCTTCGGTCTTGCCGCCACGCCGCGATCTCGGCGGGGTTGCGGCTCAAGTCGAACATCATGCGGCTCAGCCAATAATCGACCAGCGCGACATTGTCGGGTTCGATCGTTGCGGTCGTGTCGTTCATGTGGGTCACGCTAGCGCTGCCAAGTTTCATTTGAGAGAGGCCAAAATCGATCGAGCGATGCTATTTTGGGATCACCCATTCGACAAGATCGCTATGCAGCGGCCGCGTGGCGCGCCGCGGTCCTGTTCTTGAGCGCCTCAAGCCGTTCCCGGGAATAATAGGTGCCGCCCCGGACCACGCCATGCAGCTTCTTGAGGTTTTGCACATCGGCCAGCGGGTCGGCGTCGAGCAGCACCAGGTCGGCGTTCTTGCCGACCGCGACGGTTCCCATCCTCTCCGTGCGTCCGAGAAATTTCGCGCCGTTGAGCGTCGTCATCTGAAGAATCTCCAGCGGCGACAGGCCCGCCTCGGCCAGCAGCGCGAACTCCTGGTGCAGCGACACGCCCGGCATGCACCATTGGCCCCCGGTATCGGAGCCGGCGACCATGTTGACGCCGGCATCCCGGAAGATCCGGACCAGATCGAGTTGCAGCGTGCACAGGTCGGCGAGGATCTGCTTGCTGGCGGCGCCGACGCGCGCGCCGAATTGCACGGCCAATCCTTCCCACATCTGCCGGGTGACGCGGGGCATGAAGCGCAAATCGGGATCGTTGCGATAAAGCGGATCGTCGCCGAGCTGCATGGTGCGCCGCCGGATCAGGGTCGGCACCTGCCAGGTCCCGGCGGCGACGAATTGCTCGGCGAGGCGCTTCGCCTTATCCGGACTAAAGGTCGCGACCAGCAACCGCTCGAACTCATAGCTCGGCGGGCGCATCAGCATCGGGTTGGCGATCGCGCGCTCGAAAACCTCGTTGAGACTGATCCCGTCGGGCAGCGGTGGCAGGCGAGGCGCGCCGCCCCCCTCGGCCTGATGCAGCGCCGCCGGGTCGCCGGAACTGGCCTCGAAACTGCCCTGCAAATGCTCGATGGCGAACATGCCTTGACGCGCCGCCTCCGCGACATCGACGCCCGGCGGAATGTGGCCGGCATAGGGCAGGCCGACCTGCTTCGCCTCCGCGAGGCCCGCGAAAAACGCCGGCGGCGGCACCATGACGACCTTGATGAAGTCGGCGCCGGCCGCCTTCTGCCGGCCGATTTCGGCGATCGCGGCATCGGGCGAGGCGGCGTTGAGCGGCATCAGGATCATGCCCGGCATGACCAGCAGTTCCGGCGCGGCCTCGGTCGGAATCAGGCGCCCGTCGCGGCGCGCCGCCAGCATCTCGGGCGACCCCGACATTTGGCGCACGCCGGTAATGCCATGCGCCAGCATTAGATTGAGGCTGCCCTCGTCGTCGCGTGATCCCAGCGGATGCGCGTGCATGTCGAGATAGCCCGGCACGACGAACTTGCCCGACGCGTCGATGATTTCCGACATCGCGCCGTCATCGCCATGACCCTGCCGGTCGATCCGCACGATGCGGCCGCCCTCGATCGCGATCGTCATGTCGATGGCCTTGCCGCCGTCCCGCGTATCGACAATCGTCACGCCGGTCAGGACGAGGCGTCGCGGGTTCGGCGCCTTGGCGGACTCTGCTTCACCGATTGGCATGCTTGCCTCCAAAGGTCGCGACCGGTCGAACAATGGGATACTTACCACAAGTCGTATCTAGACCAGCGGAGTCAGAGTTTGGCATAACCGCGCTGGTCGTGGCCGCAAGCGGGAGGGGCCGGTGAAAAATTCGGGTACACGCATCGACCGCCGGGACCCGTTCGCCGGTGTTCGGGCCTGCGTCTTCGATGCCTATGGCACGCTGTTCGATCATGCCTCGGCGGCGGCGGGCTGCCGCGATGTGCTGGGCGACAGGGTCGCCGCGCTCAGCGCGCTGTGGCGCGATAAGCAGCTCCACTATACTTGGCTGCGCTCACTCCAAGGCGAGCACGCGGATTTCTGGCAGGTCACGGGCGAGGCGCTCGACTACGCGCTGGCGACCATGACCATCGACGATGCCGTGCTGCGCGACCGCCTGATGGCGCTGTACCTCACGCTCGATCCCTTTCCCGAGGTGCCCGAGACGCTGCGCCGGCTGAAGGCGGCGGGGTTCCGCGTCGCGATTCTGTCCAACGGCACGCCCGCCATGCTGCGTGCCCTGGTTGATGGTGCCGGCCTTGCGCCGCTTTTCGACGCGGTGCTGTCGGTCGAGGAGGTCGGCGTGTTCAAGACCCATCCCAAAGTCTATCAACTCGCGGTCAATCGGCTTCACACCGCCGCCGACGCGCTGTGCTTCGTCTCATCGAACGGCTGGGACGCCTATGCCGCCTCGGCCTTTGGCATGCGAGTGGCTTGGTGCAACCGCTATGCGCAGCGGGCGGAGCGCCTGCCCGGCAATCCTGACCGCGTGATCGGGACGCTGGCCGATCTGCCCGCGCTTCTCGGCGCTTGATGGCCGATTTGACCAACATCATTTATGAATTGGAGGAAAAAGGATGACTCGGCCGAAAACGACGCGGTCCGGCGCCGTCGCGATCCCCGATGCGCGTGCGTGCGAGCACCGTCTTGCGCAGCGGATCGCGGAGGAACTCGGCAGGCAATGGCTGACGGAAAATCGCGATGCCATCGCGGCGTCGAACGATTATGTCGAACGCCACAGCGTTCCATTGGCGTCCTTCCGGCAATTCTAATTCGAGCAGGCGCTTGATCGCGACGCGGCGCGCCCATATTGTGTCGGCATGATCAAGGGAATTTCAGCATCTGCGCAACGCCTCCGACGATTCTGAGCGCATCGGCGCGCGGCCGCGCGCCGCGAATCGGTATTTCCATTCGATAGATCAGATTGACGTCGGCCTCATCTCCGGCGGGGCGGAACCACCATGAAGCAGGACCAAGGCAAGGCACGGATCGCGATCCTCGGCGCCAGCGGCTATACCGGCGTCGAGCTATTGCGCATGCTGGCGCATCACCCCCAGGCGGCGCTGGTGGCGCTGACCGCCGACCGTCAGGCCGGCAAGGAAATCGGCGCGGTGTTTCCGCATCTGCGCATCCGCGACCTGCCGCGCCTGACCCAAATCGGTGAGGTCGATTGGAGCGGCATCGACCTGGTATTTTGCTGTCTGCCGCACGGCACGACGCAGGAGGTGATCGCCGGCCTGCCGCCGCATTTGCGCATTCTCGATCTGTCCGCCGATTTCCGGCTGACCGATCCCGCCGCCTATGCGCACTGGTACGGCCATGCCCATCGCGCGGTCCATCTCCAGGAAGAGGCCGTCTACGGGCTGACCGAGATTATGCGTCCCGCGATTGCCAATGCGCGGCTGGTCGCGGTGCCGGGCTGCTATCCGACGGGGTCGCAATTGCCGCTGATACCACTGGTGAAGGCGGCGGTGATCGATGCCGACGATATCGTCATTGACGCCAAATCCGGCGTCACCGGCGCTGGCCGGGGCCTGAAAGAGACTAGCCTGTTCGCCGAGGTGTCTGAAGGCATCGCCGCTTATGGGGTGGCGGCGCATCGCCATATGCCGGAGATCGAACAGGGCCTGTCGCGCGCGGCCGGCCGGCCGATCCAGGTGAGTTTCACGCCCCATCTGATGCCGATGAATCGCGGCATTCTCTCCACCATCTATGTCCGCTACGCCAAGGGCGCGACCCTGGCCGATCTGCGGCGCACGCTGGAAGACGCGTATCATGACGCGCGGTTCGTCCATGTGCTGCCCGACGGCGCGATGCCAGCGACGCATCATGTGCGCGGCTCGAATCTTTGCTTGATCGGACTGGCGCAGGACCGGCTGTCGGGCCGCGCCATCGTCATCTCGGCCATCGACAATCTGGTCAAAGGCGCGTCGGGCCAGGCGATTCAGGATATGAACGTGATGCTCGGTCTCGACGAAGCGACCGGCATCGACCAGGAGCCGCTATTCCCATGAGCATCATCCGACCCTATGGCGGCTTCACGCCGAAGGTCCACCCGACCGCGTGGATCGCCGAGAATGCGTCGCTGATCGGCGAGGTCGAGATCGGCGAGAATGCCGGCATCTGGTACGGCGTCGTACTGCGCGGCGACAGCGGCGGCATCCGCATCGGCCGCAACTCCAATGTTCAGGACAACAGCGTGATGCATGAAGGCGTCGTGGTCGGCGAGAATATCACCATCGGCCATATGGCGCTCGTCCATGCCTGCACGCTCGAGGATAATTGCTTCATCGGCATGAACGCCACGGTGATGGACGAGGTGGTGGTTGAGGAGGGCGCGATGGTCGCGGCCGGCGCGCTGGTGACGCCGGGCAAGCGCATTCCGAAGGGTCAACTATGGGCCGGCGCGCCGGCGCGATTCATGCGCGACCTGCGCGAGGCTGACTACGCGACGATGCGCCAAAGCGCGCATTACTATGTCGAACTGGCGAAGAAATATCGGGGTTAGGGGGAGGGCGAGGCAATGGCGCACAATGGCGGTAAAGTCATCATCTCTTGCGCGGTGACGGGGTCGATCCACACGCCGACCATGTCGCCCTATCTGCCGCTGACCCCCGACGAGGTCGCGACCCAGGCGATCGAGGCCGCGGAGGCAGGGGCGGCGATCCTCCATCTCCATGCGCGCAACCCCGAAGATGGCAGCCCGACGCCCGATCCCGCCGTGTTCATGCAATTCCTGCCGCGCATCAAGCAGGCGACCGACGCGGTGGTGAACATCACCACCGGTGGCGGTCACGGCATGACGCTGGAGGAGAGGCTGGCGGCGCCGCTCGCGGCCTCGCCGGAAATGTGCTCGCTCAACATGGGCTCGATGAATTTCGGTCTCTATCCGATGCTGAGCCGCTACAAGGATTTCAAATACGAGTGGGAGCGCGCGCATCTCGAACGCTCGCGCGATTTCATCTTCCGCAATACCTTCAAGGATATCGAATATATCCTCAAGAATCTCGGCGAGGTGCATGGCACGCGGTTCGAGTTCGAATGCTATGATGTCGGCCATCTCTACACGCTGGCGCATTTCCTCGAGCGCGGGCTGGTCAAGCCACCGCTGTTCGTGCAGACGATTTTCGGCATCCTCGGTGGCATCGGCGCCGACCATGAGAATGTCATGCACATGAAAACCATCGCCGACAAATTATTCGGCGATGATTATTCCTGGTCGGTGCTGGCGGGCGGGCGGCATCAATTGCCGATCGTCACGATGGCGGCGATCATGGGCGGCAATGTCCGAGTCGGCCTTGAGGATTCGCTCTATATCGGCAAGGGCGAGCTCGCCAAATCGAATGCCGACCAGGTGCGCCGCATCCGGAGCATCCTGGAAAATCTGTCGCTCGAGATTGCGGGCCCGAAAGAGGCCCGCGAGATATTGGACCTGAAGGGCGGCGACCTGGTCACGTTCTGACCAAGACGGCCGAACGCGAGGAAAAGAAAAGAAGATCGCATTGCCCCCGGCTTGACCGGGGCATGCAATCCGAAATAAACGCGCCCTACCGGCGAAGGCCGGTATCCATGGCAGGGATGGACTCCGGCTTTCGCCGGAGAGGCGTTAACTTTTTCTGTGCGCCTTTGCGGTTCGATTTTTTTCTTTCACTGCCCCACGATCACGTCGCTGAAATTGACCCAGTTTTTGCCGTCGAAGCGGGCCATCACCATGCCGCGGATCGGGTGATAATTGGTTGGGCTGGTGTCGATGGTAATGCCCGGCAGCAATAGCGCCGGATGGAAACCATGGAGGCTGGTGGCCTGTTTCATGATGTTGGCGCGGGAGAGATCGTTGCCGCATTGCTTCAGCACTTGAACGATGGTCTGCGCGACGGAGTAGCCATAGAGGATGCTGCCGTCGGCGCGATCGGCGCCCGGCATGTATTTGTCGAGGAACCGGCCCCAGACCGCGAGGTCGGGATCGTTCTTCCATTGCGGCGAGGTCGCGTCCTTATAGGCGTCGGCGGTCACCACGCCGATCGCATTGTCGAGGCCGGCGGGCTTCAGCGTGCCGCCGACTGAGTTGGCGTTGAGATTGAGCAGCCGCAATGGCTTCCAGCCGATCTCGGCGGTCTTGTGAATCGCCTGCGCCGCCCAGCGCGAGGTCGCCGCGATCAACAGCGTCTGCGCGCCGGCACCTTGCAGCGAAATCACCTGCGTATCGACGGTCGGATCGGACGTGGCATAGCTCGCCTCCGTCACCAGCCCATCGTATTTATCGCCGAGCACATCCTTCAGGCCACGCAGATAGTCGCGGCCGAAATCGTCGGCCTCATACAGCACGCCGATCTTCGCCGCCGGCTTTTCCCGCATGATATATTTGGCATAGATCTGGGCTTCGGTGCGGTTGCTCGGGTTGAAATGCATGGTCCAGGGAAATTTCGCCGGATCGCCCAGCGCGTTGGCGCCGCTGGCGAGAAACAATTGCGGAATCTTGTTGCTGTTGAGATAGCCGCGCACCGCGATGCCGGTCGGCGTGCCGAGCGAGCCGAAGATGAAGGCGACGTGATCCTGCTCGACCAGCTTGCGCGTCAGCTCGACGGTCTTGGCGGGGTTGAACGCATCGTCGACGCTGTCGAACAATATCTTGCGGCCATTCACGCCGCCCTGGTCGTTGATCATGGTGAAATAGGCGGCCTCGACCTTGCCGATCACCGCATAGGGCGAGACCGGCCCGCTATAGGGCATGGTCTGGCCGAGCTTGATCGCGGTGGCGGTGACCCCCGGCATATCGTCCGCGAAGGCCGTACCTGTCGCCAGCGCGGCAACCATGCCGGCAATGGCGATGAAACTTCTGACGATCATGCGTCCCCCCAATTTGGTTTAATGAATTTCGTTGGCGTCGCCGAGCGCCTGGCGCAGGCGCTCGAAATTGAATCCCGGCTCCTTGGTGGCGGCGATGATTACCGCCTCGCGCCGCGCCAACAGCGCCGCCGCTGCCGGAATCTTGGCCGCGCCCGAGATGGGAATGACGACCGCGCCGTGACGGTCGGCGTGAATGAGATCGCCGCTGGCGGCGTAGAGGCCGGCGACATTGACCTCACCGCCGAACTCGACGATGTGAAAATGCGCGTGCGACGGCACCACCATGCGGCACAGCATCTGAAAGCCGGCGGCATTGGCATCGACATCGCGCACGCTGCCGTCGGTGACGATGCCGAGACAGCCGAGGCCCCGATGGATATGTGAATTGACCTCGCCCCAAAACGAGCCAAAGCCGGCGCGCGCGCCGTCCAAATCCTGGATCAGGCTGATCGACGGCGTCGGCCCGCCCGTGGCGATGTATTCGTAATAGGCGAGGCGCTGCGTGCGTGCCTCATCCGGCGCGATGGCGTGCGGCTGAATCGAGCGTAGCGTCGCGGTGCGGGCGAAGCCGACAATGGGTTTCAGCGTCGGATAGAGACACTGCAAGCCCTCGGTGGTGAAGCCGAAGCCGCGCCGCTCCGGCGCCACGATCTCCAGCGCGTTGCAGATGGTCGGCGTGTCGAACGATGCGAGCTCGGTCAGCAAATTGGGCGTGATGTCGTTCATGTTCTCCCCTTCTTCGTCGGAGCAAGGTAGCTTACATCCCCACGCCCGTCTCCTCATCCTGAGCGCGGAGCCCGGCGCAAGCCGGGCGAGCAGTCGAAGGACGCGCCATTGTCAGCCGAATAAATCCGGGGGATCGGCGTCCTCGGCGGGGGCGACATCGGCGACACCGATGCCGATCAGGCGAAAGGCGCGGCCATCGACCTCGGGGCGCAGCAGCCGCAGCCCATTCTCCAGAATGACCGTGGCCCGCCGCGTCGGGTGCGCGAGCCGGGTCTGGCGCGTCAGATTCTTGAAATCACCGGTCTTGAGCTTCAGCACGATAGTGCGGCCGGCGAGCGAAGAGCGCGCCAGCCGCGCCGCCAACTGCTCGGACAAATCGCCGAGTTCGGCGGCCAGCGGCTCGAACGCCTTGAGATCGCGCGCGAAGGTATTTTCGGTCGAGATGCTCTTGGTCGGCCGGTCGGGCGTGATGGGGCGGGGATCGTTGCCCTGGACGAGTTGTGCGAGCCGCCGACCGAACTTGCCGAAGCGCGTGACCAGCGCCTCCTCGGGCAACTCCTGCAGATCGGCGATCGTGGTGAGACCGGCATCGGTCATGTGGCGGGCGGTCGCGGCGCCGACACCATGGATGGCGCCGACCGGCAGCGGCGCCAGAAACGCCTTCGCCTCGGCGCGGCCGATCACCGTGAAGCCGCGCGGCTTGTGCTGGCCCGAACCCAGCTTGGCAAGGAATTTGTTGTAGCTCAGTCCGACCGTGACGGTGACCCCGACGCGGCGCTCGATCGCCCGTTGCAGCCGCGCCAGCAGCACCGCCGGCGGCCGGTCGTAGCGCCGCGCCTCGGGCGACAGATCGAGATAGGCCTCGTCGAGCGACAGGGGCTCGACCATCGGCGTCGCCTGCAGGAATAAGGAGCGGATTTCCTGGCTTACTTCTTTGTATTTGGCCATGTCGGGACGAACCACGACCGCGTGCGGACATAGCTCCATGGCGCGGAACATCGGCATCGCCGAGCGCGGTCCGAATTTGCGCGCGATGTAGCAGGCGGTCAGCACAACGCCGCGCCCGCCCTCGTGCCCGACGATCACCGGCTTGTCGCGGATCGCGGGATTGTCGCGCTTTTCGACCGAGGCGTAGAACGCATCGCAATCAATATGCGCGATGGCAAGTGTGCCGATCTCGTGATGGCCGATCAGCCGCGCGGAACCGCACGCGGGACACCGCGACACATCGCGTTCATCCCAATGGGCGCAGTCCCGACACAGCGTCGCCGTCATTCGATCTGGATAGGCCCGGCCCGGCGCCGGCACAAGGCCCTGGCGAGGCTATTTGACGGGCATGACCTTGTCGGCGGCGGCGATGATGCCGTCATCGCCATGCGCCTTGCAGTAGGCGCCGAGATTGGTGGCGTCCTTGGTCATCTTCTCAACATGGAGAACCGGCGGGTCGTTTTCCTTGGTGTAATAGCCCTCGAGCCACACCAGGATCATGCCGATCTCATCCTTGTTGCTGTTGATGAAATCCTTGCATTTGATGGTCGACATATCGATGTCGTTGGCGGCGAACGCCGGTGCGCCGAAGGCGAGCGTGACGGTCGCGGCCAGCGCGGCAAGCATCATTTTCATCTGAAGACCCCTTGAGAAATGCGGGTCGAGGATAGCCAAGGCGCGATTGGCAAGTCGATTGAATTCTGGACTGCCACCGGCGATGTGATCGGCGTCAGGTCCCGTTCACCCGGACATAGGAGCCGGGCGCGTCCTCGATCGGCTTCAGCTTGCCGTCGCCGGGCTGGCGCGGTGCCACCCGGCCGCCGTCATGGGCCGCGATCCAGCTTTCCCAAACCGGCCACCAGGAATCGGGCGAATAGGTCGCGGCCACGAACCAATCCTCGGGGCTGGGCGGCAGATTGTCGTTCACCCAATGCCCGTATTTGGTTTTGGGGGGCGGATTGACCACCCCGGCGATATGGCCGGAGGCCGACAGCACGAATTTGCGCGGTCCGCGAAAAATCTGGGTCGCGGCGTAAGTGGATTTCCACGGCGCGATATGATCCTCCTTCGTGGACAGGAAGAAGGTTGGGATCGTGACCTTGGTCAGGTCGATCGGCACCCCCGCCAGGGTGATGCCGCCGGGCTGAACCAGCCGGTTCTGCTGATACATGTTGCGCAGATAAAAGCGATGCATCGCCGCCGGCATGCGGGTCGAATCGCTGTTCCAATAGAGCAGGTCGAACGGGAACGGCTCTTTCCCCAGAAGGTAGTTGTTGACGACGAACGACCAGATCAGATCGTTGGCGCGCAGCATGTTGAAGGTGGTCGCCATGTCGGCGCCCTCGAGATAGCCATGCTCTTTCATGCGGTCGTCGAGAAATTCGAGTTGCGCCTCGTCGATGAACACCGACAATTCGCCCGCTTCCTTGAAATCCGTCAGCGAGACGAAGAACGTTGCCGAGACGAAGCGGTCGTCGCCAATCGCCGCCATGTAGGCGAGGGTGGCGGCAAGCAACGTGCCGCCGAGGCAATAGCCAATGACGTTGACCTCGCGCTCCCCGGTCGCCTGCTCGATGGCATCGAGCGCCGCCAGCGGTCCCTCGCGCATATAATCCTCGAAGGATTTGTTGGCGAGGCGCTCGTCGGGGTTGACCCACGACACCATGAAGACGGTGTGTCCCTGGCCGACCGCCCAGCGCACGAAGGAATTGTCGGGGCGCAGATCGAGTATGTAATATTTGTTGATCCAGGGCGGCATGATCAGCAGCGGCCGGCGCTGGACGGTCTCGGTCGTCGGCGTGTACTGGATGAGCTGCAACAGATCGTTCTGGTAGATCACCTTGCCCGGCGTGGTGGCGATGTTCTCGCCGATCTTGAAGGCGTCGAGGTCGGTCATCTTGATCAGCAGCCGGCCCTTGCCGCGCTCCAAATCCTCGAGCACATGCTCGAGGCCGCGAACCAGGTTTTCGCCCCCCGTCTCGATGGTGGTGCGCAACACTTGCGGGTTGGTCAGCAGGAAATTCGAAGGCGCCATCGCATCGACGAACTGGCGGGTATAAAAATCGACCTTCTTGGCCGTCTTGTCGTCGAGCCCATCCACCTCCCGAACCGTGTTCTGCATCCAGCGCGCGGTCAGCAGATAGCTCTGCTTGATGAAATCGAAGACCGCGCTGTCGCTCCACGCCTCGTCCTTGAAGCGGCGGTCAGCCCCGGCGGGGGCGATGACCGGCTCCGCCGGCTCGGTGCCGAAGAACTGCTGGGTGGTGCGCTGCCACAGAGTCAGGTAATCCTGCCACAGCGTGAATTGCGCCTGAAGCAGCTTGGCCGGATCGGCCATCAGGCGCTGGGTCATTTCGACGAACGCCCCGGCGACGTTCAGCGGATCGACCGGGCCGGGGACGCCCGTTGACTGGCGCGCCATGAAGTCGAGCACCAGATGCTGGCTCCGCTGGGCGATCTCGGCCATGCTGCGCGACCATTCGGCGGCATCCGGCAGCTTGATTTCGGGGCGATCGGTGTCGTTCATCAAGGGTGCGTTCCAAGGGGGATGGTGGACGATCTTGATCTAATATAATGGCGGGCGGACATTAAATCGAATAGACACTAATTCCCGGAGGGCGCGGGACGGTTACCAGGATATGGGAGCGGTTGACATGATTACGCGGCGGCGCGGCCGTTTCGGCATCAAACTGACGATGGCCCTCGCGACGGCGGCGATCGGCCTCGGCGGATGCTCGTCGATGAAATCCGACGGCGTCGACCCGATCGAATGGTATCGCGACCTGTCCGGCAACTCGGCCAACGATGCCAAGGACCAGACGGCGAATGCCCAGAATCTGAAGGAAGGCAGCAAGGAGCCCTATCCCAATCTCGCCAGCGTGCCGACGGTGCCGAGCACGGCCATCACCAAGGCCGATCGCGAGAAGATGGTGCAAAGCCTGATCGCGGATCGCCAGAACGCCCAATATACCGACCAGCAATTGCGAGCCGGCCAGAACATGTCGGCGATCCCGGCTCCGCCGCCGCCGGCGGCCGTCGCGGCCAGCCCGCCGCCGGTTCCGGCAAGAATGGCGGCGGCGCGCCAGGATCGGCCCGGCAAGATGACGGCCGCCCCGCGCGCGCCGGTGCAGGCCGAGACGCTGCCCCTGGCCAGCGCCGACCCCGCGCCCGCGACACGGAAGGTCGCCAGCGACACGAAGAAGCGGGCCGACGACACCAAGAAGAAGCGTGCCACGAACAAGCGGGGCACCGAGGCGCGGCCGGCCGAATCATCGCTGAAATCGCCGAGCCTCGGGCCCATGCCGACGGGCGAGCAGGCCGAGGCGCCGCCCCCCGTGCCGCCCGGCGTGCCCCATTCCGTCCGGCGCGTGGTGCGCCCGCGCTCGGAGGAGCTGGCGGCGGCGGGACCGGCGCGATCGGATGTCATGCCCGCATCGCCGCGCGCGGGCGGCGGCGACAGTGGCGGCGTCACCGTGCAGGCGGCGGAGATCAACTTCACGCCCGGCCCGTTCCGTGCCCGCATCCTGCCGGCCGACCAGAAACAGCTGACCGACGTCGCGCAAATGGTCATGCATAATAATGGCCGGATCCGCGTCGTCGGTCATGGCGGCGCGACCGCGCAGGGCGATCTGGCGCAGCGCCAATTTCAAAGCTTCAATGCCGCGCTCGACAATGCCAAGGCGGTGGCGCTGGCGCTAACGAAGCTCGGGGTGCCGGCGAGCCGCATCGATGTCGAAACCGAGGCGAACGTCAATTCGCCCGACCGGGCGGACATATTTGTTCAATATTAGGCGGTATTAGGCGGCGATGACGGCGCCGACATCCGGGCCTGCCGCAGGGCCGCTGCGCATTGCCTTGGCGGGCCTCGGGACCGTCGGCGCCGGCACGGTGGCGTTGCTGCGCGACAATGTCGAGCCGATCGCCCGGCGCGCCGGGCGCCGGCTCGAGATCGTCGCGGTCGCCGCGCGCGACCGCCAGCGCCGGCGCGGGGTCGAACTCGACGGCATCGCCTGGTACGACGACGCGGTGGCGATGGCGGCGGCGCCCGATATCGACGTCGTGGTCGAGCTGATCGGCGGCAGCGACGGTATCGCGCGCCGGGTGGTCGAGACCGCGATCGCCAGCGGCAAGCATGTCGTCACCGCCAACAAGGCGCTGCTGGCGCATCACGGTACCGCGCTGGCGCGTCAGGCCGAGGCGCGCGGGGTGTCGCTCGGCTTTGAGGCGTCGGTCGCCGGCGGCATTCCCATTCTGAAGGTGCTGCGCGAGGGGTTGGCGGCCAACCGCATCGATCGCCTCTACGGGATTCTCAACGGCACCTGCAATTACATTCTGACCAGCATGCGCGACGCCGGCCGCGATTTCGCGGATGTTCTGGCGGAGGCGCAGCGGCTCGGCTATGCCGAGGCCGATCCCGCCTTCGATATCGACGGCATCGATACCGCGCATAAACTGGCGCTGCTGGCGGCGGTTGCGTTCGGCGGCGCGGTCGCGCTGGACGGCATCCATGTCGAGGGCATTCGCCATGTTTCGGCCCAGGATATCGCCTTCGCCGCCGAGCTTGGCTACACCATCAAATTGCTGGGCGTCGCCCGCCCGACCGAACAGGGTCTGGAGCGGCGGGTCCATCCCTGCATGGTGCCGAACGCGGCGCCGATCGCCCATGTCGAGGGGGTGTTCAACGCCGTGGTGGTGGAGGGCGATGCCGTCGGCCGCCTGATGCTGGAAGGGCGCGGCGCCGGTGCCGCGCCGACCGCGTCGGCGGTGGTCGCCGATCTCATCGATATCGCCGCCGGTCGGGGTGCGCCCGGCTTCGGCGTTCCCGCCGCCGCCTTGCACGAGACCCGAACCGCGCCGATGGCCATCCATCGCGGCGCCTATTACATGCGCCTGATGGTTCAGGACCGACCCGGCGTCATAGCCGATATCGCCGCCGCCTTGCGCGACGAACAAGTGTCGATGGAACAGATGCTGCAGCGCGGCCGTGCCGCCGCGGGCGAGGGCGTGCCGGTGGTCATCACCACCCACGTCACCGAGGAAGCGGCGATGCTGCGCGCGGTCGACCGGATCGCTAAACTCGATACGGTGCGGGAGCCGCCTCGGCTGATCCGCATCGAGGCTCTATAAACGGGGAGGGGAATCGCCGCGATGGATCGCAATCTTACACTGGAAGCGGTGCGTGTCACCGAGGCGGCGGCGCTGTCGGCGTCGCTGCTGATCGGGCGCGGCGACGAGATGGCGGCCGATCAGGCGGCGGTCGATGCCATGCGGCGCGCGCTCAACGCGTTGCCGATCCAGGGCACCGTGGTGATCGGCGAGGGCGAGCGGGACGAGGCGCCGATGCTCTATATCGGCGAGCCGGTCGGCACCGGCACCGGCCCCAAGATCGACATCGCGCTCGATCCGCTCGAAGGCACCACACTGACCGCCAAGGCGGGCGCCAACGCGCTGGCGGTCCTGGCGCTGTCGGAGGCGGGCGGCCTGCTGCACGCGCCCGATGTCTACATGGACAAGATCGCGATCGGCGGCGGGCTGGGCGAGATCGTCGATCTCGACGAGACGCCGGCGAACAATCTGAAGAACCTCGCCAAGGCCAAGAACCGCGAAGTCGCCGATCTGATGGTGTGCATCCTCGACCGGCCGCGCCATTCCGAGCTGATCCGCAAGGTGCGCGAAGCCGGTGCCCGCATCATGCTGATCTCCGATGGCGATGTCGCCGGGGTGATCGCGACGGCGCGGCCCGACACCGGGATCGATCTCTATATCGGCTCCGGCGGCGCGCCGGAGGGCGTGCTGGCCGCCGCGGCGCTGCGCTGCATCGGCGGCTTCATGCAGGGCCGGCTGCTGTTCCGCAACGATGACGAGCGCGGCCGCGCGCAACGGATCGGCGTCACCGATCTCACCCGCAAATACGGGCTGACCGATCTCGCCAAGGGCGAAGTCATGTTCGCCGCGACGGGCGTCACCGACGGCACCATGCTGCGCGGCGTGAAGCGGTTTCCCGGCGGCGCCACCACCCAATCGCTGGTGATGCGCTCAAAATCCGGTACCGTGCGGATGGTCGAGACCCATCACGATTTCTCGCGCAACAGCGATATGGCATCGTTCGCGCGCTGAAGGGGACATTCGCATTCATGTTTTCGGTTATCTTCGAGGTCTTTCCTAAATCCAACCAGTGGGACGCCTATCTGGGCTATGCCAAGCTGCTGCGGCCGGAGCTGGAGCGGGTGGACGGTTTCATCGACAATATCCGCTATCGCAGCCTGACCCGCGCCGGGTGGATCGTGTCGCTGTCGGGCTGGCGCGACGAGAAGGCGCTGGTGCGCTGGCGCACGCAAGCGGGGCATCACGCGGTACAGGAGAAGGGTCGCACGGCGGTATTTCGCGATTATCATTTGCGTGTCGGCCAGGTAACACGGGATACGCGGCTGCCCGCCGGTCAAGCCTTGCCTGAACAGCGGCTGGACGAGACCGCGACCGGCGCCGCGACGCAGGTGATTCTGATTGACGCGCGACGCCCGCCCGAATGGGTCGCGCAGGCCGGCCCGCGTGCAGTCGCCGACTGGCTGGGCCTGCCGGGCGAGGCGCCGCGCCTCACCGGTTGGGACGTGTTCGAGGCGGTGCTGACGCCGGGCGATATCATCCTGCTGATGTCGTGGCGTGACCAGGGTGCCGCCGAGGCGTTCGAGGCCGGGGCGCGTCTGCCCGAGGGTGCGCGGCTGCGCCGGGTGCGAATCGTGCGGGATTACGGCATGTTCGACCGGCGCGAGGCGCCGCAATATTATCCCGGCGTGACGCGATCCTTGGATTAGCCGCCGAGTCCCGGCGCGCAGGCTTGCCACCCATCGTGGTTTGTGCCTAGAGCGGGAGCCAGAATCGAGGAACCGAATTGGTGGATATCAGCGCGGCGGGATTGCTCGGCGTCACCCGGTCGCTGTCGGGCCGGCTGTGGCGCCAGCGCGGCGGCGACGATCGGATTGGCCTCGCCTTGTCCCAGCGTCTCGGCGTGCCGGAGATCATCGGCCGGGTGATCGGCGCGCGCGGCATCGGCCTCGACGAGGCGGGGCGTTTCCTGGCGCCGACGCTGCGCGAGATGCTGCCCGATCCCGCTTCGTTCAAGGACATGGACCGCGCCACCCGGCGCATCGCCGAAGCGGTGCAGCGCGGCGAGACGATCGCGATCTTCGGCGACTACGATGTCGATGGCGCCACCTCGGCGGCGCTGCTGCGGCGGTTCTTCGTCGCGGTCGATGGCCGCAGCGTCACCTATATTCCCGATCGCCAGCGCGAAGGCTATGGTCCGAACACGGCGGCGCTGTTGCGGTTGAAAGCGGAGGGGGCGAGCCTCGCCATCACCGTCGATTGCGGCACCGCCGCGCATGCGCCGCTGGCGGCGGCGGCGGCGGCCGGGCTCGATGTCATCGTCATCGACCACCATATCGGCGAAGCCGAGCTGCCGACCGCGGTGGCGGTGGTCAATCCCAACCGGCTCGATGAAAGCGGTGCGCACGGCGCGCTGGCGGCGGTCGGTGTCGCCTTTCTGCTGGCGGTCGGCGTCAATCGGGTGCTGCGGGCGCGCGGCTGGTACGCCACCCGGCCCGAGCCCGATCTGCTCGCCTGGCTCGATCTGGTGGCGCTGGGCACCATTTGCGATGTCGTGCCGCTGACCGGGATCAATCGCGCCTTCGTGACCCAGGGGCTGAAGGTGATGGGGCGGCGCCAGAATATCGGCCTTGCCGCCCTCGCCGATGTCGCCGGCGTGACCGAGCGGCTCGACGCCTATCATGCCGGCTTTGTGCTTGGCCCCCGGGTCAATGCCGGCGGCCGGGTCGGCGAGGCGGGGCTGGGCGCGCGGCTGCTGGCCTGCGACGATCCCATCGAGGCGCGCGCGCTGGCACTACGGCTCGACGGCTTCAACCGCGAGCGCCGGGAGATCGAAGCCGGGGTGCTGGCGGAGGCCATCGCCCAGGTGGATGCGGCGCCGTCGCGCGGCGCCATCGTCATCGCGGCGCATGATGGCTGGCATCAGGGGGTGATCGGCATCGTCGCCGGCCGCCTGCGCGAGCGCTATAACCGCCCGGCCTGCGTGGTGACGTTCGACGGCGCGGTCGGCAAGGGGTCGGGCCGGTCGGTTCCGGGCGTCGCGCTGGGTCCCGCGATCATCGCCGCGCGCCAGGCCGGGCATGTCCTCGGCGGCGGCGGCCATGCCATGGCGGCGGGCTTCACCGTCGCGCGCGACAGTCTTCCCGCGCTGCGGGATTTTCTAGAAACCCAAGTGCGCGCATCGCTCGCTGAGACCGATCTGGTGCCCGAGCTGGGTATCGACGGCGTGCTGACACCCGCCGCCGCCAGCCTCGAGCTGGCGGGCGCCGTCGAGCGGCTCGGCCCCTTCGGCACCGGCAATTCCGAGCCGCGCTTCGCGCTGGCGCATGCGCGCATCGTGCACGCCGAACCGGTGAAGGGCGAACATCTGCGGCTGGTGCTGGGCGATCCAGCCGGGGCGGGCAGGGTCAAGGCGATGCTGTTCCGTGCCGGCGAGACCGCGCTGGGCGCGGCGCTGCTCAATGCGCGGGGCACCAATCTCCATGTCGCCGGCAAGCTGCGTGTCAATCGTTGGCAGGGCCGTGAGGAAATTCAACTTCTGGTCGATGACGCCGCCACCGTCTAGGAAGCGCTCGGGGAAGCCCGTTTCACCGGATTGACTCTTTATTAACCGGATTTCTCTAGGGTTGCCGAAATGGCTACTTCCCTCGGAGACGCTTCAGCATGTGCGGGTTGACCGGATACATCGATTATCGGCCCGCGACGCGCCAGAATCGCGAAGCGATCGTCAACGGCATGGCCCAGACCCTGTTCCACCGGGGGCCGGACGATGGCGGCGCCTGGATCGATGCCGAGGCCGGCATCGCGCTGGGCTTTCGCCGGCTGTCGATCATCGAGCTGTCCCCGCTCGGCCATCAGCCGATGGTCTCGGCCAGCGGCCGCTATGTCATCGTCTTCAATGGCGAGATCTATAATTTCAAGGAGGTCGCGGCGCGGCTGGCGCAAGAGGGCGTGAGCCTGCGCGGCCATTCCGATACCGAGGTGCTGCTGGAGGCGATTGCAAGCTGGGGCGAGCGCGCCGCCATCGCCGCCTGCGAAGGCATGTTTGCGATCGCGATCTGGGATCGGCAGGAGCGCAAGCTGACGCTGGCGCGGGATCGCGTCGGTATCAAACCGCTTTATTGGGGCCAGACCCGCGACGGCGTGCTGCTGTTCGGCTCGGAATTGAAGGCGTTGCGCCGGCATCCAAGTTGGGAAGGCGAGATCGACCGCGACGCGATGGCGCTGTTCATGCGCTATGGCTATGTCCCGGCGCCCTACAGCATCTATCGGCGCACCTGGAAGCTGGAGCCGGGCGCGCTGCTGACCTGTCGCCGCGGCGCCGAGCCCAAGATGGAACGCTATTGGGACATGCGATCGATCGCCGAGACGGCGCAGGCCGACCCCGCCCCCGGCTCCGATAAAGATCGCATCGAGATGCTGGAACAGCTCATGCTGCGCTCGGTGAAGAACGAGATGGTGTCGGACGTGCCGCTGGGCGCCTTTCTCTCCGGCGGCATCGACAGCTCGCTGGTCACTGCCCTGATGCAGACCGTCAGTTCGCGGCCGACCAAGACCTTCACCATCGGCTTCCACAAGGAAGGGTTCAACGAGGCGGGGCACGCCGCCGCCGTCGCCAAGCATTTCGGCACCGACCATACTGAGCTCTACGTCTCGGACGAGGATGTCCGCGACGTCATTCCCAATTTGCCGGTTTGGTACGACGAGCCATTCGCCGATTCGTCGCAGATTCCGACCTATCTCGTCTCGCGCCTGGCGCGCGAGCATGTCACGGTCGCGCTGTCGGGCGATGGCGGCGACGAGTTGTTCTGCGGCTATCCCCGCTATCGCTGGGGCAAGATGCTGCACCGCGCCATCTCGCCGCTGCCGCCGCCGCTGCGGCGCGGCGCCGGCGCGATGATGTCGGCGATGCCCAACAGCCTCGCCAGCGGCATCATGACGCTGTTGCCGGCGCGCGAGCGCCCGAAGCGGCCGGCGCAATCCCTGAAGAAGCTGGGGCGCCTGTTTTCCGGCTCCGCCGCGGGCGAATTCCACCGCGAAATCGTGTCGATCTGGAACGATCCCGAGGCGGTGGTGCTGGGCGCGCGCGAGCCGCCGCTCTCTCTCTCCGATCCGGCGCTGGCGCGGATTTTCCCGCACATGGCCGAGCGCATGATGCTCAACGATTCGATCGTCTATCTGCCGGACGATATCCTCGCCAAGGTCGATCGCGCCAGCATGGCGGTCAGCCTCGAAGTGCGGGTGCCGCTGCTCAATCATCACATCGTCGAGTTCGCGTGGCGATTGCCGCTGCACATGAAGCTGCGCGGCAACGTCACCAAATGGGCGCTGCGCGAAATCCTCTATAAGTACGTTCCGAGAGAGCTGATCGAGCGGCCGAAGCAAGGCTTCATGGTGCCGCTCGACGACTGGCTGCGGGGTCCGCTCAGCGAGTGGGTGGGTGATCTGATCGCCCCCGACCGGCTGCGGCGCGACGGGTTTTTCGATCCCCAGGTGATCGGCGAGCGCTGGCGCGACCATCGCGACCGCGCCTGGGATTGGGGTTATGCGTTGTGGAACGTCGCGATGTTTCAATCCTGGCTCGATCACGAAAAACAGCTCCCGGCCGCGCCGTCGCCGCTTCTAGCGGATCATCGGGCCGCCACCGTCACGGTCTAAATGCCCTCGGCGAGTCGCTGGGAAAACACATCTACATATCCAAATTTGGCGGGATTCCACGACTAAATCTAGGCGGCCCGGGGTCGTTGCCGAGTCGGTATATCGAAACTAAGTTATTGTTTTTGCTAAGGTAATTGCGCTCACCCGTTGCCTCGTCGATTCGCCAATCTCGTTGACCCCGGGGCGACGACGAATCAGCATGCTGAACCACCTGCTTCATCCGACATCGGAACTGGGGGAGCGTCATGTGCGTGAGTGAAGCAAGCAGGCCGCAACAGAATAACACAAGGCCGATGCCCGGCGACCGCTGTCTCGGAAACGACCGGCGGGCGCATGGCGACGGTGTGGTTCCGATTTCGCGCGCCCCCGGCGCGGCCTTGATCTCACGCGCAGGAGGCGCGGCCTTGATTTATTGCCGTTTGACCGTTAGACCCTCGCCGCGAGTGGCCGTCGATGTCCCCATCGTCTAGAGGCCCAGGACATCGCCCTTTCACGGCGAAAACACGGGTTCGACCCCCGTTGGGGACGCCATCTCTCTCGAACGCGTTCGGGATATCCAGCGCATATTCATCAAATGTTAGGAAATATCCGGCTAGTTATGCCGGTGTATTTCCGTGCGTCAGCCGGCTTCGCCCGAAGGTTGACGCCTTGTTAACCGAGCTCGTTGGAGTATCGGCAGGAGATGAGATTCGCTGTGGTCAGTAAAACGCCGAATCCTCAAAGATTTTCCGTTCGCGCCGGCGCTGTGATGGCTGCCGATGCGACAGCAAAGAGGGCAACCAATTGAATAATCGCAGCCGCGATATCGAGACGCTGTTTCAGCGCATGGGGGCAAAGCCGCTGACGACCCGCGATCCTGGCGTCACGGAAGACGCGGCGCGCGCCGTTCAGCAATGGCCGCTGCTGGCGATGCTGACGGAAGGGCTTCCGGCGCCGCGGCGCCCGATGGGTCAGCCTAGCCAAAGCTTCGCCGAGCCTGCCCGCGTGCCGGTGAATCCGCCGGCCATCGTGCCGCCCGCCCCGGTGCCGCCAACGGCGCCGGCACCCTCGGCGCCTGCCCAATTCGCGCCTGCTCAATTCGCCCCGACTCAGTTCGCCCCGGCTCAGGCTGCGCCGAGGAGCCCGCTCGATGCGCTGTTCCAGCGCGCCGAGCAGACCGGCAAGCCCGCCGCCGCCCCGGCATCGGTGTTCGGCACCGCCGCGCCGCCGCCCCTCAAGGTGCCGCAGCGGCAATCGCCGCTGCCGCCATTGCCGAATCTCGGGAACCCATCGTTTTCGCCACCGCCGGCGGCGCCGCGCAATCCGGCCTTCAGCAATTTCGCCCCCACCAATTTCGTTCCTGGCAATCCCGCTCCCGGTAATCCCGCGATGGGTCCGGTCGAGCCGGGACTGACGATCGAGCCGCGGCCGCGGCAATGGCAGGAGCTCGATACCGTGCCGGCGCATTTATTCGAACGGGTGGGGGGACGGTAAATGCCGCTGATCGTAATTACGTCGTTCAAGGGGGGCGCCGGCAAGACCATGCTTGCGGCCAACCTGTCGGTCGGCCTGCGCAGTGTCGGGTGGAGCGTCCTCGCGGTCGATTTCAATCCGCAGGATGCGCTGAAACTGCATTTCGGTCTCGACGCCTTCGAGAAGCGCGGCTTCGCCACGCAGATGCTGGCCGGCGCCGCGTGGGAGGATGCCACGTTCGATGCCGAGCCCGGTGTCGATGTCATGCCCTTCGGGCGCACGGCGGCGGCGCTGATGGGATCGGTCTCGGGGCTGCTGGCGCACGATACCGACCGCGTCGTCGATAATCTCGTCGGGCTCGCCAAGAGCCGCATGGTGGTGGTCGACGCGCCGTCCTTGCCGTCGCCCGCCACCGCCCGGCTGGCGAAGGCGGCGGACGTCCTGGTCATCGCGACCCCGACCGATGCCGGCTCCTATGCCGCGTTGTCGCTGGCTGACGCCGAGTCGTTCCTCGCCGCCGACGGCACCCTGGCCAAAACCATTCTGGTCGCCAACCAGTTCGATGAAACGGCGCGCCTCCAGCGCGGCATCCTCGCGCTGTTGAACCAGACCTTCGGCGACAAGCTGGCCGCCACCATCGAACGCGACGAAAGCGTCGACGAGGCGCTGGCCTCGCGCCGCACCGTCCTCCTGCACGATCAATCCTCGAAGGCTGCTCGCAGCCTTGTCGCGCTGGCGATCCGAGTCGATCGCCTGTGCTCGCCGAATGGAGAAGTCAACTGAGCGCCGTCGCCGAAGCACCGCTAACCCACCGTCGCGAGACGCCGGCATCGCCGCCGGGCGTCGAGCGTTCGCGGACCAGTGTGGGATTCGTCATCGTCATCCTGCTGGCGCTCGTCATGCTGGCCTTGGTGGCGATCGCGCCGATGGGCCTCGAAGAACAGGCCCTATTCGGCATCGCGACCTGCGTCAGCCTGCTGATCATGCGACGCTTCGCCAACCGCTATCTGGTGCTGGCGATGTCGTTCATGTCGCTGGCGGTCTCGACCCGCTACATCTACTGGCGTGTCACCGCGACCACCGGCTTCACGAGTCCGCTTGAAAGCGTGCTCGGCTGGATCCTGCTCGGCTCCGAGATCTACGCGCTCTTCGTGCTGGCCTTCGGCTATGTCCAGACCTCGTGGCCGCTGCATCGCCGGCCGGTGCCGCTGCCCGACGATGTCGGCCTGTGGCCAACGGTCGATGTCTTCATTCCGACCTACAACGAGCCGCTGTCGATCGTGCGCGATACCATCTTCGCCGCGATGTCGATGGACTATCCGCGCGACAAGCTGAAGGTCTGGTGCCTTGATGACGGCCGCCGGCCCGATTTCCGCCGCTTCTGCGAATCCGTCGGATGCGGCTATGTCACGCGCGCCGACAACGCCAACGCCAAGGCCGGCAACCTCAACAATGCCTTGGTCCACACCAGAGGCGAGGTGATCGCGTTCTTCGATTGCGATCACGTTCCGACCCGTGGCTTCTTACAGATGACGCTGGGCTGGCTGGTGCGCCAGGCCAACATGGCCGTGGTGCAGACCCCGCACCATTTCTATTCGCCCGATCCGTTCGAGCGCAATTTGCGGATCGAGCATCAAGTCCCGCCGGAAGGCCGGCTGTTCTATGGGTTGGTGCAGGACGGCAATGATTTTTGGAACGCGACGTTCTTCTGCGGCTCGTGCGCCGTGGTCCGTCGCACCGCGCTCGAAAGCGTCGGCGGCTTCGCCACCGAGACCGTGACCGAGGACGCGCATACCGCCCTCAAGCTGCACCGCAAGGGCTGGAACTCGGCCTATCTCGACATTCCGCTGGCGGCCGGTCTCGCCACCGAACGCTTCGCCATCCATGTCGGCCAGCGCGTGCGCTGGGCCCGGGGCATGATCCAGATCTTCCGCCTCGACAATCCGATGTTCGGGCGCGGGCTCAGCTTCGGCCAGCGCATCTGCTACCTCAACGCCATGGCGCACTTCCTGTTCGCCTTGCCGCGCGTGGTGTTTTTGGTGGCGCCGCTGGCCTACCTCATTCTCGACATCAACCTCATCCGCACCAGTGCCTTCCTGCTGCTGGCCTTCGCGGGACCGCATCTCTTCCACACACTGGTCACCAACGCCTATGTCCAAGGCAAGTACCGGCACTCGTTCTGGAACGAGATCTACGAAACCTCGCTCGCCTTCCATCTGCTGATCCCGACGATGAAGACGCTGATCGCGCCGCATTGGGGCGGCGGGTTCAATGTCACCTCGAAGGGCGGCGTGGTCGAGAAGGATTACTTCGACGCCAAGCTGCTGCGTCCGCACATCATCCTCTGCGTGTTCCTGGTCGCCGGGATCGTGCTGGGCCTGCTGCGCTGGTGGTGGGGCGTGCCGCAGGACGTCAAGGCCGTGATCATGATCAACCTGGCCTGGGCGTCGTTCAACCTGGTGGTGATGATGGCGGTGCTGTCGGTCGGCCGCGAACGGCGCCAGGTGCGCTCCGCGGTGCGGGTCGAGGCCGAGCTGCCGGCGACCATCTTCTTCCCCGATGGGCGTCAGACCGGCGCGTGGACGCTGAATCTCTCGAAGGGCGGCGGCGCGTTCCGGCTCGAGGACGCGGCGCTGGCCGAAGGCGCGGAAAAAGTCGTGGTGCGGCTGCCGTGCGGCAGCCAGGACGCGCTGTTCCCGGCTTCGGTGATCGCCGGCGCGGGCGGCCCGATGCGGGTCCAGTTCGCGCCGCTGACCCTCGAAGAGGAGCAGCTTCTGGTGGGCGCCATCCTGGGGCGCGGGGATGCGTGGACGGGATGGGAATATGGGCCGATCGAGGGTCCCCTCCGGTCGATGGTCCGCGTCTTTGGCGTTGGGTTGGGCGTCCTATTTTCGGGCCGCCGTCGCGAGAGGTCAGGCACATGAAATCCGTTGCACTAGGGCTCCTGGTTTCGCTGGCCGCCGCGTCGGCTTACGGCCAGACCGTCGCCAAGCCGAATGCTGCGGTGGCGGCACCGCCCGCCACTGCGCCCGCGACGACGAATGCAGCGCCCGCCAAGGATACGTCGGCGACCGCGGCCCAGGAGCCGGCGGCCCCCGCGCCGTTCCCGGCCTCGGGCTATACCTCCTACACCTTCAAGGATCTGGGTGCGCCGCAGGGACTGCGCCTCGTCGAGGGCAGCGCCGAAGGCGGCATCACCTATATGGTCCGCCGCGATGAGGTGATCACCGCGGCGCGGCTGCGGCTGATGCTGGAGAACTCCGCCGGCTTTCCCGCCGACACCAAGCTCGACGTGACGGTCAACGGCGATTCCATCGGCACCGTCGATGTCGGCGCCGATCGTCATGGCGCGACGCCGGTCGATCTGCCGGTCGATCCGATCCTGCTCGGCGACTATAACCGCGTCAGCTTCAAATTGGTCGGCGTGCCGCTGGCCGCGTGCCGGATCAACCAGACCGGCCCGTGGATGAGCGTCAGCCCGCGCAGCGCGATGGACATCACCACCGACCGCCTGCCGCTGGCGAACGATCTCGCGGTCCTGCCGCTGCCGTTCTTCGACGAGCGCGATCCGCACCTGGTGCGGACCGGCTTCGTCTTCGCCAAGACCCCGTCGATGGGCGAGCTCGAAGCCTCGGGCATCGTCGCCTCGTGGCTCGGCGGTCTCGCCGGCTATCGCGGCGTCCATCTGCCGGCGACGTTCGGCACGCTGCCGACCGGCAACGCCATTGTGTTCGCCGCCGGCAATGAATCGCTGCCCGGCCTGACGCTGCCCCATGCGGCGGGACCGACGCTGGCCATCGTGCCAAATCCCGCCGACCCCAGCGGCAAATTGCTGCTGGTGATGGGCCGCGACACCACCGATTTGAAAGCGGCGGCGCGCGGGCTGGCGCTCGGTCACGGCGCCTTCAAGCCCGGGGCGGTTTCCGCCGTCGCGGCAACCGATCCTGGCGACCGCCGTCCCTATGACGCGCCGGGCTGGATCGCCGACACGCATCCGGTGAAATTCGGCGACCTGACGACCGCCGACCGGCTGCGCTCGCACGGTATTCGCCCGGAGCCGATTTCGATCGATTTCCGCAGCGCGCCCGATTTCTTCAACTGGATCGATTCGACGATCCCGATGACGCTGCGCTATCACGTCAGCCCGGAGCCGATCGTCGACCTGACGCATTCCCAGCTCGACGTGATGCTGAACAACACGCCGTTCCGCAGCATCCCGCTGGCGCAGACCGGCTCGCTGCTCGATTCGGGCAAGCCCCAGCACGAGGGCACGGTGGATATTCCGCCGTTCCTGCTGACCGGCCGTAACCGGCTTAATTTCTATTTCGACATGCAGCCGTCGCCGCAATGCGATTCGACACGAGCCTCGACTCTGGTCGAACAGATCGATCCCAATTCGACGCTGGACCTGTCGCAATCGCCGCACTACGCGCCGATGCCCAATTTGTCGTTCTTCGCCAATGCCGGTTTCCCCTTCACCAAGAGCGCCGATCTGTCGCACACCGCGGTGGTGATGCCGAATACCATCACGCCGAACGATACCGAGGCGTTCCTCGAGACGATGGCGCTGTTTGGCGAGGCCACCGACTATCCGACGCTGCGCGCCACGGTGGTCCGGGCCGACGATGTCAACGCCCAGTCCAATCGCGATCTGCTGTTGATCGGCTCGTTCCAGGAGCAGCCGCTGTTGGGCGCCTGGAGCGCGCGCACCGGCGTGACCGTGGAACGGGGCGATCTGCACGCCGTCGAGCGGAGCTGGTGGGACCGCATTCAATTGCTGTTCGATTGGCGTAATCGGCGCAGCCATGTTTCCGAGGTCAATGATTGGGTGCAGGCGGCACCGGGGGGCGAGGGGGCTCTCATGGGTTTCCGCTCGCCACTCAACGACGATCGCAGCGTCGTCGCCATCACCGGCACCTCGCCGGCCCAGGTCGCCGGAGTCGCGGGGACTCTGCAATCCAGCGACCGCGTGCAGAAGGTTCAGGACGATCTCGTGCTGATACGCGCGAACGACATCCAGAGCTTCCGCATGACCCGCCGCTACGATGTCGGCACGCTCAATCGCTGGACGTGGCTGCGGTGGAATCTGTCCGATCAGCCGATCGTGATCGCGATCCTGCTGTTCGCCGCCTGCGCGGCGATGGCGGCGGTCGCCTTTGTTGTCCTGGGGATCAAGGCCCGCCGCCGCTTACAGGGGGCGAATCGCTAGTCATGCTTACTAAACGGCCGAACCAACTCAAATCAGGCGGCCGGACCAATATGGGAAGAGAGAACACATGCTTATTTGGGAAGGACGGCGTGTTGGGGGTGTCGCGCTCGCCGCATTGGCGTGCTCGCTGCTCGCGGGAACCGCTCTTGCACAGCTAAATCCGGCGCAGAAAGCGCTGGAGGAACAGGGCCGCTATTGGGAAGACCGGCATCAGCCGGCGCGGGCGGCCGTGGCGTGGCAAAAGCTGCTCGATTCGGACGCGACCAACGCGGAGGCCCTGCTGCATCTCGGCATGATCGAGGCGCGCGGCGGCCACGCGGACAAGGCGCGCGTCTATGCGATGAAGCTCAAGGCGGCGCACCCCAATGGCGGGGAGAACGCGGTGCTGGAGCACGCGATCGTCATCGGCGCGATCAATGGCGATGCGATCGACGAGGCGCGCAAACTGTCGCGGGCGGGCCAATACGAAGCCGCGATCGCGGCCTATCGCAAGGCGCTGAAGGGCCAGCCCCCGACCCCCGATCTGGCGCGGGAATATTATGAGACGCTGGCCGGTACCAAGACCGGCTGGGCCGAGGCGCGCCATGGGTTGCAGGAGATGGCGGCGGCGCTGCCGGACGATCTCTCGGTGCAGTATGGCTATGCTCGCGTCCTGACCTATCATGAGGAAACGCGCCGCCAGGGCATCGCGATGCTGGCCTCGCTCTCGGGCGATGCCTCGGTCGGCCGCCAGGCCAATAATGGCTGGCATGACGCGCTGATCTGGCTGGGCGCGACCCGGACCGATATCCCGCTCTATAAGAACTATCTCGCATCGCACACCGGCGACGCGCCGGTGGCGAAGAAGCTCGCCGATCTCGAAAACCCGGCCAGCCCCGTCAATGCGGGTGGCGGCGATGACGCGCATAAGCGCGCCCTCGCGGCCATGAACGGCGGCCATCTGCGCGAAGCCGCCCAGATGTACGAGGCGATCCTCAAGGACAATCCCAAGGACATCGACGCGCTGGGCGGGCTGGGCGTCGTCCGTGAGCGCGAAGGCAATTTCCGCGAGGCGCACGCGCTGTTGTCGCGCGCCGTCGCGCTGGTGCCGGCGGGAGACACGCGCTGGCACGACGCCTTGGCGTCGGTCGTCTATCTCGAAACCGTCGCCGATGCGAAGGCCGCCCTGCGCGCGCATAAATTGAAGCTCGCCGAGGAGAAGGCGCACGAGGCGATGGCGCATCCGCTCGCCAACGATCTCAACGCCGAGCTGGTGCTGGCCCAGGTCTACCGCGACACCCGGCGGTGGGGCGAGGCGGAGAAGATCTATCGCCACGTCCTTCACGACCAGCCGAACAATCGCGAGGCCCAGGCCGGTTTGGCGGCGGTGCTGGTGGCCACCGGCCGCGGCCACGAGGCCCGGCATTTCGGGGCGGTCGCATCCGCCCCGTCGCCGGCGGCGCAGGCCGCCGACACCACGCGCATCGAGGCAAGCCGGCTGGCCGAGCAGGCGCGCGCCGCCGTCAGTCGCGGCGATACCAATGGCGCTCTCGCGGCCTATCGCCAGGCGATGTCGCGCGATCCCGGCAACCCGTGGTTCAAGCTCGATTACGCCCGTTTGCTGACGCGTATCGGCGATCGCGCTGGCGGCGACCGGGTGATCACCGCCATGGTGGCGGGGCCCAACCCGTCCGGCGATACGCTGGCGGCGGCGGCGATCTGGTATGGCGAGCACGGCGATTATCAGGACGCCGCCAAATACGCGGCCCGGGTTCCAGCCACCACCCGCGTCGGCGAGTTCGCCGCGATGGAACATCAGTGGATGGCGGAACGGGACGCACATCAGGCGGTGCTGCTGGCGCGGCACGGCCGCCTCGGCGAGGCGCATCGCCTTCTCGACGGCATCATCGCGCGATCGGGCGGCAATATCGGCGTGGTGGGCGTCGCCGCCGACGCCTATGTCGATATCGGCGACGCCCAGCGTGCCATCGCCGCGATGCGCGGCGCGCTCGGCCCCGATCCGACGCTCGACGCCGACATTCAATATGCCGGCGTGCTGATCCGGGTCGGCGCGCTCGATGAGCTGACCCAGGTGATGCACAATATCGATGGCCAGTCCGGCAAAATGCGGCCCGCGCAGCAATCACGCGTCGCCGATCTGCATCGCGGCCTCGCGATCAAGCTGGCGGATCAGGCACGCCTGCAGGGCGATTACGCCGGCGCCTATGACCGGCTGTCGCCGGAACTGGCGGTGTCGCGCGACGCCACCGTGCTGGCGGCGCTCGCCCGCATCTATGACAGCGCCGGCCGGCACGAGGACGCGGTGGAGATCTATACCCGCATCCTGCGCTCCGACCCGAGCAACATGGATGCGCGCCGCGAGATCATCGGCGCCGCGATTGTCGTCGGCGACTATGAGCGGGCGCGCGGCTTGCTGCGGCAAGGGCTGGGGCTTGCCCCGAACGATCCGCGGCTCCATCTGCTCGGCGCCGAGTTGGCCCGGGCCGAGGGCGATGATGAAACCGCCCTCGCGGAGCTGGGCCGGGCGCAAGCCGAGTTGGCTCAACGCAACGGCGATATCTGGATCACGCCGGATCAGTATGGCGGGTTCTCGCGGGTCGATTACGGGTCCAACGCCAACCCCTTTGCACCCTCAACGAGTTTCGCACCGATCACGCGGCCGGCGGCGCCGAGCCCGGTCTATTATTCCGCCTATCAGGCGAACCCGAGCTATGGCTCGAACCCCGCCTATCCGGTTCCGGAAATGGGCGGGCCGGTCACGGTCACCGCCTCCGGCACCGAAGACCAGCAGTTGGAGCGTCAGGTCGCGACCCAGATCGAACAGGTGCGCGATCCGATGCGGCCCTATGTCCAGGGCGGCGTCAGCTTCCGCAACATCGAGGGCGAGCCGGGGTTGAGCCAGTTCTCGCTGATTTCGCTGCCGGTGTCGGGCGGCGCGCGCGTCGGGCCGGGCATGTTGACGCTGCAGGTTGAGCCGACCAGCGCCAATTCGGGCACGCTCAACGGCAATGATCCGACGGTGTTCCGGCGCTTCGGCTCCAACGCCACCCTGCCGCTGGGCTCAGGCGCGCCGGGCTTCGACGGCAGTTCGCAAGGCGTCGGCGCCAAGGTGTCCTATGTCACCGCCAACCTCGCCGCCGAATTCGGCACCACGCCGCTCGGCTTCCCGGTCACCAACCTGATCGGCCATCTGGTGTGGGCGATTCCGCTCGACAATCAGACCTCGATCAAGCTGACCGGGCTGCGCGACCCGGTGATGGACAGCCTGCTATCCTATGCCGGCATGCGCGACCCGCTATCGGGCCGCGTCTGGGGCGGCGTGACTCGC
>DATCDN010000062.1:0-3605 GCA_036510675.1 Allostellaceae bacterium
GCTTCGCCGTGTCTTCCCTCCCCCGTTTACGGGGGAGGGTTAGGGTGGGGGCCTGCGTCATCGCGTGGCGGCGCGGCCGAACAGGCCGGCCGGGCGCCAAATCAGTACCGCCGCCATCAGCATATAGACCAGCATGCCGGAGATTTGCGGCGCATAAACCGCGCCGAACGTATCGACGAGGCCGATCAGCATGGCGCCGAGAAACGCGCCCTTGATCGAGCCGATGCCGCCGATCACCACGGTGACGAAGCAGACGATCAGCACCTGATTGCCCATGCCGGGAAAGACCGAAGTCGTCGGCGCCGCCAGCATGCCGGCGAACGCGGCGAGCGTGACGCCGATCGCGAACACCACGCGATAGACCATGCCGATATCGATGCCCAGCGATTGTACCATCTCGCGATTGACCGAGCCGGCGCGGATCGCCATGCCGAGCCGTGTCTTTTGAATCAACAGATAAAGCAGGCCGGCGACGACGAGGCAGATCGCCGACAGCGCCAGGCGATAGGCCGGATAGGAGAGGGTCGCGGTCAGCGGAATCGAGGAATTAAGGAGGGCCGGCACCGGCACGCCATGCACATCATTGCCGACCAGCAGGCCGCGCCCCTCTTCGAACACCAGGATCAGCCCATAGGTCAGCAGCACCTGATAAAGATGATCGCGCGCATAGAGAAAGCGGAACAGCAGCGTCTCGAGAAGAAGGCCGAACCCGAAGGACAGCGGCACCGCGATGACCAGCGCCAGCCAGAAGCTGCCGGTGGCATCGGCACAGACAAAGGCCAGATAGGCGCCGAGCATATAGAAGCTGCCATGGGCGAGATTGATGATCCCCATGATGCCGAAGATCAGGGTCAGGCCACTCGCCACCAGGAACAGCAGCAGCCCGTACTGAACCGCGTTCAGAACCTGGATCAGAAAGAAGATGACTGGGTCGGACATACAGTCGACAGTCCACAGTTATCGGTCGTCAGTTACTGAAAACCGACAACTGTAAACTGACAACTTCCTCACACCATCTTGCAGCCGCGCGCGGGATCGGCGAGCGCCTTCACCGCCACCGAGACATAGCGATTTTCGGCGCCTACAACCTTGCGCAGATAAAAATCCTGGATCGGATTGTGCGCCTTGGACAGGGTAAACTTGCCGCGCGGGCTGTCGATCTCGGCCTGTTCCCAGGCGGCGATCAGGTCGTTCTTGGCGCCGACATTGCCCTTCACCGCGTTGAGGCCGGCGACCAGCAATTGTCCGGTGTCATAGCCCTGAACCGCATAGACATCGGCCTCGCGCTTGGTTGCCTGCTTGAAGGCGGCGCGAAATTCCTTGTCGCGCGGCAGATCGAGCCCGTCGGCATAATGCAGCGTCGTCTCCAGGCCCTGCGCGGCCTCGCCCGCCGCCTGCAACGTGCCGTCGGTCAGGAAGCCCGGCCCGACCAGCGGGATGCTCTTGCGCAAATCCGCCGCCGCATAGTCCTTGAGGAATTTCACCGCGCCGCCGCCCGCGAAAAAAGCATAGACGACATCGGGCTTCAGCGCCGCGATCTCGGTCAGCAGCGGCTGGAATTCGACCTGCGGGAAGGGCAGATACAATTCCTTCTCGATCTTGCCGCCGCCCGTGGCGAAGCCCTCGGCGAAGCCGCCATTCGATTCCTTGCCGGCGGCGTAATTCCACGAAATCACCACCGCGCGCTTCCAGCCGCGCCCGGCCGCGACCTTGCCCATGGCATAGGCCGGCTGCCAGTTGCTGAACGAGGTGCGGAAGATGTTGGGCGCGCACAGCGCGCCGGTCGCGGCCTCCAGCCCGGCATTGGGAATGATCAGCAGCGTGCCGCTGTCATGCACCACCTTCACCATCGCGGCGGCGACGCCCGAATGGACGGTGCCGATCAGAATATCGACCTTGGCGCCGCTGACCAGCTTGTTGGCGTTCTCGGCGCCCTTGGGCGGATCGGACTGATCGTCGACCACGGCATAGTCGATCTCGCGCCCGCCCAGCTTGCCGCCCTGCTGGGCGATCGCGAGGCGCAGCGCCTCGTCGATGTTGCGGCCCAGCGCCGCGTAGGTGCCGGTATAAGGCAGCATCAGCCCCAGCTTGATCTTGGCGGTCTGGCCGATGGCGACGCGCGGTGCCACGAACCCGCCCGCGGCGGCGAGGCCGGCGCTGGCGGCCATGCCCTGAAGAATGGTGCGGCGATGTATCATGTTATTCCTCCCGTAGCGCGTCATTGGCGCAGTTTGAATCGCTGAATCTTCCCGGTCGCCGTTTTCGGCATTTCGTCGATGAACGCGATCCAGCGTGGGTATTTATACGGCGCCAGCCGCGATTTGACATGCTCTTTGAGCGCCTCGGCCAAAGCGGGCGACGGCGCCTGGCCGGGTTTCAGCACCACGAAGGCTTTGGGCTTGATCAGCCGGGCCTCGTCCTCGGCGCCAACCACGGCCGCTTCCAGCACCGCCTCGTGGCTCGCCAGCGCGCCTTCGACCTCGAACGGCGAGACGTAAATCCCGCCGACCTTCAGCATGTCGTCGGTGCGGCCGCAATAGACGTAATAGCCGTCCTCATCCTCGCGATATTTGTCGCCGCTGCGCGTCCACGCGCCCATGAAGGTGTGGCGGCTGCGCTCGCGATTGTTCCAGTACTGGGGCGCGGCGGTCGGTCCGGCGACCTGCAACTCGCCGATCTCGCCGCGTGGCACCGCCGCGCCGTCATCATCGACGAGGCGCACGCGATAGCCGGGCACCGGCTTGCCGGTGGTGCCATAGCGCACGTCGCCGTCGCGGTTGGAGAGGAAAATGTGCAGCATCTCGGTCGAGCCGATGCCGTCGAGAATGTCGATGCCGAACCGGTCGCGCCAGCGCGTGCCGATATTCTCCGGCAGCGCCTCGCCGGCGGAGACGCAGCGCCGCAGCGCCAGCTCGGCGCGCGCCGGCAGATCGGGGCCGGCGAGCATCGCCGCATAGAGCGTCGGCACGCCATAGAAGATGGTCGGCCGGTGCGCGCGCAGAATATGCGCGACATGCGCCGGGGTCGGCCGCTCGGCGGTGAGGATGGTGGTGGCGCCGACCGCCATCGGGAAGGTCAGGGAATTGCCGAGACCATAGGCGAAGAACAATTTCGCCGCCGAATAAACGGTATCGCCCGCGACGATGCCGAGTACCGGCTTGGCGTAAAGCTCGGCCGTCAGGATCGGATGGGCGTGAAGATGCACCACGCCCTTCGGCGTGCCGGTCGAGCCGGAAGAGTAAAGCCAGAAGGCGACATCGTCCGGGGTGGTATCAGCCGCCTCGGCGGGGATCGAGGCGGCGCCGAGCAGCGTGTCGAGCTCGGCCCCCGACCGGATGACATGCTTCAGCGCCGGCTGGTCGCGCAGGATCGGCGCCAGGCGCGGATAGAGCGCATCCGACACGATCAAGGCGCGGGCGCGGCTGTCGCGCAGAATGTAGTCGTAATCTTGCGGCGCCAGCATGGTGTTGACCGGCACCGGTACGATGCCGGCCTTGATCGCGCCGAGGAACATCACCGGCAGATCGATTGTGTCGAGCATGCACAGGACGACACGCTGCTCCGGCTCGATGCCGAGACGGCGCAACGCGTTCGCCGCGCGATCG
>DATCDN010000063.1:0-7986 GCA_036510675.1 Allostellaceae bacterium
AATGCCGGTGGGATGCGCGGCCGCGCCGCCATACTTGCCGTCGCCGAGCACCGGCGTGCCGATCGCCACCAGATGCGCGCGCAACTGGTGCGTCCGTCCGGTGATCGGGTTCAGCGCGACCCAGGCGAGCTTGTCCCCGGCATGCGCCACGACGCGGTAATCGGTCACGGCGCGCTTGCCGTCATCGTCCTGCACCACCCGCTCGCCGTCGGGGCCGGGCAGCTTGGCCAGCTTCATGTCGATGCGGCCCTGGCGCGGCTTCGGCAGGCCCACTACGGCGGCCCAATAAATCTTGCGCGTCTCCTTGTCGCGAAACGCCTGCGTCAGCAGCCGCGCCGCCACCACGCTCCGCGCCAGGATCAGCACGCCGCTGGTATCCTTGTCGAGCCGATGCACCAGGCGCGGCCGCTCGCTCGCGCCGAACCTCAAGGCGTCGAGCATGGCGTCGAGATGATGCTCCGTCGCGGTGCCGCCCTGGACCGCGAGCCCGGCGGGCTTGTCGATGACGATGACGTCGTCGTCGCGATGGAGAATGGCGCTCTCCAATTGCGCGAGGTCCTGGGGCTTGGCGATGTAGGGGGCTTTTACTTTTACCGGGGCCGGCGGCGGCCCCTCTGGCAGCGGCGGAATCCGCACTTCCTGGCCGGCGGCGATCCGGTCGCCGGCGCCAGCGCGCTTGCCGTCGAGGCGCACTTGCCCCGTCCGCAACAGCTTTTCCAGGCGGCCATGGCCGAGCTGTGGGAAATGCCGCTTGAACCAACGATCCAAGCGGATATCCGCATCTTCGGCCAGAACGGTTTTGATGTGCACGGTGCTCAAGCGGCGAAGCGATACACCAGCCCGCCTCGCCGCTCAAGTGATGGCGCCTATCGGTGCTACATCCAGTGGCCCTGTTCCCAAATCCAGCCGCCATCGGCGGCCTGGGCCCAGTGGCCGGGCACCCAGTTCGCGACCTGGCTCGGCCGGGCGATATAGTGGCCTTGCACCCAGACCCAATCATTGCCGGTATAGCGCCAGTGGCCGGGGTCCCAGCGCACCATATTGTCCTGGCCGGGCGGCGGCGGCGGAATTTCCTCGGAGCGCGGCGGTGGCGGCGCGATCTTGATCTCCGCCATCACGCGCGATTGCGGAATGGTGACCTCGGCGGCTGGCGGCGGCGGCGCGCATGCCGCCACGCCGACGATCAAGATTCCGGCGGCGGCCAGGCCGGAAAGGCGTCGGGTGGAAGTCGACATCGCATGTTCCTCCAATTGGCAAGGTGGACGCTGCCAAAATGTGAGGGAAAACTCGGCATGTTTAGGGCGCGATTGTGACCATTCTTCTAACTATTGGGGCGGTTTTGCGTCCTCGTCCGGACCAGGCTCCCCGGCCTTGCGCCGGCGCAACTTGTTCCAATAGTCGAGGCGCTTCGCGATCTCGCGCTCGAAGCCGCGCTCCAGCGGGCGATAGAAATTCTGGCGCGGCAGACCGTCGGGAAAATAATCGAGGCCGGAAAAACCCTCGGCGGTATCGGGGTCGTAGACATAACCCTCGGCGTAACCCAGCTCGCGCATCAGCTTGGTCGGCGCGTTGACGGCGTGCATCGGCGGCATCAGCGAGCCGCTGGCCTTGGCCGCGCGCTGCGCCGCGCCGAAGGCGCGATAGGACGCCGTCGATTTCGGCGCGGTGGCGAGATAGATCACCGCCTGGGCGATGGCGAGGTCGCCCTCGGGCGAGCCCAGCCGCTCATAGGCGTCCCACGCCGCCACGGTCTGGTTCAACGCCTGCGGATCGGCAAGGCCGATATCCTCGACGGCCATGCGCACCACGCGGCGGATGATGTAGATGGGATGCTCGCCGCCGACCAGCATGCGCGCCAGCCAATAAAGCGCGGCGTCGACATCGGAGCCGCGCACCGACTTATGCAGCGCGCTGATCAGGTTGTAATGCCCCTCCTGGGCCTTGTCATAGAGCGGCGCCCGTTTCTCGACCGCCGCGGACAAAGCGGCGGTGTCGAGCCGCGTGCCGTCGGGCAGCGCCGCCAATTCCTCGGCGAGGTTGAGCAGGAACCGGCCATCGCCATCCGCCATCGCCTTCAGCGCCTCGCGCGCATCGTCGTCGAGCGGCAGGGGCCGGCCCAGCGCCGCCTCGGCGCGCTCGATCAGCGTGCCGAGGGCCTCATCCTCGAGCCGCCTCAGCACAAACACCTGACACCGCGACAACAGCGCGCCGTTCAGCTCGAACGACGGATTCTCGGTGGTGGCGCCGACCAGCGTCACCGTGCCGTCCTCGACATAGGGCAGGAAGCCATCCTGCTGGGCGCGGTTGAAGCGGTGGATCTCGTCGACGAACAGCAATGTGCCCTGGCCCATTTCGCGCCGCTTGCGCGCCGCCTCGAAAATCTTGCGCAGATCGGCGACGCCCGAAAACACCGCCGACAGCGGCTCGAAATGCATCGCGGTCGCCTGCGCCAGCAGCCGCGCGATCGTGGTCTTGCCGCAGCCGGGCGGCCCCCACAGGATCATCGACGCCAGCCGATGCGCCGCCGCCATGCGACCAATTGGGCCATCGGGATTGAGGAGATGATCCTGCCCGACCACATCGGCGAGACGCCGAGGCCGCAGCTTATCCGCCAGCGGCCGGGGGGCGTCCTGCGCGAACAGCGACATTAATTGCCGATGGTGATGGCGAGGCGCCGGCCGTGGCGCTCGATGGTGATGCGCCAGGGCGAGGGCGCGCGCACCGCGCGGCGCAGGCTGCGCACGCTGTCGATCTCGTCATCATTGACCCCGATCACGATATCGCCCACCGCCAGGCCGACCTGCTCGGCATAGGTGCCGGGTTGCACCTTGCGGACGATGACGCCGGTGGCGCTGTCGTCGAGACCAAGCTCTTCATCGAACGCCGGGTTGAGATTGGCGACGGTCGCGCCAGCGAACGGTTGGCGCCCGTCCATCACCGTGACCTCGCGCGCCGGAATCTCCGGCGGCGGCGTCAGCGTCACCGACAGCTCGCGCCGGGTGCCGGCGCGCCATACCGCGAGCTGGATGCGGGCATGGCTGTCGAGGGTCGCGATGCGGAAGCGCAATTCCTCGGGGCTGGCGAGGTCGCGGCCATTGACCGACAGGATCACGTCGCCATTGCGCACGCCCGCCGCAGCGGCGGGTCCATCGGCGGTGACATCCTTGACCAGCACGCCCTCGGGACGCGGCAGGTGCAAGCCGCGCGCCAGCTCCGGCGTCACGGCTTGGCCTGATGCGCCCAGCCACGGACGCGAGACATGGCCGCCGTGACGGGCGGCCTCGATCTCGCCGCGCACCAGGTTCGAGGGGATGGCGAAGCCGATGCCGACCGAGCCGCCGGATTGCGAGAAGATCGCGCTGTTGATGCCGATCAGCCGGCCGTCGAGATCGACCAGCGCGCCGCCGGAATTGCCGGGATTGATGGCCGCGTCGGTCTGGATGAACGAGCCGAACTCGTCGCTGCCGATGCTGCGCGCGAGGCCCGAGACGATGCCCATCGTCACGGTCTGGCCGACGCCGAACGGATCGCCGATCGCCAGCACCAGATCGCCGACCGCGATCTGGTCGCTGTCGCCGAGCGACAGGATCGGCAGCGGCTCGCCCTGCGCGTCGATCTTCAAGATCGCCAGGTCGGCGCGCTGATCGGACAGCAGCACCTTGGCATCGAACTCGCGGCGGTCGGACAGCACGACGTGAATTTCCTGGGCGCCCTCGATGACGTGGCGATTGGTGACGATCAGCCCGGTGGGATCGACGATGACGCCGGAGCCAAGCGAATTCTCGATGCGGTCGCGGGGCATGCCAAACGGCGCGAGATTGCCGAAAAAGCGCCGGAACAGCGGATCGTTGAACAGCGCGCCCGGCCCGGCGCCGCTGCGGATGACGCGGCGCGAATAGACGTTCACCACCGCCGGCGCCACCCGCTTCACCACCGGCGCGAAGGAGAGGTGAATCGCCTCGCGGCTCTTTGGCACGATGGTTTCGGCGGTGGCTGTGCCGCTCAGGAAGGCAAGGAGGGAGAGGGCCAGGATCAGGTGGGTCGGGAGCATGGGGGCGAATCTACGGCGCGGCGACCGCCTTTGCCAGGGGGCGCGGGCGCTCACCCCGCGCATTCTCGCTCGAACACATCGCTAAACGCCGCGCGCAGCGCCGCGTCGAGGGCCGGCATATCGGCCTCGATCCCCTCGGCGCGCAGCGAGGTCACGCCATGCTCGGCGATGCCGCACGGCACGATGCCCCGGTAATGCGACAGGTCTGGGTCGATATTGATTGAGATACCGTGATAGCTCACCCAGCGCCGCACCCGCACGCCAATCGCGGCGATCTTGTGCTCGCTACCGTCGCCACGCACGACCCAGATGCCGACGCGGCCCACGCGCCGCTCGCCCGCGACACCGAGCCGGGCGACGGCGCGGATGGTCCATTCTTCGAGATCATGCACGAACCGACGCAGATCGGCGCCGCGCCGGCCGAGATCGAGCATCACATAGGCGATCCGCTGTCCCGGCCCGTGATAGGTCAGCTTGCCGCCGCGCCCGGTGGGAAACACCGGCAGAAAATCGGGCAGCAGCAGATCGGAGGGGCCGGTCCCGGCGCCGGCGGTATAGAGCGCCGGGTGTTCCAGCAGCCAGACCAGCTCGGGCGCGGTGCCGGCGCGGATCGCGGCGACGCGCGCCTCCATCGCCGCCACCGCCTCGGGGTAAGGCACCGGCCGCTCGCTGGCTTGCCACGCGACGTCGCTCATGACGGGAAGATGGCGTGCCCCATCGGGTCGCGCAAATTTTTTGCGAATAGCGCCAGGGCGGGGCTATGATCGTGGCACGCCGTTCCGGCGACGATCGATGAAACAAGGAGGCACGGATGGCTCGCTTGGTGGTCATGTACAAGACGCCGAAGGACATTGCTGCCTTCGACCAGCACTATTTCGAAAAACATGTGCCCATCGCCAAGAAAATCGCCGGTCTGAAAAAATACGAGGTCAATAAAGGGCCGATCATGACGCCCGGTGGACCGTCCGACATCCATCTGATCGCGATCCTGCATTTCGATGACATGGCCACCCTCCAGCAGGGTTTCGGCAGCCCGGAGGGGCAGGCCGCCGCGGCCGATGTGCCAAATTTCGCGACCGGCGGCGCCGACATGCTGATTTTCGATACGCACGAGGTGTGATCCCGCGCGTTATCCCCTTCGTGCCGCCTTGCCGCGACGGTGGGGATTTGGTAAGCAGCGCGCTGGCAATCGCGGTCGTGGCGGAATTGGTAGACGCGCAGCGTTGAGGTCGCTGTGGGAGAAATCTCGTGGAAGTTCGAGTCTTCTCGACCGCACCAGCCTAACTTCCCTTTAATCTCCTCCTAATTCGCCGTCGCGCGAAAAAAAGGGCCGTCGTTTCCGACGGCCCTTCCGGCGAGGCGATTGTCGCAAATGAGACTAGCCGCGATTCTGCCCGTGCATGCCGCCATGCATGCCGTGACGCATGCCATGGTGATGATGGTGGCCCGCCATCATGTGGTTGGCGACCTCCTTCTGCTCCGGCGACAGCGTGTCATAGAGCGGCTTGAACGCCGTCAGGACGCGCTCCTGCGCCTGGGTGCGCATCTGGGTCATCTTGATGCGGGTCTGCAGCCGGTCGACCGCCGATTTCGGCTGGTCGTGGTTCTGCTTCATCTGCTCCCAGGCCGTGGCGCGGTCCTTGGCATTGGCGCGCATCGCATCCGCCAGGCCATTGAACGCCTGTTCCTGCGTCGGGGTGATTTTCATCACCGCCTTAAGAAAGGCAATGCGGCCTTCGAGAAAGGCGGCCCGGTCGACATGATGATGCTGATGGCGCATGCCCTGGTCGGTTGCGGGCGCCGATTGCGTGGTGTCGGCGGCATAGGCATTCGCCGACATAAAGCTGGCGGCGCCGATTCCGCCGGCCGCCATCGTCAGCAGCGCCAAAGCCGAAATCGAGGTCTTGAGGGCGTTCATTGGGGTATTCTCCTGAAGGGGTCGGGATGACCTTGCCGGTTTTTACGGCAATGGCGCGATGCGCCATCCCCCGCGCCGGATTAAATGTGAATTAAGTTTGATTCATCTTGGCCGTAATCCAGAGTCGGATCGCCTTTGATGGAATCGCATTCGCGATTCCATCAGGCGTGAATCCGCCTCTATTCAATGATTAGAGTGCGATTTGTCCGGCCGGACGGAAGCAAAGTGCTTCCGTCCGGGCGGATCGCGCTCTAGCCTCGCGCGGCTTTAAGGAGACGCGCGTGGAAAATCTATCCGGCAAGACGGCGTTCATCACCGGCGGCGCCAGCGGCATCGGTCTCGGGATCGCCAAGGCGTTCGCCGGCGCCGGCATGAAGCTCGGCATCGCCGATATCGACGCGCACGCGCTGGCCGCCGCCGCCGATCTGTTCCACGGCTGTGGGGTTGCCGTCCACCCCGTGACGCTCGATGTCCGCGACCGCGCCGCCTTTGCTCGCGCCGCCGATGCGGTGGAAGGGGCGCTGGGCCCGGTCGAGATTCTCGTCAACAATGCCGGGGTCGGCGATCTGGCGCCGCTGACCGCGCTCGACATGGTGCAATTCGACTGGGTGATGCAGGTCAATCTCGACGGCGTGGTGAATGGCGTCGCGACGTTCCTGCCGCGGCTATTGGCGCGCAATTCGGGTCACATCCTCAGCACCGCGTCGGATGGGGTCTATCTGCACCTGCCCAATTCGGGTGCCTATTGCGTCGCCAAGGCCGGCGTCATCATGCTGATGGAATTGCTGCGCGCCGATCTCGCCGGCCGGAATATCGGCACCACGATCCTGCTGCCCGGCCTCATCAATACCAACATCGTCGATAATTTCCTGAAGCTGCGTCCCGCCGATCTACCGGCCATGACGCAAACCAAGGAAATCCACCGTGTCCTGACCGGGATGCTGCCGCAGGGCATGGATCCGGAACTGGTGGGGCGCAAGGTGCTGGCGGCGGTGATGGAGAACCGCTTCTGGCTCTTCACCCACCCCGCCGCCCGCGACGCGCTCGATGCCCGCCATCGCGAGATGCTGGAAGGGCTGGCGGCGGCGACAGTCTAGCCAAGCAGTTCCGCTACGAGCCGCTACCTGAAGAAATCCGAACGGTAATCATCGCGTCTTGGAAGCGGGGCGGATTGCTGCCGAAGGGCGTTGTAGAGACGATGGTTCCGAAAGCCGAAGTGGAGGCGCCGCAATGACCGATGAACTGACAGGCGACCAAATAGCGCTGCTTTGCGAGGTGGGTGAGTTCGATATTGGCAAGAGCACGGATGAGCAGAGGCGCGAACTGGAGTGGCTGCGTGTGGCAGGGTATATCGAGCCGAAAGAGGGCCATCCGGCCTCGCCTTACCAACTCACGGCCAAAGGGACGGCGTTTCTCAGCGAGCGCGGTGCCGGGCTTAATGAGGCGTAGAGGTCACGTGCGAGGATTGTTGCCGAGAGAGCGACGGTGGAGATGGTGCCGGTGCAAACTTCAGCACCGGCCTTGACACAGCACCGGCACATAGTGAGTAAGTAAGCTGACCAATGAACCTTCAGATGGGGGCGAAGTGTGATGAAGCCGGTTGTCGTTCTGGGTTTTGTTATATTCAGCCTCAGCTCTTTTGCCGCATTCGCTCAGAACGCCGCCAAACGCCGCCAAACCTAGCTACGAGGGTTCGCCCGATACCTACAAGGTAATATTTGAAGACCAGAACTTTCGCGTCATCGAAGCAATCTGGAAGGCAGGTACGACAGACAAGCCTCATACACATCCGGTTTCATCGGTCATCTATAACATCACAGGTTGCACGCTGAAAATGCGCAGCGCCGATGGAAAGGTGAGAGAGGTTACTTCAAAGAGAGGTGGACCCGGTTCGTGAGACAGTTTGGCGGCTTGGCTAAGGTGGATCCGGGTGTTTGTTACGCCGCCAATGTCTTCGTGTGTGCTTCGATAGCATAGGTCTCGTCGGGCGTCCTGCCGCCGAACGCGGAGTGGGGCC
>DATCDN010000064.1:0-21073 GCA_036510675.1 Allostellaceae bacterium
GCGCTGGTGCCGCTCGACCAGATGCTGCCGGCGCCGGCACAGGGCGCCATCGCGCTGGAGATCCGCGCCGAGGACGAACGCGCCGCCCTGTACGTTGGCGCCATCGACGATGCGCCGACCTCGCTGTGCATCGCCGCCGAGCGGGTCTTCCTGGCGGTGCTGGGCGGCGATTGCCGCACGCCGATCGCGGCGCTTGCCCGGATCGACAGCGATGGTGCGACGCTGCAATTTCGCGCGACCATCCTCAAGCCCGACGGCAGCGTGCGGCTCGCCGCCGCCCGCGACGGCGCCGTCGGCGAGGCACAGGCGATGGCGATGGACGCGGGCCGCGAACTGATCGACCGCGGCGGCCCGGGCTTTTTCGCATGAAAGCCCTGGTGACGCGTCCCGTGGACGATGCCCCACCGGTCGCCGCCCTGTTGCGCGCGCGCGGGATCGAGCCGGTGGCGGCGCCGATGCTGCGGATCGTGCCGGAAGCCGACGGTGCGGCGCGGCTCGGCGGCGCGCTGATCGGGGTGCAAGGGGTGCTGTTCACCAGCGCCAATGGCGTGCGCGCCTACACCGGCGCCAGCCGGCGGTTCGAGCTGCCGGCCTTTTGCGTCGGCGACGCCAGTGCCGCGGCGGCGCGCATGGCTGGCTTTCGCACCGTATTCAGCGCCGATGGCGATATCGGCGACCTGGCGGCACTGGTGGGGGCGCGCCTCGCGCCGCATCATGGCGCGCTGCTGCATGCCGCCGGCGCCGAGACCGCCGGCGACCTGCCGGGCGACCTCGACCGCCGAGGCTTCACCCTGCGGCGCGTCATCCTCTATCGCGCCATCGCGGCCGATTCCTTCCCGCCCGGTATCGAGACGGCGCTGAGACAAAGCGAGATCGCGATGGCCGTGTTTTTCTCTCCCCGCGCCGCCGCGACCTTTGTTAGGCTCGCCCGCGAGGCATTCATCGGCGAGCATTGCGAAACCATGACGGCACTGGCCCTCAGCCCCAACGTGGCGGCGGCGCTGAGCGGCGTGCCGTGGCGCGCGACCATCGCCGCGGCGGCGCCGACCCTGGCGTCGCTGGCGGCGGCGCTTGACACGATTTTGGCGGGAGCCCCATCGGCATGAGCAGCAACGAGCCGAGCGAATTGCCGCCACCCCCCGCGAGCTGGCAGCCCGCGCCGGCGCCGCTACCGGAACCGCCGAGGTCCGTCCTCGGCCGGCAACCGCGCATCATTGCCGGGCTGGTACTGGCCTTGGCCATCGTGATTGTCGTGGTGGCGACCACGCCGTTCTGGGCCTTCGATGTCGCGCCGTTGCTGCCGTGGGGTCCGAATCGGACCCAGCCAGTCGCCACCGACCGCGACGCCGGTGCGATCCGCGATCTCCAGACCCGGCTCGATGCGGCCGAGACGATTCTGAAGGATCAGGGGGCGCAACTCGCCTGGCTCAAGACCGACGCGGTGGCGCTCAAGGATCAGGCGGCGCGCCTCGGCCGGCTCGAAGCCGGGGCGGAGACGCCGGTGCCGGCGCGCCCCACCCCGACCGCCGCCACGCCGATCGCCACGCCCGCGCCGGTCGTAAATTCCGCGCCCGACCAAGCCACCGAGGCGGACGTAAAAGCGTTGCAGGACCAATTCGCCAAACTCGACGCCGCCGTCGCCGCGACCGGCGAGCGGATCGGCAAGCTGGAGACGAAAGTCGCCGGCGCCGGCACGGCCGGCAACGCCGACCGCGCGCTGTTGCTGGCGCTGGCCAATCTGCGCGTCGCGATCGAAGGTGCCGGCCCTTACACCGCGGAGCTTGCGGCGGTGCGGTCGCTGCCGGAGGCGACCCCGGCCGTGAAAGAGGCGCTGGTGCCGCTCGGCCCCGACGCCAAAGCGGGACTGCCGAGTCTGGGCACGCTCGCCGAACGCTTCGACCGCCGCGTCGCACCGGCCATCCTGCGCGCGCGTAGCGTCACCACCAGCGATGATTGGTGGGCGCAAATCCAGTCGCGGCTGGAACGGCTGGTGGTGATCCGCCGCATCGCGCCGGGCGGCGCGGCGCCGAGCGACGCCACCGAGGCGGCGGTGGCGAGCGCCGATGCCGCGCTGAAAATCGGCGACCTCGCCGGCGCGGTCGCGGCGCTCGATAAATTGCGTGGCGCCAGCGCGACCGCCGCGGCACCCTGGCTCGCCGACGCCAAAAAGCGCGTCGCCACCGAGGCCATGATCACGCAATTGTGGGACCGTGAAAGCGCGCGGATCGCCGCCGAGGGCCACGGGGACAAGCCGTGATCCGAGCGCTGCCGGCGCTGGTCGTCATCATCCTGCTGATCGCGGTCGCGATTTTCATCGCCGACCGTCCGGGCACCGTCGAGCTCGACTGGCAGGGCTGGCGCGTCGATACCAATATCGCGGTGCTGGCGCTCGGCGTCGCCCTTCTCGGCACGCTCGCGGCGGGGCTGTTTCATCTCCTGCGCAAGCTGGCGACCGCGCCCACCCGCTATCTTCGCTGGCGGCACGAACGCCGGCGCGAGCAGGGTTTTCGCGCCCTGACCCAGGGTATGGTTGCGGTGGCGGCGGGCGATCCCGAGGAGGCGATGAAGCATTCGCGCCGCGCCGACGCGCTGCTGGCGGACCCGCCACTGACGCTGCTGCTATCGGCGCAGGCCGCCCAGTTGAACGGCGATCATGGCGCCGCCAAGAAGTATTTCAGCGCCATGCTGGAGCGCACCGAGACCGAATTTCTCGGCCTGCGCGGCCTGTTGATGCAGGCACTGCATGCCGGCGACGAGGCCGCCGCGCTGCACTTGGTGGAGCGTGCCAAGGCATTGCGGCCGAAGACCCCGTGGGTGCTGCATCGGCTTTATCATCTGCGCGCGCGCGCCGGCCAATGGGTCGCCGCCGAAGCGGCGCTGGCCGAGGCGATCGCGCGCAAGGCGGTCGAGAACGCGACCGGCCGCCATCATCGCGCGGTGCTGCTGCATGAGCAGAGCCGCGAAGCCGAGGCCGCCGGCGATGTCGCGAGGGCGGCCACGCTCGCCGATAAGGCCCTGTCATACGATCGCGGCTTCGCGCCCGCCGCGATTCACTTGGCGCAATTGCAGAAGGGCCAGTCGCACGCGCGGCGCGCCATTCGCACGCTGCTCACCGCCTGGCGGGAGGCGCCGCGCCCCGATCTTGCCCAGGCGTTCACCGATCTCTTCGCGGACGAGACGCCGCTGCAAAAGGTGAAGCGGCTCGAAACCCTCGCCGCCGCCAATCCGTCGCACCTCGAAAGCAGCCTGGCGCTCGCGGCGGCGGCGCTCGATGCGAAATTATGGGGCGAGGCGCGCCGGCACCTGATGGCCGCCGGCGCTGGTGGACCCGATCCCGGCCCGCGCCTCTGCCGCCTGATGGCGCAACTCGAAGAAGCGGAGCATGGGGACCAGGCCGCCGCCCATGCCTGGATGGCGCGGGCCGCCGCCGCGCCGGTCGCCGATCCCGCCTATGTTTGCGAGAATTGCGGCGCGGAGGTGCCGGCCTGGACGGCGCACTGCCCGCATTGCCAAGCCTTCGGCGGCATCCGCTGGCAGGCGCCGCGCCGCGCCCTGGCCGCGCCGGCCGCGGGCACCGTCACCCCGGCGGCGCTGATCGATGTCACGCAGCCGCCACGGCTGGGCGGGCCGAATTGATGCTGCCGTCAGCCCTTACTCCGCCGCCTCGGCCTTGCGGAAGAAATTGCCCGAAGGCACCTTGACCGTGGCCTTGGCGAGATCGTAGGCGACGCCGATCGGGTCGCCGCCTTCGGCCACGATTTTCATCTGATCCTTCAGCATGCGGCGCATCATGACGATGCCGCGATCCGATTGCGCCAGATGCTCTTCGGAATGCAGGCTGATGATGCCCTGGCCGGATTGCGCTTCGAAGTCGCCGGGCGTTTCCTGATGCTCGGCCTCACTCATGTCGCGCCAGGTCTTGCCGTTGAAATCGAGCGGCGTGTAGAGCGCGGCCTCGCTCTTGTTCACCGTGCCAGCCGAGAAGGTGGTGAAATGCTCGTCATCGATCGGCACGATCCAGCCGATGCGCGACGAGCGGCGATGCTGCAGGTCGCCGCGCGTGTCCGGCACGCTCATGATGCACGGCATGATGAAGGACGAAACGCGGTCCAGCAGCCGGCCATCGCCCATGTCGCGCACCGCCGAATAGCACACGCCGTAATCGCTCTCGAAGAAATCGACCTTGTGCGGCTTGACGATGAATTGATGGGAGAATTGCACGTTCGAGAAGGTCGAATGAAGGACGTAGACATGATAGGGGTCGATGACATTGTCGTTGAGATGGACCCAGCTATAGGGCGCCACCGGCATGCTGCCGTCGCCGGTCTGGGCGCCCATCTGGCGGGCCAGGATGCCTTGATCGGGCTCCAGTTCTTCCAGAATGTCGTAGCGCGGCAGGATCGGCTTTTTCTCGGGTGGGCCGAGATAGGCGAACACCAGCCCGTAGCGTTCCTCGACCGGATACCAGGGCTGGCGCGCGACATCGCGATGCAATCCATGCTCCGGCTCGCAGGGCTGATCGAGGCAGGTGCCGTCGACGCCGAACAGCCAGCCATGATAGCAGCAGCGAATCCCCTCATCCTCGACCTTGCCGTAAAACAGGCTGGTGCCGCGATGCATGCAGCGCGGATAGACCAAGCCGGCGCGACCCTTGCGGTCGCGAAACAGGATGAGGTCCTCGCCCAGGAGGCGGATCTTCTTCGGCCGGGTGGTGGCCTCCTCGATCAGCGCGATCGGGTGCCAATAGCGCCGCATCAATTCACCACAGGGCGTGCCGGGGCCGACCCGCACCAGTTCCTCGTCGCTATGCTGTGCCTTGCGGCCATAGCCCGTGCCCGCGTCGATCTTGTGCCCGATCTTTCCGTCATCCATCGCGATGCTCCTGCGATAAACCCCTGAGAGAGAATTGTACCCCGCCCCACCCGTCGTCAAGACGAGGGATTGAATGCCCGGCATGCCGGTATCGGCACACCGCCCATTTGCAGTCCCCAAGCGGGACTGGTGTGCCTTGGCAGTGTCCGATTCGATGGGCTAAGCTTGATGTCTTCAGGGGTCGGTCGAATTTAGGGGTCGGTCGAATTTATGGCGCAACTGGTTTCCAAGGCAAACTCGCTCATCATCGCCGCGTTCGTGCTGGCGTTCGCCATTATCGCGCTGCTCTATCTGCGCTACGATTCCGATGTCAGCGAGGCGCAGTATTGGGTCGATCATACCTACACGGTTCAGATCAACGTCAAGGATCTGCTGATCGCGATGGACGAGGCGGAGACCGGCCAGCGCGGCTATCTGCTGACCGGCGACGATAAATTTCTCAGCCCCTATAATGCCGCCCGCGATCGCGCCGGCCTGGTATTCGCCAAGCTCAAGACCCTGACCTCCGACAATCCCGTGGAGCAGGTCCGGCTCAACAAGCTGTCGCCCCTGATCCAGCAGAAATTCGATCTCATCGCCCGATCCATCGAGGCCCGCCGCACCGATACCGCCGGCGCGGTCACGCTGGCTATATCGGATCGCGGGCGCGCCGCGATGGCGCAAATCCGCAGCCTCCTCAACGACATGTCGGTGAGCGAGAGCGGCCTCTTGCAACAACGGCTTCTAACCGCGGGGCGTGTGCGCCAGCGGACCGCGATGCTGGTCCTGGGCGGTGGGATCATCGCCGTGCTGCTGCTGGTGCTGGGCGGGTTCATGCTGCGCGGGGTCGCGCGCGACCGGCGCCGGGCCGATTTGGCGGTGCGCGACGCCGCCGCGCAATTGCGGCTGTCCTTCGACAGTCTTAGCCAAGGCGTCGTGGTGTTCGATGCCGATCTGCTGCTGATCAATTGGAACCAGTGTTTCGTCAGCCTGGTCGATCTGCCGCCGGAACTGGTGCGGCGCGGCGCCGGCTATGCCGCGATCGCCGAGGCGCTGGCGCGGAGCGGCGACTTCCTCGAATCCCCGACGCAGATCGCCGACAGCGCGAGCCAGCCCAGCGGCGGGCCGATCGTGTTTCGCCGCCGGCGCCCCGACGAGCGCGTCTTCGAATTGCGACGCACCATGCTGCCGCCCGGCGGCTTCGCCATCACCGTCACCGACATTACCAGCCAGGTGCGCGCCGAGGAGGTGCAACGCAACTCTCAGCGGCTGCGGGCGCTGGGCGAGCTGACCGGCGGCGTCGCGCATGATTTCAACAATCTGCTGACGGTCATCGCCGGCAATCTCGACCTGTTGCAGAACAAGCGCTCGCTCGATGCCGACGCCCAACGCTACGTCGCCGGCGCGCTGCGCGGGGTCAATCGTGGCGCCTCGCTGACCCAGCATCTCTTGGCCTTTGGGCGGCGCCAGCCGCTGGCGCCGATTCCCGTCGACATCAACCGCCTCGCCGCCGAGATGACCAGCGGCATGCTGCGGCGGTCGCTGGGCGAGCGCATCGACATCAAGGTGATCGAGAGCGCCGGCCTGTGGCCGGCCTATGCCGATCCGGCGCAGGTCGAGAACGCGATCCTGAACCTCGCGATCAACGCGCGCGACGCCATGCCCGAGGGCGGCAAGCTGACCGTCGAAACCGCCAATGTGACGCTCGACGAGCACTATGCCGCGCAAAACGAGGAATTGACGCCCGGCCAATATGTCATGATCGCCGTCAGCGATACCGGGCAAGGCATGCCGGCCGAAGTGATCGCGCGGGCGTTCGAGCCGTTCTTCACGACCAAGGATGAAGGCAAGGGCAGTGGGCTGGGTCTCGCCATGGTGCATGGCTTCGCCAAGCAATCCAGGGGCCATGTCAAAATCTACAGCGAGCCCGGCACCGGCACGAACGTGAAGCTCTATCTGCCGCGCTCACAGCGCGCCGTGGTCGAGGAGCCGCAGGCACCCGTCATGCTACAGCGCGGCACCGCCACCGTCCTCGTGGTCGAGGACGATGTCGATGTCCGGCGCATCGCGGTCGCCCAGCTCACCGACCTCGGCTATCATGTGCTCGACGCCGCCGACGCCGAAGCTGGGTTGAAGATTTTCACCGAGACCGGTGACATCGATCTGTTGCTGACCGACGTGGTGCTGCCGGGGCGGCTGCGCGGCCGCGATCTGGCCGATCTGGTGCGCCGCGCCAGTCCTCAGACCAAGATCCTGTTCATGTCCGGCTATACCGAAAACGCCATCGTCCATGACGGCAAACTGGACGAGGGCACACTGCTATTGTCGAAGCCGTTTCGTCGCGAGGATCTGGCGAAGAAGGTCGCGCAGGCCCTCAATCTCGACGCCGCGCCGCCGCAGGCGGATAATATTATCCGCATGCAGCCGCATTAGAGGTTATCAGTCGTCAGTTATCAGTCGTCAGTCACTTCGTTCCTGGAATAACTGATAACTGATAACTGATAACTGATAACTGATAACTTCCTACAAAATAAACTTCGACAGATCGGCGCTTTTCGCGAGTTCGCCGACGCGGGTGCGCACCAGCGCCTGGTCCACCGTGACGCTGGTGCCCGACTGGTCCGCGGCGGTGAAGCTGATCTCTTCCAGCAGCCGCTCCATCACGGTGTGCAACCGCCGCGCGCCGATATTCTCCACCGAGGAATTGATCTGCTCCGCCAGCAGCGCGATCTCGTCGAGCGCGTCGTCGGTGAAATCGAGCGTCACGCCCTCGGTCGCCATCAGGGCCTTATATTGCTTGATCAGGCTGGCCTGCGGCTCGGTCAGAATCCGCCGTAGATCGGCCCGCGACAGCGGCTTCAGCTCGACCCGGATCGGCAGGCGGCCCTGCAATTCCGGCAGCAGATCGGAGGGCTTCGACATCTGGAACGCGCCCGAGGCGATGAACAGCACGTGGTCGGATTTGACCGCGCCATGCTTGGTCGCGACGGTGGTGCCCTCGATCAGTGGCAGCAGATCGCGCTGTACGCCTTCGCGGCTGACATCGCCGATGACGCGGCCGTCCGAGCGCGACGCGATCTTGTCGATCTCGTCAAGGAAGACGATGCCGTTCTGCTCGACCGCGCTGATCGCCTCGCGCTGCAGCTTTTCCTGGTCGAGCAGCTTGTCGCTCTCCTCCGCCATCAGCAGCGTATGGCTTTCGCGCACGCTCATCTTGCGGGGCTTGGTGCGGCCGCCGAACGCCTTGCCCAGCATGTCGCCGATATTGACCATGCCCATCTGCGCGCCGGGCATGCCGGGAATGTCGAAGGTCGGCATGCCGCCGCCGGTATCGGCGACCTGAATCTCGATCTCGCGATCGTCGAGCTCGCCGTCGCGCAGCATCTTGCGGAATTTGGCGCGGGTCTCGGGCGCGGCCGACTGGCCGACCAGCGCGTCGAGCACGCGTTCCTCGGCGGCGAGCTCGGCCTTGGCCTCGACCTCCTTGCGCAGACGCTCGCGCGCCATGCCCATGCTGATCTCCACCAGATCGCGCATGATCTGCTCGACATCGCGGCCGACATAGCCGACCTCGGTGAATTTGGTCGCCTCGACCTTGATGAACGGCGCCTGCGCCAGCTTGGCCAGCCGGCGCGCGATCTCGGTCTTGCCGATGCCGGTCGGGCCGATCATCAGGATGTTCTTGGGCAGCACCTCGTCGCGCAGCTCCGGCGCCAATTGCTGGCGCCGCCAGCGATTGCGCAGCGCCACGGCAACGGCGCGCTTGGCGTCGGCCTGGCCGACAATGTGCCGATCCAGCTCGGAGACGATTTCCCGCGGGCTGAAATTGGTATTGGTACTGGAATCGCTCATAGCATCTCGATCGTGGTCTTATCGTTGGTGTAGATGCAGATCTCGGCGGCGATCGCCATCGCCTTGCGCGCGATGGTTTCGGCGTCGAGGCCCGGTATGTCGATCAGCGCGCGCGCGGCGGCGAGCGCGTAATTGCCGCCGGCGCCGATACCGATCAGCCCGCCTTCCGGCTCCAGCACGTCGCCGGTGCCGCTGAGGATCAGCGACACGTTGATGTCGGCGACCGCCATCATCGCCTCGAGCCGGCGCAGATAGCGGTCAGTGCGCCAATCCTTGGCGAGCTCGACGGCGGCGCGGCTGAGCTGTCCCGGATACTGCTCCAGCTTGGCTTCGAGCCGCTCGAACAGCGTCAGCGCGTCGGCGGTGGCACCGGCGAAGCCGGCAATGACGCCGCCGTCACCAAGGCGGCGAAGCTTCTTGGCGTTATGCTTGACGACGGTGTTGCCCATTGTCACCTGGCCATCGCCGATCATCACCACTTTGCCGTCCTTGCGGACCGACAGGATGGTGGTGCCATGCCAGTTGGTGGGATCGTGGGGGCGATTGTCTTGCATCGCGGTCTTTCGTGTGGGTCTGTCGGGGAGTGGGCAATAAATGTAGGTAAAAGGAACCGGCATTCAAGAACTGGCTGAAGGCCCGTGACTTTCTGGCGGCCGGCCTGTATCCGTTGCGGCCATGAACCCAGCCGAGAAGCGCGAGCGCCTGCGTCAGGTGATCCGCGAGAAATCCTTTTCCACCGGCGGCGATTTCAAGCTCGCCTCCGGCGCCGGCAGCACCTTCTATTTCGACATGAAGAAGACGCTGTTCGATCCCGAAGGCGCGGCCCTGGTGGCGGACGTGCTGTTCGATGCCATCCGGGCAGACGCGGTCGATCAAGTCGGCGGGCTGGAGATCGGCGCGGTGCCGATCGCCACGGTGGTGGCGATGCGCAGCTGGCCGGAGCGCCCGATCCGCGCCTTCTTCGTGCGCAAGGAAGCGAAGGGCCACGGCACCAACAAGCTGATCGACGGGCAATATCGCGATGGCGGCAAGACCATCCTGTTCGAGGATGTGACCACCACCGGCGGCTCGGTGATGAAAGCGGTGAACGCCGTGCGCGGGCGCGGCGGCAAGGTCACCAAGATCGTCACCCTGGTCGATCGCCTCGAAGGCGCGCGCGACAATCTCGCCAAGGAGGGCATCGAACTGGCCGCGATCTTCACCAAGGACGATTTCGCGGCGTAGCGCACCTTCCGATTTCTGGCACCTTATTATCACCATTATTACCGTCATCGCCTGGCTTGACCCGGCGATCCATCGTCTTGGATGGACCCCCGGGTCAAGCCAGGGTCAAGCCCGGGGGTGACGAAAATAGGTGGGCGTTTTCCTGCTTTTCACCGCGCGTCGTGGAAGATCAGGCCCAGCGTCATGCGGTGGCCGGCGCGGATGCGGCTGACGCCGTGGCGCATGGTGACCCGGTAATAGCCCCGCGTGCCGCGCACCGGCCGCTGGTTCACCGCGAAGAACACCGCGTCGCCCTGGCCCAGCGGCACGATCTCGGCGCGCGATTGCATGCGCGGCCGCTGTTCGGTGAGGATGAATTCGCCGCCGGTGAAATCGCGGCCCGGCGCCGACAGCAACACCGTCGCCTGAATCGGAAAGACATGCTCGCCGTATAAATCCTGGTGCAGGCAATTGTAATCCTCGGCGCCATAGCGCAGCAGCAGCGGCGTCGGCCGGGTCTGGCCCGCGTCGTGACAGCGCGCCAGAAAATCGGCATGGGCGGCCGGAAACCGCGCCGCCACGTCCATCTTCTCCTGCCAGCGATTGGCGATGGCGGCAAGTGGCGGATAGAGCGCGGCGCGCAAATCCGCCACTGGCTCCGGCAGCGGATAGCGGAAATACTGGTATTCGCCGCGCCCGAAATTATGCCGCGCCATCACCACGCGGCTGCGAAACTGTGCCGCGTCGTCATAGCGGGCGGCCAGTGCCGCGCATTCCGTCGGGATGAGCAGCGCCGGCGCGACGGCATAACCCGATTCATTCAGATGAAATTCCCTCTCCGCCCATGGGGAGGAGAGGGAGGGGCCCACGCCGAAGGCGTGGGAGGGTGAGGTGGGCATGCTCGGTGACTCCCCCACCTCACCTAACCTCTCCGCCCCCGAGGGCGGAGAGGGATTCGTTTGGTGGGACCGCATCACCGCGCCTCGCGCCGCAGGAGTTCGCGCTTGCGCTCCACCCCCCAGCGATAGCCGGAGAGCGCGCCGTCGGTCCGCACCACGCGGTGGCACGGGATCGCCACCGCGATCGGGTTGGCGGCGCACGCCTGGGCCACGGCACGCACCGCGCTGGGCTTGCCGACCCGCTTCGCCACCTCGGCATAGCTGGCCGTCGTGCCGGCGGGAATGTCGCGCAGGGTTTGCCACACGCGCTGCTGAAACGCGGTGCCGCGCACGTCGAGCGGCAGGTCGGTGCCGAGGCCGGGCGCCTCGACGAGGCCAACCGCCTTCGCCACCAGCGCCTCGAACGCCTGATCGCCGCCGACCAGCGCCGCGTTGGCAAACCGGTCCTGCAGCGCGCGCACCAGCGTCTCCGGCTCATCGCCCAGCGTGATCGCGCACACGCCCTGCTCCGTCGCCGCCACCAGGATGGCGCCGAGCGAGGTCTGCCCGACCGCGAAGCGGATGGTGGCGCCGCTGCCGCCCTTGGCATAATCGCGCGGCAGCATGCCGAGCAGCTTAGCCGATTCGGCATAGAAGCGGCCGCTGGAATTGAAGCCAGCGCCGTACATCGCCTCGGTCACGGTCGCGCTGTTCGGCAGATCGTCGCGCAGCCGCTCCGCCCGATGCGCCGCCGCGTACTGGCGCGGCGTCACGCCGGTGGCGCGCTTGAACAGGCGGTGGAAGTGAAACCGGCTGAGCCCCGCCGGTGCCGCCAGCGCGTCGAGGCTCGGCAGTTCCTCCTCCTGCTCGATGGTGCGGCAGGCGGCGGCGATGGCGGCGGCGTGTCCCGCCTCCGCCGCGCTCTCGTTGGGACGACAGCGTTTGCACGCCCGGAACCCGGCTTGCTCCGCCGCCGCGCAACTATCGTGGAACGCGACATTCTTGCGCAGTGCCTGCCGTGCCGCGCAGGACGGGCGGCAATAGACGCCGGTGGTCGCGACCGAATAATAGAAGATGCCGTCGGCGCCCCGGTCGCGGCCGCGCACCGCATCCCACCGTGCCGCGTCGCTTGCATAGACCGATGCCGTTTCCGGCTGGGTGATCGCCATGGCCAACATGATACCGCTCCTTCGCTTGGTTCGAGACGCAATTTGGTCCCGATGCGGCGCCCGCACACTCCGATGCTTGCGGTCAAATTCGCGTGGGGCTTCCGCCGTGCGCTTGACGGTGGTTCAACCGCCCGCGTAATTTGCGCCACACACCGGGCGCGAGGTCCGGCGAACGATAAATGGGGAGGGGAATATGTGGCGTCCAATCGCGACACTCGGCTTGGTCATGGCCATGGGCCTGGCCTTCGGCGGCACCGCCGACGCCGCTAAGACCAAGGTTCCGCGGCTGAAGGTGACCAGCGCGCAGATCGCGCCGCGCGCCACCATCGCCGATGAGCAAGTCGCCAATACCTTCGGCTGCAAAGGCGGCAACATCTCGCCCGAGATCAAATGGTCGGGCGCGCCGGCGGGCACCAAGAGCTTCGCCGTGTCGATCTACGATCCCGATGCCCCGACCGGCAGCGGCTTCTGGCACTGGGTGGTCTATAATATCCCGGCGACCACGACCGAGCTGCCGAAGAATGCCGGCGACCAGAAGGCGAACCTGATGCCCGCCGGCGCGATCCAGAGCCGCACCGATTTCGGCGTCTCGGGCTATAACGGCCCCTGCCCGCCCCCCGGCGACAAGCCCCACCGCTATCATATCTCGGTGTTCGCCGTGGACGTGCCGAAGCTCGACGGCGACCAGAACACGCCCGCCGCGGTGGTCGGCTTCCAGCTTCACTTCCACACCATCGCCAAGGGCGTTCTCACCGGCAAATACGGCCGCGAGAAATAGGCTTTCCGGCGGATCGAGGCGCCGCGCGGCGCCTCGACCTTTTTCGGAACCGCCCGGTGGTCTTGGAATATACGCGTTTTGCGTTATATTTTCGTTGAGCGGTTCGCCTCATCGCTCCGGCAGTGGCAAAAAAACATTATTTTACCGAACGAACCCAATTCGCGGCAGGCCCGGTGACTTCGAGCGGTGAACCGTATTAAGTTTCAGGCTGGAAATTCGGACGATCGGGGAGTGACGCCGTGACCACCAAAGCCGAAAGCGATTTGTTGACCCGGGTCGGACCTGGCACGCCGATGGGCCAGTTGATGCGCGAATATTGGATGCCGGCGGCGCTGTCCTCCGAACTGAAGCCCGACGGCGATCCGGTGCGCCTCAAGCTGCTGGGTGAGGAGCTGATCGCGTTCCGCGACAGCTCCGGCCGCATCGGGGTCATGGATCACCGCTGTCCCCATCGCTGCGCCAGCCTGTTCTATGGCCGTAACGAGGAAAACGGGCTGCGCTGCATCTATCACGGCTGGAAATACGATGTGGATGGCAATTGCCTGGACCAGCCCAATCTGCCACCGCACCAGGTCTATAAGGAAAAGATCAAGGCCAAGGCGTACAAGGCGAGCGAACGCAACGGCGTGATCTGGGTCTATATGGGCGCGCGCGAGAAGGCGCCGCCGATGCCGATGTTCGAGGCGACGCTGATGGCGCCCGAGGATGTGCACATCGGCGTGGTGCAGCGCGAATGCAACTACCTCCAGGCGCTGGAAGGCGATATCGACACCTCGCATTTCGCCTTTCTCCATGCCGGCGCGCTGGACTGGAAGGAGCTGATGCCCGGTTCGACCTGGTATTATTCGATGAAGGATCGGACCCCGGAATATACCTGCGAGGTCACCGATTGGGGCACCATGTACGGCGCCCATCGCCCGGCGGAAACCGACACGACCTATTGGCGGGTCGCGCATTTCCTGTTTCCGTTCTGGACGATTCCGCCCGACGGCGATTTCTCCACCCATGTGGTGGCGCGCGCATGGGTACCGCTGGACGACACGCACTGCATGTTCTTCATCTGGTCGTGGCTCGGCGCCACGCCGAAGGAGCGGCTGCTTGCCACCGGCGAGCCGATCCCCGGCGTCAATTTCGGCCAGCGTGGCTTGCTGCCGAACACCACCGATTGGCTCGGCCGCTTCCGGCTTGCCATGAATTCGGGCAACGACCATCAGATCGACCGCGCGGCCCAGCGCGGCGGTAAGAATTTCTCGGGCTTCAACAACATCACGCTCGAGGATCAGGCGATGACCGAGAGCATGGGGCCGATCGTCGATCATACGTTCGAGCATCTGGCACCCAGCGACGCGATGATCGGTGTCACCCGCCGCCGGTTGTTGCAAGCGGTGCGCGACTATACCGAAAAGGGCATCGTGCCGCCCGGGGTCGATAATCCCGAGGCGTTTCTCGGCGCGCGGGGCGGCGATTTCGTGGCGCCCGGCAATCTCGATTTCAACAACGCCTATTGGCGGGAGATGCGCCGCAGCCAGAACCCGACGGGGCGCCTGCTAGCGGCGGAATAACTCTAAATAATCCCCGTCCTCTGGAGGAGGGGAGGGTAAGATTAGAGGGGGCCGCATGCGCTGGGTCGGGCGAATAATCCTGCTGTTGGTCATTGTCGTGGCGGGGCTGGTGCTGTGGCTGATGACCACCGGCCCGGCGCCGAACGCGACGCTGCGGCTCGCCGGGCTGACCGCGCCCGTCACCATCGAGCGCGGCCGGTTCGGCATTCCGACCGTGACCGCCGCCAACGAGCGCGATGCCGCCTTCGCGATGGGGTTCCTCCATGCCGAGGAACGGCTGTTCCAGATGGAGTTGACGCGGCGCGCCGGCGCCGGCCGGCTGTCGGAATGGTTCGGCGCGGCGGCGCTGCCGACCGATAAATTCATGCGCACGCTGGGCCTCTATCGCGCCGCGGCGGCGCAGTACCAGGCGATGTCGCCCGACGGCCGCGCCGCGGTCGATGCCTATGCCGCGGGGGTCAATGCCTGGCTGGGCCAGCGCCATGTCGCGCTGCCACCCGCATATTATCTGGTCGGCGGCCGGCCGGAGCCATGGCGCGCGGCCGATACGCTGGTCTGGGGCAAGCTGATGGCGCTGCAGCTCGCCGGCAATTTCCGCGACGAGCTGTTGCGCGCGCGCATGCTGCAACACATCAAGCCCGATGAATTGAGGGTGCTCTATCCTGATTATCCCAAGGGCACCCCCAGCGTCACTGGCGACAAGGACGCGTCGCTGCGCGGGCTCGATCTCAACGCGATCTACGCGGCGCTGCCGGCCTTTGTCGGCCCGCTCTATGAATCGAATAATTGGGTAGTCGACGGCAAGCATACCGTCTCCGGCAAGCCGCTGCTCGCCAACGATCCGCATCTCAGCCTGACGGCGCCGGGGGTCTGGTATCTCGCGCGCATCAAGACGCCGGAGATGGATGTCGCCGGCGTCACCGCGCCCGGCGTGCCGAATGTCGTGCTGGGCCACAATGCGCATATCGCCTGGGGCTTCACCACCACCACCGGCGATGTCGAGGATCTGTTCATCGAGAAGATCGATCCCCAGGACCCGACCCGCTATCTGACGCCGACCGGCTCCCAGCCCTTTTCGGTGCGCGCGGAAACCATTGGGGTGCGCAACGCCTCGCCGGTGAAGCTGACCATCCGCGCCACGCGTCACGGGCCGGTCATTTCCGATCTCGGCGGCAAATACGCCGTTCCCGGCGGCGAGGCCGGCACGGTGCTGGCCTTGCAGGCCACTTGGCTGATGCCCGACGACCTCACGCCCGAGGCGCTGCGCGGCATCAATCTCGCCAAGAACTGGACCGAGTTCCGCGATGCGATGAAGCTGTTCGGCGCCCCCGAGCAGAACATGGTCTACGCCGACACCGAGGGGAATATCGGCTTCATCGCGCCGGCGCGGGTTCCGATCCGCGCCAAGGGCGACGGCGCGCTGCCGGTGCCGGGCTGGACCGGGGCGTATGATTGGACCGGCTTCATCCCGTTCGACGATCTGCCGCAAGGCTTCAACCCGCCCAGCGGCCGGTTCGTCACCGCCAACAACAAGATCGTGCCGGCCGGCTATAAATATTTCATCAGCCGCGACTGGGACATTCCGAACCGCGCCCAGCGCATCAATCTGATGCTCGACGCCAAGGCGAAATTCGCGCCCGACGATTTCGCCGCGATGCAGGCCGATACATACTCGATCATGGCGCGCGACCTGGTGCCGGTGATGACCGCCATCGCTCCCACCGACGCCCGCGACCGCGACGCCGTCACGCGCCTCCAATCCTGGGACTTCCGCATGGATCGCGACCGGGTCGAGCCGCTGATCTTCGCCGCCTGGCTGCGCGAACTCGACCGTGCCCTGTTCGCGAAAAAGCTGGGCGATGTGTTCCCCGATTATTGGGCACCGCGCCCGCTGGTGGTGCAGGACATCCTGGCCCACCATCGTGACTGGTGCGTGCCCGATGGCGGCAAGGCCGGCGATTGCGCTTCGGTGCTGGCGGCGTCGCTGCACGTCGCGCTCGATCGGCTAGCGAGCCATCTCGGCGACGATATCAAGGGCTGGCGCTGGGGCCGCCTGCATTACGCGCCGTTCACCAATCAATTCTGGTCGAATGTGCCGGTTCTGGGAAAATTCACCCGGTTCGATGTGCCGACGGATGGCGGCTCCGATACCGTCAATCGCGGCGAGATGGATTATCGCGACGCCGACGGGCCGTTCGAGGATCGGCACGGTCCGGGATTGCGCGAGATCATCGACCTCGCCGCGCCCGGCGCCGCGCGGTTCCTGATCACACCGGGCCAGTCCAGCAACCCGCTATCGCCGCATTATGGCGATCTGGCGCTGCGCTGGCGTGACTTCGCGTGGCTGCGATTCAGCGCGGCGAAGCCCGTCGGAGTGACGCACCTCCTGCCCGTCGGCGGCGCGAATCGCGGGGATTGAGGGGCGCGCGGCGGCTTAAAGCAGCCGGTCCGAGCGCCGATTCGCCCCCAAAATCGGGGGAAAGCGGCGGTGGGCGGCCGGGTTGAGCGGTCTAGCGGGCGAATTCGGGCAAAAACACCAGAATTCTCCCAGAATCCTCAAGGAATCTGTTGATTGGCGCGGGTCGGAGTGACAGGGTTTATTTCCTTGTCCAGGTCCTGGTTTCGACCATGGGCTTAGGATCGGGGTGGGGCGAGAGGGTGGCGTCCGACGCGGCGCGCCGCCAAGCGACGAAAAGGAAACACCGTGAGCAAACAAATTCTGGTGGATGCGCTGAAGAAAACCGGGCTGACATCCGCCGACGCGGCGAGCGCGGTCGACGCGGTGGTCGCGACGATCGGCAAGGAACTGAAGAAGACCCAGAAATTCGGGATTCCGGGTTTCGGCTCGTTCCAAGTCAGCAAGCGCGCCGCGCGCATGGGCCGCAACCCGCGCACCGGCGAGGCCATCAAGATCAAGGCGAGCAAGGGCGTTCGCTTCAAGGCCGGTGCGAGGCTCAAAGCCGGCATCTAAGCGCCGCCGCCGCGTCAACCGAACGAAAGACGGGCATTGGTTCGGAGAACCGATGCCCGTGTTGCCGCGTCCTCTCGGCCATCGGACCAAGGGGACGGGATGAACCGGGTGATCTTAGCCGCCGGAGAAGAAGCTCAGCACCAGCAGTACCACCACGATCGCGATGCAAATCCCGAGAAAAACCGAAACCCCGCGCCGCAACGTATTGTCCATGTCGGTGGGCACCCGCAGTTAAATCGACGAGATCACTGATACGACAGTCTCCGGATGTTTCCTCGCCTTTTCGCCGCGACTCGGGCGAATTTTCTTCGCTCGAGGCCCGATCGGCATGGACGGCGGGCTATCCGTTGCGAAATAATCGCGACCCCAGGCACCCGACAGCGGTCACCGGATAGCGGCATGAGCATGGAACAGATACCGATCGTCATCATCGGCAGCGGCTTCGGTGGTATCGCGATGGCGATCGCGCTGAAACGCGCGGGTGACGGTGATTTCGTGATGATGGAGCGCGCGGCCGATGTCGGCGGCGTGTGGCGCGACAATGCCTATCCGGGCGCCGCGTGCGATGTCGTCTCGCGCATCTATTCCTTCTCCCACGACCAGGATTACGCGTGGAGCACCATGTTCGCGCCGCAGCCCGAAATCCTGACCTATCTGCGCGGCGTGGTGGAACGGCACGATCTGCGCCGGCACATGCGCTTCAACACCGAGATCGTCGCCGCGCGGTTCGACGAGGGCGAGGCCCTGTGGCGGCTCGAAACTGGCGCCGGACAGTATATCGAGACGCCGGTGCTGATCTCCGCCGTCGGCCTGTTCAACCGGATCAAGATTCCTGAATTCCCAGGCCGCGACGATTTCCAGGGTCCGCAGTTTCATTCGGCGCGCTGGGATCACCGGGTCGATCTTACCGGCAAGCGCGTCGCGGTCATCGGCAACGGCGCCAGCGCGGTACAGTTCGTGCCCAAGATCGCGGCCCAGGTGAAACAACTCCATCTGTTTCAGCGCACGCCGCAATATGTCCTGCCGAAGCGCATCTTTCCCGGCACCGGCGATTGGGATGCATGGCTGCAACGGCACCGCAAGCTGCGCGGCCTGGCGCGGCTCAAGATCTTCCTCGCCTTCGAGAAATTCGTGTGGCGGCGCAAATGGCGGCCGAAGGCGCGGCTCAAGGGCGAGGCCGGGTTCCGCGCGATGCTGGCGACCAAGATCGCGGACCCCGAATTGCGCCGCAAGCTGACCCCCGATTTCCCGATCGGCTGCAAGCGTCAGCTGGTCTCGAACGAATGGTACGACACGCTGATCCAGCCCCATGTCGAACTGGTCGATAATCCGATCGAGGCGATCACCGCCACCGGCATTCGCACCCGGGACGGCACCGAGCGCGCGGTCGATGTCATCGTTTATGGCACCGGCTTCACGCCGTCGGACTATTTGCAGCCGATGCGCATCACCGGGCTGGGCGGGCGTGGGCTGAACGAGGCGTGGCGCGAGGGCGCCGAGGCCTATCTCGGCATCACCGTCACGGGCTTTCCCAATTTCTTCATGCTCTATGGCCCCAACACCAATGCCATTACCAGCATCATCTACATGCTGGAATGCCAGTCGCGCTATATCGCCGACTGCATCCGCGCGCTGCGCGATCGCCGGGCCGCCTATATGAATGTCCGCGCCGGCCGCCAGGCGCGCTTCATCGCCGAGGTCCAGCGCCGCTTCAGCCCGACGGTGCAGGCGATGTCGATCTGTGTCACCTATTTCAAGAACGAGTTCGGCCGCATCACCACCAACTGGCCGGGCTATGCGTTCGAATATCGCTGGCGCACGCGCGGCGTGCGGGCCAGCGATTATGATTTCGTCGGGAGAAAAACGTGAACGAGAATGTGTCGTCGGTCTATGAAGCCATCGCCGATGCCGGCGGCGATGCGGTGGCGCTGGTTCAGGGGGCGCGCCGCGAAACCTGGCGTGAACTCGACGAGCGCGCCGCGCGTCTCGCCGCCGCCTTCGTCGCGAGCGGCCTGGAGCCGGGCGCCGGCATCATCATCGCGCTGTATAATTCCGTCGAATATGTCGAGACGCTGCTGGCGGCGTGCAAGGCGCGCATGGTGCCGGTCAACATCAATTACCGCGCCAGCCCCAAGGAGCTGCGCCATTATTTCGAGCGCAGCAATGCCGCCGCCATCGTGTTCCATCAATCGCTGGGCGCCACCGTCGCCGAGGCTGCGGATTCGTTGCAGCCGCCGCGCACGCTGATCTGTGTCGCCGATCGCTCCGGCGGCGCGATGATCGCGGGCAGCCGCGACTATGCCGATCTCGTCGCCCACACCGCGCCGATGCCGCGCATGCCGCGCAGTGGCGACGATCAACTGATCATGTTCACCGGCGGCACGACCGGCCTGCCCAAGGCGGTGCTGTGGCGGCATCGCGATATTCTGGCGCTGTTGGCGCGTAACGCCGGTGGCGCCACCAGCTTCGAACAGTTTGGCGCCGCGGCGCAGGCGTCGCGCCAGGCCGGATCGCAGGCCCATACCTTCATGCTGCCGCCGCTGATGCATTCGACGGGCCTCTTCGGCACCATGGGCGCGCTGGTCGGCGGCGGCAGCGTTGTCTTCTCCGAATCGCGCTCGCTCGATCCCGACCTGGTGTGGCGCGAGATCAAGCGCGAGCGGGTCGAGAGCATGACCATTGTCGGCGATGTCTTCGCCCGCCCGCTGATCGACGCGCTGCGCCGCCTGCCGCCGGACGAGGCGCGCGACAGCGTCGCCAGCCTCAAGATCATTCGCAGCGTCGGCGTGCGCTGGTCGCCCGACGCCAAGGCCGATCTCCTCCAATTTGGCGACATGGCGCTGAACGACGTGCTGGCATCGACCGAGGGCGGCGCCGTCGCCAGTTGGGAGACGCGGAAAATCGACGGCAAGATTGTCACCCAATACACGCTGATGCCGCATGCCTTCCTGATGGACGAGGATGGCACACGCGTCGCGCTCGGCTCGGGCAAGACCGGCATGGTGGTCTCGGCCGGGGTGCTGCCCGACGGCTATATCGGCGAGCGGGCCGACGGCACCTCCGGCACCTTCCGCATCATGGATGGCAAGCGCGTCGTCGTCACCGGCGATTTCGCGCGCGCCGAGCTGGACGGCACCCTGACGCTGATCGGGCGCGGCAGCAGCGTCATCAATTCCGGCGGCGAAAAAATCTTCGCCGACGAGGTCGAACAGGTGATCGCGCAGCATCCCGGCGTCGCCGACGTCATCGTCGCGGGCGTGCCCGATCCGCGCTGGGGGCATCTGGTGGGCGCAGTGGTGGCGCTGCGCCCTGGCGTGCAGGTGGACGAGACCGAACTCGCCGAGTTGGTCGGCACCGAACTCGCCGGCTACAAGAAGCCGCGCCAATTCCGCTTCGTCGATGCGATCGAGCGCAAGGCCACCGGCAAGGCCGACCGACAATGGGCCGCCGCGCTGCTGGCGGAGCGGACGGCCAAAGCGTAGCGCCGCCTCGTACCCCACCTTCACGTTCGTCATGGCCCGCGAAGGCGGGCCATCCATGAATTAGAGTTAGCTTCATCCTGATTGAAACGGCCCTTCTTCGTCATTCCCGCGAAAGCGGGGAATCCAAATTCTGCCCCGGCGAAGGCGAAGCCTGGGACGCCACGTCACCAAGAAAAAATCACCGTCCCGGCCTTCGTGTTTGGTCCCGGAAGGTTGGCTGGAGCGAATTGGTGTATTGTCTGGCATTGCTTGGCTGGAGGGACGCCGATGCTGGTGAAGTTGCATGCCAACGCGGCGACCACGCCGAAGATGCGGGCCTACATCCAG
>DATCDN010000065.1:0-2198 GCA_036510675.1 Allostellaceae bacterium
GGCGTGGTCGCCGCGTTGGCATGCAACTTCACCAGCATCGGCGTCCCTCCAGCCAAGCAATGCCAGACAATACACCAATTCGCTCCAGCCAACCTTCCGGGACCAAACACCTTCGCCGGTAAGGCGCATGAGACAAATAGAGGTGGGGACCCTTGGCGTCTTGGCGCCCCCGGCTCGTGGCTGGGGCGGGCTTGGCGGTTCAATTTTTTGTAAAATTCCGCGCCGCCGCCTGGTCCATGATGCGGCGCATGATCGGCGGCGCGCCACGGCCGCGATGTCCGAACCTTGAAGATTGAGTCGAATAGTATACTAATTTTGCCGAGCAACCGGGCGCCGTGTCGCTCGCCGGTGCGGGGCTGACGGTTTTGCTAATGTTTTTTCGGCCGGGCGAGCCCAAAAATAAATGCTCGTCAGCCGTTCGACGATGATTGTATACAAATCCGAGGATCGGGTTGAATGCCAAAGCCGCTTTCGAATCTCGTCGTCATCGACCTGACGCACATGCTGTCGGGACCGTTCTGCACCATGCTGTTGGCGGACCTCGGTGCCCGGACCATCAAGGTCGAGCCGCGCGGCGGCGAAGGCACGCGCAGCCTGCTCGCCACCGACCCGAAACACAGCCGGCACGGCATGGGCGCCTATTTCCTCACGCTCAACCGCAACAAGGAAAGCGTCGTCATCGACCTCAAGAAGCCGGGGGGGCGGACGCTGTTCTATGAGCTGGTCAAGCATGCCGACATCGTCGTGAACAATTTCGGCCCCGGCGTGCCCAAGCGGTTGGGCATCGACTGGGAGACGCTGGCCCAGCACAATCCGCGCATCATTACCTGTTCCGTTACCGGGTTCGGCGAGACCGGCCCGGCCAATGCGCGTCCCGCCTTCGACCAGATCGCCCAGGGCATGGGCGGCGGCATGTCGATCACCGGCCAGGTCGATGGCGAGCCAACCCGCGCGGGCATTCCGATCGGCGACCTCGGCGGCGGCATGATGGCCGCGATCGGCGTGCTCGCCGCCGTCGAGGGCCGCAATCACACCGGGCGCGGCCAGCATGTCGATATTTCGATGCTCGACGGACAGATCAGCCTGCTCAATTACATGGCAACCATGTTCCTGCTCACGGGCGAGAATCCGAAGCCGCTCGGCAACGGACACTTCGTCCATGTGCCGTACGACACGTTCCCGACGAAGGATCGCTGGATCATCATCGCGGTGATCACCGACAATGGCTGGACCGGCGTGGTCGCGGCGCTGGAAGCCGACGATTTGCGCGATCCGATTTATCTCACGCAACCCGGACGATGGGCCCACCGCGAATTCATCAATCGGCGGATCCGGGAAATTCTCGCCACGCACACGGCGGATTACTGGCTCGAACGGCTGGCCCGCCACCAGGTTCCGTGCGCGCCGGTCAATGATTTCGAGCACGCGCTGAACGATCCGCAGGTGCGGGCGCGCGACATGGTGGTCGATGTGGCGCTGCGCCAGGGCGGCACCGTCTCGATGCCGGGGAACCCGATCAAACTGTCCGATGCCGGGCCGGACCGCTATGCGCCGCCCCCCGAGCTCGGCCACGATACCGATGCCGTCCTGCGCGAATTTCTGGGCAAGAGCGCCGATCAGATCGCGGGCCTGCGCGCGGCCGGCATTGTCGGTTGAAGGGAACGAGCATGGGCGATCACGTCACGATCAACGAAGTCGGCCTGCGCGACGGGCTGCAGAATCAACCGCGCCCGGTCGACACCGCGCACAAGCTGGCCCTGCTCGACGCGCTGCTCGCGTCCGGCATTCGCCATGTCGAGGCGACCAGCTTCGTCAGCCCCAAGGCGGTGCCGCAGATGGCGGACGCCGCCGAGATCATGGCGCGGCTGCCGGATCGCGACCGCATCGATTATTCGGTTCTGGTCCCGAATATGAGGGGATATGAGCGCGCGCGGGCGGCGAACGCGCGCTCCGTCGCGGTGACGCTGTCCTGCACCGAGACGATGAACCAGCGCAATATCAATATGAGCCTCGCGCAGGCGGAGGCGGTGTGCGCCGACGTGATGCGGCGGGCGGCGGCGAACGGCGTGATCGGCCGCGCCTATCTCTCCGTCGCCTTCATCTGTCCGTTCGAGGGCGTGGTCGATCGCGACGTTGTCATCCGCCTCGCCGCCGCGATGGTCGATGCCGGCGCGCGCGAGGTGATCGTCGCCGACACG
>DATCDN010000066.1:0-20201 GCA_036510675.1 Allostellaceae bacterium
GAGCCATAACACATCGCCGCCAGCGTCAGCGCTGCCACCGCACCCCGCATCGGATACCCTCCCACTCGTCCCAAGCAACGAGGCTAGCTCCTAAACCAATGCCGCCCGTCGATCAAGTCTCGGGGCGACTCGGCTCAGCCCTCCAGCGTCGGCAATTCCGGGGCGGCCGCCGCCGCCTTCGCCCGTGCCCGGCGGTGCCGCATCCGATGGACGATGAAGACGGTCACCAGAATAACCGCGAACACCGCCAACATGACGAGGGTGAATTTATGCGCGTAATGGCCCAGCGCGCGGTCGGCGGCGCGGCCCGAGAGATAGCCGGCGCCGACGAACACCACCGCCCAGATGCCGGCCGCGATCAGATTGAAGAACATGAAGCGCGGCCACGGCACGCCGCTGATGCCGATGGCGAACGAGGAGAAGTTGCGCACGCCATAGATGAAGCGGAAGGTCAGAATGAACCCGATATCATAGCGCCGCAGTAGGGTCAGGACCCGGTCGATGCGCGCGCGCCAGTTGGGCCGCCGCCCCAGCAGCTTCAGCCCGAAGGTCCGGCCGATCCAGAAATAGCACTGGTCGCCGCAGAAACTGCCGAACCAGGCCGCCCCCAGCAGCAAGGGCGCGCTCAACAGGCCCTGGGCGGCGGCGAAGCCGGCGAACAGAACGAACGATTCGCCCTCGACGAAGGTCCAGGCAAACGTCACCAGATAGGGCCAAGGACCATGCCCTAGCAAAAAATGCTGCAAATGCATTGAAAACGGCTCCTCCCCCGGCGCGGGACTTTATCCGGCCCCCTCGGACCGGTCGAGCGGAGAAATGTTGCGGGCTTGGCGGCGTGCCTCGGTCGTGTATTCTGCCCGGCGACCCCGTCACCGCAACCGCAACCGCTGAAGTCCAACCATGAGCCAGCTTCCTCTTTCGCGTTTCACCGTCATCGACCTGACCCGGGTGCGGGCCGGCCCGACCTGCGTGCGCCAACTGGCCGATTGGGGCGCCGACTGCATCAAGGTCGAGGCGACCGGCGGCGACGACGGGCTGGGCGGCGGGCGCGATTCCCCCGACTTTCAGAACCTGCACCGCAACAAGCGCGGCATCGCCGTCAATCTCAAATCGCCGGCCGGGATCGAGATTCTGAAGCGGCTGGTGCGGCACGCCGACGTGGTCGTGGAGAATTACCGCCCCGATGTGAAATATCGGCTTGGGGTCGATTACGAGACCCTGAAGGCGATTAATCCGCGCCTCGTCTATGCCAGCATCTCGGGCTTCGGCGAGACCGGCCCTTATCGCGACCGGCCCGGCTTCGACCAGATCGCCCAGGGCATGGGCGGGCTGATGTCGATCACCGGCCTGCCGGGGCAAGGCCCGGTGCGGGTCGGCATTCCGGTCGCCGACCTGACCGCCGGCATCTTCGCCGCGATGGGCATTCTGATCGCGCTGCTGGAGCGCGAGGTCTCCGGCGAGGGTCAATGGGTGCAATCATCGCTGCTGGCGGCGCAAACCGCGATGCTGGATTTCCAGGCGGCGCGCTGGCTGATCGGCGGCGAGGTGCCGGGCCAGGCCGGCAATAATCATCCGACCGGCATCCCGACCGGCGTGTTCAAGACGACGGACGGCGCCATCAACATCGCCAGCGCCGGCGGGCCGATCTATTTGCGACTGTGCGCGGCGCTGGGCGTGCCGGAACTCGGCACCGATCCGCGCTTCGCCACGGCGGCGGCGCGGCTGCAGAACCGCGACGAGCTCAACGGCTTGATCGAGGAAATCACGCTTACGCGGAAATCGGCGGAATGGATCGACTTGCTCAACGAAGCCAGCGTGCCGTCGGGCCCGATCAACCGCATGGATGAAGTATTCGCCGATCCCCAGGTCCAGCATCTGGGCATGGCGCGCGGCGTCGATTCGAAGACACGCGGGCATATGGAGATGGTCGGCCAGGCGGTGAGCCTCAGCCGCACGCCGTGGTCGGTGCGCCTCGCGACGCCCGAGCATGGCGAGCATACCGACGAGATCATGCGGCACGCCGGCTATGACGGCGATGAGATCGCCGCGCTGCGTCGCGACGGCGTTATTTCTTAAATCAGGAGCCTTATCATGAAATCTCCCACGGAAAAGATCATCGCCGAAAAAGACGGCGCGATCGGCTGGATGACCTTCAACAATCCGGCGCGGCGCAACGCGCTGTCGGTCGACATGTGGGAAGGCATTCCCGTGGTGCTGGAACAGTTCGAGCAGGACCCCGAGATCCGCGTCATCGTGCTGCGCGGCACGCTCGAGGCCAAGGCATTCATCTCCGGCGCCGATATCTCCGAATTCGAGAAGCGCCGCGCCAGCAACACGGATGCCGCCGGCTACAACGAGACCTCGGCGCGCGCCTTCGGCGCGGTCGAGCATTGCAAGAAGCCGACCATCGCCATGATCCAGGGCTATTGCCTGGGCGGCGGCCTCGCCTTCGCCATCATGTGCGATTTGCGCCTCGCCGGCGAGAATTCGCGCTTTTCCATCCCGGCGGCGAAGCTCGGCCTCGGCTACGGCTGGAGCGGCGTCAAGAAGCTGACCGATCTGGTCGGCCCGGCCCATGCCAAGGAAATCTTCCTCACCGCGCGCCAGTTCACCACCGCCGAGGCGCTGGGCATGGGGCTGGTCAATCGCGTGCTGCCGGACGGCGAGCTCGACGCCTATGTGCGCTCCTATTGCGGCATGATCGCGGAGAACGCGCCCCTCACCATCGCGGCGATCCGCGCCGCCTCGGCCGAGATCGGCCGCGCCGAGGGCGCGATCGATACCAAGCGGCTCGACGCGCTGGTCGCCGCCTGCTTCGACAGCACCGATTATAAGGAAGGCCGCAACGCCTTCCTGGAAAAGCGCAAGCCGCAATTCCAGGGACGGTAAGGGATGGCCGCGTCGAGCAAACGCACTGTGAACCTGCCAAGCGAGCAGGCGCGGTACATTGATCGGCTCGTCGCATCAGGCCGATACGCTTCGGCAAGCGACGTTGTGCGCGCCGGCCTCACGGCTTTGTCCGAACAGGATGAAGCCGTGGAGCGCTGGCTTCGCGATGAGGTCGTGCCGGTTTACGATGCGATGCGAGCGGACCCGTCGCGGGCCATTCCCGCCGAACAGGTTTTTTCCGAATTGCGGCGCCATTCGGATTCTATACGGGGGGCGTGATCTTCGGCGAATGTTCGTCCCGAAGTGATTACGGGGGCGACCGGCCACTCCCCCACTTGACGGGAGCGCGCGCGCCCGCGACGCTTCGCCCCACGACGAGGGGAGGCCGCGATGAGGGTCATGGAGATGCGCGAGGGCTGGGGCCTCGACTACATAGTGCCCGGCACCCGCCCCGATCCTGGCCCGCCCGGCCCCGGCGAGGTGCTGATCCGGTTCGAGGCGGCGTCGCTCAACTATCGCGACCTGGTGATGGCACAGCACGGCTATGGCCGCATGGGGGCGCTGCCGTTCATTCCGCTGTCGGACGGCGCCGGGCGCGTGGTGGCGATCGGCGCGCGCGTCTCGCGCGTCGCGGTCGGCGATCTGGTGTGCCCGATCTTCCTCCAGGGCTGGATCAGTGGGGCGCTACGCGAATCCTATCGCGGCGGCACGATGGGCGGCGACATCGACGGCGTGGTGCGCGACTTCGGCATTTTCCCCGAGGCGGGACTGGTGACGGTGCCGCGCGGCTGGACCGCGCTGCAGGCCGCCACCCTGCCCTGCGCCGCGGTCACCGCCTGGAACGCCGTCATGTGCAACGGCACCAAGCCCGGCGACGTGATGGTGACGCAAGGCACCGGCGGCGTCGCGCTGTTCGCGCTGCAATTCGCCAAGCTGGCGGGCGCGACGGTGATCATCACCTCGTCGAGCGACGAGAAGCTCGCGCGCGCGAAGGCTATGGGCGCCGATATCGGCATTAACTACAACACGCATCCCGAATGGGCGCGCATCATACGTGAGCGGATCGGCCGTGGCGCCGACCTGGTGATCGAGGTCGGCGGCGCCGCCACCTTGGATCAATCCTTGCGCGCGGTGCGGACCAGCGGGACTATCGCCATGATCGGCGTGGTCGGCGGCGGCACGGCGACCCTGGAACTCGGCCGGGTCGTGACCCAGGCGATCCGCCTCGTCGCCGCGACCTGCGGCAGCCGCGAGATGTTCGAGGACATGGTCCGCGCCATCGACACGCATGGCATCAAGCCGGCGATCGACGATCGGGTCTATGCCTTCACCGAGGTCACCGACGCGCTGCGCGCCCTGCAACAGGGCAAGCATTTCGGCAAAATCTGTTTGGAGAATCGATGAGCGCGGCAACCATCTTGCGTCCCTCGACTGCTCGCGCGGCTGACGCCGCACTCCGCGCTCGGGATGAGGAGACGTTCTTTGTGCCGCGTAAAATTATTCCTCATCCTGAGCACGCAGCCCCGATAACACCGGGGCTCGTCGTCGAAGGACGCACGATGCAAGTGCAGCGCCGAACGGCCGTCGCCCGATGAGCGAGCTGCGCGACTGGCTGAAGGCCAATAAGCTCGACCAAGTGGCCGACGCGCTCGAAGCCGCCGACATCGATCTCGACATCCTGCCGGAGCTGAGCGAGGCCGATCTGGAAACGCTCGGCCTGTCGCTCGGCAATCGCCGCCGCCTGCTCAAAGCCATCGCCGAGATCGGCACCGAAGCGCCCGCGCCGGCCGCCCCCGCGGAACCGGCGGGCGAGGCCGAGCGGCGCCAAGTCACGGTAATGTTCTGCGACCTGGTCGGCTCGACCGCGCTGTCGGGCGCCATCGACCCCGAGCATCTGGGCGTGCTGATCCGGCGTTACCAGAACGCGGCGGCCGGCGCGATCGGCCGCTACGGCGGCTTCGTCGCCAAGTTCATGGGCGACGGCGTGCTGGCCTATTTCGGCTTTCCGCGCGCCCATGAGGATGCCGCCGAGCGCGCGGTGCACGCCGCGCGCGCCATCGTCGCCGAGGTCGCGGGCATCCGGCGGCCCGACGGCCAGGCGCTGCAAACGCGCATCGGCATCGCGACCGGCTTGGTGGTGATCGGCGAGATCATCGGCGCCGGCGCATCGCAGGAGCGAACCATCGTCGGCGAGACGCCCAATCTGGCGGCGCGGCTCCAGGCGCTGGCCGTGCCCGACGAGATCATCGTCGCCGACGCGACCCAGCATCTGCTGGGCGGCCTGTTCGAGCTGCAGGCGACCGGGCCGCACGACCTCAAAGGCATCGCGGCGCCGGTCACGGCATGGCGCGTCGTCGGCGAGTCCGCGGCCGAAAGCCGGTTCGCCGCGATCCACCAGGCGGACCTGCCGCTGATCGGGCGCGGGCACGAAATGGGGATGGTGCTGGACCGCTGGCGCCTCGCGCGCCAGGGCGAAGGCCAGATCGTGACGGTGATCGGCGAGGCCGGCATCGGCAAGTCGCGCCTCGTCGATGCGCTGCGCGCGCAGCTCGTGGACGAGCCGCACGCGCGCATCCATTTTCAGTGCTCGCCCTATCACAGCGACAGCGCGCTCTATCCGGTGATTCAGTGCGTGGCGCGCACCGCGCGGTTCGATGCGGGCGATGGGCCCGAGGCGAAGCGCGACAAGCTGGCGGCGCTGTTTCCCGCCGCCGACCTGCCGCTGGCGTTGGAACTGATGTCCCTGCCGACAGCACCGTCTTCGCTGACCCCGGCGCAGCGCAAGGCGGCGACCGTCGAGATGCTGGTCGAGATGATCGTGCGCCGGGGCGATGGCGGGCCGGTGCTGCTGATCCTCGAGGATGCGCATTGGATCGACGCCACCACGCTGGAATTGATGACGCGGCTGATCGACCGGATCGCCTCGGCGCGGCTGTTGGCGGTGGCCACCGGCCGCACCGAATTCGCGCCGCCGTGGCAGACGCGGCCGCATGCGACGCTGTTGATGCTGGGCCGGCTCGGCCGCGCCGATTGCGCGCGGCTGGTGGCCGATGTCGCGGCGGCGCACGGCCTTTCGGTGGAAACGATCGCCGCCATCGTCGCCAAGACCGACGGGGTGCCGCTGTTCGCCGAGGAACTGACCAAGAGCGTGATCGAACAGGCCGGGCAGGATGGCGCCGCCGTCCCGGCGACGCTGAAGGATTCGCTGATGGCGCGGCTCGACCGGCTGGGCGAGGCGCGCGACGTGGCGCAACTCGCGGCGGTGCTCGGCCGGCAATTCTCGTTCGCCCTCCTCGACGCGGTCGCGCCCCAGGACAGCGCGCTGGAAACCGCGCTCGCCAATCTAGTCGCGGCGGGCATCGTCTTTCCCGAAGGGCGCGGCATCGATCGGAGTTTCAGCTTCAAGCACGCGCTGGTGCGCGACGCCGCCTATGAAAGCCTGTTGCTGACGCGGCGGCGCGAATTGCACGCGCGCATCGCCCGCGCGCTCGATTCGGGCTTCCCCGACACCGTCGCCAACGAGCCGGAATTGCTGGCCTATCATTTCGGCGAGGCCGGACTGGCGCCCGAGGCATGCGACTATCGCGCGCGCGCCGGCGACCGCGCGGTCGCCCGCTCCGCCTATCACGAGGCGATCGCGAATTTCACCGCCGGGCTCAAGGCGGCGGAGGGGTTGGCGGACCCGGCCGAGCGGATGCGCCGCCAGCTCGATTTCCTGTTGAAAATCGGCGCCGCGCAAACCGTGGTGCGCGGCCTGCAAAGCGACGAGGCGGAAGACGCCTATCGCCGCGCGGCCGAGATCGGCGAGCGCCTGGACGACGGCAAGGCCTTGTACCGGGCCAAATGGGGCTTGTGGCTCAACGCCAATTTCCGGGGCAAGACCGCGCAGGCACGGGACCGGGCGGGTGAGCTGATCGCGCTGGCGGAACGCTCGGGCGATAGCGACGAATTGCTGGAGGCGCGGCATTGCCGCTGGTCCACGGGCTTCATCAGCGGCGATGTCGCGGGCGCGCTCGCCGACAGCACCATCGGCGCGAACAGCTATGACATGGCGCGACACCGCCATCTGGGTCCGGCATTCGGCGGCCACGATGTCGGCGTCTGCGCCAATGTCGTGCACGGCATGGCATATCAGTTGTCGGGCGAGCCGGATCAAGCGAAGGAGAGCGTGGCGCGCGGTCTGGCCATCGGCGAGGCCCTCGACCATCCCAACAGTATCGGCCATGCGCTGATGAACGGCATGATCGCCTTCCAACTGGTCGGCAATCGCGATGCCACCTTGGCTGCCGCCCGGCGCGCTTCCACCTTGGCGGAAAAATACGGCCTGTTGCCGTTGCGCGGATCGAGCGCGCTGCTGACGGCGTGGGTGGACGCGGTGGGGCCGGGCATCGCCGATGCCGCGCGAATCGTCGATGCCGAAATCGGCAAGGCGACCGCGTTCGGCGCGCTGCCGCGCTATTTCTGGGGATTGGCGGCGGAGATCATGCATGAAGCGGGGCGTCCGGCGGACGGCATTGCCTATATCGATAGCGCCATCGCAACCATCGACGAGCCCGGCATCGGCTTCTATGTGCCGGAGATCTATCGCTGGCGCGGCCTATGCCTCCTCGCGCTCGACCGCGACAACAAGGACGAGGCAAGGCGCGCCTTCACCACCGCCCAGGAAATCGCCGAGCGGCAAGGCGCCCTGATCTTCCTACACCGCGCCGAATCGGCCCTCGCGGAGCTCGGTTGAAGGTCGGTTGATACCTGTTTGATACAAGAGCGGCCGCAGGCCGCGTCTCGAAGCACGCACCATTGCGCGATGGTGGCGGAAAAAGACATGAACCGCCAAGACGGATTCGCGGTCGCGCTCCCCGGCTTTCGTGTTTTATCCCGTGTGATTGTGTAGAGTTGGCAAGTATTGCGGCGGGTTTGGCGCATCTGGCGCGGCGGGGATACCATGCGGCTTAGCTTACACGCGAACGCTTGGCGTTCGCTGTCGGTTGCGGAATTGGCCCGCGATCTTGGCGTTACGCGGACGACGGTGCGGCGCAGGAAGGCGCGCCGTCATGTCACCGATGGTTCGCACACACGGCACCATCTCGAGCAAAGTACGACCGCGAGCGAGGAGGCCCTGATCCGCGAACTGCGATGTTCGGCCCAGCTCAGGATGAGGCACCGTGGGTACAGGGCATTAAATCTCTCTCCTCATCCCGAGCGCGCGCGGAGCGCGCTGTCGGGGCACGCACGATGATTGCGTCAGGCCGCCGGGCATGATCCTGCGCGCGCGCGATATCGTGTTGCTCGGCGCGATGGTGGGCGGGGCGGTGGCGCTGTTTCTGCCGGTCGGCGCCGCCGGGCATTGGCCCGCCGTCGATCTGCTGCTGTGGCTTGGCGCGCTGATCCTGGCGGCGACATCGGCGCTCCGCTATCTGGCGCTGGCGCTGGCGACGCTCTTGTCGCTGGCGGGCGCGCTGCTGGGCGCGGCGGCGCTTTATGGCCTGCTGATGGCCGGGGCGCGCGGCCCCGGCGCGTGGGGCCTGTGGCTCGGCGCCATCGTGCTGGCGGTCCTGATCTGGCGCGCGATGGAACGGGGCGCGCTCTTGGGCGTGCGCGACAACAGCATCCTCATCAATCTCACGGCGCCGATCCTGCTCGGCCTGTGGGCCATCTTCATGTGGCAGGTGCTGGTGATCGGCTTCATGATTCCGCCGGTGCTGCTGCCGCCGCCCACCGCCATCGCCGTGGCGATGGTCGCGTCGTCGCACGATCTGGTCGCCGACTTCGTCCAGACCTTCATCCGTTCCATGATCCCCGGCTATGTCATCGGCTGCGGCGCTGGGTTCCTGGTCGGCGTGCTGGTCGACCGGATACCGTTCCTTCAGCGCGGGCTGTTGCCGCTGGGCAATCTCGTCAGCGCGCTGCCGATCGTGGCGGTGGCGCCGATCATGGTGATGTGGTTCGGCTTCGACTGGCAGTCGAAGGCCGCCGTCGTGGTGATCATGACCTTCTTCCCGATGCTGGTCAGCACCATCGCCGGCCTCGCGGCGCTGTCGCGCATCGAGCTCGACCTGATGCGCACCTATGCCGCGTCCTATGGCCAGACGCTGCGGATGGCGCGGCTGCAAGCAGCGATGCCGTTCATCTTCAACGCGCTGAAGGTCAATTCGACTCTGGCGCTGATCGGCACCATCGTCGCCGAGTTCTTCGGCACGCCGATCGTCGGCATGGGCTTTCGCATCTCGGCCGAGATCGGACGCATGAATATCGCGATGGTCTGGGCGACCATCGTGGTGGCGGCCGTCGCGGGATCGGCGGCCTATGGCGCGCTTGCCTTGGTGGAGCGGAGTGTGACCTTCTGGCATCCCTCGCTGCGGAAGGCCGCATGAGACAAGCGGGGACCGGATCAAACGGAGGAGGAGTGGGAAGCATGAAACGATTGCTGATTGCCGCGGCGGCGGTGGGGTTCATGGCCGCCGGCGTCTCGGCCCAGGCGGCCGATAAGGTCACGATCCAGTTGAAATGGGTCGCGGACGCGCAGTTCGGCGGCTATTACGTCGCCAAGGACAAGGGCTATTACAAGGCCGCCGATCTCGACGTCACGATCAAGCCGGGCGGCCCCGACATCGCGCCGGAACAGGTCCTGGCGGCGGGCGGCGCCGATGTCATCGTCGACTGGATGACGGCGGCACTGGCGGCGCGGGAAAAGGGCGTGCCACTGGTCAACATCGCGCAGATCTTCCAGCGCGAGGGGCTGGAGCTGACCTGCCTCAAATCCTCCGGCGTCAAGACCCCCCAGGATTTCAAGGGCCGCACCCTTGGCGTCTGGTTCTATGGCAATGAATATCCGTTCTATGCCTGGATGCATCAGCTCGGCATGGCGACCGAGGGCGGCCCCAACGGCGTCAAGGTGCTGAAGCAGGCGTTCAACGTCGATCCGCTGTTGCAGAAGCAGGCCGATTGCATTTCGACCATGACCTACAATGAATATTTCCAGATCCTCGACGCCGGCATCAAGCCGTCGCAGCTGGTGGTGTTCAATTATTCCGACCAGGGCGTCGGCGTCCTCGAGGACGGACTCTATGCCAATGGCGACAAGCTGAAGGACGCGCACTATGCCGCGGTGATGGCGCGGTTCGTCGCGGCCAGCGACAAGGGCTGGGCCTATGCGGTGAAGCACCCCGACGAGGCGGCGCAGATCGCGCTCAACAACGACACCACGGGCGCGCAAACCCTGAAGCACCAGAAGGACATGGCGCGTGAAGTCGCCAAGCTGATCTCGCAATCGAAGAACCCGATCGGCTACCTCGACGTGAAAGATTACGAGCGCACGGTGAAAGAGCTGGAAGAACAGAAGATCATCACCAAGAAGCCCGAGGGCGCCTATACCCACGCCATCTGGGATGCCGCCCAGAAAGTGAAGATGTAGCCGGCGCCGCGCCGTCGAATTGCCAAGCCCCTCGCCTCGCGGCGGGGGGCTTTTTCTTTTGGGCATAGGCTGCATGCGCATTGTGCGTCCCTCGACTGCTCGCCCGCTCGCGCGGGCTGCGCGCTCGGGATGAGGCAATGACTTTCGATGCCCTCTCCCTTTCTTCCTCATCCCGAGCGCGGACCGGCGCGCGTCAGCGCGGCGGGAGCAGTCGAGGGACGCACGGCGGCAAACCAACGCGGCTGTTCCTGCCGTTCGCCGTTCGCTACACTCGCGCCGTCTAATAAGGGAGCGCGCATCATGCACAGTATGGCGATCGTCGAATGGGGCCAGGCGCTGAAACCCCTGGACCAGCCCGACCCGGCGCCACAAGGGACCGAGGTGCTGGTGCGCGTCACCGGCTGCGGCGTCTGTCACAGCGACATCCACATCCAGGACGGCGTGATCGACATGGGCGGCGGCCGGAAAGTGGAATACGCCAAGCTCGGCTTTCCGCTGCCGCACACGCTGGGCCATGAGATCGTCGGCATCGTCGCGGCGCTCGGTCCCGAGGCGAAAGGCGCCAAGGTCGGCGACAAGCGCGTGGTGTTCCCGTGGATCGGCTGTGGCAAATGCGATTTCTGCCGGCGCGGCGAGGAATTACTCTGCGCCAACGGCCGCGCCATCGGCGTGCGCGTTGCCGGCGGCTATGCCGACCATGTGCTGGTGCCGCATCCGCGCTATCTCATCGACTATGCCGGGGTGCCGGAGGCGCTGGCCGCGACCTATGCCTGTTCCGGCCTGACGGCGTACAGCGCGCTGAAGAAACTGTCGCATCTGGGGCCGGAGGAAACCATCGTGATCATCGGCGCCGGCGGCGTGGGCCTCAGCGCGGTGATGATCGCGCCGGCCGCCGTCAAGGCGCGTATCGTGGTGGCGGATATCGGCGAGCGCAAGCGTGACGAGGCGTCGAAGGCGGGCGCGTCCGCCGTTTATGACAATAGCGATCCCGACGAGCTGAAGCGGCTGCGCGCCGCGACCCAGTTCGGTGCCGGCGCCGGCGGCGCCATCGATTTCGTCGGCGCGCCCGGCACCGCGCAATTCGGCGTCAATTGCTTGCGGCGGGGCGGCACGCTGGTCGAGGTCGGCCTCGCCGGCGGCGAGACGCCGTTCGGCATTCTGACCTTCATGCAGCGCATGCTGACCATCACCGGCTCTTATGTCGGCTCGCTCGACGAATTGAAGGAGCTAATGGCGCTGGTCAAGGCGGGGCGCATCCCGGCGATCCCCGTCGCGACCCGCCCGCTCGATGACGCCAACCGGGTGCTCGACGATCTGCGCGCCGGCAAGATCAGCGGCCGGGTGGTGCTGACGCCGTAGGAGAAAGCTCAAACCGCCAAGGCGCCAAGAGAAAAAACCTCTCGTATTCCCTTACCGGCGAAAGCCGGTATCCACCACGCCGCCGCACGATGGATACCGGCTTTCGCCGGTAAGGGAATAAAATTCTGCCTTGGCCCTTGGCGTTCCCGGCTCGGGGGCCGGGGCGGGCTTGGCGGTTCAATTTTTTCACCCCAGCTTCGGCACGGTGTGGGTGTCGAGGGCGATGCAGATGTTCTTCGTCTCCATGTAGAAGTCGAAGGAATAATCGCCACCGTCGCGGCCGATGCCCGACGCCTTCATGCCGCCGAACGGCGCCGGCAGGTGGCGGTTGTTTTCGGAATTGATCCAGATCATCCCAGCCTCGAGCCGCCGCGCGAGACGTAACGAGCGGCCGGTGTCGCGCGTCCAGGCATAGGCGGTGAGGCCATAGCGCACATCGTTGGCCATCGCGATCGCCTCGGTCTCGTCGGCAAATTCGATCACCGTGAGGCACGGGCCGAAAATCTCCTCCTGCGCCACCCGCATCTCGTTGCGCGCGCCGACGAACGCCACCGGCCGCACATAATTGCCGGCCGCCAGATCGGCGCCGATGGCGGCGCCCTCCAGCACGCGCACCCCTTCTTGCTTTGCCACATCGAGATAGGACAGCACCTTGTCGCGGTGACGCGGATGGATCAGCGGTCCGATCTCCGTCTCCGGCGCCAGCGGATGGCCGATCTTGAGCCGCGCGAGGCGCGCCTGCAGCCGCGCCTCGAAATCGCGCGCGATCGAATGTTCCACCAGCAGGCGCGATGACGAGGTACAGCGCTCGCCATTGAGGCTGTAGATCATGAACACCACGGCATCGAGCGCGCGGTCGAGATCGGCGTCGGCGAACACGATCACCGGGTTCTTGCCGCCCAGCTCGAAATGCACGCGCTTCAGCGTCGGGGCGCCTTGCACCATGATCGCGCTGCCGGTCGCGCTTTCGCCGACGAAGCCGATGGCCTTGATGTCGGGGTGCTCGGTCAGCGCCTTGCCCGCTTCCTCGCCGAGCCCGTTCACGGTGTTGAGCACGCCCGGCGGCAGGCCGGCCTCGATCGCGATCTCGGCCAGCAGCATCGCGGTCAGCGGCGACCATTCCGCCGGCTTGTGCACCACGGTACAGCCCGCCGCCAGCGCCGGCGCGATCTTCCAGGTGGACAGCATGAACGGCGTGTTCCACGGGGTGATGATGCCGACGGGACCAATCGGCTCGCGCATGGTGAAGTTGAGATGCGCCTCCGCCGGCAGGGTCAGCCCGTCGCGCGCGCCCGGCGCGCGATCGGCGAAGAAGCGGAAATTATCCGCCGAGCGCGCCGCCGCGGCGTTCATGAAGCGAATCGGCTGACCGGTATCGCTCGATTCGATCAGCGCGATTTCCTCGGCGCGCTTCTCGATCAGGTCGGCGAATTTATGCAGCAGCGCGCGGCGCCGCGCCGCCGGCACGTCGCGCCAGGCGGGGAACGCGGCGCGTGCCGCCTTGGCGGCATCGTCGATGTCGTGCGCATTGCCGGCCGCGACCTCGCCCAGCGGCTGGTTATCGACCGGCGCGAAATTGGTGAAGTGCTTGCCCGAATGTCCGGCCACCGCCTTGCCATTGATGAAATGACCCAGCGGCACGTCGCGGAAGCGCGCCAGATAGCGCGCCGCCTGGCCCCGGTTGCTCTCGAAGCTCGCGGATGTTTGCGCCATGTCTTTCTCCCATTAGCGCGGCGGCGCGAGATCGACGCCATAGCGCGCGTAAATCGCCTTGATGGTGCCCGCCGCCACCAATTTGTCCAGCGCCGCGTCGATGGCGGCGATCAGCGCGGCATCGGGGTTGACGATGCCGACCGCGAGATTCCAATTGAGATCGCGCTGGTCGGCGAAGGTGGCGACCGCCTTCATCGGATGCGCGGCATGCCCCGCATTATAATAGCCGATCGCGGTCGGCGTCACCGCCGCGCCGGCAAGATCGCCCGCCGCCACCTCGTCGAGGAGGTCCGATTCGAAGCCGGCCGGCGAGGTGTGAACACCATGCTGTCCCAGGATCATCGCCGCCATCGAGCCGGGCAGGATGCCGATCTTGCCGGCGCCGGCGAGATCGCCGAACCCGTGAATCATGTCATTGTCGGCCCGCACCGCCAGCGTCACGCCGCTGCTGCCATAGGGTTTCGACAGGGTCAGCCGGCTTTCCGCCTGGGCCTCGGGATCGGCGATCGCGTCCAGCACGAAATCGCAATCGGCGCGGTTGAGGTCATGGGCCGCCACCGTCCAATGCGTCTCCAGCGCGACGCCGACCGCTTGCGCCAGCGCCCGCGCGGTCTCCACCTGAAACCCGTGCAGGGCGCCATCCTTCGCGGAAAACGGCAGCGCGTTGGGATGCGCGCACAGCGCGATGGCGCCGCTCTCTTTCACTTGCTCAAGCGGCCGGGCCAAGGCGGGCGTCGTGAGTGCGACCGCAAAAAGAAAAATAATGAACCGCCAAGATGACAATCTCTTCACCCTCAGTTCTCCGGCTTCAGATTGCGGATATAGCGAAGCAGCGCCTGAATCTGCGCCTCGGAGAAGTTGGTGCCGAAGGCGGGCATCTTGCCTTCCTTGCCGGCCTTGATGCGGTTCAGGATGTAATCGTCGCTGCGTTCCGAATTCATCAGCTTCGGCCCGATGCCGCCGGCGGCGCGGCCGCCGCCCTGATGGCACCAGCCGCACGTCGAATTGAAAATGTTGAGCGCGTCCTGGTCGGCTTTCGCCGCGCTCTCGTCGGCAAGGGCGGCGCCGGACCATACCAGCGCCAGTCCCAACGCCATCAGCAGCATCCACATCGCGCAATCCTCGAAATGGAAAGGGCGGAACCGCGGTCCCGCCCTTATCATTGGTAATGATACCGCCGTGCTACTTCAATGCATAGACGATCAGCTCGCCCTGATCGGTGGATTGGGCACTGTATGGTAACCCGTAGGTGAACTGATTGCCGAAGCTGGACAGCGAGCAGCAGCCGGCCTCGACGGCGATATATTGCTTGCCCTTGGCCTCATAGCTGATGATGCCGCCATTATGGCTGCTGCCGTCATTGTGCTTCCACAGCTCCTTGCCGGTGGTGGCGTCGTAGGCATGGAGCCAGCCCGCCGCGTCCGGCACGAACAAGAGATTGCCGGCCGTGGAGATGGTCGAGGCGACGATGCCGGCCTGGTATTTGATCGAGAATTTAAGCTTGCCGGTGATCGGATCGCGGGCATCGACATGGCCCCAGGGCTTCTGTCCATTCGGCCCCGTGACGGTGAACTGGGCGCCGACGAAAAGCTGGGCCTGCGGCTCGACGACCGGCGTGGTCTTGGCCACTTTTAGGTTCATGCACGCCTCGGCGACCGCGCGATAATAGAGCCCGGTCTTCGGATTATAGGTGCCCGGCGGCCAGCCGATGGCGCCGGTGAAGGACGGGCAGATGCCCTTATTGTCGCCCAGCGCCTCGCTGGTCCGGCCGATGAGTTCGCCGGTATGCGGGTCGATATTCTTGACGAAGTTGCTGTTCTCGGTCGCGCGCCAGACATTGGCGATCGACGCGTCGGCCCGGTTATAGACGAAGACATAGCCGCTCTTGTTGGGATGCACGACATATTGCTTGCCGCCCCGGTCGAGCATGATGAACTCGCCGACGGCGCTGTCGAAATCCCACAGATCGTGCGGGATCTCCTGGTGATAGAATTTCAGCTTGCCACTATCGGCGTCGAGCGCCACCACCGACGAGGTATAGAGATTGGTGCCGGGACGCGAGCCGTCGGTCTTCCAATCCTTGCCCCAATCGAACAAGGGCGCCGGGTTCGAGGTGCCCCACCATACCGTATTGGTGTTGGGATCGTAGGTGCCGGGCTGCCACGCGCCGCCGCCGCCGGTCTTCCAGCTGTCATTGCCCCAGGTCGCGTGGGTCTTGGCATCGTCGACGATGGGATGGAATTCCCACGCCGTCTTGCCGCTGTCGGCATCGACCGCGAAGAGGGTGCCGATGACCGGCCATTCGCCACCCTGGCTGCCGATAAGGACCTTGTCCTTCACCGCCAGCGGCGCGCCGGAGAACCCGATGGTCAATTTCTGCGAATTGATCAGCTTGGTATCCCACAGCTTCTTGCCGGTCTTCATGTCGAGCGCGATCAGCCGGCCGTCGATGGTGCCGACATAGACCTTGCCGTGCGAAATCGCGATGCCGCGATTGTCGGGGCTGTGCGTTTGTTTGGCGATCAGCGCTTCGTCGAGCTCGGGGAAATAGTTCCAAATCACCTCGCCGGTGGCGCCGTCCAGCGCGAAGACACGGCTATAGGAGCCGCTGTAGTAGAGTACGCCGTCGACCGCCAGCGGCACCGATTGCAGGCCCCATTTGCTGCGGCCGGGCGTGTGGACCCAGGCGACGTTCAGGTTCTTGACGTTCTTGCTGTTGATCTGGGTGAGGGCGCTGTAATTGTAATCGAGATAGGAGCCGCGATAGCTCAGCCAGTCTTTGGCGTCCTTGTCGGCATTGTTGAGCATTTGCGCCGACACCGCATCGCTTTGGGCCATCGCCGGCGTGCCCCCGATGCCGCCCCCCAGCGTGGCGGCGAGCAAGGCCGCCGCCACGATCATCCGCGAACCCGTCATCTGTTCCTCCCCAGGCGGCCAGACGCCGCGCGCTTCCCGTGAATTTTTCCCGCCGACACGCGGAAATATCGCCCGCGATGATGGCAAATCCTCCCGGATTCTACAAGACGATAGCGGAGGGCCATATCGAGTAAGATATAGCGATCGGCGACAGCCGCATCGGGCCTATCGCCGTGACTTTCCTGCCGCGCCGCGCCCGCTTAGACTGGCGGGCAAATCGCGAGAGAGTGGGGAACAGCATGGCTAGCACCGTTGAGGACAAGACACGCGCCGCGCGCGCTCAGTTCGATTGGCGCGATCCGCTGCGGTTCGAGGACGAGCTCAGCGAGGAAGAGCGCATGATCCGCGACGCGGCGCGCGACTACGCGCAGGACAAGCTAATGCCGCGCATCAAGATGGCGTTCCGCGAGGAACGGTTCGATATCGAGGTGATGCGCGAAATGGGCGCGCTGGGCTTCCTCGGCTCGACCCTCACAGGCTATGGCTGCGCCGGCACCTCCTATGTCGCCTATGGGCTGATCGCGCATGAGCTCGAGAAGGTCGATTCGGCCTATCGCTCCAGCCTCAGCGTCCAATCCTCGCTGACCATGTATCCGATCCACGCCTTCGGCACCGAGGCGCAGAAGCAGGAATACCTGCCGCGCATGGCGACCGGCGAGCTGATCGCCGCCTTCGGCCTAACCGAGCCGGATTTCGGCTCGGATGCCGGCGGCATGAAGAGCCGCGCCAAGAAGGTGGCGGACGGCTATCTCCTCAACGGCAGCAAGATGTGGATCAGCCACGCCCCGGTCGCCGACGTGCTAGTGATCTGGGCCAAGGACGACGCGGGTGAGGTGCGCGGCTTCATCCTGGAGCGCGGCATGAAGGGCCTGACCACGCCCAAGATCGAGGGCAAATTCTCTCTCCGCGCCTCGGCGACGGGCGAAGTCTCGATGCAGGATGTGTTCGTGCCGGAGGAAAACCTGCTGCCCGGCGTCTCGGGGCTGCGGGGGCCGTTCTCGTGCCTCAACAATGCGCGCTATGGCATTGCCTGGGGCGCGCTCGGCGCCGCCACCAGCTGCTGGTTCGCGGCGCGCGACTATACGGTCGGGCGCAAGGCGTTCGGCAAGCCGCTCGCCGCCAACCAGCTCATCCAGAAAAAGCTGGCGGACATGCAGACCGAGATCACGCTCGGCCTCCATGCGTGCCTGCGCCTCGGCCGGCTGATGGACGAGCACAAGGCGACGCCGGAAATGATCTCGATGCTGAAGCGCAATTCGACCGGCAAGTCGCTCGACATCGCGCGCATGGCCCGCGACATGCATGGCGGCAACGGCATCGTCGATGAATACAATGTGATCCGCCATCTCCTCAATCTGGAGACGGTCAACACCTATGAGGGCACGCACGACATCCACGCCCTGATCCTGGGCCGCGCGCAAACGGGACTGTCTGCGTTCTAGCGCTCGACATTGTGTAGACAAATTGTCTATACATCCCATGTTCGAATGGGACGAGGCGAAGCGCGCATGGACGCGGTGCGAGCGTGGCCTCGATTTTCTTGCCGCGATCCGAGTGTTCGACGGCCGCCTGGTGTTGAATCTGCCGGTTAACCGTCGCGATGAGGCGCCTTTCCTGTCAGTCGCCTCGATTGACGGCAAGTTCTATGCGGTTGTTTGGACCTGGCGCGGCGAAAACCGGCGGATCATTTCGTTCAGGAGAGCGAGACGTGCGGAAGAAACCCAATATCGTGCGGTATACGGTTGAAGAAATCGAAGCGATGATCGCGCGCGGCGAAAGTCAGACCGATTGGGCGCGGGGGCGGCGATGACCGAAGAGGAATTGGAGCGCACAATCGCCGACGATCCCGACGAGGCTGGCATGGTCGTCGATTGGTCCAAGGCGACGACGGAAATGCCGCAGCCGAAGGCGGTGCTGAACATGCGCGTCGACCGCCGTGTGCTGGATTTCTTCCAGCGCGGCGGTCGCGGCTATCAAACGCGGATCAATGCGGTGCTGAACGCCTTCGTCGACGCCCACCAACCCCGCGCCAAAGCGGCGGCTAGGCAGCGGGCGAGAGACGCTGGAGCCGGGTCCCGACCGACAGCGACTGGGTCCAGAAACGGTCGAGGCGGCGGAACGTGACGATGGCATGAATCAGGGTCTGCTCGTCGAGCGGGCTCTGGCCGAGCTGCCCCAAATGGCGCTCCACCATCTGCAGCACCAGATTGCGCACCGCCATGCCCTTATCGGTCAGGCGGACGCGGATCGAGCGCCGGTCATGCAGCGACCGCTGCTGGCTGAGATAGCCATGCTCGGCCAGCTTCTTGACGTTGTAGGAGACGTTGGAGCCCAGATAGCAGCCCCGCAGCGTCAGCTCGCCGATGGTCATGTCATGATCGCCGACATTGAATAGGATCATGGCCTGCACGTTATTGACATCGTGCATGCCATTATTTTCCAGTTCAACCTTGACGATTTCGAGGAACTGGCGGTGCAAGCGCTCGGTGAGGGCGATCGCATCGAGATAGGCGAGCAGCATGGACATCCTCGGCGTTCGGGAGAGTTTGTGACTAGGCCCGAACCCTATCCAGCATTGATTAATTTTCCCTTTAATTCGGCCGGTATTTGAGCCGCCCGCCGCCCAACGACCAGCGCCCAACGACCACCGATTGTCAAGCCGGACCCCGGCCCATATCATCCGGCGCATGAGCGACATCCGTCAGCCCCTCGGCTCCTTCCCCCGCCTGCGCATGCGCCGCAACCGGCGCCACGATTGGTCGCGCCGCCTCAACGCCGAGCATGTTCTTAGCCCCGGCGATCTGATCTGGCCGGTCTTCATCCATGACGAGCACGCGGCGCGCGCGCCGATTGCCTCGATGCCCGGCATCGACCGGCTGTCGGTCGCGGCGCTGGTCGACGAGGCCGGGCTGGCGAAATCGCTGGGCATTCCCTTGATCGCGATTTTCCCGGCGACCCCGGCGGCACGCAAATCCGCCAGCGGGGAGGAGGCGCTCAACCCCGAGAACCTGGTGTGCCGGGCGGTGCGCGCGGTGAAGGCGGCGCATCCCGATCTCGGCGTGCTGTGCGACGTCGCGCTCGACCCGTTCACCACGCATGGCCATGACGGGGTGCTGGACGCTGATGGCGATGTCGCCAACGACCGCACCGTCGACATCCTGTGCCGCCAGGCGGTGGTTCAGGCCGAGGCCGGCTGTGACGTGATCGCGCCGTCCGACATGATGGATGGCCGCATCGGCGCCATTCGCGACGCGCTCGACGCCAAGGGCCTGGCGCGGGTGCAGATCATGGCCTATGCCGCGAAATATGCCTCGGCCTTTTACGGCCCGTTCCGCGACGCCATCGGCTCCAAATCCAATCTCGGCAAGGCCGACAAGCGCACCTATCAGATGGACCCGGCCAATGGCGACGAGGCGTTGCGCGAGGTCGCGCTCGACCTGGCCGAGGGCGCCGACATGGTCATGGTGAAGCCGGGCATGCCCTATCTCGACATTCTGCGGCGGGTGAAGGAGCGGTTCGGCGCCCCCACCTTCGTCTATCAGGTCAGCGGCGAATATTCGATGCTGGCGGGCGCCATCGAGCGCGGCTGGCTCGACCCGTCGGCGATGATGGAGGCGCTGCTCGGGTTCAAGCGCGCCGGCGCCGACGGCGTGCTGACCTACGCCGCCATCGACGCGGCGAAACGACTCAAGGCGGGGTAAGCGCGTCGATCCCAACCGCGTTCCCTTTCCCGACGAAGGCCGGGCCCCATGCCAGCGTGGACTCCGGCTTTCGAGCGTGTGAAGGATTCTGGTTTTGGGCGCGGTGGGGTGTTGAAAGGCCGAGCGATAGTGTGCCGGCGGGGGCGCGGTTGGATTTGGGCGGCCGGTTCGGTGCTTTATGCGGTAGCGGCTGCGATCCTGAGCCGGTGAGC
>DATCDN010000067.1:0-3232 GCA_036510675.1 Allostellaceae bacterium
AGGTATTCGCGATCCTCGCCCGCCGCCATGGCCCCGAACTTTTGTCGGGGCATTTCCACGACACCAAGGGCCTCGCGCTGGCCAATTGCCATGCCGCGTTCAGCCACGGCGTGCGCAAGTTCGACGCCTCGGTCGGCGGCCTCGGCGGCTGTCCCTTCGCGCCGGGCGCCGCTGGCAATGTCGCGACCGAGGACCTCGTCAACATGTTCGAAAGCGCGGGCTGCGCGACCGGCATCGATCTCGATAAATTGTCGGCCGCGGTCGTGGTGGCGGAACAATGCGTCGGCCAGACGCTGGGCGGGCGCTGGCTCACCTGGCGCCGCACGCAAGACGCCAAGCGCGGGGCGCGTTAATTGCTTACAATTCTGGAATTATGGTAATCGACCATCATCCAACCCTCGTTCGCAACCGGTGAAGGGCAATGACAATAGCCGCCGACCGGAACAATGGCTTGACCGCGCGCCCAACGCCGCGCCGCGGAATCAGGAGGCGCCCGTGATCGCGGGGCAGATTCTCAACGGCCTCGTCATCGGCTCGATGTACGCGCTGGTGGCGCTCGGCTTCACGCTGATCCTCGGCGTGCTGCATCGGCTCAATCTCGCGCATGGCGACGTGTTCGTCCTCGGCGGCTTCGTCGCGCTGGGCGCGACCAACCAGGGCCTGTCGATCTGGCTCGCGGCGCCGCTTGCCATCATTGTCGGCGGCGTCGTCGGCGTGGTGATCGAGCAGGTTTGCTTCCGTCGCCTCGCCAACGAGGATGCCGAGAACGCCGCCGCGTTGAGTTCAGTCGCGTTCGGCATCGTGGTGATCGACCTCATTCACAAAGTCTGGGGGACCGAGCCGGTCGCGCTCAATCTCGCGGGCCTCGGCTCGATCCATGGCTTCGCGGTGTTCGGGGTCCGCTTCACCACCGTCGAAATGATCATCGTCGCGATCACCATCGCGCTGATGGTGGCGTTGCATCTTCTCGTCACCCAGACGCGGATGGGCCGGAACATCCGCGCCGTCGCCGACAATCCGCAAAGCGCGACGTTGCTGGGCATCAATGTCCGCGCGGTGTCGCAGCAAGTCTTCGCGCTGTCGTCGGCGCTGGGCTGCATCGCCGGGCTGCTGTTGACACTGCGGCTCGGCACGGCGAGTTCCGAACTCGGGCTGGGCTTCGCGCTGAAGGCGGTCGCGATCATGGCCATCGGCGGCATGGGCGATTTGCGCGGCGCGGTGCTGGGCGGCCTGTTGATCGGCGTCCTCGAATCGCTGGCCGCCGAGTTCGGCTTCGCCCGTCTTGCCGACCTGACCGTCTGGCTGTGCATGATCGGCTTTCTGATCTTGCGCCCACAGGGATTGTTCGGCAGCGCGATCGGCCGAGAAGTCCGCGCGTGATCGCCGATCATCTCTTTTTCGCGGCGATCAACATTCTTCTCGCGTGGAGTGTCTATCTCGTCCTTCAGACCGGCGTCCTGTCGTTCGCGGCTGGTGCCTTCATGGCGATCGGCTGCTATGTGTCGGGCTATCTCTCCGTCTCGATGGGCTGGCCGCTCTATCCCGCCTTGTTCGCCGGGGCGGCGGTTTCGGCGCTGCTGAGCCTGCCGATCGGATTGCCGTCGCTGCGGCTGCGGGGCGTCTATTTCATCCTGGCCACCATCGGCGTTACCATCTCGACGCAGATCATCCTGGAGAATATCGACGCGGTGGGCGGATCGACCGGCTTCGGCGGCATGAGCGGCGTGACCCCGATCGACGCCTTCGTCGCGGTGCTGGTCGTCGGGCTGGGGCTGGCTGGCGCCTCCCTGACGCCGCTGCAGCGCGTCCTCGATGCGGTTCGTGGCGACGGCCGGGTGGCGGCCTCGCTCGGCATCAATGTCGTCTTCGTGCGCCAGGCGATGTTCGCGGCCGGCGCGGCGCTCGCCGGTTATGCCGGCGGCCTCTACGGGCATTATCTGGTGTTCGTGCGGCCGGAAAATTTCGACATCTTCATCTCGGTCTATGCCGCGTTCTACGTCATGCTGGGCGGCGTCAATAATTTTCTGGCCCCGGTGCTGGGCGCGATCATCCTGACGCTGCTGCCGGATTATTTCTCGGTGCTCCAGGAATGGCGCCCGACCTTCTTCGGGCTGGCGATCATCATCGTCCTGCTGATCTTCCCCAGCGGAATTTTTCCCTATCGTTTCCGCACCGCGTGGACCGGCCGGAAGGCCGCCCCGTGACGGCGCCGGTCGCCGAAATCGCGGGCGTGGGCAAGACCTTCGGCGGTCTGCACGCCCTGCTCGACGTCTCGTTCACGGTGGAACCGGGCGAGATTCTGGGGATCATCGGTCCCAACGGCGCCGGCAAGACCGCGCTGATCAATACCATCACCGGCTTCTATCGGGCCGATACCGGCTCGATCCGCTTCGGCGGGCGGGATATCACGCGCCTCTCGATGCACGGCATCGGCCGGCTCGGCATTGCGCGCTCGTTCCAGAACATCCGCTTGTTTCAGCGCATGTCGGCGCTGGAAAATGTCATGACCGCGTCCCAGGCTTATGCGCGGGCGCCATTTCGCGCCTTGTTTTCGATCGGCCGGCGCAAGGCGGAAATCGAGCGCGCGCTGGGCTTTCTCGACGCGGTGGAATTGGCCGACAAGGCGGATTTGCAGGCGAGCGCATTGTCCTATGGCGACGCGCGGCGGCTCGAGATCGCGCGCGCGCTGGCGACCGAGCCGCACCTTCTGTTGCTGGATGAGCCGGCTGCCGGGATGAACGAGCGCGAATCCGCCGCCCTGGTGCAAGACATCGCCCGGCTGCGGGCGCGGATCGATGCCATCGTCCTGATCGAACACGATATGAGCGTGGTGCGGGCGCTGGCGGACCGGCTGCTGGCACTCGATGCCGGGCGGCTGATCGCCTCCGGCACCCCGGCCGCGGTGCTGCGGCATCCCCGCGTCATCCAGGCTTATCTCGGCGAGGATGAAGACGAAAAGGAAGGGGACGCGCTTGTCGGCGATTCTTGAGGTCTCCGACCTGCACGTCTCCTACGGACCGATCCGCGCGGTCCGTGGGGTGTCGTTTTCGATCCAGCCCGGCGAGGCCGTCGCGATCATCGGCGCGAACGGCGCCGGCAAGACCACGCTGATGCGCGCCATCTCGAACCTCTTGCCGCGTCGCGCGGGCGAGATCCGCCTCGACGGCAAGTCCACCGCCGGGGATCGCGCGCACACGCTGGCGCGACGCGGCGTGCTGCACGTCCCGGAAGG
>DATCDN010000068.1:0-2528 GCA_036510675.1 Allostellaceae bacterium
CCGCCCGCCAAGACGAGCGCGGCGCAACAGACCGCGATGAGATCAGCTCGGCGCACGCGCGGCCGCGACATCGATCAGCGCGTGGCCGGTCATCGCCTTGGGCGCCGGCAGGTGCATCAGCGCCAACAGCGTCGGCGCGATATCGGCGAGCCGGCCATTCTTGATCTTGGTCACCGAAGCCGGGCCGTTGACCAGAATTACCGGCACGGGATTGAGCGTGTGCGCGGTATGCGGCTGGCCGGTCTTGGGGTCCTTCATCATCTCGACATTGCCGTGATCGGCGGTGATCAGCAGGGCGCCGCCCGCGCGCATGATGGCCTCGGCGATGCGGCCAAGACACTCATCGATGGTCTCTACCGCCTTGATCGCCGCCGCCTCGACACCGGTATGCCCCACCATATCGGCATTGGCGAAATTGCACACGATGGCATCGAAGCGGGCTTGGCCGATGGCCTCGATCAGCCGGTCGGTGATTTGGTTGGCCGACATTTCCGGCTGCAAATCATAGGTCTTGACCTTGGGCGACGGCACCAGAATGCGCGCCTCACCGGGAAATTCCTCCTCGCGCCCGCCATTGAAGAAGAAAGTGACGTGGGCGTATTTCTCGGTCTCGGCGATCCGTAGTTGCGTGAGGCCGGCCTCCGATACGACCTGGCCAAACGTCTCGTCGGGGCGCCGGGGCGGAAATAGCGTCGCGACGAACCGCTCCAGCTCATCCGAATAATGCGCCATGCCCAGCGCCGAGGCGAAGCGGATGGTCTTGTCGCGCTTGAATCCGGCGAAGTTCGGATCGACCAGCGCCGCCATGATCTGGCGGATGCGGTCGGCGCGAAAATTCGCCGCCACCAGCCCGTCGCCATCCTTCATGCCGGCAAAGTCGCCGATCACCGTGGGCTTGACGAACTCATCGGTTTCGCCGCGCGCATAGGCGGCATCGATCGCGGATTGGGGATCGGCGGCATGCTCGCCCTGCGCGTCGACCATGGCGCGATAGGCGATTTCCTCGCGGTCCCAGCGCTGGTCGCGGTCCATGCCGTAATAGCGTCCGCCGACGCTGCCGAAGCGGAAATGCTTATGGCCGGCCACATCCTTGGTGAATTGGGCGACATCGCCCTGCGCGCTCTTGGGCGGCGTGTCGCGGCCGTCGAGGAAGGCGTGGCAGATCACCGGAACGCCGGCATCGCCGATCAGCTTGGCCAGCGCCACCATATGATCCTGGTGCGAATGGACGCCGCCGGGCGACAGCAGCCCGATGAGATGCGCCGCCCCCTTGCTCTTTTTCAGCGCGGCGATGAACGCCGCCAGCGCCGAGTTTTTTGCCAGCGATCCGTCCGCGATGGCCTGGTCGATACGCGGCAGGTCGGGCACCAGGACGCGGCCCGCGCCGAGATTCATATGGCCGACCTCGGAATTGCCCATCTGGCCGCGCGGCAGGCCGACATATTTCTCGCTGGCCTCGATCAGCGCATGCGGACATTCGCGCATGAAGCGGTTCCAATGCGGGGTCTTGGCCAGCGCCACGCCATTGTCGTGCCGGTCGTCGCGATAGCCCCAGCCATCGAGGATGCACAGCATCACGGGCCGCGGGCGGGGCGCCGCCCCGGCTGAATCTTCATTGTCTCTCATCGCCGCAACTCTAAAGGAACCAGGTGGGAAAAAATAGCGGCCGGGGGCATCCGCCGCCGCGCGGACTTCTCGTCAGCGGGGAATGGATGCGTTATAGCTACGCATTATCCTATATTCTCTCGGAGGGGATCGATGTTGAAGAATGCCGCGTGGCTGGTGACGATGTGCGCCGGCCTCGCTTTCCTGGCCGCGCCGGCCTTTGCCGTGGACATGCCGAAAAAGGCCGAGGCGCACGGCAAGATGCACCATGGCATGCGCCACAAGATGACCTGCTACGACTATGCGTGGGAGTCGCAGGCGCAGAAGGATTGCCTGGCGAAGCCGGAAGGCGAGCAGCGGCCGATGCACCATGCGCGCCATCACCATCGGATGAAAAAGCCGATGGACAAGCCGATGGAGAAAAAGTCCTAGCTCGCGATAATCTGGCGGGCGGCGGCGGCGGCCGATGCCGCCGTCCCGCCGGCCGCGAGCCGGTGCCAGGATAGCGGCCCGAGATCGCGGCCAAGCTGAAAATCCAGCACGGCGAGATCGGCATCGGAGGCGTCGCCGGCGCGGGCCGCGACGCGGCGCCGCAGGGTATCGGCCGGCGCCTGCGCCCAAATGCCGATGAACGGCCGGCCGGCGCGGGCGGCGATCGCGGCGATGGCATCGCGCTCCGCCGGGTCGAGAAACGCCGCATCGACGATGGCGGTATAGCCACTGCATAGGGTATTCATCGCGGTATCATAAAGGTATCGGTAGACCCTCGCGGTGGTCGCTTTATCATACGCGGCGGGCGGCAATTTGGTCTCAGGCGCGACGCCGAAGAGGGTCTTTCGCACCACATCGCTGCGCAAAACCCGTGCGCCGGGCGGCGGCGCGAAGCCGGCGGCGAGCGCCCGCGCCATGGTCGATTTGCCCGA
>DATCDN010000069.1:0-8190 GCA_036510675.1 Allostellaceae bacterium
TCGAAGAAAATCCTCCTTCTCCGCGGCGAAATCCGCCATGTCCACGCAGCTCTCACCGCCGCACAGCACGGTGCACAGCGCAATCACCAGCAGCTCCTGCAGATCATGGCGGCGAGCATTGCCGGAGCGCGGATCTTCCACTCCGGAAAAACATGTGCGAAACCCGTCCATCCCATCCCCCGAGAGCTGCCATCCAACTCCCGGTCAGAATCCGAATCCCGCCCCCGCGCAAGAAAATTCCGTCTGCGATTCCCCTGGTCGCGTACCGCGTACCAGTTGAGCGCTTTGCGAAGGTAGGACAAACTTCGATCGGCCATCACGGGGCCGCTCGCATCCGCGATCTCATCAAGCATTTCAACAATGTGGGAACGGCGCAGGTTTTGAATTCCGATCCGGCCGATGCGCGGCGTCACCAATCGCTTGAAGGTGTTTTCGTACCCGGTGGCGGAGCGCAGCTTGCCCCGCACATGACGAGCTAGGAAATCGTCAAGCACGGATGCCATTGTCTTGACTGTCGGGGCTGGTGCCCGGTCATCCAGCGGGTTCTCGCCGCGATCGATCCGCCGCCGGAGTTCCTGCGCCCGATCCACGGCGCGCTCTGCGCCCCATTCTGGGAACCGCCCGATCGTATATCGGTATTCGCGCTTACCGACGCGGTAGTTCAAGATAGGACTCCTGACGCCGGTCGCCATGACCCTGACGCCGAAGCCCCGTGGCGCCGTCTTCTTTGCGACCTTCGCGCCACTGAACCAGTGAACCTTGTTGCCTTTCTCAGGAGTGGGAAGCCCCGCGATGATCGTGTCGTTCAATCTCATGATGCCCGCTCGTGTCAGCATTGTGTCAGCGATGCGAAACCGCTGAGATTGGCATCCTGAAGCGCCCATTGTCAGCGAATGTCAACCTATCAGCGTTTAGAATCAATAGCTTGTCGTGCTGACACAGAGAATCGTTAAAATCAAAGGGCCATATTTTACCACTGTCCAATTCTCATTGTCATGGACGCGCGTCGGACTTCGCCGTGATCGGGATCGCTGTTTCTTCGACGGGGATCACCTTCGCTTAATGCGGATCGCGGCGATCCGTCGCCGCAGTCTGACAAGTGAAAAAGGAAGGGCCGCCCTCGGGCGGCCCTTCTGTCGTTCGGCGGCGGCGCGCGAAAATTATGTTTTTACCGAACGAAGCCAATTCATACGGAAATTCAAATAGTTAGACCAGAAAACCAAGCCAAATAGACGCGCCTAAGCCAATTGCCTCGGGTCGACATCGAGCCGGATGATGATGTTCTCCAGCGCCAGCGAGGCTGCGGGATAAAGCTTCATCACCAGCGGGTCGTGGCCGGGAATGATATGGTCGGGCGAGTCCGCCAGCTTCTCCACCGTGCGGAAGGCGTCGATCATGTCGCCGACATGATAGGCGACGGTGAAGGCGCGGTTGGTGCGGATATGCTCGAAATAGTGGCTCGAATCCGAGGCCAGCACGACCCAGCCGCGCGCGGTGTGGACGCGCACGATCTGCAGGCCGGCGGTATGGCCGCCGACATGATGGAGGGTGATGCCGGGCGCGATCTCGTCTTCGCCATTGTGGAACGCGACCTTGCCCTGGAAATTGAGGCGCACCAGCCCGACCACCTCGTTCGGCTCGAAGCTGTGGCCGAAGATCGGATACTGCATGTGCCGGCTGGTGACGAACTGCATCTCCTTTTCCTGGAGATGGAACCGCGCCTTGGGATAGGAGGCCCAGCCGCCGACATGGTCGTAATGCATGTGGGTCAGGATCACGTCGGTCAGCTCGCGATGATCGATATCGAGCCGCGCCATGGTTTCGGCGGGATCGCGCAGATGCTTGCGGCCGCGCCGGGTGCCGACCGGCTCGGTGAAGCCGGTATCGACCGCGATCACGCGCCCCGCGCCCTTGATGATCCAGGTGAAGTAATCCATCGGCATCGGCGCGTCATGCGGATCGCCGCCGATGAAATGGTCGGCGCGCTTGGCGTTGCGCTCGGCATAGCGGATGGCGAAGATTTCGTAATTCGGCAGCGACATAATGCCTCCCCGGTTTGCCCCGAGATTCGGCCCTCGCCGCGCCGGCGTCAACCGCGTAGCGAGCCGCCGGCCACTCGGGCTAAAGTCGGGGCGAGGCTCGGGGAGAGAATAATGGGACGGCTGGCGGCGATGACGGTGGTGTGGCTCGTGGCGGCGGCGGTGCCGGCGTGGGCCGAGAACGCGCCCGGCGTCACCGCCACGGAAATCAAGCTCGGCCAGACCATGAGCTATACCGGCGTCGCGGCCAGCATCGCGCGCCCGCTGGGCGAGGCGGAACAAGCCTATTTCCGCATGATCAACGACCAAGGCGGCATCAACGGCCGCAAGATCGTGCTGGAAAGCCTGGATGACGGGTTCGATGCCAATCGCGCGCTGACGCTGGTCAAGAAGATGGTCGAACAGGATCATGTCGCGGCGATCTTCGGCCCATTCGCGACGCCGCAGAATCTGGCGATCGAGCCCTATCTCAACGCCCATGGCATTCCCGACCTGTTCATCGCCACCGGCGACGATTGGGTTATCGACCGCAAGAAATATCCGTGGACCATCGGCGGCGTGCCGGTGTTCCGCATCGAGGCGCAGATTTTCGGCCGCTACATCCTGGTCAACATGCCGACCGCCAAGGTCGGATTGCTGCGCAGCCGCGATCAGATGGGCGATTCATACCGCACCGGGCTAGGCCAGGGCCTCGGCGCCCAGTATTTTCAGATGGTCGTCAAGGACGTGACGATCGACGACAGCGCGCCCAATATCGATATCGATGCCGCCTGGCAGGCGCTGCGCGACGCCCGGGTCGACGCCGTCATCGTCGCGGCCCCGCCGCGCCTCGTCGTCTCCGCGATCGCCAAGGCGCATGACGACGATTGGCACCCGCAACTGTTCATCAATTACGCCTCGTCCACGCACTCGGTCCTGGCGATGGCGGGCCTCGACAAGGCGACGGGCATCATCACCGCCAATTCCTATCTCGACACCAGCCTGCCGCAATGGGCCGACAGCCCGATCGCCAAGCCGTTCAATGATTTCCTCGCCAAATATCTGGCGAAAACCGAAATGAAGGACGCCGGCTATTTCCTTGCCGCCTATGTCAGCGCCCAGGCCATGGTCCAGGTGCTGAAACAATGCGGGGATGACCTGTCGCGCCGGAACATCATGCTGGAGGCGACCAATCTCAAGGATTTCCATCCGGTCGGCCTGATCCCCGGCATCACCTTTTTCACCAGCCGCACCAAATACCTGCCGATCGTCGAGGCGGCGATGCAACGCTGGGACGGCCATCATTGGGTTCAGGTCGGCGAAGTGATGGCCGGGTTCTGACCATGACCGGCCGGCCGCTCAACCCCAATTTCGCGGCGCTGGGCACCACCGTCTTCACGGTGATGTCGGCGCTAGCGGCGCAGCATGGCGCCGTCAATCTCGGCCAGGGTTTCCCTGACACGGACGGGCCACGCGAATTGCTGGAAGAGGCGGCGCGGCGGCTGATCGCCGGGCCGAACCAATATGCCGCGATGGCCGGCGTGCCCGAACTGCGCCAGGCGGTGGCCGCGCACGACCGGCGCTTTTACGGGCTCGACTATGATTGGCGCGGCGAAATCCTCGTCACCTCGGGTGCCACCGAGGCGATCGCCGATTGCCTGATGGCGCTGCTGTCGCCCGGCGACGAGGTGGTGATGTTCGCGCCGTTCTACGATTGCTATCTGCCGATGGTGCAACAAGCCGGCGCGGTGGCGCGGCCGATCGCGCTGGTGCCGCCCGACTGGACCCTGTCGCGCGCCGCGCTGGAAGCGGCGTTCAGCGACAAGACCAAGCTGGTGCTGCTCAACACGCCGATGAACCCGGCCAGCAAGGTGTTCTCCCGCGCCGAGCTAACGATGATCGCCGAGGCCGCAGCGGCGTATGATTGCTACATCATTTGCGATGAAGTCTATGAGCATATCGCCTTCGACGGCCGGGAACATGTTCCGATAGCGACGCTGCCGGGCATGCGCGAGCGCTGTTTGCGCATCGGCTCGGCCGGCAAGACGTTTTCGCTGACCGGCTGGAAAGTCGGGTATATCTCCGGCCCGGCGCGGCTGGTCTCGGTGGTCGAGAAGGCGCACCAATTCGTGACGTTCGCGACCAATGGTGCTCTGCAATACGCGGTGGCGGCCGGGCTCGCCCTGCCCGATGCCTATTTCGCCGGACTGGCCGCCGAGCAGCAGGCGAAGCGCGACCGGCTGCGCGCCGCGCTCGACGGGATCGGGCTGACCACGCTGCCCTGCCAAGGCACCTACTTCATCACCTCGGATATTTCAAAATTCGGCGCCGACCGTACCGACTACGATTTCTGCCGCTATCTCACGGAAAAGGCCGGCGTCGCGGCGATCCCGCTCAGCGTGTTCTATCCGCCCGACGGCACCGACGCGCCCCGGCACCTCATCCGCTTTTGCTTCAGCAAGAAAGAAGCCGTGCTGGCCGAGGCGGCGCGGCGGCTGGAAAAACATTTCGCCGCTTAGCTGTCCTTCGCGCCTTCCGATTGGAGCTGGGTGTAGTTCTCGATGCCGATTTTTTCGATCAGCGTGAATTGGGTTTCAATGAAATCGACCGATTCTTCCTCGCCATCGAGCACGTCCGACAGCAAGTCGCGGGTCACGAAGTCCCGCACGCTCTCGCAATGGGCGATGGCGGCGCGCACGTCCGCGATATTGTTCTGTTCAAGCTTGAGATCGCACTCGAGGATTTCCTTGACCTCCTCGCCGATCAGCAGCTTGCCGAGGTCTTGAAGATTGGGCAGCCCTTCGAGAAACAGGATGCGGTCGATCAGCCGGTCGGCATGCTTCATTTCGCCGATCGATTCCTCATATTCATGATGGCCGAGCTTGCCGACCCCCCAATGTTTCAGCATCCGCGCATGGAGGAAATACTGGTTGATCGCCGTCAGTTCGTTTTTGAGGATGCGGTTGAGATGCTCAACCGTCTTGGGATCGCCGCGCATGGCCGTCGCTTCCTCGCTGCTGTCGGAACTGACATGTCACCCGGACGCGGCCTCCGATGCAAGCTCTTCCGTCCGCTCATGATGGAGGGCGTTGACGATGCCGCGGATGGTCGGAATGCATTTGCCACAGCGCGGCTGCACCCCGAGGCTGCGATAGACGCCGCCGGTGGACGAATTGGTCGCCGCGGCGGCATTGACCTGCCGGGACGTCAGTCCATTGCACACACAAACATACATGCGGTCGGCTCCCATCTGGGCGAAGCGACGCGAAACTAGCGCATCCCGTCGCGAATGAAAATGCGAATTATTATCAAAACGCGTATTGCAAATGAGAATGAGTTGCATTATTGCAAGCCCCTTCGTGAGGCAAACAAGCAGGGGGTCTGCCGTGATGGGCTATGGTCGAATTCGCATCCTTGGCGGTGCGGTGCTGCTCGGCTTGTTGGCGAGCGGCACGGCGTTGGCCGATCCGCCGGCCGCCGCCACGCCCGATGTCTTCGCCGACGTGCTGAAACAGCAGACGCTGCTGGGCGATATCGGTGGGTTGCGCCCGTGGCTGCAACAATTTGGCGCGACGCTGACGATCACCGAGACCAGCGAAGTGCTGGGCAATCTGACCGGCGGGGCGCGGCGCGGCTTCGAGTATGACGGGCTGACGACCGCGACGTTTCAGCTCGATACCCAGCGTGCCTTCGGCTGGGAGGGCGGCACCTTCAACGCCAGCGCGCTGCAAATCCACGGCCGCAATATCAGCACCGATAATCTCATGACCCTGCAAACGGCGAGCGGCATCGACGCCGATCGGGCGACCCGCCTCTGGGAACTCTGGTACCAGCAGAAATTCTGGAACGGCGAGGCCGACATCAAGATCGGCCAGCAGAGTCTCGATCAGGAGTTCATGGTCAGCTCCAATGCCCTACTGTTCGTCAACACGGCGATGGGCTGGCCGATGGTGCCGTCATACGACATGCCCGGCGGCGGTCCCGCCTATCCGCTGTCGGCGTCCGGCGTGCGCCTGCGCGCGCACCCGACCTCGGAGCTGACGGTCCTCGCCGGCGTATTCAACGGCAGCCCGTCGCCGAACAACAATATCCCCGACGCCCAGCGGGCCAATCCTTCCGGCACCAGTTTCCCGCTGAACGGTGGCGTCCTGGCGATCGCCGAGCTGCAATATGCCTACCCGTCCAACGGCGGCATGCTGTCGCCCGGCCAATCCCAGCCGATGGCGCGGACCTATCGCCTCGGCATGTGGTACGACAGCGAGAAATTCGCCGATTACCGCTTCGACAATACCGGTGGCCTGCTGGCGGCCACCAGCGGCAATCCGGCGCTGCATCGCGGCGATTATGGCTTCTACGCCGTGTTCGATCAGATGATCTGGCAATCGGTCGCCGACAGCAACCACAGCGTCAGCCTGTTCGGGCGCGTCATGGGAACGCCGCAAGCCGATCGCAATCTCGTGGATTTCGCGCTGAATTTCGGGGCGACGCTGCACCAGCCCCTGCCCGGCCGCGATGACGATACGCTGGGCCTCGGCATCGGCTATACCCATGTCAGCAGCCGCGTCGCCGCGTTCGACCGCGATCTTAACGCCCTCGGCACGTTCACGCCGACCCAGACGGGCGAGACCTTCATCGAGCTGACCTATCAGATCCAGCTCGCGCCGTGGTGGCAGATCCAGCCCGATTTCCAGTACGTCTTCAATATCAGCGGCGGCGAGGCAAACCCCCTCCTTCCGACACAGAAGATCAAGGACGAAGCGGTCATCGGCCTGCGCACCAACATCACCTTCTAAGCCCCATCAATGCTTTTCCCCTTGATCGACGGGTGGCGGCATGCTAGCGGATGCAACTCATTCGCATTAGCATTCGCATGCCTCCGCCGCTCGTCATCCGCATGCGAAAGGAATCGGACCATGGTCGATGTGACGCGTTTCACCTTGGGTTTCGCCGCGCTGGCGGCCGCCGGCGCCTGGATGGCGGCGCCCGCGCTGGCCGATACCGGCCAGGGCTTTCTCGAAACCATCCACCATCACCGCACGGTCGCCTCGACGGTGCCGGATAATGGCGATCTCAACCCCTATGCCATCGTGGTCGCCCCGGTATCGGCGGGAATGATCCGCCAGCACGATATCCTGGTCGGCAATTTCAACAACCAATCCAACCTTCAGGGCACCGGCACGACCATCGTCGACTACAATCCCGAGACCAAGAAGATGGCGCTGTTCGCCAATCTGCCGCAAAATTTGGCTTCATGTCCCGGCGGCGTCGGGCTCAGCACCGCGATGACCATGCTGAAGACCGGCTGGGTGATCGTCGGCAGCGCGCCCAGCACGGACGGCACCCCCAAGACTTATGGCAAGGGTTGCCTGATCGTGCTCGACGCCAACGGCAAGCTGGCCGGCACCATTGTCGGGCCGAATATCAGCGGACCCTGGGGCAATATCGCCTCGATCGATCGCGGCACGACCGCGACCCTGTTCATCAGCATGACGGGTGCCCTGCCCGCCGCCGAAGGCAAGGAAGACGAACCGCCGGTCAGCCACAAGGCCACGGTGCTGCGGCTGGAATTGGCGGTGGCCGACGGCAAGCCGCCGGTGGTCACGGGACAGACCGTGATCGCCGACGGGCTGGGCGCGCGCGCCGACAAGGATGCGTTCCTGGTCGGGCCGACCGGCAATGTGCTGTCGCCGGACGGCCGGACCCTCTACGTCTCCGACAGCGTCGATAACCGCATCATCGCCATCGCCGATCCGGCGACACGGACCAACAGCGCCGGCGCCGGCCGCGAGATCACCAAGGACGGGCTGATGAAGCGGCCGCTGGCCATGACCGGCGCGCCCAACGGGCATCTCCTAATCTGCAACGCCTTGAACGGCCAGGTGGTCGAGGTCGATCCCCTGACCGGCAAGCAGATTTACGCCCAGTGGATCGATAGCGACCAGGCGCAATCGCCGCCCGGCAATGGCGATCTGTTCGGCATCGTCATGGCCCCCGACGGCAAGGGCTTCTACTACGTCGAGGACGACGTCAACACGGTGATGGAGGCGAGGTGAGCGCCGCCGACCGGGATAAACAGCGCCCGTCGCGCCGGGGCTTCCTCCTCGGCGCGGCGGGCGGACTGGCAGCCGGCATGGCCGCGACCGCGCGCGCCGCGACGCCGGTTCCCGCGCCC
>DATCDN010000070.1:0-24199 GCA_036510675.1 Allostellaceae bacterium
CGCTGAACCGTTTCACCTTCGAGCAGGAGGACGGCAGTCATGAGCCGCCGATGGCCTCGAAGATCGTCGGCGTCAAGCTCAAGCGCGGCCAGCATGTGCGTATCGAATCACCGGGCGGCGGCGGCTATGGCCCAGTGGCCCAGCGTGAACCCGCCGCCATCGCGCGCGATTTGCGCCTTGGCTATATCACGCCCGACGGCGCCCAGCGCGACTATGCGGCGGCGATGCCGAAGCGGGCGGCTGAATAATGGCCGATTCTTCGTTCATCGTCGGCGTCGATGTCGGCGGCACCTTCACCGATTTGTTTTTCCTCGATCAGAAGGATGGGCGCTGTTTCGTCGGCAAGGTGCCGTCGACGCGCGGTGACGCGTCACGCGGCTTTCTCGACGGGCTGCGCGGCGGCGTCGGCGAACTCCGCTCGCTCGCGACCATCGTTCACGGCACCACGGTCGGCACCAATGCGCTGCTGGAGCGCAAGGGCGCCAAGACCGGCCTCATTACGACGCGGGGCTTTCGCGATGTGCTGGAGATGCGGCGCCGCGACCGACCGCGTACCTGGGGCCTGTGGGGCCAATTCGTGCCGATCATCAGCCGCGATCTGCGCCTCGAAGCCGCGGAGCGGACGCTCGCCGACGGCACCATCCATGAGGCTGTCGATGCCGAGGCGGTGAAGGAAGCGGCGCGCGAATTGCTGCGGCTCGGCGCCGAGGCGTGCTGCATCTTTTTCATCAACGCCTATGCCAACGCCGAGAATGAGCGCATCGCCTTCGAGGCGGCCAAATCCGTCTGGCCCAACGACTACATTGTCGCCTCCAGCCAGATCCTGCCGGAGATTCGCGAATATGAACGCGCCTCGACCACCGCGCTCAACGCCTATCTGCAGCCGGTGATCGGAAACTATCTGCAAAATCTCGAACGCACACTGCGCGGCGACGGCTTCGGCGGGCAAATCCTAATCGTGCAATCGAATGGCGGCGTGATGACCGTGGAAACGGCGCGGCGCCTGCCGATCCGCACCGCGCTATCCGGCCCCGCCGCCGGCGTGATCGCGGCCTCGCATATCGCGGTCAGCGCCGGCTATCCCAACGTCATCACCTGCGACATGGGCGGCACCAGTTTCGACGTCGCGCTGGTGGTCGGCGGCAACAGCGCGCTCGCCTCGCAGACCGCGATCGATTTCGGTCTGGTGGTGCGCACGCCGATGATCGAGATCACCACCATCGGCGCGGGCGGCGGCTCGATCGCCTGGGTCGATCGCGGCGGGCTGCTGCAGGTCGGGCCGGAATCCGCCGGCGCCGATCCCGGCCCCGCCTGCTATGGGCTGGGCGGCGATCGGCCGACCGTGACCGACGCCAATCTCGTTCTGGGCCGCATCAATGCCGAGCGCCCGATCGGCGGCAAGCTGGCGCGGCTCGATGTCGAGGCCGCGCGCACCGCCATCGCCGCCCATGTCGGCGAAACCCTGAAGCTCGACCCGGTCGCCGCCGCCGACGCCATCGTGCGCGTCGCCAATGCGCGCATGGCCGGCGCGATCCGTCTCGTCTCGATCGAGCGCGGCCATGACCCCAAGGATTTCGTCATCCTGCCGTTCGGCGGCGGCGGCGCGCTGCATGCCGGTGCGCTGATCCGCGAGGTCGGTCTGGCCAAGGCCCTGATCCCGCGCTATCCCGGCGTCACCAGCGCGCTGGGCTGCGTCATCGCCGATATGCGGCATGACTATGTCCAGACCATCAACCGGCTGCTCGACGAGGTCGATATCGCGGCGCTCGACGCGGCGCTGTCGGGCCATGCGCGGGACGGATTGTCGTTGCTCGACCGCGCCGAGATGCGGTTCGAGGCGCGGCATTGCCTGTGCGAGCTCGATATGTCCTATGTCGGCCAGACCCACACCATCGCCGTGCCGGTGGCGCTGAATTTCACGTCCGGCGGCACCGGCATTTCACAGGACGCGGTCCGCGCGGCATTCGAGGCCCGATACCGCGAAATCTATGGCCGGCTGCTGGACGGCATCGCCATCCGCCTGTTCAATCTGCGCGTCGCGGTGATCGGCCGGCGGCCGAAATTTGATCTGACTTTGCTGGCGCCGGCGCCGGGCAGCGCGATCGAGACGGCGCGGCGCGGCACCCGTCAAGTCTATGCGGACGGGGCGTGGCACGAGGCGGCGATCTATGAACGTCTCGCCTTGCCGGTCGGCGCGCGGATCGTCGGCCCCGCGATCTTCGAGCAACCTGACACCACGATCTTCCTCGAACCCGGCGATACCGGCGAGGTGGATCGTTTCGGCAACCTGATCATGGCGCGCCCCACATGACCGATTTCACGTTCGAGCCGCGTTCCACCGCCCTGGTGCTGGTCGATCTGCAAAACGATTTCCTCCATCCCGACGGCGCCTATGGCCGCGCCGGATCGGGCGCCCCGGCCATCGCGGCGCTGCCCGCCCGGCTGAAGCCGGTCGCGGCGGCGATGCGCCAGGCGGGCGGCGCAATCGTCTCGACCCATTTCACGCTGGTGCCCGGCCGGGGCGGCGCGCCGCTGATCTCGCCCCATCTGCGGCGCTTGCGGCCGTTTCTGGCGAAGGGCGATTTCGTCTCGGGCGCGACCGGCCATCGCCTGGTCGATGAATTGCAGCCCGCCGATTTCGCTATCGAGAAAGTCGCCTTCTCCGCCTTCTATCAAAGCCGCATGGAATTCGTGCTGCGCATGGCCAGGATCGAGACCCTGGTGTTCGCCGGCATTGTCACCAATGGCGGCGTCGAATCCACCGTGCGCGACGCGCATGTCCGCGATTTCCGCTGCGCGGTGTTGAGCGACGGCTGCGCCGCCTTTTCCGACACGGTGCATCAGGCGTGCATCACCTCGCTCGGCACGCTGGCGACGATATTGACCTGCGCGCAAATGACCGAGGCGCTCGCCGCCAAATGAGCGTGCTGTCGGCCGCGGATCGGACATTCGCCGTCACCGTCGGGGTGGCGATCATCGGCGCGGGGGCTTGCGGCATGATCGCGGGACTCACGGCGCATGATGCTGGCGCCGAGGTCATGCTGTTCGAGCGCGACGCAATCCCGCGCGGCTCGACGGCGCTGTCTTCCGGCTTCATTCCCGCCGCCGGCACGCGCTATCAACGCGCGCGCGGCATCGCCGATTCACCGGACTTGCTGATCGCCGACATCCAGCGCAAATCGCACGGCGAATCCGATCCCGTCATCGCCGATGCAGTCGCGCGCCATGCCGCGCCGGCCATCGAATGGCTCGCTGACGCGCACGGTTTGGAATTCGTGCTGGTCGAGGGGTTTCTCTATCCCGGCCACTCCGTGTTGCGCATGCATGCCCATCCGCGCCGCACCGGCGACGCGTTGATGGGGGCGCTGACCGACGCCGTCAATCGTGCCGGCATCGACATCGTCACCGACGCGCGGGTCACCGACCTCTATGTCGATCCAGATGGCCGGGTGCGCGGCTTTGCCTTTGTCCGCCCCGATGGCACCACCGAAAATGTCGGCTGCGACGCGCTGGTGCTGGCCTGCAACGGGTATGGCGGCAACGCCGACATGGTGCGCCGCTTCATTCCGGAGATGGCGGACGCGCTCTATTTCGGCCATGCCGGCAATCAAGGCGACGCGGTGCGCTGGGGCGAGGCGCTGGGCGGCGTGGCACTCGATATGGGCGCCTATCAGGGGCATGGCTCGGTTGCCCAGCCGCATAATATCCTGATCACCTGGGCACTGATGATGGAGGGCGGCTTTCAGATCAACGCCGGCGGCGCGCGCTTCTCCAACGAGCATCACGGCTATTCCGAACAGGCGGTGTCGGTGCTGGCTCAGCCGGACGGCGTCGCCTGGTGCATCTACGACGAACGCATCCACGCGCTGGGCCACGCGTTCGCGGATTATCGCGACGCCGAGGCGGCGGGCGCGATCCGCCGCGCCGACAATATCGCGGAACTGGCGGCCCTGACCCATGTGCCGCCTTCATCGCTCGGCGAGACCTTCGCCGCCATCGCGCGCTATCGCCATGGCGAGACCGATCCGTTCGGGCGCGATTTCACCACCAAACCGACGCTCGCGCTGCCCTATTACGCGATCAGGGTGACCGGCGCGCTATTCCATACCCAGGGCGGAATCGCCATCGACGGCGCGGCACGCGTGCTGCGTCGCGATGGCACGCCGCTGCCCAACCTCTTCGCCGGCGGCGGCGCGGCGCGCGGCGTTTCGGGGTCGGCGGTGTGGGGCTATCTCTCCGGCAACGGCCTCCTCAGCGCGGTGGCGCTGGGCCGGATCGCCGGCCGGTCCGCCGCCGCCCTTGTCCGCGCCTTGGACGGATCGGGCGGCGATGCTGCCGCTGGCGCGCGGCCGGCCTAAGCTCGTCCCCGGTCTTATCGTTGGAGCCGCGCATGAGCATCGCCGACAGAAATCCCGACCAAGCGAAGCCGGTGCCGTTGCGCTTCAGCCATTTCGGCGTCTATGTCCGCGACATACCGACGATGGTCGATTTCTATACGAGAGCGCTCGGCTTTACCGTGACGGATCGCGGCATTCATGATGGTCGCGAGATCGTGTTCACGAGTTGGGACCCCGACGAGCACCATCAGGTGATCCTGGTGGCCGGACGCGAAGGGCCGCTGGAGAATAATCCGATCAACCAGCTGTCGTTCCGCGTCGCCTCGCTGGAAGATCTCCAGGCGGCCTGGCGGCGGGTCGCGGCCGAACCCGCGGTGCGCGACGGGCGGCCCATCAATCACGGCAATGCCTGGTCCTATTATTTTCGCGATCCCGAGGGCAACCGCATCGAGATTTACTGCCCCTCCGACTGGCATGTGCCCCAGCCCTGCGCCCAGCCGCTCGACCTGTTGCTGCCGGCGGGCGAGATTCGCCGGGCCACCGAGGAATTCTGCCGAAGCCTGCCGGGCTTTCAGCCAATGGCGGTGCATCGCCAGGAAATGGTGGAAAAGATCGGCCGGCGCTGATCGGCGCCCCTGTCCGCGAGGCGGACAGCAACGGTCGCGGGCTTGCGATGGCGGCGCGCAAGCCGCGTAATGGCACGAGGGAACGGCGCGGCATCGCGCGCTTTGAGGAAACACCATGAACCGTCATTTGATGCATGCCGTCGGCCACGACGAGGTCGCGCGCTTTGCCGCCGATGGCGCGATCTGCATCCGCAACGTGCTGGACGTGGAGTGGGTCGGCCGGATGAACCAGGCCATTGACCGGCTGCTGGCGCACCCCGGCAACCGCGCGCGCGAGGCGACCAAGGCGGGCGGGACCGGCCGCTTTCATATGAATGTCTTCATGTGGCGCTGGGACCCGGATTTTCGCGCGCTGGCGCTGGAATCGCCGCTAGCCGAATTGGCGGCGTCGCTGATGAGCCAGGACCGCGTGTCGCTGTTCTATGACCAGGCCTTCGTCAAGGAACCCGGCACCCAGGAGGTCACCCAATGGCACCACGACCTGCCGTTCTGGCCGGCGCGGGGCCAGGACATCGTCTCGCTGTGGGTGGCGCTGACCCATGTCACGGTCGAGGGCAGCGGCGTCGAATATGTCGCGGGCTCGCATCGCTGGGGCCGCTTCTTCCGCGCGGTGACGCCGGACGAGGACCCGAACTTCACCGATGGCGGGCTGGAGCCGTGCCCCGATTTCTCGGCGATGAAGGGCGATCCGCGATATCGCTTCCTCTCGTGGGAATGCGCGCCGGGCGATGTCATCTGCCACCATCCGCTGACGGTGCACGGGGCCAGCGGCAATCTGCTGAAAAGCCGCCGCGCCGCGGTCTCGATCCGCTATGCCGGGTCCGACGCGCATTGGGACCCGCGCCCTAATGTCATGCGCGTCGAGGGCGCGCCGGAACAGCATCTGAAGGCCGGCGATCCGCTTGAACTCGACGGGGTGTTCCCGGTGGCATGGCAGCGCGACCACGCGCCGGCCTGACCTGAAGCCAAGCAATAAATCAAGGATGGGGAGAGCAATGAAGAGACGCGAATTCGTGATCGGCGCTGCCGCGGCGGTAGCCGCTACCGGTCTCATTGGTCGGGCGGCGCGCGCCGCGGAGCATGTCAAATGGGCGGTGTTCACGCCCGACAGCGAAGTCACCTTCAAGACGGTGATGAAGCCTTATGCGGCCACGGTCGAGAAAGAGACCAACGGCGCGGTGGTGTTCGACATGTTCCCCAACGGCATGCTGGGCCGGGCGCCGGGCGCGCAGCCGCAGATGCTGCTCGACGGGGTCGCCGATATCGGCTGGATCGTGCCGTCCTATTCGCCGGGGCGCTTTCCCGATACCGAGGTGTTCGAGCTGCCCGGCCTGTTCAAGGATTTGGCCGAAACCGACACGGTGATCAGCCGGCTAAGCCAGACCAACCTGCTGCACGATTACGGCGATTTCTACAACATCTCGATGTTCGGCACGGCGCCCTATTCGATTCACACCAATTTCCCGGTCAAGACGGTCGCCGATCTCAAGGGCAAAAAGATTCGCGCGTCGAGCGCGACCGAGAGCGCGGCGTTGCGTGCGTTTGGCGCGGTGCCGGTCGGCATGCCCGTGACGCAAATTCCCGAGGCGATCAGCCGCCACACCATCGATGGCACCACCTCGTGGCTGCCGCCGTTCTTCGATTTCGGCATCAACCGAGTCACGAACTATCATTTCTTCATCGGCCTGGGCGTCGTGCCGCTGGCGATCCTGATGAACAAGAAGCGTTATGATTCCTTGCCGGAAGCGGTGCGCGCGGACATGAAGCGCAATGGCGGCGAGGCGCTCGGTAATCAGTTCACCCAACATGTGGGCGCCTATTTCAACGAGTTGATGAAGCGGCTCAAGGACGATCCGAAGCAGCACGTCATCGTGCCGACCGAGGCCGAATACGCCGCCGCGCAGGCGATGCTCGCCCCCGTGCGCGACGAATGGGTGGCGAAGAGTCCACGCCACAAGGAGCTGAAGGCGGCCGTCGACGCCGAGATCGCCAAGGTCCGCAGAGGCTAATGTCGGCGAACGACAAGCGTCGCTCATGATCGCATCCGTCGAGCGCCTCGCGCGCATCATCGCGCGGGGCCTCGCGGTCGCGGGCCTGGGGTTGCTGCTGTGCTTCGCGGTCGCGACGGTCGCCGATGGGCTGCTGCGCTTTTTTTTCGCCCATCCGATCGACACGGTGAACGACCTCGGCGGCTTCATCGCCGCGGTGTCGGTCGCGTCCTGCATGCCGCTGGTGATGCTGGAGCGCGGCAACATCACCATCCGGTTCGTCGCGACCTTCATCGGGCCGCGCGCCGGCCGCGTCGCCGATATCTGCGCCGCGATCCTGATGGAGCTGATCCTGATCGCCATGGCGTGGCAATTCTATCGCTATGCCGCGACGGCGGCGGCGGACGGAAGCGCCACCTGGATGCTGCATATCGCGACCGCGCCGTTCTGGTGGCTGGTCGACGCGATGATCTGGGCCGCCGTGGCGATGCAGGCGATCGTCACGGTGCGCTATCTTTGGGGCGGTATGCCCGACACCACCCACCAGCCGGTCGCCTGAGCCGTCGGGATCGCGGCGTGGACCCCGTCACCATCGGTATCCTCGGCATTGCCGCGCTGTTCCTGCTGATCCTGCTGCAGGTGCCGATCGCGTTCGCGATGATGACCGTCGGCGTGGTCGGCTTCGCCATCGTGGGTGGCGCCTGGATGCCACCGCTGTCGTTCCTGGCGAGCGAGCCTTCGTTCGTCCTCTCCAGCACCGATCTTGCCGCGGTGCCGCTGTTCCTGCTGATGGGCACCTTCGCCAGCGTCGCGGGATTTTCGACCGATGTCTACGTCGCGGCGGCGGCCTTCCTCGGCCATCGGCGCGGCGGCCTCGCCTATGCCACCATCGCCGGCTCCGCCGTGTTCGGCGCGATCTGCGGCTCCAGCACCGCCACCGCCGCGACCTTCGCCAAGGTCGCCTTGCCGGAGATGCTGCAGCGCGGCTACGCCCAGGGCTTTTCCAGCGGCGTCATCGCGGCCGGCGGCACGCTCAAATCGCTGATCCCGCCATCGCTGGTGATGATCATCTATTGCATCGTCGCGAAGACCTTCATCTTCGACATGTTCATTGCCGCGATCATTCCGGCGCTGCTGACGATCGCGATGAATCTGCTCGCCATCTTCATCGTGGTGCGGCGCTGGCCGGCGCTGGCGCCGGTCAGCGAGCGCGTTTCCTGGGCCGAGAAGTTCCGCGCCCTATGGCTGGCCGCGCCCTCGCTGGCGCTGCTGCTCGGCGTGTTTGCCGGGCTTTACAGCGGCGTCTTCACGGTCAGCGAGGCGGCCTCGGCGGCCGCGATCCTGTCGCTGGTGTTCGCGGTGGTGCGCCGCCGGCTGACCTGGTCCAGCATGGCGCGCGGCATGTACGAAGCCGCGATCGTCACCGCCATGCTGTACATGATCCTGATGGCGGCGCCGATCTTCACCTATTTCGTCAATCTGGCGCATGTCCCGGAAACGCTGGTGCACTGGATCGGCAGCCACACCTTCCCGCCACTGGTGGTCATCGCGGTGCTGCTGGTCGTCTACATCCTGCTCGGCACGTTTTTCGAGGAGATGTCGTCGATCCTCATTACCCTGCCGCTGGTGCTGCCGATCGTCACCGGCCTCGGCTATGATCCGCTCTGGTGGGGCATCGTGTGCCTGGTGCAGGTGGAGCTGGCGATGATCCATCCGCCGATGGGCATCATCGTCTTTCTGTTGCACGCGGTGCAGCCCAATTTGTCGATGGGCACGATCTATCGCGGCGTGGTGCCGTTCCTCGCCGCGGATTTCGCGGTGCTGATCCTGCTGACCGTGTTTCCGCAATTGGTGCTGTGGCTGCCGCATCTCTGGCATGGCTGAGCGCGGCGCCCGTCCGCGATACGGACGCAACCGCCGCGCCGATTGCGCGACCGCGACCAGCCGGCGCTAATTCACCGCGATGACCCAACAAGGCTGATCCGGCGATGGCCCCCGATTTCGATGTCGCGATCATCGGTTATGGTCCGGTCGGCGCCGTGCTCGCCAATCTGCTGGGCCTCCTCGGCGTGCGCACGGTGATGCTGGAGCGCGAAGCCTCGATCTATCACCAGCCGCGCGCCGCCTCGTTCGACGCCGAGGCGATGCGCGTGTTCCAGACGATCGGCCTCGCCGAGACGATCCTGCCGACGTTACGCGCCGGACGCCATATCCGCCATATCAACGCCGAGGGCCGGCTACTGCTGCATCTGAAGCGCCCGGAGGGTGTCGGGCCCGAAGGCTGGCAGGGCGCCTATCGCTTTCATCAGCCCCGGTTCGAGACCATCCTGCGCGACGGTGTCGCGCGCTTCCCGATGATCGACGTGCGGCTGCGCGCCGATTCGTTCGCGCTCGATGAGGGCGCCGACCGCGTCACCGTGCGCTATGAGGATTTGAGCACCGGCAACCTCGCCGCCGTGACCGCGCGCTATGTCGTCGGCTGCGACGGCGCGCGCTCGACGGTGCGGCGCTTCATGGGCGCGGGGGTACAGGATTTGCGCTCGCACGAGCGCTGGATCGTGCTCGACATGATTCTCGATTGCCCGCCGGAGCAAATTCGTTTCGCCGCCGACGAGGCCGGGGTCTATGCCGATGCCGTGCAATATTGCGATCCGGCGCGGCCGACCACCTATATCCCGATGGTCGGCAAGCGCCACCGCTGGGAATTCATGCTGCGGCCCGACGACGACCCCGCCGCCATGGTACGGCCGGAGCAGGTCTGGCGGTTGTTGAAATTCTGGAACGTCGCGCCGGAGCAGGGCGAGATCGAGCGTGCCGCCGTCTATACGTTTCACTCCGCGCTGGCGACGCAATGGCGGCGCGGCCGGCTGTTTCTCGCCGGGGATGCGGCGCATCAGATGCCGCCTTTCCTCGGCCAGGGGTTTTGCTCCGGCGTGCGCGACGCGATGAACCTCGCGTGGAAGTTCGGCATGGCGATCGCCGGCACCGCGTCCGATGAATTGCTCGACACCTATGAGACCGAGCGCCGCCAGCATGTCCGCAACTATGTCGAACTGGCGGTGAAGCTCGGGGCGATAATTCAGACCACCGACCCCGAGGCGGCGCGCCGCCGCGATGCCGAGATGCTCGCCAATCCGCATTTGCTGCATATCATCGCGCCGCCGCTTGGCCCCGGCCTTCATGGCGACGCGCCGCCGCCAGCCGGCACGCGCGCGGAGCAGCCGCGGCTGGGCGATGGCCGATTGATGGACGATGCCATCGGCTATCGCTTCGCGGTGCTGGGGGCGCCGTCGCTGTTGCGTGGGCTGGCCGCGGGGCCAAACGTGGCGCTGATCCCCGCCGATGGCGAGGCCGCCGATTATCTGGCGCGCATGGCGGCGGCCGCCATCGTGATCCGCCCCGACCGCAACATTCTCGGCGTGGCGCGGACCGCGCCGGAACTGGCAGCGCTGCTGGCGCTGATCCCCGGATTGAAGCAGGAGATCGCCGCATGATGGCTGGCCGCGAAGACAGTTACGGCATCTTCACCGCCGCGGCGGTGCAAGACCCCTATCCGGTCTACCGGCTGCTGCGGGAAGAGGAGCCGGTGCATTGGTCGGAGCGCGCGCAGGCGTGGTATTTCACCCGCTATCGCGATGTCTTCGCCTTGCAGACGCGGCCCGATCTCAGCGTCGATCGCGTCGAGACCCTCTATTCCTATCTGCCCAAGGCGGATACATCGCGGTTCAGCGCGATCATCGAACACTATACAAGCTGGCTGCTTTATCGCGACGATGCCTATCACGACCGGTTGAAGGCGCTGTTCATGCGCGCCATGACGCCGCGCGCCATCGACCTGATGCGGCCCAAGATTCAGCGCCGCGTCGATGCCTTGCTGGAGGGGTTGGCGGCGCGGGACCAGTTCGACGCCTATCTTGATTTCGCGGCGCGCTTGCCGGTTCAGGTGCTGCTCGATCTCTTGGATTTGCCGATGGCGGATGAGGGGATGTTCCGCCATTGGAGCGATCGCTGCTCCAATTTCCTGTTCCAGCCGGTCAACCCCGACCGCGACGCGCTGGCCGAGGAACAGCGCCAGATTCTCGACGCGCAGCAGGAATATTTCATGCCGGTGATCGAGGCGCGGCGGCGCGAACCGCGCGCCGACATGATCAGCGCCATGGTGCAGGCGGAGGTGGATGGCGAGCGGCTGACCGATCTCGAAGTGCTGGCCACCTGCAACATGATGGCGACCGCGGGCGGCGGCACGTCGCGCAGCGCCATCTCCATGGCGCTGTGGCGGCTGCATCAATTTCCCGACCAGCTCGCGAAGCTGAAGGCCGAGCCGGGCCTGATCAATCTCGCGGCGGAGGAATTCCTGCGCTATGAAGCGCCGACCCAGCGTGGCATTCGCACCGTGCGTGAGGATTTCGAGATCGACGGCATTGCGATCAAGGCCGGGCAGATCCTGCATCTGATGATCGGCGCCGCCAATCGCGACCCCGAGCAGTTTCCGGAGCCGGACCGGCTCGATGTGGCGCGCAATCCCAACCGTCATGTGACGCTGGGGCACGGCGTGCATTACTGCCTCGGCGCCAGCCTGGCGCGGATGGAGCTACGCATCGCGATCGCGAGCTTCCTGCGGCGCTTTCCCGATTACCGGCTGGTCAACGAGACGATTGAATTCATGGACCGCACCGCCAGCCGGCGCCCCACCGGCCTGATGGTGGCGGTGCGCTAAGCGCCGGCATGGCGTATCGCGTTCGCATCGAGACGCTGGATCGCGAGATCGCGGTCGAACCCGGCGCGACGATTCTCGAAACCGCGCTCGGCGCCGGCCTCGACTATCCCTTCATGTGCCAGCAAGGCCAATGCGGCTCGTGCAAATCCATCCTGCTCGAAGGCGAGGTCGATCTCGGCCACATCTACAATCCGCTGGTGCTGACCGCGGCCGACCGGGCGCGCGGCTTCATCCTGGCGTGTCAGGCACGGCCCCAGAGCGATTGCGTGGTGGCGATCGCCGAGGTCGATGGCATCGTCACCCACCCGGTGCGCGATCTGTCGTGCATCGTGACCGCGCGGGACCAGGTGGCGCCCGATACCGTGCTGGTGCGGCTCGATCCCGCCGATGGCGCGGCGCTGATGTTCAGCGCCGGGCAATATGCCTCGCTGACCTTTCCCGGCCAGCCGCCGCGCGATTATTCAATGGCCAACCGGCCCGACGACCGGGTGCTGGAATTCCACATCCAGCGCATGGCCGGCGGCACGGTCAGCGCCCATGTCGCGACCGCACTGATGACCGGCGACCGGGTGATGCTGCGTGGCCCCTTCGGCGCCGCCTATCTGCGCGATGAGCATCTTGGCCCGATCCTCCTGGCGGCGGGCGGCACCGGCCTCGCGCCGCTGCAATCGATTCTGCTGGCGGCGCTTTCCCTGGGCATGACCCAGCGTATTCAGGTCTATCTCGGCGCCCGCCGGGCGGCCGATCTCTATGGCGCGGCGCGGCTGCGCGAGCTCGCGGCGCGGCATCGCAATGTCAGGCTGGTAACGGTGCTGTCGGACCCCGAGGCGGCAGGCGAGGGCCGGCGCGGCTATGTCAGCGACGCCGTCGCCACCGATTTCACCGATCTTAGCGCGCATCACGCCTATATCGCGGGACCGCCGGAGCATTGCGACGCGGTGCGCGCCGTATGCCTGGCGCGCGGGCTGCCGGCGGAATCCTGCTTCGCCGACCCGTTTACGCCCGCTCCTCGATTTTGACCGGCCGCTCGGCCTGGCGCGCCGCGATGGTGGCGGCCGCTTGGCGCATCGGCTCGAAGAAAGTGGCGATCGCCTCGGGGAAATCGAGGGCGTGGGCCAGCCAGATGATGGTGAGGCAGCCCAGCACCGAGGCGCCGGATAGAATCGGCACCGCGATGCTGGAGGTCTTGGTCGCCGAGGTGTGCGGAATTTCGTCGTCGCCGATGGAGCGCGTGCCATAGCCGCGCTGCACCGTCTCGGCGATCATGCGATCGAGCGCGGCGAGATCGAGGAACGGGCGATCCGCCGGGTCGTCGAGGCTGCCGAGATGCGCGATCAGCGCGCGGCGATCGGGCTCCGGGCAAAACGCCAGATACGCCCGGCCGGCGGCGGTGCGCAGGAGCGGCAGGCGGATGCCGATCATGCCCCGGTCGATCGACAGCGGACTGCGCGAATGGGTCGATTCCTGCACCACCATCGCGCCGGCATCGCAAGTGACGAGGTCGACCGGCCACACCAGCGCCCGGCCGAGCTCGACCAGGATCGGGCCCGCCGCCTGGCTGACGCGGGCGTCGCGATCGTAACCGTCGCCCAGCCGATGGGTCATCAGCGTGACGCGGAACCGCTCGGCCGAGGCGCTGCGCGCGACATAGCCGAGCTCCTCCAGCGTCTCCAGCAGCCGGTAGACGGTGGGACGCGCCAGGCCCAGCCGGCGCGCCAATTCGCCGGCGCGAATACCGCCCGAACGATTGACCTCGGCAAGGATTTGGAGCCCGCGCTGCAACGCCCTGACGCTGCTTCTCTGGGTCGTCATGGCGCCATGTCAGCGCCAGCCGCCGCCCGCCGTCAAGCACCCAGCCGGCCGCTTTTCAGCGCGCGCCGCGCGCCTGCCAGCGTTGGAGGCAATAGGAAGCGGTCACCCAGGCGGCGACGAAGCGATAATTGCTGCCGAAACGGATCGTTGAGGTCGCGGGGGCACGCCACGCGCGCGCCCGCGCATCGAGCGCGAAGCCAACTCTTATCCGGTTGATGAAATTTTTGCCCTGCCCCGCGCGTTGTCCCATGCCTAGGAAGCGTGGGCAGAACGCTTCACCAGGGGGGACCATGTCAATGACACGTCTAATGCGTGTTTTCATTGCTTTATTTGGCTTCTTGCTTGCAGCCCCCGTCGCTGCCCAGAACCTGGTGCCAAACCCAGGATTCGAAGCCATATCTTCGTGTCCCGATAATCGCGGTGAAATCAATCGCGCCCCACCCTGGGCGAACCTGCCGTCGGGGCAGTGGGTCTACGAATTTTCCGACTATTTCAACGCCTGTTCCGCCAACGTCCCAGTGCCGCTGAATTGGGCCGGCAATCAGCTTGCACACGGCGGCAGTGCTTATGCCGGCTTATACACCGGCGGTCCGCAGGACGCTCTCCCGAGGAGCTACATTCAAGCTCCCCTCCTCGGTCAGTTGGTCGCGGGCGCGCCCTATAAAGTCTCGTTCTATGTTGCCTTGGCCCACCTGTCTGGGTTTGCCTCAGACGGGATCGGCGCCTATTTTTCAACCGGACCTGTTGTCGCCGTCGGTTCCTCGTTGCCGGCGGCGCAGGTCAGCAATCCGAGCGGAAATATTCTCGATGAGCATTGGCGGCTCGTTCAGGGGCAATTCATTGCCCATGGCGGCGAGGACCATATCCTTATCGGCAACTTCAGGGACGCTGCTCATACCAATACGGCTGCCAACAATAACACGAACGGGATGGGGATGGCGTTCTACTACGTTGACGATGTTAGCGTAGAACTCCAGCCCGACCTTGCAATCGAGAAAGCCGTTTCGAGGCCCAGCCCGCAGCAGAACCAGGGCTATACTTTTCAATTGACCGTCAAGAGTCCCGGCGCGCCGTTCAACGGCCATGGCATCATCACCGTGACCGATTACGCGCCGCCCGGCGTGTCGTTCAGCGGCGTTCCGACCGCGGTCTACGCCAACGACTGGAACTGTACGCTGACGCCGAGCACGGTGACTTGCGTCTATATCGGCACTGGCCCGACCGCGAGCAATCAAACCATCGGCACCATTACCTTTTCCGGGGCCGCGACTCATCTGCCGTTGCCGCCCCTGACCAAGAATTGCGCCAGGGTTGAGCTTTATCAGACGTCCGGCCATGTCGATGGGAATCCGGCGAACAATCAATCGTGCGCCGTACTTCCGGGACAGCGTGAAATCTGCGCACCACCCATGGTCGCCAATCCGTTCCCGCCGCCCCGGTGTGTCTGTCCCAGAGGGACCGTGGCGAGCGGCAACGGCTGCGCCACGGTGCGGACCTGCGTCGCGCCGCGAATTCGCGACCCCAAATCCGGCGCTTGCCACTGTCCGTCGGGCAAGGTGGAGCGGAACGGGAACTGCTTGACGCCAGGCACCAATTCTTACTGCAAGCCGCCTAAAGCTCCGGGACCGACGCCACGCTCCTGTCTCTGTCCCAGCGGCACCGTGGCAAGCGGCGACACTTGCGTTGCGGCGAGGCAAGATTGCAGGCCGCCCCGGAGCCGCGATCCCAAATCCGGCGCGTGCCTATGCCCAGTGGGCACCCAACCCCGTGGCCAGGAATGCGTGAGAACCACGGCGTGCGTCCCGCCGGCAAAGCTTGATGGCCACGGTGTCTGCGAGCCCGGCGCAACCATGCCCCGCATGGCGCCGCGCGTCAGCCCCAGCGGCCCTGGCCGGACTAACGGCCGCAACAGCCCTTACGACAAGCATTAATCGGGGTGGGGCTTCGTCACAGAGGATGGAAAAGCCGCGGCGTTAGCGCGCGCCGCGCGCCTGCCAGCGTTCGAGGTAATAGAGGAATTCGCCGACGATGCCGCGCCGGAAGATCAGGATGATGAAGACGAAGATCACGCCGATCACCACCGGCACCGGAATGCCGATGCCGGCGAGATACTCGTCCATCGATACGGTGATGATGGCGCCGACCACCGGCCCCATCAGCGTGCCGAGTCCGCCCAGCAGCACCATCAGCACGACCGCCGCCGAGGTCGAGAAATCGACATCGGTCAGCGTCGCGAGGCCGAGCGCCACCGCCTTCAGCGAGCCGGCCGTCCCGGCCAGCGCGGCGGACAGAATGAAATTGATCAGCTTGTAGCGATCGACCGGAAAGCCCAGCGAAATCATGCGCGGCTGGTTGTCCTTGATGGCGCGCAGCACCTGGCCGAACGGCGATTTCCACACCCGCCGCACCAGCAGATAACCGAGGAAGAAGATCGCGGCGGTGACGTAGTACATCGCCATGTTGTCGCGCAGATCGACGATGCCGAAGAGCCAGCCGCGCGGCACCGCCTGGATGCCATCCTCGCTGTGCGTGAACGGCAGGCGCAAGGCAAGGAAATAGACCGCCTGCGCCAGCGCCAGCGTCACCATGGCGAAGATCAGCCCGCTGCGGCGGATCGCCACCAGCCCGACGATCAGGCCGAGGAAGATCGCGGTCGCGGTGCCGGCGAGGATCGCGAGCTCGAACGGGAAGCCGAATTCCTTCGCCGTCTCCGCCGCGATATAGGCGCCGCCGCCGAAGAACGCGGCATGGCCGAACGACAAGAGGCCGCCGCCGCCGATCAGCAGATTGAAGGCGCAGGCGAACAGCGCCATGCACAGCAATTCCATCAGGAACACGGGATAGACCACGAAGGGCGCGCCGATCAGCAGCACCACGCCGATGCCCATCGCGAGCCATTCGAGACCGCGGCCGGTGCCGGTCTCGCTGGCGGAGATGCCGCTGATTTCGAGCGCCATCTATCTCTCCCTGCCGAACAGACCCTGCGGCTTCAGCATCAAGACCACGATCATGATCGCGAATATCACCATGTTGGAGGCTTCGGGATAAAATACCTTGGACAGGCCTTCGAGCACGCCGAGCGCGAGGCCGGTGACGATCGAGCCGAGGATCGAGCCGAAGCCGCCGATCACCACCACCGCGAACACGGTGATGAGGATGTTGCCGCCCATCAGCGGGTTGACCTGATAGATCGGCGCCGCCAGCACGCCGGCGATGCCGGCGAGCGCGACGCCGCCGCCGAACGCCAGCGTCACCAGCAGCGGCACATTGATGCCGAAGGCGCGCACCAACGTCGGGTTCTCGGTGGCGGCGCGCAAATAGGCGCCGAGCCGCGTCTTCTCGATGGCATACCAGGTCCCGAAACACAGGATCAGCGACGCCACCACCACCCAGGCGCGGTAGTTCGGCAGGAACATGAAGCCGAGATTATGGCCGCCGCTGAGCAGCTCGGGCGTGTCATAGGGTTGGCCCGAGGTGCCGTACCAGTAGACGAACAGGCCCTGGATGATCTGGAACAGGCCGAGCGTGAGCAGCAAGCCGTAGAGATGGTCGAGATTGTAGACGCGCCGGATGATGGTGCGCTCGAGGATTATGCCGAAGATCGCTACCGCCAGCGGCGCCAGGATCAGCGAGGGCCAATAGCCGATGCCGAGATATTGCAGCAGCATCCAGGCGACGAACGCGCCCAGCATATAGAACGCGCCCTGCGCCGCGTTGACGATGCCCAAGAGGCCGAACACGATGGCGAGGCCGAGCGATAGCATCGCATAGAACGAGCCATTGATCAGGCCGAGCAGGACTTGTCCGAATAACGCCATGGCCGACATGGCCGATCTCCCTCAGACCCCGAGATGTTCCTCGAGGCGTTCCATTTTGCCCGCGATTTCGGATTTGGTGATCATGTCGATGATCTTGCCGCTCTCCATGACGTAATGGCGGTCGGCGACATTGGCGGCGAAGCGGAAATTCTGCTCCACCATCAGCACCGTCAGCCCCTTGGCCCGGACGGTGTCGAGCACCCGGCCGATCTGCTGCACGATCACCGGCGCCAGCCCCTCCGTCGGCTCGTCGAGCAGGATGAAGCGCGCGCCGGTGCGCAGGATGCGCGCGATCGCCAGCATCTGCTGCTCGCCGCCCGACAGCTTGCTGCCCTGGCTGCGCGCCCGATCCTGGAGGTTGGGGAACAGCCGGTAGATTTCGTCGAGACCCATGCCGTTCGGCGCCAGGGTCGGCGGCAGCATGAGATTTTCGGTGACGTTGAGGCTGGCGAAGATGCCGCGTTCCTCCGGCACATAGCCGACGCCGAGCCGCGCGATGCGCTCGGGCGGCAGCTTGATGGTCTCGGTTCCCATCACCTTCACCGAGCCGCCGCGCTTGGCCAGAATACCCATGATGGCGCGCAGCGTCGTGGTCTTGCCGGCGCCATTGCGCCCGATCAGCGTCACCACCTCGCCTTCGCCGACCTGAAGATCGATGCCGTGCAGGACATGGGATTCGCCGTAATAGCCATGGAGGCCGGCGATCTCGAGCACGCTGCTACTCATGGCCGGTTCCCAGATAGGCTTCGACGACGGCGGGATTTTTCGAGACCTCGGCATAGGTGCCGTCGGCGAGAATCTCGCCGCGCTGCATAACGGTGATGCGGTGCGACAGGTCGGCGACGACCGCGAGATTGTGCTCGACCATCAGCACGGTGCGATTGACCGCGACGCGGCGGATCAGCTCGACGACGCGGCCGATATCCTCATGCGCCATGCCGGAGGTCGGCTCGTCCAGCAGCAGCAGTTCGGGCTCCAGCGCCAGCGTGGTGGCGACCTCGAGCGCGCGCTTGCGGCCATAGGAGAGATCGGACGCCATCAGTCCGGCCTGTCCCTCGAGCCCGACATCGGCCAACAGCGCGCGGGCGCGATCGTTCATTTCGTTCAGCACCATGTCGGAACGCCAGAACGAATAATTGTCGCCGCGAAAACGTTGCAGCGCGACGCGAACATTCTCCAGCACCGTCAGATGCGGAAAGACGGCGGAGATTTGAAACGAGCGCACGATGCCGAGACGGGCGACCTCGTGCGGGCGGACATGGGTGATCTCCTTGCCCTTGTAATAGATGTGCCCGCTGGTCACCGGCAGGAACCGGGTCAGCAGGTTGAAGAAGGTGGTCTTGCCGGCGCCGTTCGGCCCGATCAGCGCGTGGATGGTGCCACGCTTCACCTCGAGGCTGACCTTCTGCACGGCGACGAAGCCGGCAAAGCTCTTGGTCAGCGCCTCGGTGCGCAAAAATGAATCGGCGTCGCTCATGGGCCTGCTATTTGCCGGCGGCGACGGTCGGGCAGCCGCCTTGATCCATCGGCCGGAACGCCTTGTCCCCCGGGATCGTAGAGATCAGCTTGACCAGGTCGGCCGGGCCTTTCGACTCGGATGGTTTTTTGACCTGCACCAGATAGACGTCGTGCACCATGCGGCCGTCGGGGCGCAGCTTGCCGTTGGCGGTGAACGCGTCGTCGATCTTATGCCCCTGCATCCAGGTGAAGATTTTCTTCGGATCGTCCGATTTGGTGGCTTGCGCCGCCAGCAGATAGGTCCGGACCGCGGAATAGAGCCCGGCCATGAGATAGGGCGCCAGCGTTTTTTGCCGCTTCTGGAACTCGGCGGCGAAGGCTTGCGATTTGGGCGGGTTCGCACCGGGATACCAGGGCAGGGTCATCATCATGCCCTGGGTCGCCTGCAAGCCGCCGGCGCCCTCAATGAACGGCAGATCGAGACTCAGCGGCACGATCTTGACGCCGCTGGCGATCAGCCCGAATTCGCCCGCCGCCTTGATGGCGTTGGTCATGTCGCCGCCGGCATTGCCCAGCGCGATGACCTCCGCCTTGGAAGCCTGCGCCTGCAGAATGAAGGACGACATGTCGGAGGTGCCGAACGGATGGAACACGGTGCCGAGCACCTTGCCCCCGGCCTTCTCGACGTTGGCCTTCACCCCAGCGGCCAGCCCTTTGCCGAACGCATAGTCGGCGGCGATGATGAACCAGGTCTTGCCCAGTTTCGGCACCGCCTCGCCGATCGATTTGCCGAACTGATAGGTGTCATAGGTCCAGGCGGCGCTATAGGGGGCGCACGCCTTGCCGGTCAGGTCGGCCGACCCGGCCTCGCTATAGAGCACCACCTTGCCCTTTTGGCGCGCCACGTTCTGCACCGCCAGCGCCACCGACGAGTTGACGACATCGAGGATGGCGTCGACCTGGTCCCGGTCGTACCAGCGATCGGCCAGCGAGACGCCGATATCGGGCTTGTTCTGGTGGTCGCCGTGAATGAGCTCGATCGGCACGCCGTCGATCTTGCCGCCGAATTCGTCGATCGCGATCTGGGTCGCGACCACCGGTCCCATGCAATTGCCGTTGCAATACTGGCCGGAGAAATCGTCGAGCACGCCCAGCTTGATCTTGTTGTCGGAAAACTGCGCCTGCGCGTTGACGGCAAGCATCATCACGGCGGCGACCGCCGCGATGCCCAAGGAAAACCGCATCACAAACCCTCCCAACCAAGATTGCGCCAACGGCGCGGTCAAGCGCCGCGACGGCGTCGCGCGCTGGTTATTTTCTATAACCTTATTGGCCGACCCCGATGGCGTCAAGGAAGGGATCGTTCACGACACGCCGCCAGCCGGTCGTACCATTCGGTTTGCTGCGCCGGCGTGAAATGGGCGTTGGCCGGGCTGGGGTTCGGCACCACGAACAGCGGCGTCGGCCCGATGCCGCCGGGCTGCGGCCCGAGGGCGAAGTCGGTCAGGGATAGATTCAGCGCCGGGGCGACCGCGCGCAGGATGGTGACGCCGTGAAAGCACACAAGGCCGGGGCGATAACGCGCCAGCTTCTCGATCAGCGCCGCGCCGCCGCCCGCGAGCTCGCCCGGCCGCAGATCGCGGACATTGGCGGTCGGGCGCTTCACCAGATCGGTGAAGCCGAAGCCGTGATCCGGCAGGACGGCATCGTGAATCGGCTCCAATCGCTCGACCCCCAGGGCGCGCCGCACCTTCTCGCTAAGCACCGAGCGCGAGAAGCACGGCCAGAACCGGTTGGCGCGCCGGGCAAAATAATGCCCCTGCGCCACCGAATAGAGCGACGGATTGATGCCGACAAAGACGATGTCGAGGCCGTCGCGCAACAGATCGGGCAGGGTATGCTCCGCCGCCGCGATCATCCCATCAGGGCGCGGCGGCGCTCGAGGCTCGCGGCGGGCCAGAGCTGCTTCGCATCGTAATAGGCCGCGAAGGCCGGCACGTTCGGCGTCAGCGCCACCCAGGGCAGTTTCGACCGGATATAGATATGCACATTCGGCATGATCGCCGCCGGATCGTCGAGCGTGCCGACGCGCACGAAACGCAGCGTGGCGACCCCGCCATACTCGCTCCACACCGCGGTCTGGCAGGCAGGGCAGCGGAAAATGCGATGCGGCCGGCCGCTGTTGGTCGGCACCGCGATGGGTTGCGGCTCGCCGCTCAGAATTTCGATGCGGTCCGTCTCGATCAGCGCGTTGAGCACGAAGGCACTGCCGGTCTGGCGCTGACAGTCGCGGCAGTGGCAGCAATGGACGAACATCGGCGCGGCGGTCAGCCGATACCGCACCGCGCCGCACGCACAGCTGCCGTCGAGCATTTCCGTCATGGGTCCCTCAATCCGTCCTGACGAGATTGTCCTTGAGCCGCTCTTGCAAGGCGGCGATGTCGATCTGGTGCGCGCTGCCGGAGCCGGCGAGGTCCAGCGCATTGACCGCCGCCTTGCCCATCGCCATGCATGGCCCCATCACCCGCACGCTGGACAGCGCCGCGACGTCGCCATCGATGCAGCGCCCGGCCGCCATCAGATTGTCGGCGTCGGCGCAGGCGATGCTGCGCAGCGGCACATAATGCATGTGATCGTGGCCGAACGGTTCCCAGACATAGCCTTCCTCGCGGCTATGCAGCTCGATCGGCCAGGCGCAGCGCGCGATCGCGTCGGGGAATTTGACGCCCTGCCTGACTTCGTCGGCGGTGAGCTGATGCGCGCCGACGATCCAGCGCGTCTGGCGGACACCCGGCTGGCCATAGGCGCGCACCCGCGCCTTGGCGAAACACGCGGGATATTCAGCCTTGAGGAAGGCGACCGCCTTGTCGGCCTGGGCCTTGCCGTCGAGCTGGATGCGCGACATCGCGATGGGATCGAGCGGCGTCTCGATATGGGTCATGTTCACCAGCGCGATGCCGCGGCCCGGCGAGACGAAGGCGAACCCGTCGCCGCGCGGCAGGCCATATTGCGTGTGCTTGGCGGCGATGCGCTCGGCGACATCGTTGCGGTGCGGCGCATGGGCGGTGTCGATATTCTCCAGCACCAGCATCTGGGTGCCATAGATCGGGCCTTCCTCGGCCTCGTGGCACGGCAGCCCGGCCTGCCACGCGAGCGCGGCATCGCCGGTGGCATCGACGAAGCCCTCCGCCTGCACCCGCAATTCGCCATAGCGCGTCGTCAGTTCCAGTTCGCGCACCCGCCGACCTTCCATCACCACGTTGCGCACGATGGCACCGAGGATGGGAATGATGCCGGCGGCGCGGACCGCCTGCTCGATCCAGCGCTGCAATGCCACCTCGTCATACATGACGTTGGTTGTGGTCGGGCCGATGCGGTAATCGAGCGCGCCTTGCGCGCCCAGATCCTTGAAGATGCGATCGGCGATGCCGTGGGTGATCTGATAGGGCTTATGCGTCTGGTCGCCGCCCGAGAAGAAGCCGACGAAAATGCCGATGATGGAATTGACCGCCTGGCCGCCGAGACCCGGCAAGCCGTCGATCAGCGCCACCTTGCGGCCCAGCGTCGCCGCCTCCAGCGCCGCCGAGGTGCCGGCGGCGCCGGAGCCGACGACGCAGATATCGACCGACAATTTCTGGGCGCCGCTATCCGTGCCCTTGCGCACGGTCTTGGTCTCGGTGCGCAGCAGCTTGGGGTCGATCGACATCGGCATTGCCTCCACCGGTTTGGTGTATTCTTCGCCCAATTCCCCGGTGGAGCGCAACGAGTAACCGAGCATGGACGAGACGCCGCGCCAAAGGGGCGAACCGATCGGCCTCGCCATCGGCCTCGCCGCCGCGATCATCGCCGCCACCGGCGAGGAGCCGCGCCTTCTGGTCGTGCGCACGCCCAACGGCACCGACGCGCTGCCCTCCGGCCCGCTCGAGGCGCGGCATCGCACCCTCGAGGCCGGCCTGCGCAACTGGGTCGAGCGCCAGACCAACCAGGCCCTCGGCTATGTCGAGCAGCTCTATACCTTCGGCGACCGCGACCGGCGCGAGACCGACGGCGCCGGCGCGGATCGCGCCTTGTCGGTCGCCTATCTGGCCCTGGTGCGCGCGGCGCGGCCCGCCGGCGCGGCGGATGCCGCCTGGCAAAGCTGGTACCGCTATTTTCCGTGGGAGGATTGGCGCGGCCGTCCGCCCACCGCCATCGCCGCCATCGAGCCGCGCCTGCGGCACTGGGCGGCGCGCGGCGGGCGGCTGCATGAGGAGCGGCTGCGCGTCAGCTTCGGCCTCGACGGCGCGCGCTGGAACGAGGAGCGCGTGCTGGAGCGCTATGAGCTGCTCTACGAGGCCGGTCTGGTGCCGGAACGCGGCCGCGCCCAGGGCGAGGGCGCCGGCCTGCCGGGAAGCGTGACCGGCATGCCGATGGCGGCCGACCATCGCCGGGTGCTGGCGACCGCGATCGGGCGGCTGCGCGGCAAGATCAAGTATCGGCCGGTGGTGTTCGAACTGATGCCGCCGACCTTCACCCTCTCGGAATTGCAGCGCGTGGTCGAGGCGCTGTCAGGCGTGCGCCTCCACAAGCAGAATTTCCGCCGCCTGGTCGAGCAGCAGGGCCTCGTGGAGGAGGCCGGCGAGACCCGCGCCGAGACCGGCGGCCGCCCTGCCCGCCTGATGCGCTATCGCCGCGAGGTCCTGGTGGAGCGCCTGGCGCCGGGGGTGCGCCTGCCGGCGATGCGGCGGAGTTGATAACGATATTGGCGGCGGCCCGATTTCCGCGGCTGGCTTTCGCGCGGAATCGTGGCACCATGCCCGGCGCCATGAGACATTTTGCCATTGCCGTCGCGCTGCTGGCGCTGGGCGGGTGCGGCCTGACCGACGGCGCCGGCCCCGATGTCCGCGCCATCGCGACATGCGCGGCGCGCCATCCGCCGCCGCCCGAGGCGAACGTGGAACGCCTGGGCCTGATCCCGGTCTATTACACGCGATCCGCCGACAGCGACGATGCCGCCATCAAGCAATGGTATGCCGACATGGATGCCTGTCTGGGACGGCCGACACCGCCGGCCTCCAATAAAGCGAAGTGAACAGCCCGACTTTCCAATTTTCCCTCTCCCTCCCGCACAGCGGGGGGAGAGGGTAGGGTGAGGGGGTGGCAAACACAGATACGGAAGTCTAATTCGAGGGCGCGAAATCGGGTGAGGCCGCGCCAAGCGGGACGGCCCCCTCACCCAACCCTCTCCCCCAATTGGGCACGGCTGTCCGGTTAAAAAAATAGGTTGTTATGGTGGGTTTTCTCGACTCGTTTTAGTCGCCTGGCGCGGGCTTGGCCCGCGCATCCACGAATGCGTTTTGGATCGCGCACACGCGGCAGGTGCCGTCAAAAGACGAAAAATTCGTGGGCGGCCGGGCCAAGCCCGGCCGAAGCGGCGGGAATCGTCGCTGAGACACGCCCATTT
>DATCDN010000071.1:0-108610 GCA_036510675.1 Allostellaceae bacterium
ACCGGACGAGCCTCTACGACGACATCACCACCAAGATCATCGCCGAGCTGAAGGCCGGCCGCGTGCCTTGGGTGCAGCCCTGGGGAACGGCGACGGCGAAAGCGCCGCTCGCCATGCCGAAGAACGCCGCCACCGGCCGAAATTATTCGGGGATCAATGTGCTGATCCTTTGGGGATCGGTAATCGAGCACGGTTTCCCGGTCCAGGGCTGGGTCACCTTCCGCCAGGCGCTCTCGCTTGGCGGCAACGTCCGCACGGGCGAGCACGGCACCACCGTCGTCTATGCCGACCGCTTCATTCCCGACGACGAGAAGAAGCGAGCGCGGGAGACCGGCGAGGAAGCGCGGGCGATCCCGTTCCTCAAGCGCTTCACGGTCTTCAACCTGGCGCAGTGCGAGGGTCTACCTGAGAATCCCACGGTCGCTGCGCCGCCGCCGGAGCCCGGACTGATCGAGCCCAAGGTCGAGGCGCTGATCAAGGCGACGGGTATCGACTTCCGCATCGGCGGCAGCCGCGCCTTCTACCTCCCGGCACACGACTATGTGGAGGTCCCGCCGCCGCAAGCCTATTTCGAGCCGATCAACTGGCATCGCACGGCGCTGCATGAACTCGGTCACGCCAGCGGCGCGCCGCATCGACTGAACCGCGATCTTTCTGGCTCATTCGGCTCCAAGAAGTATGGGTTCGAGGAGCTGGTGGCCGAGATCAACGCCGCGTTTTGCTGCGCCTCGCTCGGCATTGTTCCGACCGTGCGCCATGCCGACTATATCGGCTCGCGGCTCGACGTTCTGCGCGAGGATAATCGCGCCATTGTCCGCGCGGCGTCGCAGGCGAGCAAGGCCGCCGACTTTCTCCTCCAGTGTTTCCTATGCTCAACCGTTTCGTCCCGATATATAAAGCGAGATGATCACGATCCACGATTTCCGCACCATTCTTGCCAAGGTCGCGGCCGGTGGCATCCTGGACGAGGGCGAGGCCGCCGCCGCCATCGACCGCATGATGACCGGCGACGTGACGCCGTCGCAGATGGGCGCGTTCCTGATGGGGCTGCGCGTGCGCGGCGAGGCCGTGAGCGAGATCACCGGCGCCGCCCGGGCCATGCGCGCCCGCGCCTTGGCCATCGAGGCGCCGCCCGGCGCCATCGATACGGTCGGCACCGGCGGCGATAATTCCGGCAGCTTCAATATCTCGACGGCCGCGGCCATCGTGGTGGCGGGCTGCGGCGTGCCGGTGGCCAAGCACGGCAACCGCAATTTCTCGTCCAAATCGGGCGCGTCGGATATCCTGGCGGCGCTGGGGGTCAATCTCGACTGCGACCTGGCGCTGGTGAAGCGCGCCATCTGGGAAGCCGGGATCGGCTTCCTGATGGCGCCGCGCCATCATGGCGCCACGCGCCACGTCAATCCGACCCGGGTCGAGCTCGGCACCCGCACCATCTTCAACCTGCTCGGGCCGCTCACCAATCCCGCCGGGGTAAAACGCCAACTGGTCGGGGTATTCGCGCCCGAATGGGTGAAACCGGTCGCCGAAGTGCTGGGCCGGCTCGGCAGCGAGCATGCCTGGGTGGTCCATGGCGACGGCATGGACGAGATCACCACCGCCGGCACCACTCAGGTCGCGGCGCTGCGCGGCGGCGAGGTCACGGTCTTCACCCTGACCCCGGAAGAGGTCGGGTTGAAGCGGGCAAGGATGGCCGACCTCAAGGGCGGCGATCCGCGTGAGAACGCGGCGCGGCTGCGCGCGCTGCTCGGCGGCGAGGCCGGGCCGCTGCGGGACGTGGTGCTGCTCAATGCCGCCGCCGCGTTGATCGTGGCGGAGCGCGCCAAGGACTTGCCGGCGGGGATGGCCCTCGCCGCCCGGTCCATTGATGGCGGCAAGGCGCGGCTGGCGCTCGACCGGCTGATCGCCATCACCAACGACCAGCTCGCACCGTGACACGATGAGCGACACCCTCGCCCGCATCAATGCCTATAAGCGCCAGGAAGTCGCCGCCGCCCAGACGGCGGTGCCGCTCGACGAAATCCGCCGCCGGGCCGACCGGGCGCCGGCGCCGCGTGGCTTCCAGGCGGCATTGGCGCGCGCGGTGGCCGGCGGCCGCTATGGGCTGATCGCCGAGATCAAACGCGCGTCACCCAGCAAGGGGCTGATCCGCCAAGATTTCGATCCCGCGGCATTGGCGCGCGCCTATCGGGACGGCGGCGCCATTTGTCTCTCTGTTTTGACCGACGGGCCCGAATTTCAGGGCTCACTCGATTTTCTTAAAACGGCACACGAGGAAGTCGATTTACCAATCTTGCGCAAAGACTTCATGGTCGATCCTTATCAAATTTATGAGGCACGCGCTTGGGGCGCCGATTGCATCCTGATCATCATGGCATCGCTATCGGATGATACCGCCGCGATGCTGGAAAGCGTGGCGCTGGATCTCGGCATGGACGCGCTAATCGAGGTCCACGACGCGGCGGAACTTCACCGCGCGCTCCTGCTGAAAAGCCGCCTCATCGGCATCAATAATCGCAATCTCAAAAGCTTACAGGTCGATCTGGGCACAACGGAAGCGCTCGCCCGGCTAATCCCCCCGGACCGGATGCTGGTAAGCGAGAGCGGCCTCGGCACGCCCGCCGATCTCGCCCGCATGGCGCGAGCCGGGGCGCATTGCTTCCTGATCGGCGAGAGCCTGATGCGCCAGGCCGATGTCGCCGCCGCCACCCGCGCCCTGCTGGCGCGCGCCACGGCGGGCGCCTCGGCATGAGCGGGCTGACCCATTTCGACGACCGGGGCGGCGCCGTCATGGTCGATGTCAGTGCCAAGACGGAAACGGAACGCGTCGCCACCGCCGCCGGTTCGGTGATCATGCAGCCGGCGACGCTCCAATTGATCCAGGCGGGCGGCGTCAAGAAGGGCGATGTCCTGTCAGTGGCGCGGCTGGCCGGCATCATGGGCGCCAAGCGAACGCCTGATCTGATCCCGCTGTGCCACCCGCTGGCGCTCAATTCGGTTTCGGTCGAGCTGACCTGCGATCCGGCCCGCGACGCCGTCGATATCGCCGCCACCGTCAAGCTGACCGGGCGCACCGGGGTCGAGATGGAGGCGCTGACCGCGGTCAGCATCGCGGCCCTCACCATCTACGATATGTGCAAGGCGGTGGATCGCGGCATGCGCATCGAAAATATCCGGCTGACCCATAAATCGGGCGGCAAATCCGGGAGTTTCGACGCGCCATGATTCCGGTCGCCGAAGCGCGGGCGCGGCTGCTCGCGACGCTCTCGCCGCTCGGCACCGAGCAAATCCCCGTCAGCGAGGCGTTCGGCCGGGTGCTGGCGCAGGATGTCGCGGCGCGCCGCACCCAGCCGCCAGCCGCCCTTTCGGCGATGGATGGCTATGCGGTGCGCGCCGCCGACGTCGCGGCCGTGCCGGCGCGGCTCCGGGTTGTCGGCGCGGTGCCGGCCGGTAAGAGCTATGATCACCCGCTCCAGCCGGGCGAGGCGGTACGAATTTTCACCGGGGCGCCCCTGCCCGCCGGCGCCGACGCCATCGTCATCCAGGAGGATACTGACCGCGACGGCGATACCGTCATCGTCAACGAGGCGAGCGGCGTCGGACGCCATGTCCGCGACGCCGGCCTCGATTTCCGCGCGGGCGACGTCAAGCTCAGGGCAGGCCGGCAATTGACGGCGCGCGATGTCGGGCTGGCGGCGGCGATGAACTGGCCGTGGCTGCGCGTCCATCGCCGGCCGCGTGTCGGCATTCTGCCGACCGGCGATGAGATCGTGCTGCCCGGCGATCCGGTCGGTCCCCACCAGATCGTCAGCTCCAACAGCTTTGCCCTGGCGGCACTGGTACAGGGCTGCGGCGGCATTCCGATGGCCCTGCCGATCGCGCCCGACGAGGCCGGTGCCCTGCAAGACATCGCCGCCTGCGCCAGCGGCATCGATCTGCTGCTGACCACCGGCGGCGCGTCGGTCGGCGAGCATGATCTGATTCGCGAAGCGCTGGGCGAGACCGGGCTGGTGCTGGATTTCTGGCAGATCGCGATGCGGCCGGGCAAGCCGCTGATGGTCGGCACGTTTCGCGGCCGGCCGATGATCGGCCTGCCCGGCAATCCGGTCTCGACCATGGTGTGCTCGCTGCTGTTCCTGAAACCGGCGATCGAGAAACTATCCGGGCTGACACCGCGCGAGCCGGTGCTGCACCAGGCGCGGCTGACCGCACCGCTCAAGGCCAATGACCGGCGGCAGGATTATCTGCGCGGCGGCCTCACCCGCCTCGCCGACGGCACGCTCGAGGCAACGCCCTTCGCCAAGCAGGATTCGTCGATGATGTCGCTGCTCGCGGCGGCGGATTGCCTGATCGTGCGCCCGCCGCACGCACCGGCGGTCGTTGCCGGCGATCCCGTCGACATCATGATGCTCGCCGGCGAGCCCACGCCGCTGTGACCCCGTCCCTCACCGGGGGCGGCATGGAATCGATCACCACCAACATCCCGGCGCGGCTCGACCGGCTGCCCTGGTCGCGCTTTCACCTGCTGGTGGTCGTGGCGCTCGGCATCACCTGGATTCTCGACGGGCTCGAAGTCACCATTGTCGGCGCCATGGGCGGGGTATTGCAGGACCCCGGCACGCTGCACCTGACGGGCACGGAGGTCGGGTCCGTCGCCTCGGCCTATGTGACGGGCGCGGTGTGCGGCGCGCTGCTGTTCGGCTGGATGACCGACCGGCTCGGCCGCAAGCGCATGTTTTTTATCACCCTCGCGGTCTATCTTGTCGGGGTGGCGCTATCGGCCCTTAGCTGGAGCTTCTGGAGTTTCGCCATTTTCCGGCTGATCACCGGGTTCGGCATCGGCGGCGAGTATTCCGCCATCAATTCCGCGATCGACGAGTTGATGCCGGCGCGGTTGCGTGGGCGGATCGACCTGATCATCAATGGCAGCTTCTGGATCGGCGCCGCGATCGGCTCTGGCGTCGCCGATATCGTGCTCAACACGGCGCTGTTCCCGCTCGACATCGGCTGGCGGTTCGGCTTCGGCATCGGCGCGGTGCTCGGCCTGCTTATCCTGCTGCTACGTCGTCATGTGCCGGAAAGCCCGCGCTGGCTGCTGACCCATGGCTATGCCGCCGAGGCGGAACGCAATATCGCCGATATCGAGCGCCGCGCCGGTTTTCACGGCGCCACGGCGCCGGCCGCGACCGTGACCTTTCATCCGCGGTCGCGCTTCGGCCTGGGCACGCTGTTTCGCGCGCTGCTGATTACCTATCGCCGGCGCACGGTGCTGGTGGTGATGTTGATGGCCTCGCAGGCTTTTCTCTATAACGCGATCTTTTTCACGCTCGGCCTGATCCTGACCAAATTCTATGGCGTGCCGGCGGCCAATGTCGGCACCTATATCCTGCCGATCGCGGCCGGCAATTTCCTTGGCCCCCTGCTATTAGGCCATTGGTTCGATACGATCGGGCGGCGCACCATGATCGCCGCGACTTACGCCGTCGCGGGCATGCTCCTGGCGGTAACAGCATGGCTGTTCGCCACCGTCCAGCTTTCGGCCGAAGGCCAGATCGCGGCGTGGAGCATCACCTTCTTCTTCGCCTCCGCCGCCGCCAGCGCCGCCTACCTCTCGGCCGGGGAATTGTTTCCGTTGGAAATTCGCGCCCTCGTCATCGCGGTGTTCTACGCCGTCGGCACCGGCGCCGGCGGCATTGCCGGCCCGCTGGTATTCGGCCGGCTGATCGATGCCGGTTCCCGCTGGGCCTTGTTCGGCGGCTACATCGTCGCCGCGGTGTTGATGCTGGTGGCCGCCGGAACCGAAGCCGCCATCGGCATCGATGCGGAGCGCAAATCGCTGGAAGAGATCGCCGCGCCGATTTCCAGCCGTCATCAATAGTTTGAGCCTTGACGTGCCGAAAGAACTAAAATAGAACATCATATAAGTTGCGGTTTTGTTCTTTTGGGGGCCTCGGAGCGACCATGCTGACTCGCAAACAATACGAGCTGCTTTCCTTCATCAACCAGCGTTTAACCGAAAGCGGGATCTCGCCCTCTTTCGAGGAGATGAAGCTTGCGCTAGGCCTGCGATCAAAATCAGGCATCCACCGGTTGATCACGGGGCTGCAAGAACGCGGCTTCATCAAGCGCCTGCCGCATCGGGCCCGCGCGCTGGAGGTGATCAAGCTGCCCGAGCAAACAGCAATCCCGCTGACCCGCGCGCGCAATGGGGACGGCAAGGGCCGGTTCTCGCCGACCGTGATCCGGGGGGATTTCAAGGCCGCTCTGCCCGCCGCCTCCGCGCCTAGCAATGGCGGCGGCGAAGTGGTGCAGCTGCCGCTGCTGGGCAGGATCGCCGCCGGCACGCCGATCGAGGCGCTGCGCGACCAATCCAATTCCATCGGCATTCCCGCCGGCATGCTGGGCCAGGGCGAGCATTATTCGCTCGAAGTCGCCGGTGACAGCATGGTCGATGCCGGGATTCTCGACGGTGATACGGTGATCCTTCAGCGCACCGATAACGCCGATAACGGCGCCATCGTGGTCGCGCTGATCGACAATACCGAGGTGACACTGAAGCGTTTACGCCGGCGCGGCGATTCGATCGCGCTTGAGGCCGCCAACAAAAGCTATGAAACCCGCATCTTCGGCCCCGACCGGGTCAAGGTCCAAGGCCGGCTGGTGGGGCTGTTGCGGAAATATTAGTCGCTCATCCCGGCGAGCAATGCGTTCGATCCATTGGTCGATGGCGTAGCGGGCGGCGGCGCCGGCATTAGCGGCGGTCTCGGTCGCGTCTCGGGAACCGGCGCGGCTCGAATCTTGACCGGATCGTGCGTCCAGGGCCGCTGGCCGCGCCAATCGGCGACGCTTTCGATGGCGACGCCCCGCGGCGATAGCCAGATCGCGTGGCCGCCATGCTTCCAGGTGTCGACACTGTCGATCAGACGGGCGCCCCGGCAATTGAAATGCGCCGCAACCGGGCTGATGACCAGGTCGGCGGTACGACACGCCGCCGAGACGTCGGCGCGCCTGCGGACGACGCCAACGGTTTGACCCTGGAGGCGATAGACACAGCCAGCCTCGTTGCAGCGCAACCGGCCATCCTTGCTGTCACCCAGTTTCGGCCACGCCGCGCCCAGCGAAGCGGCGGCGCGCTGGGTCCAATTATCCTCGGTCCAGGTGCCGCCGCGCGCATGCGATGGCATGTATCCGCCCGCGGCGGAACGAACCGCGACCAGTTTGGCGTCGCTGGAGATCAGGATATCCGGCGGCACCACGAATAACAGCGTCGCGTAGCCCGCCGCCATCGGCACCAAGCCGAGCAGGCGCCAGCGCCGCTGCCAGACGCACAGCCACAAGCCGCCGACGGCGAGCAGCACCAGCCCCTCGGGCGGCATGCTCGGCACCCGCAGCACCGCACCGGGCAGCGCCGTCACGCCGTGCGCGATCACCGCGACCATGTCGATGCCCCACCCCATCGGGGTCAGCGCCGCCGCCTCGAAATGGAACGGCATCAGCAGGCAGGACAGCACCGCCCAGGGCATGATCCAGAAGCCGGTGATCGGCACCGCGACGATGTTCGCTGCCACCGAGTACAGCGGGAACCGGTTGAAGTGATAGATTGTGAACGGCATGGTCGCGACGGTCGTCACCACGGTCGTCAGCGCGATGCCGAAGAGATAAAGCGCGAAGCGGCGGGCGCGGCCGGCGCCGATATGCCATGCCGAGAGGCGCGGCCGCAGCGCCTCATAGCTGGCGACCAGCCCCGCGACCGCCGCGAACGACATCTGGAAACTGGGGCCGGTGGCGCTTTCGGGCGCCAGCACCATGATCGCGATCGCGGCATAAGCGAGCGTGCGCGACGACAGCGTGACGCGATCCAGCATGATGCCGAGCAACATCAGCCCGCACATGACGAAGGCACGGCGCGACGACACGGTTGCATCCGACAGCAGCAAATAGAAGAAGGTGACGAGAAACGCGCCGGCGGCCGCGCATTTCTTGGTGGAATAGCGCAACGCCACGAACGGGATCAGCGCCAGGGCGGCGCGCAGGGCGAAGAACACGATGCCCGCCACCATGCCCATATGAAGGCCGGCGATGACCAGGATATGCGCGAGCCCGGCATCGCGGAACGCGCCGGCATCCTGGGGCGGGATGGCGTGGGTCTCGCCCGTGATCAGTGCCGCCGCGATGGCGCCGGTGGGGCCCGGCAACGCGGCGTGAATGCGGCCGGCGACTTGGGTCCGGGTCGCCTCGATGATCGCCCAAAGCCGGCTTGGCCCCGAGCCGTCGGGCGCCGCGATCGGCGTCGGCGCGCCCAGGGCGAAGCCCACCGCGCCGAGCCGGTCGAACCAGGCGCGGCGCTGAAAATCATAGGCGCCCGGCATCGCCGGACCTGGCGGCGGCATCAGAATGGCGCGCACCTCGACCCACGCGCCCGGTACCAGCCCGGACGGGCCATGCCGCAGCCGCACCCGGACCCGCGCCGGCACGTCGCGCGGATCAAGCCGCTCGATGTTACGCGGCGCGATCAGAAGGCGCGTGCCCTCCGGCAGCGGATCGACCGCCACCAGCCGTCCTTGAACGACCACCGGTCCCAAGCGATGGTGCAGCACCGGCGCCGCCACCAGCCAGGTCTGGAACTGCGCCAGCCCAAAGCCAAGCGATAGCGCAAGCAACGCCACGGCGGGAACCAGTCCCGCGGCGAAGCGCACCCGCCATAGCGCGGCCACCCCCGCCACCAGGGCCACCCCAATGCCGACCGGCGCCGGCCATAGCGGCGGTTCGGCGGTGAGCCAGAAATAAATCCCGATGCCGGCCCCGATGAACCCGGGCAGCCACAGGGCCCAGCGCCCCCGCTCGGCCGCCAGATTATCGCCAAACCACCGCGCCAAGCCCCAAGGCGCACGCCACCATCGCGCCGGCGGGTGCGCGGCGGCGCCGCCCGATACCGGGACGCTGGCGGATGACATGCGATGACTCTACGCGAATTTACTTATGTGCTAAAGAGCGGCCATGACCGTCATTGTCCGCTTCGCCCCCTCGCCCACCGGGTTCCTTCATATCGGCGGCGCCCGCACCGCGTTGTTCAACTGGCTCTATGCCAAGCATGTCGGCGGGCAGTTCCGCCTGCGCATCGAGGACACCGACCGCGCCCGCTCCACGGTCGCGGCGGTCGAGGCGATCGTCAATGGCCTCAACTGGCTCGGCCTCGATTGGGACGGCGACATCGTCCATCAGTCCGACCGGCTGGAGCAGCATGCCGACGCGGCGCGCCAGATGCTGGCATCGGGCAACGCCTATCAGGCCTATGAGTCGCCGGCCGATCTCGCCGCGATGCGCGACCAGGCCAAGGCGGCGGGCCGCTCTATCCGCTATGAGGGGGTGTGGCGCGACCGCGACCCGCGCGATGCGCCGCCCGATATCGCGCCGGTGGTTCGCCTCAAGGCGCCGCGCGACGGCGCCACCACGATCCGCGACCATGTGCAGGGCGAGGTCACGGTCGCGAACCAACAGCTCGACGATCTCATCATCCTGCGCGCCGACGGCACGCCGACCTATAATCTGTCGGTGGTGGTCGACGATCACGACATGGGGATTAGCCACGTGATTCGTGGCGACGATCATTTCACCAATGCCTTCCGCCAGACCCAGATCTATCGCGCGCTGGGCTGGGAGGTGCCGGAATTCGCCCATGTGCCGCTGATCCACGGGCCGGATGGGGCGAAACTGTCGAAACGGCATGGCGCGCTCGGCGTCGATGCCTATCGCGACATGGGCTATCTGCCCGAGGCGCTGCGCAACTATCTGCTACGCCTGGGCTGGAGCCATGGCGATGACGAAATCATCTCGACCGAAGAGGCCATTGCCTGGTTCGACATTGACGGCATCGGCAAGTCGCCCGCCCGGTTCGATTTCGCCAAGCTGGCCAACCTCAACGGCCACTATATCCGCGAGGCGGCCGATGATTGCTTGCTGGCCCTGATGCTGCCGGCCCTCGGCGTGGCACCGGACGATCCGCTGGCGGCGCGCCTCAAAGCGGCGCTTCCTGATCTTAAGTCTCGCGCGAAGACAATAGAAGAACTTACTGTAAGTGCGGGATTTTATGTCGCCAAACGACCAATCATGATGGACGCCAAGGCCGCGAAGCTGCTCGACCCGGCAGCGCGGGAATTGTTGGCTGGGCTGGCGGCGCCGCTCGCCGGCGCGGCGTGGGACCCAACGGCGCTCGAGGCGCTGACCCGCGATTATGCCGAACAGCGCGGGGTGAAGCTTGGGGCCGTGGCTCAGCCGCTGCGCGTCGCCATCACCGGCTCAACCAGCTCGCCCCCCCTCTTTTCCGTCATGTCGATATTGGGTCGGGACGAGACGTTGGGCCGCCTGCGGGATGCGATCGCGCCGGCCGCACCCGTGGCCTGACAGGATATTTGATTCGATCAATCAACCGGCTTATGCTTCGTTTGTTGCAGCGCAGCATACGCCATTCCGGACTTATCGAGGAGTGTTGCCATGAGCTTGGCCGAGACAAAAAACACCACCAAAGCCGCCGCCAAGGAAACCGCGACCATCACCATCAATTCGACCGGAAAATCGGCGAGCTTCCCGATCCTGTCCGGCACTGTCGGGCCCAAGGTGATCGACATCCGAAAGCTCTATGGCGAGCTCGACATGTTCACCTTCGATCCGGGCTACACCTCGACCGGCAGCTGCGATTCCAAGATTACCTTCATCGACGGCGACAAGGGTGAATTGCTTTATCGCGGCTACCCGATCGAACAGCTTGCCGAGCACAGCGACTTCATGGAGGTCGCCTATCTGCTGCTTAAAGGCGAGCTGCCGGACGGCAACGAGAAGAAGAAATTCGTGCGCGACATCACGCTGCACACCATGGTGCATGAACAGCTCGCGAGCTTTCTACGGGGCTTTCGCCGCGACGCCCATCCGATGGCGGTGATGTGCGGCGTGGTCGGCGCGCTGTCAGCCTTCTATCACGATTCGACCGATATCAACGACCCGCGCCAGCGCATGATCGCGAGCTATCGGCTGATCGCCAAGATGCCGACCATCGCCGCGATGGCCTATAAATATTCGACCGGCCAGCCGCTGGTCTATCCCCAGAACAAGCTGGGCTATGCCGAGAATTTCCTGCGCATGACCTTCTCCGTGCCGTGCGAGGAATATGTCACCAATCCGGTGCTGGCGAAGGCGATGGACAAGATCTTCATTCTCCACGCCGACCACGAGCAGAACGCCTCGACCTCGACGGTGCGGCTCGCGGGATCGTCGGGCGCCAACCCCTTCGCCTGTATCGCCGCCGGCATTGCCTCACTCTGGGGTCCCGCGCATGGGGGCGCCAACGAGGCGGTGCTGAAGATGCTGAACGAGATCGGCACCAAGGACCGCATCCCCGAATTCATCGAGCGCGCCAAAGACAAGAACGATAATTTCCGACTTTCGGGCTTCGGCCACCGCGTCTACAAGAATTTCGACCCGCGCGCGACGGTGCTGCGCGCGACCTGTCACGAGGTGCTGGATCAGCTTGGCGATGCGCGGGACGAGCCGCTGCTCGAGCTCGCCATGGAGCTGGAACATATCGCCCTCTCGGACGAGTATTTCATCGAGCGCAAGCTTTATCCCAATGTCGATTTCTATTCGGGCATCATCCTCAAGGCGATGGGCTTCCCGACCTCGATGTTCACCGTGCTGTTCGCCATCGCCCGCACCGTCGGCTGGGTCGCGCAATGGAACGAGATGATCGAGGATCCCGACCAGAAGATCGGCCGCCCGCGCCAGCTGTTCTCCGGCGCAACGCGGCGCAACTACCCGGTTAAGTAGCGCGAACCGGCTGGACGCGCGGCGCCGGCCTCGATGCCGGCCGCCACGGTCCGACGGCCGCGGCGATCGCGGTGATGCCGCCATAGGCAATCGACGCGGCCGCCACGGCAACGAATAGCGTCGGCAGGCCGAGGCCAAATTGCGCCACGATCAGCCAGCCGCCCAGCCCCGCGATCAGCAGCCGCGCCAGCCCACCCAACACCGGCCAGAACACGCGGCCGGCGCCCTGCCCGCAGAAATACAGCATCATGCCCAGGCCGAGCAGCCCGTAGAACGGCGCGACGGTGCGGAAATAGAGCGTGCCGGTGGCAAGCACCGCGGGCTCGTCGCTGAACAGGCCAAGCCAGGCGTGCGGCACCGTAAACGCCGCGATGCCGATCACCTCGGTGACGGCGGTGGCCAGCACCGCGCCGGTCCAGGCGATGCGCCGCGCGCGGGCGTAGTCGCCGTGGCCGATATGCAGCCCGACCATGGTGAGGCCAGCGGTGCCGAGGCCGAATACCAGCGGGATCAGGAGATAATCGAGCCGTGACGCGATGCCATAGCCCGCCACCGCATCGGCGCCAAGGCGTCCAACCAGGCCGGTCACGATGGCGACGGTCAGATTCATCTGTACCGTGCTGATCGCCGAGAGGCCGCCGACCCGAAGAATGTCACGCATCAGCCCCCACCGGATCAGGCGCGGATCGAGTGGCAGGCGCAACACGCCGCGCCCCACGCGCAGATAGACGGTCAGAGCCACGGTGGCGACGATGTAGTAGATGATGACCGCGACGCCCGCGCCGGCAACGCCCATGCGCGGCAGCGGCCCCCAGCCGAAGATCAGCGACGGCGACAGCGGCACGATGATGATTGCGCCGATCAGCGTCACCAGCGCAGGGACGATGACATTGCCCGCCCCCCGCAAGGCCGCCGCCAGCAGACTGGTAAGCCAGATCAAGATCGAGCCCGCGAACACCACATTGCCATAGCCCAGCGCGGCCGCGAGCACGCCGTCATTGCCGCCCATGGCGCGAAACAGCGCCGGACCGCCCCACCATTCCGCGGCGGTGAAGACCAGACCGAAGACCAGTGCGACCATCACGGCGTGCAACACCAGCGCATCGGCATCGGCCTTGCGGCCGGCGCCGAGGGCGCGCGCGATCGCCGACGACACGCCGCCGCCGATCCCGCCGTTCGACATCATCTGCATCAGCATCAGCGCGGGAAACACCAGCGCGACACCGGCCAGGGCGTCGGTGCCGAGATTGCTGACGAAATAGGTCTCGGCGACGCCGACGCCGGTCTGCACCATCAGCACCACGACGGTCGGCGCGGCGAGGCTCAGCAAGGTCGGCAGGATCGGCCCGGTGAGCAGGCGTTTTTGACGGTCGGTCATGCGTGTATCTACACTCTCTTCGTCAAAAAAATTAGGCGGCGCGCGCCAGCAACTCGGCGAGGCGCAATTCCTTCAGCTTCGGCCCCACGCTCGCCTGCGCGGCGCGCCAGTGCGGCAGCGCCGCGTGTGCCGCGGCCCGGCCTGCCGGCGTGATGGTGACGACATGCACGCGGGCATCGGCCTCACCGGACGAGGTCACCCAGCCCTTTTTCTCGAGCAGCTTCACGTTGCGCGTCAGCGTCGTGCGCTCCACCCCCAGCCGCCGCGCCAGGCGTCCGACCGGCATGGCGCCGCCGCCGGCCAGGACCGCCAGGGTGGAGAATTGCGTGTCCCGCAACCCGGTGCCGCGCATATGGCGCTGATAATGCTGCGTCAAGGCACGGGCCGCGCGGCGAACGCCGGCGCAGACACAGCCAGCACATTCCAGGAATTCGTCGTCCTTGCTCATGTACGTGTATATGCACCTTTATCGCGGCACTGACAAGAGGCGCGATCTTCGCCGTGGTTCGGCCTGCGGTGATCCGATGATGCCGGCCGTGCTGCTGGGCGGCATCGGCAGCGTCCTGGTCGCGTTGTTATGGATGACGCTGTTTCCGGCACTCCGCCGGGTAGAGCGACTGGAATAGCCGGAAATTGCACGCTTGAGTTCGGCGGCGCCGCCATGGCAAAACCCTAATATCATTTACGGGCGGGCCGGCCGTCGAGAGCCCGCGCCGAATGCGTGAGGAGAAACAACCGCCATGAAGTTCGGGATTGCCTTTCAATTGTCCGTGCCGCGCCCCTGGACGCGCGAGAGCGAGCGCACCGTCTTCATGAACGCGCTGGAGCAGGTCAAGGTCGCGGAAGAACTCGGCTTCGAGTATGTCTGGGCAACCGAGCATCATTTCCTCGAGGAGTATTCGCACAGCTCGTCGCCGGAGATTTTCCTGACGGCGGCGGCGATGCTGACCAAGAAGATCCGCATCGGCCACGCCATCGTGGTGTGCGTGCCGCAATATGCGAGCCCGATCCGCATCGCCGAGCGGACCGCGACCATGGACATCTTCTCCGGGGGCCGGCTTGAAGTCGGCACCGGCCGCTCGGCAACGTGGACCGAACTCGGCGGGTTCGGCGCCGACCCTGACCTGACCAAGAAAAGCTGGGATGAATATGTCCATGTCATCCCGAAAATGTGGATGCAGGAGCGCTTCTCCTATCAGGGCCAGTTCTTCTCGATGCCGGAGCGCGCGATCCTGCCGAAGCCCTATCAGAAGCCGCATCCGCCGATGTGGGTCGCGGTGTCCAGCGCCGGCACCGAACTCGACGCCGCCGAGCGCGGCATGGGCAGTCTCGGCATTTCCTTCGCGCCGATGTCGGTCCAGGACCAGGTGCTGAAACGCTATCGCAAGACGATTCAGAATTGCGAGCCGGTCGGCGCCTTCGTCAATGACAAGGTCGCGACCATCAATTTCCTCTACTGCCACGAAGACGACAAAATCGCGCAACAGGTCGGCGGCGGCATCACCAGCATGTTCCAGCCGCTGGCGGTCCAGTTCATGCACAATCCCGAGGCGCTGCCGTCGAAGCCGGGCGCGCATGGCGGCCTGCTCTCACAGCTCCGCGCGCAACTCGCCGGCAATCCGCGCGAGGGCATCGCCATCGGCGACCCATACCACATCGTGCGCGAATTGAAGAAATGGGAGGGAATGGGCGTCGACATCGTCAATTTCATGCTGAATTGCGTCGAGGTCGTGTCGCACGAACAAGTGGTGGCGAGCCTTCGTCTGTTCGCGAAGGAAGTGATGCCGCACTTCCAGAAAACCCAAGCCCAGGCGGCGGAGTAAACCCCATGCCGATGCATCGTTATGGAACCGGCGACGTCAAAGCCTGGCTTGCCGACGCGCCATCCATTAAGACCCTGAAGCCCGAAGCCTGGACCCTCAAGGGCGTGCGCACCATGGAAGCGCGCTGCGAGATCGAAACCGCGCCCGGCGATCTATTGGTGCCGCCGTCGCTGCGGCCGTGCATGCCCGCCTATTGCTCGATCGTGGTGAGCCGCATCCCCGACAGCCCGGTCGGGCCGTTCGGCCTCGCCGAAGTTCGCGTCGCCGCCCGCGTCGGCCCGCGCCCGACATTCTTCCTGCTGCAGGCGTTCTGCGACAACGAGGCGGCGCGCAAAGAGCTCTCCTCGCGCTGGGGCTATCGCGTCGCCGCCGGCGAGGTCGCGATCCGCAACGAGCATTATCGCGCGCTCGGCACGGTGAAAGCCGGCGGCAAGCAGGTGATGGAATTTCTGCTGAGCGAGCGGGAGCCGTTGCCGGGCACGCGCTTCAACCAATTGCCGACGGTCAATCTGTGCACGCTCGACGGCAAGCCGATCCTGGCGGGGCTGTCGATCGAGAGTAGTTTTTCCGACAATGACAAGGGCAACCAGCACATCACCCTCGACACCGCGGCCTGGCACGCGCCGGGGCTAAAGCTCCTCAATCCCACGGCGGCCACGGTCGGCATGACCGATTGGACGCTGGGCCATATCGAGTTTACCGTCGACACCGCGCAACCGGCGGAAAAAACCATGGCGTTCGTGGATTAGTTGACAGTTTGCAGTCGTCAGTTATCAGTTTTCTTACTGACAACTGATGACTGAACACTGTTAACTAACCGAATGTTCGACAGCTTCGCCCGCCACCGCATCGACACCGGCGAGGTCACGATCAATTGCGTCGTGGGCGGGTCCGGGCCGCCGGTGCTGCTGTTGCACGGCTATCCGCAATGTCTCGCGATGTGGGCGCGGACCGCGCCGGTCCTCGCCGAGAAATATACGGTCGTGTGCGCCGATTTGCGCGGCTATGGCGATTCATCCAAGCCGAAATGCCTGCCGGACAAATCGAACTATTCGTTCCGCGCGATGGCGGCGGATCAGGTGGCGGCGATGAAGCAGCTCGGCTTCGCCCAGTTTCATGTCATCGGCCACGATCGCGGCGGCCGCACCGCGCATCGCATGGCGCTCGATCATCCCGACGCGGTGCGCTCGCTCGCCGTGCTCGACATCGTGCCGACCCATAAGCTCGTGACGCAGCCCAAGCGCGAGGTCGTCGGCGCCTATTGGCATTGGCAATTCCTGGCCCTGCCCGCGCCGTTTCCGGAAACGCTGATCGGCGCCGACCCGGATTATTTCTATGGCACCGCGATGAGCGGCTTCGGCAATATGTCGCTCGACAATTTCGATGCGAAAATGATGGCGGAATATCGCCGCTGCTGGCGCGATCCCGCGATGATCCAAGGCTCCTGTTCCGATTACCGCGCGGCGGCGATCATCGACGTCGAGCATGACAGCGCCGACCTGGGGCAAAAAATCGCCTGCCCGACCCTCGTCTGCTGGGGCGAGAAGGGCCCGATGGCGCGCTATTACGACATCGCCGCCGAATGGCGCGAGCGCTGCGCCGATGTGCGCACCGCCTCGCTGCCGGGCAGCCATTTCTTCATCGACCAGTTTCCGCGCGAGACGGCGGAAATTTTGATGCGCCATCTCGGCGCATAGAAAAAATATTGAACCGCCACGACGCGACACCAAGAAAAACTCACCATCCCGGCGTGATCCCCCGGTCAAGCCGTGGTCAAGCCGGGGGAGGGACCCATGGCGAAGCGGCACGATGGACCCCGGCTTTCGCCGGGCGACGATTTCAAATGTACCCTTGGTGTCTTGATGGTTAATAAAATTTTTCTCAGCCGCGCTGGATGATCTCGATCTTGTAGCCGTCGGGATCTTCGACGAAGGCGATGACGGTGGTGCCGTGCTGAAGCGGGCCGGGCTTGCGGGGAATTTTGACGCCCTCTTTGGCGAGACTGTCGCAGAGCGCATAGGCGTCCTTCACGCCGACCGCCAGATGCCCGAAACCGCTGCCGATCGCGTAAGGTTCCTTCTGGTCCCAATTATAGGTCAGCTCGACCACCGCGTTGGCATCCTCGTCGCCATAGCCGACGAAGGCCAGCGTATAGCGGCCGGGCGGCACCTCACGCTTGCGTAGAAGATTCATGCCCATCAGCCGGGTATAGAAATCGAGCGATTTGTCGAGATCGAAGACGCGGATCATGGTGTGCAGCAGCTTCGCGCCGCCGGGATTGACCTCTTCCATTACCTTCCTCCTCAAGACGATCGTGCCGCCAGTATCTGCTTTGCCGCGCGCCGGCTCGGCGGCTCGCCGCCACGCCCCAGCAGGTCGAGCGCCACATCATAGGCCGCGAGCTGTGCCGTCCGCGCCGCCTTGTCGCCGATGAGGCGCGTCAGCGCATCGGCGATCCGTGCCGCGTTGCAATCATATTGGATGAGCTCGGGAATAGCGAACCGATCCAGCAGCAGGTTCACCAGGTTGGCATAGCGGATCTTGATCATGTGCCGCGCCACGGCATGGGTCAGCGGATGGATGCGATAGGCAATCACCGCCGGCAGCCGCGCCACCGCCAGCTCCAGTGCCACCGTACCCGACGCCGCCAGCGCCAGATCGCTCGCCGCGAAGGCGGCGAATTTTTCCACCTCGCCCGCGACGATGATCGGCGCAATCGGCCAATTCGCCGTCAGCGTTCGCACCAACCCCGCGACATGGCCGAGCGTCGGAATGACGATGCGCAGCGTCGGATGGCTCGGCGCCAGCAGCGCCACCGCCGCGCCGAAAATCGGCAATAGGCGTTCGACCTCGCCGCGCCGGCTGCCCGGCAGCACCGTCAGCACCGGCCTCTCCGGCGCGATGTGGTGGCGGGCGCGAAAGCCCGGCCCGTCGCCGCGATCGGCGCCGCTCTCGATCACCGGGTGGCCGACGAAGGTACAGGCGAGGCCAACTTTCTCGAAATAGGGCGGCTCGAACGGCAGCAGCGCCAGGAGACGATCGTACCAGCGCGCGATCTCGCGGGCGCGATGCGGCCGCCACGCCCACACCATCGGCGCCACCATGTGGATCAGCGTGACCCGGCTGCCCGCGGCGCGCAGCCGCCGCGCCACCCGCCAGGTGAAGCCCGAACTGTCGATGGTAACGACGATATCGGGCCGGTGTGCGGCGATGTCGGCCACCGTCTCCTTGATGCGCGCCAGAATGCGGCGGGCATGGGGTAGCACCTCGATAAACCCCATCACCGCCAATTCATGCATCGGGATCAGCGAGCGCAGCCCCTCTTCCGCCATGCGCTCGCCGCCGACGCCGGCGAAGCGCACCGCGTCGCCGGTCTCGGCCTTGAGCGCCGCCATCAGCCGGCCACCCAGCAGATCGCCCGACGGCTCGCCGGCGATGAGATAGATCAGCGGCGCCGCGCTCACGGCGCCAGGATGCCGACAACGAACAGGCCGCGCGCGTCGGCCGCGGCGGCAACGCGATCGCGATCGATGATCAGCGCGGCGCCGGCCTCCACCGCGATGCCGCGCAGCCCGGCCGCCGCCGCATGCTCGACGGTGCGCGGGCCAATGGTCGGCAAGTCGGCGCGGCGCTCCTGCCCCGGCTTCGCCATCTTGACCAGCACCCCGCCCGGCCCGTCCAGCGCCAGCCCCTTGCAGCGCGCGATCAATTGTTCGGTGCCCTCGACCGCCTCGGCGCCGATCACCATGCCTTGCTGGACGATCACCGCCTGGCCGATATCGAGCGCGCCCAGCGCGCGCGCCGCGATGATGCCGCGCGCGATATCCTGTTGCGCGATGTCGTCGGGCACGATTTTGCCGAACGGCCCCGCCGTCGCCAGCGCCGCGCCGATGATGCTGTCGGCGCCGACGATACGGAATCCCTCATCCTCGATTTCCTTGATCACCGCCGTCAGCAAGCCATTGTCGCCCAGCGCGCGGAAACCGGCCTTGGCGATGAATTTGGCCGCACGCCAATCCGGCCGCAGGGCCAGCAGCGACGGCCGGCGCACCCCCCCGGCGAACACGATGTCCTGAACCGCGTTGTCGCGCAGCAGCTTCAGCCCCTCGGCGGCGGCGCCCAGCCTGATCCAGCCATGCGGCATGCCGGCGACCAGCGCCGGGTCGGCGAAGCCTTCGAGCGCGACGATGAAGATGGGGCGGTCGGCGACGACGGCCGCGTCGCGGATGCGTCGCGGCAACTCACCCGATCCGGCGATGATGCCGAGCCTACGCTCCATTCGCCGCTTTGGGCTGCACCAGGCCGCGCGATGAATCGGCGCGGATGAAGGCGATAATTTCCTGCACCGGGCGCATCTCGGGAAAGCGCTCGGCGGCCTCGTTGACGCGATCCGCCAGCGTGCCGATTTCCTCGCCGAAAATCATCTGATAGGCGGTGCGCAGCGCCTGAATCTCGTCGCGGGAAAAGCCTCGCCGCTGCAACCCGACGATGTTGAGGCCGTTGAGGCGCGCGCGATCGCCCACCACCATGCCATAAGGGATCACGTCGCGCTCCACCCCGGTCAGGCCGCCGATCATGGCATGCGGCCCGATGCGCACGAATTGATGTACCGCCGACTGGCCGCCAAGAAACGCGTGATCGCCGATGACGATGTGACCGCCGAGCGCCACGTTATTGGCCATGATGACGCGGTTGCCGACGCGGCAGTCGTGCGCGACATGCGCGCTCGCCATGAACAGGCAGCTGTCACCGATTCGGGTCAGCAGGCCGCCGCCTTGGGTCCCCGGATTCATCGTCACCGATTCCCGGATGATATTGTCGGCGCCGATCTCGAGGCGGGATTCCTCGCCTTTATATTTCAAATCCTGCGGCTGATGGCCGATGGAGGCGAAGGGGAAGATGCGGGTGCGCGCGCCGACACGCGTGATCCCGGCCACGACGACGTGGGACACCAGCTCGACGGCATCCTCCAGTACGACGCGGGCACCGACATGGCAAAAGGGGCCGATGCGAACGTCGCGACCCAATTTCGCGCCCGGCTCGACGATCGCGGTCGGATGGATCGCCGCCATGCCCGCGGTCAATCCTCGACGACCATCGCGGTGAAGGTGGCCTCGGCGACCAGGGTGCTTTTCACCATCGCCTCGCCATTGAACTTCCACACCCGGCCGCGATTTTGGATGCACACCACCTTGACGCGCAGCTCGTCCCCGGGGACCACCGGCTTGCGGAACCGCGCCTTGTCGAGGCTCATGAAATAAACCAGCCGGCCTTCGGCCTCGGCGCCGAGCGTGTACACCACCAGCGCCGCCGCGGTCTGGGCCATGGTCTCCACGATCAGGACGCCCGGCATCAGTTTCCGTTCGGGGAAATGGCCGCGAAAAAAATCCTCCTGACCGGTCAGCACCTTGATCCCGATCGCGCTGGTTCCAGGCACGATGTCGGCCAGCCGCTCGATCATCAGAAACGGCTCGCGATGCGGAATCATTTCCTTGATCCGATCGACCCCCAGCTCTTCGCCCTTCTGCTCGGCTTTCGCCGTTTCCATCCTATTCGCCTCTCTTCGCGGCCAGACGTTTCAGCACCGCGACCTGGCGGTGGTGTTGATTGATCGGCACCGCCGGCGATCCTACCAGGATCTCGCCCGCCGGTACGTTATTGGTGACGCCGGCCTTGCCGCCGATCCGCGCGCCGGAGCCGATCTCGATATGACCGACCGTTCCGGCCTGTCCGCCGATGGTGACAAAGTCGCCAAGCCGGGTACTGCCGGAAATACCGGCTTGGGCTACCAGGATGCAATTTCGCCCGACCTGAACGTTGTGCGCCACCTGAACCAAATTGTCGATCATGGTGCCGCTGCCGATCACTGTGTCCGGGCCGGCGCCGCGATCGATCGTGGCATTGGCGCCGACCTCGACGTCGTCGCCGATGATGACACGGCCAAGCTGCGGAATCTTGACGAAACCCTCGGCATCGACGGAGAAGCCGAAGCCGTCCTGCCCAATGCGACAGCCCGGGAACAATCGGACCCGCGCGCCGATGATGGCATAGGCGACCGAGACCAGCGGCCCGACCCGCGCATCGTCGCCCAGCACCACGCCGGGCCCGATCACGCTGCCGGCGCCGATGGCACAGCGGCGGCCGATCCGCGCGCCGGCGCCGATTACGGCATGGGGCTCGACCCGGCTGCCCTCGCCGATCGTCGCGGTGGGGTCGATTGCCGCGTGGGGCGAGAGCCACGCCACCGGCGGCGGCTCGGGGTAAAAGGCTTGCGCCGCCACGGCATAGGCGCGATGCGGCCGCTCGGTCACCAGAAGGCACAATTCGGGCGGCGCCTCATGAACCATCGCGGGGTGGACCAGCACCGCGCCGGCGGCGGAGCGCCGCAGCGCGTCGCGATATTTGCGATTGTCGAGAAAGGCAAGCTGGTCGGCCGCCGCGCTTTGCAGCGGCGCCACGTCGCGCAGCACGCGTTCGGGCGCGGCCGCGCCCGCCACGGACGCCCCGGTGCGGACCGCGATTTCGGCGACCGTATAGGGACCGGCCACCTTGAAGAATCGCGAATCCGCCATGCTTAGCGCTTTTGGGCGGCTTCGTCCTTGCGACGATCGCGCCGGCGCGGGGTCGCGCTGTCGCTGCTCTTCGGCATGCTGACGGCGACCGAAGGCAGCGCCTTGTCGAGCCGCGTCACCACTTCCGCCGTCACGTCGGAGGTCGCCGGCTGTAAAATCGTCGCCTGCTTGGCGAGCACCAGATTGGCCCCGCGCTCCTTCGCCAGTTCGGCGATGATGTTTAGCGCCGCCTTGTCGACCTTCAGCATCGCCTCACTATAGGATTTTTCCAACCCCTGCTGCTTGGCCTGAACCGCCCGGCGCAGCTCCTGATAATGCTGTTGCAGCGCCTTGGCCTTGCTGTCAAACGCGGCGGCCGACAACACCGTGCGCTGGCGCTCGAGATCGGAGCGCATCTTTTGCAGATCGTCCTCCTGGCGCGCGACCTCCTTGGAATAGGTCTGCGATTCCTGGCTGAGCGATGCCTGGACACCCTTCCCGGCCTTCGAATCGTGCAGCACCTGCTGGATATCGACGATCAGGATCGCCGGCACCAGCGCCGCGCCTTTGTCCTTGTCGGCGCTCGTATCGGCGGCCAGCGCGGGGCCGGCGAGCAGCATCGCGCACATGCCCGTCATCATCGCGCGCCGTGCCGCGCCTGGTAACCAAAACCGCATGGTGAAAACCTCGTTGCTAGAACTTTGTTCCAAAGCTGACCCACAGCAATTGCCGATGATCGTAGGGTTCCTTTATCACGGCATAGGCAAGATCGAGATTGATGGGGCCGAGCGGCGATTTCCAGGCAACACCAATGCCGGGCGAGACCCGAATGCTGGCCGAATCGCCGATCGGATGCCCGGCGACCGGCGTCTCGTTGACACCCCAGGCGGAACCGAAATCGACAAACGTATGGCCGCGCACGCCCAGTTCCGCCGGCAAGCCCAGCGGGAAATCGAGATTGAGGGTGCCGACATAATAATTGTTGGCGCCCAGCGAGTCCGACGTCCTGGTGTCATGCGGGCCGACGCCGCCAACCTGGAAGCCGCGCAGATTGTCGCCGCCGACGAAGAAGCGATCCTCGAGCTGAACCGGCTGGCCGATACCGACGATCTTCCCGGCCTCGCCCGAGAGGCTCACCACCCAGTCAGGAAAGACGGAGTAATAATAGCCGCCCTTCACCACCGCGCGGAAATAGCGGGTGCTGAAGCCGAGCCCGGCGAGGTCGGTGGAGAACGACGCGTAATAGCCGGCGGTCGGCGTCAACCGGTTGTCGCGCCGGTCGAATAGCAGGGTTTGGCCCACCGCCGAGGTCCAGCGCGTGCCCTCGCCCTCGAGGATGTAGGGTGATGCCGTCGTCAGAATGTCGTCGATCTTGTCCGACCGAATGGTGTAGCGCAGCGTCTGCCGCAAATCCTCGTCGATCTGATAGCCGGCGCGCAGCACGGCGCCGTAGGAGAATTGATTGTACTGCGCGAACGACTGGAAATTGTTGTTCATCGCGAACAGATCGAAGCCCGCCGCGAGGTTCCGGTCGAGGAAGTACGGCTCGGTGAAGCTCAAATCGAATTGCTGGGTCAGGAAGGCGACCAGGGTGCTGATACGCAGATCGTCGCCGGTGCCGAGCAGATTGCGCTCGCGAACGCCGATATTTGCCAGCGCGCCCTCGGCCGTCGAATAGCCGACACCGACCGAGAATTCGCCAGTCGATTGCTCCTGCACGTTGACGTTCAGCACCGTCTTGTCCGGCGCGCTGCCGGGCTTGTTGGTGACGTCCACCTTCTTGAAGAAGCCGAGATTCTTGACGCGCTGTTCCGACCGCGTCAGCTTCGTGCTGTTGAAGGCGTCGCCTTCAACCAGCCGGAACTCGCGGCGGATCACTTTGTCCAGAGTGCGCACATTGCCGTTGATGTCGATCCGCTCGACATAGACGTGCGGGCCTTCCTTGATGGTGAAGGCCACGTCGATGACATGCTTCACCGGATCGCGGTGGATGTTGGGCGCGACGTTGACGAACGCGTAGCCGTGATTGCCCAGCGTGTCGGTGAGGTTGGTGATCGACTTCTGGATCAGGTCGGCATTGTACCAGGCATCGTCCTTGGCCGGGATCGCGGCGCGGATTTGGCTGGCGGCGACATCCTTGAACTGGTTTTGGACGGTGATCTTGCCAAAGCGATAGCGCGCCCCCTCGGCCACCGTGAAGGTGATGAGAAACCCGTCCTGCGCCGGGGTCAGTTCCGAGATGGCGGAGACGACGCGGAAATCGGCGTACCCTTCGCTGAGATAGAATTTACGCAGCAGCTCGCGATCGTAGGTGATGCGGTCCGGGTCGTAATTGTCATCAGTGCTGAGAAAGCGATACCAGCGTGACTCCTTGGTCATGATCACGCCGCGCAGCTTACTGGCGCTGAAATGGCCATTGCCGACGAAATTGATGCTGCGCACCTCGGTGACCGCGCCCTCGGAAATCTCGAACACCAGATCGACGCGGTTCTGCGGCAGCTTGATGATCTTCGGGTCCACCGATGCCGCGAACCGCCCGCTGCGGCGATAGAGTTCGAGGAGGCGGCGCACATCGCTTTCGACCTTGGTGCGGGTAAACACCTGACGCGGCTTTTCCTGGACCTCGGCGGTCAGCGTTTCATCCGACAGCTTGCGATTGCCCTCGAACGCGACACGATTCAGGACCGGATTCTCCACCACCTTGACGATCAGCGCGTTGCCGTCCCGGCTCAGCCGCACATCGGCGAACAGCCCGGTGTTGAACAATGCCTTGAGGGTGCGGTCGATGCGCTCGGAATCGAAGGGGTCGCCCGGCTGAACCGTCATATAGGATTTGACGGTCTCCGGCTCGACGCGCTCGGTGCCCTCGATACGGATTTCGGAAATGGTGCCGCCAGGCGCGACCTGGGCGCTGCTCACCCGCGGCAATGAGACCACGATGGCCGAGGCACCGACAATTGCGGCGCACACCGCCACGATAGCCCATTTATATCGCAACACTATCCCCCGCCGTTCTGATCGACCGTCTTTCGCGCGCGGTTCAGGTAACCAAGCCTTGGATGAACGCGACAATCCCGATCCTGGTGAAGTCGTTCCAGGTCGCGAACACCATGAGGGTGAGCACCAAGGCGAGCCCGAGGCGGAAACCGTATTCCTGGGCCCGGTTGCCCAGCGGCTTCCCTCTGATCGCCTCAGCGACATAGAACAGCAGGTGTCCGCCGTCAAGGACAGGGATCGGGAACAGATTGATCAGGCCGAGATTGATCGACAGCACCGCCATGAACCCAATGAGCGCGATCACCCCGCCCTGCGCCACTTCGCCGGACATGCGTACTATACCGACCGGGCCGCTCAATTCATCCCCGGAGCGCCGGCCCGATACCATCTGGCCCAGCACCTCCATGGTGCCGGCCGTGATGTACCAGGTCTGCTGCGTCGCGTGCCACACCGCCGAGGCGGGATCGAGCCGCACCAGTTCGCCGGCTTTGGCTTGAATGCCCAGCCGCGCGATCTTGTGCTGATTGCCGAAATGGTCGGTGTCGGTGATGATCCGCGGCGTCGCCGCCAGCGTCACATCCTTGCCGTCGCGCTCGACGACGATGGGGATCGCGGTGCCGGTGTTGAGGCCGATGATCTGCTGAATCTGTTCGAACCGCGCGATCTTGGTGCCGTCGACCGAGATGAAGCGGTCGCCGGGCTGAAGTCCCGCGCTGGCGGCGGCGGAATCCTTCATAACCTGGCCGACAATCGGCTTGGTGACGCTCTGGCCGACGGTGGCGAACACCAGCCCGAAGGCGATGATCGCGAAGATGAAATTGGCGACCGGCCCGGCGACCACCACGGCGGCGCGCTGCGACAGGCGTTTATGCTTGAACGAGCCGGCGCGGTCCGCCGCGCTCATCTCCACCGGAACGCCGCCCTCGGCGGTGCCCAATTCGCCCTCGCCGAACATCTTGACGTAACCGCCCAGCGGCAAGGCGCTGACCTTCCAGCGGGTACCGGTCTTATCGGTCCAGCCGAAGATTTCGGGCCCGAAGCCGATCGAAAACACCTCGATCCGCACCTTGTTCCAGCGCGCCACCAGATAATGGCCGAGCTCGTGCACAAACACCAATATCGTCAGCACGATCAGGAACGGCACGATATAGCCAAGACTACCGGTCAAAAATCCCATGGCGCGCGATCCATTTCCCTTGCGGTCCGGACGGGGGAACCAATTACCCCGAGTCGCGACTCGACGATAGCAGGAATTTGTCCAGACTCTTTGGCAAAATTGTGGTTCGGCTAACCTAAATCCAGAGCGGCGCCGCCTAAAACAATGGTTAATAACGCGGCTGTGATCGCCGCCGCCAGCAAGCCATCGAGTCGGTCCAACATGCCGCCATGGCCGGGGATGAGGTTACTAGCATCCTTCACGCCAAAATGCCGTTTGGCCCAGGATTCCGCCAAATCTCCGGCCTGAGCGCAGACGCTGAGCCCCAGGCTGATCGCGATCACTGAAAGGATCGGCGCCGCCGCCAGGAGCGCCGCGACGAGGCCAACCAGAGCGGCGCCGAGCAGCCCACCAGCCGCGCCGGACCAGGTCTTATTGGGGCTTAATCGTGGCGCAAGCCGCGGGCCGCCGAGCGATTTTCCCACGAAATAGGCGGTGATATCGGTCGCCCACACGAGGCCGAGCAGCCAAACGATGCCCCATCGTCCGCCCTGGGCGGCGCCATCCAGCCACAGGAAGGCGACGCAGCCGGCCACGATCCACAATGTGCCGAGCGCGGCCCATGGCCGCTCCCCCCGCCCCACCAAAGCGGCTGCCACCGCGCCGATCGCCGCCACCACCAGCGCCGCCAACGGCCGGCCCGCCGCCACACCCGCGACCGCCACGATAACCGTCGCAACGATCACCCAGCCGCGCCGGCCGAAGACCCCGCCATCCGTCAGGCGCCCCCATTCCCACCCCATGGCAAGCCCGGCGGCGGCGACCAAAAGGGTGAGCCAGGGCGGCCCGAACCACACCGCCGCCAGCGACGCCGGCACCAGCACCAGGGCGGAGAGAATACGCAGAAGCAGCGGGCCGGCGCGGCGCACCGCCACGCCGTCGCCGTTCATCAGCGCGATTCGACGGTGGCGCCGTACCGGCGTTCCCGACCGCAAAAATCGCTGATCGCCTGTTCCAGGTCGGCCTTGCCGAAATCCGGCCAATAGGTCTCGGTGAACACCAGCTCGGCATAGGCCGACTGCCATAGCAGGAAATTGCTGATGCGCTGTTCGCCGCTGGTCCGGATGACGAGGTCGGGATCGGGCATATCGACGGTCAAAAGCTGGGCCGCCACCGCGTTTTCGTCGATCGTATCGGCGTCGAGCTCGCCTTGCGCCGCGAGCTGCGCCAGCCGGCGCGCCGCCAGCGCAATCTCCGCGCGGCCGCCATAGGACAGCGCGATGGTCAGATGCAGGCGCTCATTGTCGCGGGTCAGCCGCTCGCCATTGTCGATCAGCGTAATGATGTCGGCGCTGAGCCGTTCGCGATCGCCGATGATGCGCAGGCGCACCCCGTTGCGATGCAGATCGGCGATTTCGGCGCGCAAATAATGACGCAGCAGGCCCATTAAATCATGGACCTCGCCGGCCGGGCGCTTCCAGTTCTCGGACGAAAACCCGTACAGCGTCAGATAGGAAATGCCGAGCTCGATCCCGGCCTCCACCGTGCGCCGCACCGCGTCGGCGCCGCGCCGATGGCCCGCGACGCGCGGCAGGCCACGCGCCTTCGCCCAACGGCCATTACCATCCATGATGATGGCGATATGGGCTGGCAGCGCACGCATCGAAAGAGAGTGGAGCATCGCCTCAAACCTGCAGGATTTCCCGATCCTTTTGCGCCAGGATGGTATCGATCTTCTTAATTTCGGAATCGGTCAGCGCCTGGACCTCTTTTTCCAGCCGGTGCAGCACATCCTCGGTGATCTGGTGCGCCTTTTCCTTCTTCTTCAGCGCGTCGATACCGTCGCGCCGGACGTTGCGCACGGAGACCCGGGCGGCCTCGGCATATTTCGCCGCGACTTTGGTCAATTCCTTGCGCCGGTCCTCGCTCAATTCCGGAATCGGGACGCGGATAGTCTGCCCCTCGGTCTGCGGATTGAGGCCGAGCCCGGCCTCGCGGATCGCCTTCTCGGTCGCCTTGACCACGCCGCGATCCCACACATTCACCACCAGCAGGCGGGGTTCGGGCACGCTGACCGTACCGACCTCCTTCAGCGGCATGTTGTTGCCATAGGCTTCGACGTGGATCGGATCCAGCATGTTGGCCGAGGCGCGGCCGGTGCGCAGCCCGGTCAGTTCCTTGCGCAGGACTTCATGCGCGGCGTCCATGCGGCGCCGCAGATCGGTGATGACGGGGTCCTCGCTCACGGTTCGTGCCTCACTCGGTGATAATGGTATAGCGGCCTTTGCCGCGAAGGACATCGGCCAGACCGCCGGCATGATGGATGGAAAAGACCAGGATCGGGATGCGGTTTTCGCGCGCCAGCGAGATCGCGGCGGCGTCCATCACCTGTAAATCCTGCGACAGCACGTCGAGATAGGTCAGCCGCTCATAGCGGTCGGCATCCGGCTGTTTCAGCGGGTCGGCGGAATAGACGCCATCCACCTTGGTCGCTTTCAACAGCGCGTCGCATTCCATCTCCGACGCGCGCAGCGCCGCCGCCGTATCGGTGGTGAAAAACGGATTGCCGGTGCCGGCGGCGAAGATCACCACCCGGCCCTTTTCCATATGGCGCACCGCGCGACGGCGAATATAGGGCTCGCACACCGCTTGCATCGTGATGGCCGAGAGCACCCGGGTGGGGACATTGATGCGTTCGAGGGCGCTTTGCATCGCCAGCGAATTAATCACCGTGGCCAGCATGCCCATGTAATCGGCCTGGGCACGCTCCATCCCGGCCGCGGCGCCCGCCAAGCCGCGAAAGATGTTGCCGCCGCCGATCACCAAGCACACTTGCACCCCCAGCGCGGCGACGGTCTTCGTCTCGTCGGCGATGCGCGCGACGATGTCGCCGTCGAGGCCGAAGCGCTGATCACCCATCAGCGCCTCGCCCGAAAGCTTCAATAGGATGCGACGATATCGCGTCGGAGAGTTCGCCATCGGCTCGACTGAATCGGTGCCTGGATCGGTGTCTACCGGCGATCCCCCGCCGGCAGCCGGATCATATAACGTTTACCCGCGCGCGTCTCGCCCCTAACCGACTCGGCGACGATTTCCAGTGCCGGCCGCCCTACTTCTTCGCTTGGGCGGCGACCTCGGCGGCGAAATCGGTGGTGCCCTTGTCGATGCCCTCGCCCAGCGCGAACCGCGCGAAACCGGCGAGCGTCACCGGCGCGCCCCATTCCTTCGCCGCCTGCTCCAGGACCTTCGCGATCCGGGTTTCGCCATCGACGACATAGACCTGATCGAGCAGTACCGTCTCTTCATAGAATTTCTTCAGCCGGCCCTCGACCATCTTGTCGATGATGGCGTCGGCCTTGCCGGAGGCGCGCGCTTGTTCGCGCAGCACGTCGCGCTCGCGGTCGAGCGCCTTGGGATCGACCGAGGCGATATCGAGATATTGCGGATTGGCGGCGGCGACATGAAGCGCCAGCTTGCGGGCCAACTCGGCCAGCTTGCCGTTGTCGGCGCTGGATTCCAGCGCCACCAGCACCCCGATCTTGCCGAGATTGGGCGCCAGCGCATTGTGCATGTACGACACCACCACGCCCGGCGACACGGCGAGGCGCGCGGCCCGGCGCAGGTTCATGTTCTCGCCGACGGTGGCGATCATCTGCGTCAGCTCGTCCGCGACGTTACGCCCGGTATTGGGATAGCTGGCGGCCTTCAGGCCGTCGAGATCCTCGACCGACAGCGCGAGGTCCGTCACGGTGCGCACGAAACCTTGAAACTGCTCGTTCCGCGCGACGAAATCGGTCTCGGCATTGACCTCGACCAGGGCGCCGACATCGCCCTTGGTGACAGCGCCGACCAGCCCTTCGGCGGCGACGCGGCCCGCCTTCTTGGCGGCCTGCGCCAGCCCCTTCTTGCGCAGCCAGTCGACCGCGCCTTCGAGGTCGCCGGCGGTCTCGCCCAGGGCGCGCTTGCAATCCATCATGCCGGCGCCGGTCTTCTCGCGCAGGTCCTTGACCAGCGCGGCGGTGATTTCAGCCATCTTCGTCTCTCATTTCCTCAGGGGGCGGCGGGCGCGCTCTCTGCCGGTGCTTCGGCCGCGACTTCCGCGGCGGCAATCGCCGGCTCGATCGGCTGCTTCTCGAGGGCGCCGACATCGACGCCGGAGGCCGCCATCTCGGCTTGCAACCCGTCGAGCACCGCGCCCGACACCAGTTCGCAATAGAGATGGATGGCGCGCATCGCATCGTCATTGCCCGGAATCGGATAGAGGATGCCATCCGGCGAGGAATTGCTGTCCAGCACCGCCACCACCGGAATCTTCAGCTTGGCCGCCTCCAGCACCGAGATCGCTTCCTTGTTGGTGTCGATCACGAACAGGATGTCGGGTAGACCGCCCATTTCCTTGATGCCGCCCAGCGCGCGCTCCAGCTTGTCGCGGTCGCGGGTCAGCTCCAACAGCTCGCGCTTGGTCAGGCCGGCGCCCGGCTCGACGATGCGCTCGTCGAGTTCCTTCAGCCGCTTGATCGATTGCGAAATGGTCTTGAAATTGGTCAGCATGCCGCCGAGCCAGCGGTGATTGACATAATATTGGCCGCAACGCTTCGCCGCCTCGGCGACCGCCTCCTGCGCCTGGCGCTTGGTGCCGACGAACAGCACCCGCCCACCGCTGGCCGCGACGTTGCGAATCTCGGACAGGGCCCGATGCAACAGCGGCACCGTCTGCTCCAGGTCGATGATATGAATGCTGTTGCGCACGCCGAACAGATAGGGCCCCATCTCGGGGTTCCAGCGCCGGGTGTGGTGGCCGAAATGCACGCCGGCTTCCAACAGCTGGCGCATGGAGAATTCGGGGACTGCCATGTGATCCATTCCTTTTCCGGTTTAGCCGCCGCGGGGGATCATCGCCTGTCGGCGACACCGGAGCGTTCGGCCTTCTGCTGAAAGCCTCGCGCGTCCCCGCGTGTGGGTTGGTGATGGTCGATTAAATAGGCGGAAAGCCGCCCCGTTGCAAGTCTTAACCCTTTGGCCGGCTGCCCCGCGAAGCGGCCGATGGGCCATGCCGGGAAATGACTTGTTCGCGAATGCAGCATTGCCTACCCTCGGTCGATTTCGCAATGCGGAAAAAGAGCCATGATGGAAGACGCCTTTATCTATGACGGGCTGCGCACGCCGATCGGCCGCCATGCCGGCGCCCTCGCCCCGGTCCGTCCCGACGACCTCTTAGGCGGGGTGATCAAGACGCTGGCGACCCGGAATCCGTTTCCGTTCCCGACCTATGAGGATGTCATCGTCGGCTGCACCAACCAGGCCGGCGAGGATGCGCGCAACGTCGCGCGTCACGCGGCGCTGCTGGGCGCGATGCCGGTCGAGGTCGCGGCGCAGACCGTCAACCGCCTATGCGGCAGCGGTCTCGCGGCGGTGATCGACGCGGCGCGCGCCGCCGATGTCGGCCAGGGCGCGCTCTTCATCGCCGGCGGGGTCGAGAGCATGAGCCGCGCCCCCTTCGTCATGGCGAAAAACGACAGCGCCTATGGCCGCGACGTGCGGGTGTTCGACAGCACCATCGGCGCGCGCTTCCCCAATCCGCGCGTGCTCAAGGAATATGGCGGCGATTCGATGGCCGAGACCGCCGACAATGTCGCGCGCGAGCATCAGATCAGCCGCGAGGACAGCGACCGCTTCGCCGCCGCCAGCCAAAAGAAATATGCCGACGCCAAGGCCGCCGGCTTCTACATCGACGAGCTGATGCCGGTGACGGTGCCGGGCCGGAAGGCCGCCGTCACCGTCACCGAGGACGAGCATCCGCGCCCCAACACCAGCCTGGACGCGCTGGCGGCGCTGCGGCCGCTCAACCCCGACGGCGTGGTGACGGCCGGCAATGCCTCCGGCATCAATGACGGCGCCGCCGCGCTGATCATCGGCACCCGCGCCGCTGGCGAGAAGGCCGGCAAGGCGCCGCGCGCCCGGATCATCAGCGCCGCGATCGCCGGCGTGCCGCCGCGCGTCATGGGCCTCGGCCCGGTGCCGGCCTCGCAGAAGGCGTTGGAACGCGCCGGGCTGACCCTCAAGGACATGGATGTCATCGAGCTTAACGAAGCGTTCGCCAGCCAGGTGCTAGGCTGTCTCAAGATGATGAGCCTCGACGCCGACGACAGCCGCATCAATCCGAACGGCGGCGCCATTGCGATTGGCCACCCGCTCGGCGCCTCCGGCGCGCGGCTGGCGCTGACCGCGATGCGCGAGTTGGAGCGGCGCCAGGGCCGCTATGCCCTCATCACCATGTGCATCGGCGTCGGCCAGGGCATCGCCGCCATCATCGAGCGCACCGCATGAGCCCCGATGCCGGCGGGGTGCTCGCGCTCGATTATCTCTACGACCGCCACCCGGAGCCGGGCGCGGTGGTCGAGATCGCGCCGGGGGTGCGGTGGCTCACCATGCCGCTGCCGGGATCGCTCAACCACATCAATCTTTGGCTGCTGGACGATGGCGATGGCATCGCCATCGTCGATACCGGCATCTTCTCCCAGGCGACCAAGGATCATTGGACCCGGGTCCTGACCGAGACGCTGGCGGGCGCCAAGATCACGCGCCTCATCGTCACCCACGCCCATCCCGACCATATCGGCGTCGCCGGCTGGCTGTGCGAGACGCTGGGCATTGAGCTGTGGATCAGCGAGACCGAATGGCGGATGGGGCATCGCTTCAGCACCGATGCCGGCGCGCTGATGATCGAAAGCGGGCTGGCGCTGTTTCGCCGCGGCGGGCTCGGCAAGGAAGCCGACGCGCTGGCCGCGACGCGTCCCAATACCCGCATCCCGATGAGCCCGGTGCCGGAGCAGTATCACCGTCTCGAAGACGGCATGGTGCTAAGGATCGGCGCGCATGAGTGGCGCGTCATCGTCGGGCGCGGCCATGCGCCAGAACAGTGCTGTCTGTGGAATCCGGCGCTCGATATCCTAATCGCGGGCGATCAGGTGCTGCCCAAGATCACGCCGAATGTCAGCCTGTGGCCGGGCCGCGACGATGAGGACCCACTGGGCAGCTTCCTCGCCACCATGGACACGCTGGAGCGGATTGTGCCGGATTCGGTGCTGGTCCTGCCGTCGCACAATCTGCCGTTTCACCGGCTGCACAACCGGCTTCAGCAATTGCGCGACCATCACGCCGACCGCATGGCCGAGGTGATCGAGGCCTGCGATACGCCCAAATGCGCCGCCGAGCTGGTGCCGATCCTGTTCCGGCGCAAGCTCGATCAGCGCCAGATGGCATTCGCGATGGGCGAGGCGCTGGCCCATCTGCGCTACGGCGTGACGCTCGGCCGGTTGATCCGCACCGAACGCGCCGACGGCGCCTGGCTGTTTCAACGGACGTGAGAAAAAGAGAAAATTTTAAAACGTGAAGACGCCAAGACACAAAGACGCAAAGAGTACGTTTGAAATCGCCGCCCCGGCGAAAGCCGGGGCCCATCGTGCCGCTTCGCCATGGGTCCCTCCCCCGGCTTGATCGGGGGATATCGCCGGGACGGTCTGATTTTCTCTTGGCGTCTTGGGATTCAAAACTTTGTTCCCGGGGAAAATTTGAGCATGCCTGACTCCCAAAACAACGCGCTGCCGCCCGCGACCGAGCGCGCCTCCTACGGCCATTGGGCGATGGACAAATTGCGGCTCGGTGACACCGATCGCCAAGGCCATGTGAACAACGCGGTGTTCGCGACCTTCGCCGAGACGGGGCGCGTCGAGCTGTTCCGCGACATGACCACCAATTTGTGGCGCAGCGGCATCAATTTCGTCGTCGTGCGGGTCGAGATCGATTATCGCGCCGAGCTGCAATGGCCCGGCCAGGTCGATATCGGCACCCGCATCACCGCCGTCGGCCGCACCTCGTGGCGGCTCGAGCATGGCATCTTCGTCGGCGAAAAATGCGTCTCGACGGCGGTCTCGGTGATGGTGACGATCGACGCCGACACCCGCCGGCCGACGCCCCTGCCCGATCCGCTGAAAAGTTGGCTGGAAGACCGCCTGGCGCGGTAGTTACGCGACGGCGGGCGCCTCGAGCACGCGCCAATCGTTGGCGAGGGTAAGCGTCGCCTCGGTCCGCTCCTGCAGGGCGGCGAAATCGAGACCGGGCACGATCTCCCGCACCACCAGCCCTTCGGGCGTGACATCGATGACCGCGAGGTTGGTATAGATGCGCTTCACGACGCCGGCGGCGGTCAGCGGATACTGGCATTGATGGCGGATGCGCGGCGCGCCGTCCTTGGTGTTGTGCTCCAGGATGATGCGGATTTCCTTGGCGCCGGCCGCGAGGTCCATGGCGCCGCCGACACCGGGCGGCGTGCCGGGATCCTCGACCGTCCAGTTGGCGAGATCGCCCTTCTCGGAAACCTCGTAGGCGCCGAGCAGCGCCAGATCGAGATGGCCGCCGCGAATCATCAGGAACGCGTCATTGTGATGAAAGAACGCGCCGCCGGGCAGCATGGTGGTGAAGCCCTTGCCGGCGTTGATCATGTCGAGGTCTTCCTCGCCCTTCTTGGGCGCCGGCCCCATGCCGAGAATGCCGTTCTCGCTGTGCAGTACCACCTCGCGGTCCTTCGGAATGAAGTCGGAGACCAGCGTCGGCAGCCCGATGCCGAGATTGACATAGGCGCCGTCGGCAATGTCCTGCGCCGCGCGCCACGCCATCTGCCGCCGCGAAAGCTGCTTCATGTCCCGACCTCCACGATGCGATCGACGAAGATGCTGGGCGTGTGGATGGCTTCGGGATCGAGCGAGCCCAGCGGCACGATCTCCTTCACCTGCGCCACCACCAGATCGGCCGCCATCGCCATCACCGGATTGAAGTTCCGCGCCGATTTCCGATAGACGAGATTGCCCCAACGATCGGCCTTCAGCGCGCGGATCAAGGCGACATCGCCGCGCAGCGGCTTTTCCAGCACGTGGAGCTTGCCGTCGAACATCCGCGTTTCCTTGCCCTCGCCCAGCTTGGTGCCGGCGCTGGTGCGGACATAGAACCCGGCGATGCCGGCGCCGGCGGCGCGCATGCGCTCGCTCAGCGTGCCCTGGGGCACCAGTTCCAGCTCGATGGCGCCGGCGGCATAGGCTTCCTCGAAGCAATGCGAATCGCTGGTGCGGGGAAAGGAGCAGATGATCTTCCTGACCCGCCGCTCCTTGATCAGCTTGGCGAGCCCGATCTCACCCGTGCCGCTATTGTTGGCGGCGACGGTCAGATCGCGCGCGCCCGATTCCAGCACCGCCTGGATCAATTCCACCGGCTCGCCGACCGCGCCGAAACCCGCGAACAACAGCGTCGCGCCATCCTTGATGCCGGCGACAGCGGCGGCGACATCCTTGACCTGCTTGTCGATCATGCCGCGCGACCGCAAGCATCATGGGGTTTCAGGATGCGCTCGGTCGAGGCCGGAAATTTCGCCAGCATGGCGGCGGGACGAACCGGACGCGCGACGAGATTGCCGCCGCAATTCGGACAGATGCCGCCGAGCCTAGTCTCGGCGCAGTCGCGGCAGAAGGTACATTCGAAGGTGCAGATCACCGCATCCTTGGCGGTCGGCGGCAGATCCCTGTCGCAGCATTCGCAATTGGGCCGTAACGCAAGCATCCCGTCGCTCCCCGCGCCTCGCTCATTTGCGATCAAGATAGCCCGACAGGCTCTTTTTTCAACACATCACCGCGCCGGCTTCTTTTTCGGCCGCGCGTCGGTGTGAATCGGCGCCAGCGCCTTCACATAGACCGCGATGGCGTGGCGGTCCGCCTGGGTCAGCGCGCCGGTGCCTTTCACCACGTCGGCCATGCCGCCGCCGACGAAATCGAAATCCGGCGTCTGGCCATCCATCAGCAATTGCGCGATGTCGTCGACGCTCCAGCCGGCGATCGCGCTCGACGCATCGGGGGTGATGTTCGGCGCATCCTGCTGATCCGGTCCCTCGGGATTGCCGGCATAGGCCATCCCGTCATCGAGCGCGCCCATGAAATTGCGCGGCGTGTGGCATTCCTGGCAGTGCGCGACCGCCTCCGCCAGATAGCGGCCGCGTTGCCATTCGGCGCTTTTGCCCGGCACCGGGGGCAACGGCCCTTCACGGAAATAGAGCGCGCGCCAAAAAAACAACAACGCCCGCCAGCCGAAGGGCGGCGTGATCGCGTCGGGCGGGCTAGGCCGCGCCACCGGCGCCACGGTGCGCAGATAGGCATAAAGATCGGCGATGTCGCCATCGGTCAGCCGCGTGAACGACGGATAGGGAAACACCGGATAGAGATATTCGCCGCGATGGCCGATTCCGGAACGCAGCGCGCGGTGAAAATCCGCCTCGCTCCATCGGCCGATGCCATGAACCGGATCGGGCGTGATGTTGGGGCCGTGAAAGGTGCCGAACGGTGTCGCCAGCGGCGGGCCGCCCGCCAGCGGCGCGCCATGATGCTTGGTGTCGGTGTGACACGCGGCGCAGTCGGCGGCGACGAACAGATATTCGCCGCGCTTCACCGCCGCCTCATCGGCCGACGCCGACGAGGCGACGGCCGCGAGGACCAAGCCGAACGCTATTGCTTCGGCATTTTTTCGCGATAGGTGGAATGGCACGCGCCACAACCGTTCTTGCCGAGATTGCCGATCGCCGCAAGGATCATGGGCTTGTCGCCCTTCTTCACCGCGTCGCTGAGCTGTTGCTCCAGACCCGCGAGCTTCGGGACGATCGCCTTGAAATCGTTCCAGTCCGTCCAGATGGTCGGCTTGGCATAGGTCTTGACGTCGGGCAGGTCGGCCTTGCTGGTGCCAGGCGGAAACAGCGAGAGAATCTTGCCGTTGATGGCCAGCAGATCATCGGCCTTCTGGCTGGCGGTCGCTTGATCGCCGGCGGTGCCCTTGGCGAAGTTGGCGATGTATTTCAGATCGCCGCCCTGACGCTTCATTGTGTCCTGGCGCTCTTTGACGGCGGCGCCCTTGTCCTGCTGGGCCGAGACGCTGGCGGCAAACCCGGCGGTGGCGAACACGGCCAGACCGAATACCGCGATTGCCTTGACGTTTCTCATATCGCGCGCTCCCCGAAAGTGGCGAGCGCGATGATACGAAAGGCGGCGCCCACCGTCTCGCAATTTAATGTGATGTCGGCGATTTAGAGCAGGCCGAGTTCGAGGCGCGCTTCCTCGCTCATCCGGTCCTGGGTCCAGGGCGGGGTCCACACCACCTTGACCCGCGCGTCGTTGATGCCCTCGACCTGCTTCACCGCGGCCTCGACCTCGCCCGGCAGCGCGATGGCGGCGGGACAGGCCGGCGTGGTCAGGGTCATCTCGACATAGACGGTGCCGTCCTTGTTGACCAGCAACTCATAAATCAGGCCGAGGTCGATCAGGTTCACCGGAATTTCGGGATCGCGCACCGTCTTCAGCGCCTCGATCACCCGCTCGGTCAGCTTGGCGTCGGCGGGGTCGGAATCGGGGCGCACGACATCGGCCGTCATCTCAGCCGGGTCGCCGGGGAAATCGAAGGGGGCTTTTTCGTCCATCATCCTACTCAGTCTTGACGGTGGCGGGGACCGCGCCGCTTTTGAGCGCCGCCTCGAACGCATGCCATGCCAGCGTCGCGCATTTCACCCGCGCCGGATAGGTCTTGACCCCGGTCAGCGGCTCCAGCCGCTCGGCATCGTCTTCGAGGTCGGCCGGCACGCCGGTCGCCTCGCCGCCGGTGACCTTGGCGCGAAAGGATTTGAACAGCGCGTCCGCCTCGGCGAGAGTCTTGCCCTTGAGGATTTCCGTCATCAGCGACGCCGACGCCTGGCTGATGGCGCAGCCCCTGCCCTCGAAGCTGACATCCTTCACCTTGTCGCCGTCGAGCTCGACATAGACCGTGACGCGGTCGCCGCACAGCGGGTTATGGCCGTTGGCGAAATGACTCGGATGATCGAGCTTATGGAAGTTCCGCGGATGCTGCCCGTGATCCAGAATGATATCCTGATAGAGATCGCGTAAATCCATGCCGATCACCGTTTGAAGGCTTTTTGCGCCGCTTTTATTGCCGCCGCGAAGGCGTCGATATCGCGCTCGTCATTGTAGACGCCGAACGAGGCGCGCGTCGTCGCGCCGAGGCCCAGCTTGTCCATCAGCGGCTGGGCACAGTGATGGCCGGCGCGCACCGCGACCTGGTTCATGTCCAAAATGGTCGCCAGATCATGGGGATGGATGCCCTCGACCTCGACCGAGAGAATGCCCAGCCGCCGCTGTCCCGCGCCGACCAGCCGCACGCCCGGCAGGCTGGCAATACGATCGACGCCGTAGCCGGTCAGCGCCTCTTCATGCGCCAGAATGGCGTCGCGCCCAATGCCATCGACATAATCAAGCGCGATGGCAAGGCCAATCGCACCCGAGATATCCGGGGTGCCGGCCTCGAATCGCGCCGGCGGCTCTTGGTATAGGGTTTTCTCGAAGGTGACGTTGAGGATCATGTCGCCACCGCCTTGAAACGGCGGCATGGCATCGAGGATCGCCTTCTTCGCATAGAGCGCGCCGATGCCGGTCGGGCCGTAAATCTTGTGGCCGGAGAAGACATAGAAGTCGCAATCGAGCGCCTGGACATCGACCGGCAGGCGCGGCGCCGCCTGACAGCCATCGACCAGGATCAGGGCGCCCTTCGCATGGGCCAGCCGCGCGATGGTCTCGACCGGCACCATGGCGCCCGTGGCATTGGCAAGCTGCGTCACCGCAACCAGCTTGGTGCGCGGGCTGATCAGCTTCTCCAACGCGGCGAGATCGAGCCCGCCGGTCGCGTCGATCGGCGCCGCGACAATCGTGAAGCCGATGCGGTCGCGCAGAATCTGCCACGGCACGATGTTGGCGTGATGCTCCAATTCGGTCAGCAGCACCTCGTCGCCTTCCTTGAGGAAGGTGCCGCCCCAGCTATAGGCGACGAGATTGATGCCCTCGGTCGCGCCGCGCACGAACACGATCTCGCTGTCATGCTTGGCATTGACGAATTTGGCGACGCGGGCACGGGCCTGCTCATAAAGCTCGGTCGATTTCGCGCTTAGGCGGTAAACGCCGCGATGCACATTGGCATAGTCGGTGCGGTAATAATTCGCGACACCGTCGATCACCGCCGCCGGCTTCTGCGAGCTGGCGGCACTGTCGAGGAATACCAGCCCCGGATTGTTGGCGAAGATCGGGAAGTCGCGGCGAATCGCTTGCGGATCGAACATCACGCCGCCTCCCGCGCCAGCCAGCGCCGGATATGGCCGGCGAGATGCTCGCGCAATTCAGGCTGCTCGACCATTTCGATGGCTTCGAGCACGAACGCCTCAATCAGCATGTGCCGCGCCTCGTCGAGGCCGATGCCCCGCGCGCGCAGGAAGAACAGCGTCTCCTTGTCGAGGTCGCCAACCGTCGCGCCATGGGCGCATTTGACATCGTCGGCGAAAATTTCGAGTTCAGGTTTGGTGTCGATGGCCGCCCGGTCGCTGAGCAGCAGCGTCCGGCTGGTCTGCTTCGCATCGGTCTTTTGCGCGCCCTCGCGCACCGCAATTCGGCCGAGGAAGGCCGCGTGCGCGCGCTCGTCCAGCACGCCCTTGAACAATTCGCGCGTGGTGCCGTTGGGCGCGGCATGGTCGATGACGATCGCGTTGGTCGTGTCTTGTTCGCCGCGTTGTAAAAAGGCGCCCGCGACCTCGACATCGGCACCGTCGCCGAGCAGAACCTGCACATCCTGGCGCGACAGGCTGGCGCCCAAAGCCAAGCCAAAATTCCGATAGCGCGCCGACGCCGCAAGTGTCACGCGCGCCGTGCCGAAATGGATTGCGGCGCGGCTCTCGTCCTGCAATTTGATTTGCGTCAGCGCGGCGCCGTCGCCGACGGAGACCGTGGTGACGGTGTTGGTCCAATAGGAACCTTCGCCGAAGTAACTCTCGACTACCGTGGCCCGGCTGCCCGCCGCCAGCGTGATCAGATTGCGCAGGTGGATCGACGCCGCGTCGACAGTATCCGCGATATGGATGATCTCGATGGGACGATCGAGCGTCACGCCCGGCTCCAACGCCAAAACAAATCCATCGGCGAACAGCGCCGCATTGAGCGATGCGAATGGTTGGCCGCCCGCGAGATCGGTGTCGTTGAGGGCGCCGCGAATCAATTCCGGCTTTTCCGCGAGCGTACGCGCCGCCGAGGCAAGCCAGACGCCCTTGGGAAGATCGCCGATCTGCGATTGCAGGACGCCATTCGCGAAGACCAGCCGATGAGTGCCTTCCGTCAGCGCATAACCGGACTTAGTCGCCCTACCCTCGCCCTTCGTGGCAATAGGCGGAAACTGCATATTTAGGAGCGGCCGCAGGCTGGTGAAGCGCCATGCCTCTTCGCGGCGCGAGGGGAAACCGCGCTCCCCGAATTTTTCCAGCGCCGCGCCGCGCGCCGCCCGCAACCATGACGGCTCGGCGGCGTTGGCGCGGAAGGCGTCGAGATAAGGCGCGGCTTCGGTCTTCACCGGCATGGCCTACGCTCCGACGCCGACATAGCCGCTCTTTTCCAGCTCGATCGCCAGGCTCTTGTCACCCGAGCGCACGATGCGGCCTTCGCTCAGCACATGGACGAAATCGGGCGCCACATAATCGAGCAATCGTTGGTAATGCGTAATCATGATCACGGCACGCTCGGGCGTGCGCAGCTTGTTGATGCCGTTCGCGACGATACGCAGCGCGTCGATATCGAGGCCGCTGTCGGTCTCGTCGAGAATCGCGAGGCGCGGCTCCAGCATCGCCATCTGAAAAATCTCGTTGCGCTTTTTCTCGCCGCCGGAGAAGCCGACATTGACGCCGCGCTGCAGGAGATCGTCCTCGATTTCGAGCGTCTTGAGCTTGGCCCGCACCGATTTTAGAAACTGCCCGGCATCGAGGTCCGGCTCGCCGCGCGCGCGGCGCAGCGCGTTCAGCGCCATGCGCAGGAAATACATATTGTTCACGCCGGGTATCTCGACCGGATATTGGAACGCCAGAAATAGGCCGGCGCGGGCGCGGTCCTCGGGCGCCAGCGCCAGCAAATCGCGGCCGTCATAGGTGACGCTGCCTGCCGTGATGACGTAGCCATCGCGCCCCGCCAGAATGCCGGCGAGCGTGCTCTTGCCCGAGCCGTTCGGCCCCATGATGGCATGCACCTCGCCCGCCTTCACATGGAGCGTAACGCCCTTCAGAATCTCGCGGCCGCCCTCGACCGAGGCATGTAGATTATCGATTTCAAGCATGAAGGTATCCGAGTTTAGCCGACGCTGCCTTCGAGGCTGACCGAGAGCAACTTCTGTGCCTCGACCGCGAATTCCATCGGCAATTCCTTGAAGACTTCCTTGCAGAAGCCGTTGACGATCAGCCCCAGCGCATCCTCCTGGCTCAGGCCGCGCTGCCGGCAATAGAACATCTGGTCCTCGCTGATTTTCGAGGTCGTCGCCTCATGCTCGACCCGGGCCGAGGGATTGCGCACCTCGATATAGGGCACGGTATGGGCACCGCATGTCTGACCGATCAGCAGGGAATCGCATTGCGTGTAGTTGCGCGCGTTCGCCGCCTTGGGCTGCACCCGGATCAGGCCGCGATAGGTGTTCTGGCCGTGGCCGGCCGAAATGCCCTTGGAGATTACCGTCGAGCGCGTATTGCGGCCGAGATGGATCATCTTGGTGCCGGTATCGGCCTGTTGGCGATTGTTGGTCACCGCCACCGAATAGAACTCGCCGACGCTGTCGTCGCCTTCGAGAATGCAGCCCGGATATTTCCAAGTGATGGCGGAACCGGTCTCGACCTGGGTCCATGAGATCTTCGAGCGCGCGCCGCGGCACGCGCCGCGCTTGGTGACGAAATTGTAAATCCCGCCCTTGCCTTCGGCGTCGCCGGGATACCAATTCTGCACCGTCGAATATTTGATTTGCGCATCGTCGAGCGCGACCAATTCGACCACCGCCGCATGAAGCTGATTCTCGTCGCGTTGCGGCGCCGTGCAGCCTTCGAGGTACGAGACATAGGCGCCCTTGTCGGCGATCACCAGCGTGCGCTCGAACTGGCCGGTATTGGCCGCGTTGATGCGGAAATAGGTGGACAGTTCCATCGGGCAGCGGACGCCCGGCGGGATGTAGACGAAGGAGCCGTCGCTGAACACGGCGGAATTCAGCGCCGAATAAAAATTGTCGCCCTGCGGCACCACCGAGCCGAGATATTGCTTCACCAGATCGCCATGCTCACGCACCGCCTCGCCGAACGAGCAGAAGATGATGCCCATCTCGCCGAGCTTGTCCTTGAAGGTGGTCGCGACCGAGACGCTATCGAAGACCGCATCGACCGCGACTCCGGCGAGCGCCGCGCGCTCATGCAGCGGAATACCGAGCTTCGCATACGTCTTCAGCAATTCCGGGTCTACTTCGTCGAGCGATTTCGGGCCGGCCTTCTGCTTCGGTGCCGAATAATAGCTCGCCGCCTGATAGTCGATCGGCGGGAATTTGACATTGGCCCATTTCGGCTCGGTCATCTTCTGCCAACGCCGATAGGCACCCAGCCGCCACGCCAGCAGCCATTCCGGCTCACCCTTCTTGGCGGAGATGAAGCGGACCGTGTCTTCGCTGAGGCCCGGCGGCGCGCGATCCTCGCCGATCTCGGTGACGAAGCCGTATTTGTAGCTGTCGCCAACCAGCGCCTCGACCGCTTCCTGGGTCATGGCTGCACCGTCGGCTGGGTGTCGGCGGAAGGGAGGCGCGGCGGCGCGCCAAAGGGCGTGAGTTCAGCCAGCGAGATCGCCGACAGCGCCGCCCCGACGACGCGGTTGATGCGTTGCCAATGGGGCCGGGTCGAACAGAATTCGGCGCGTGCGCATTCCGGCAGGTGGCTAGTGCATTGGGTCGGTGCCATGATTCCGTCAATCGCCTGAATGATATCGGACAATGGAATAGCGCTCGCCGGCCGCGCCAGGCGATAGCCGCCCGTCGCGCCGCGCGCGCCGGTGACAATGCCGGCATGGGCCAGCGTTTTCAGGACCTTGGCGACGGTGGCGCGCGGCAGCCTGGTCTCGGCGGCAAGCCCCGCAGCGGTCATCTGTCGCTCCGGCGCCAGCGCCATATGGGTGGCGACGATGACGGCGTAGTCCGCGAGTTTGCTGAGGATGATCATGCCTAACCCATGGAAATTGCCCACACATCCGTCCGGAACAGCAAATGGGACTGGTGCGGTACGGATTAGGTTGGGACTTAAATCACAGGTTCAAGCCATCCGCCAGCGATTTCCCAGAATCTTGTCGCTAAATCTCACGGCGATTCGGGGCGACAGTCTCATTTCGGCTGCACGGTCTGGTCGCCGCCCGGCGTCCCTGGCGGCGCGATCACCGCTTTGTTAGTTGTTTCCGTCGGCGGCGGCATGACCACGCTATGATCGCCCGTCGGCGGCGGACGGATGACGCCGTTCGATTCGGACAGCTTCTTGCTGGGCGAGGCGTTGGACGCCGCCGTATTGCCGCTGTCGGAGCGATTGGGTGTCGTGGGGCTGTTGAGCTGATCGGCCACCATGAAGCGACCGAGCCGCGGCGCCGCGATGGCGCTGTTGGCTTGGGTCGCGACCACGCCGGCGGCCAAGGCTATAATCAGGACGGCGAGGGATAGATTTTTCACGGGCGACCTCCTTCGGTTCGGTGGAGCCCTCTTGAAAATCAACCCTGTAACAGGGTGAAAGTTCCCCTATGCGTTTAGTGCCGGGCGTGGAACCATCCCGGACCGAAGGGGTAGACGTCGCATGAAATTGCTCGTCATCGAGGATGACCGCGAGGCCGCTTCCTATCTGGTGAAGGGCCTCACCGAAAGCGGTTACGTCGTCGATCACGCCGCGGAGGGGAAAGCGGGGCTGTTCCTCGCCATTTCCGGCCGATATGACGCGCTGATCGTGGATCGGATGCTGCCCGGCATGGACGGGCTGTCGCTGATCGCCGCCCTGCGCGCGGCCGAGATCACCGTGCCGACGCTGATCCTCAGCGCGCTGGGCGCTGTCGACGACCGGGTCAAGGGATTGCGCGCCGGTGGCGACGACTATCTGGTGAAGCCATTCGCCTTCGCCGAATTGCAGGCGCGGATCGAGGTGCTGTTGCGGCGCGGGGGCGCGCCGCTCGCCACTACCCGGCTCAAAGTCGGCGATCTGGAGATGGATTTACTGGCGCGCCGCATCACGCGCGCTGGCAGGGAAATCGATTTGTTGCCGCGCGAATTCCGACTGCTCGAATTTCTGATGCGTCACGCGAGCCAGGTCGTCACCCGCACCATGCTGCTGGAAAGCGTCTGGGATTATCATTTCGACCCTCAGACCAACGTCATCGATGTCCATATCAGCCGCCTGCGCCACAAGATCGATAAGGGCTTCGAGCATCCGCTTTTGCAGACGGTCCGGGGCGTCGGCTATTGTCTGCGCCCGCAATAGGCCCCGCGATAGCCGATGATCTGGGACGCCCGCCGCGACATGTTCCGCCTGCTGCGCACCAACGCGTTTCGCCTGGCGGCGCTTTATATGGCGCTGTTCGCGGCCTCGGTGCTGACGCTGTTGATCTTCATCTATTTCTCCACCGCCAACTTCGTCGAGAGTCAGACCGAGGAGACGATCGGCGCCGAGATCACCGGCCTGCAGGAGCAATATCGCGATCACGGGTTGCTCGGGCTGATCGAGACGGTCAATTCCCGCACCAATGCCGAGCGCGGCGAGCCGACCCTGTACCTGCTGGCCGACCCGCGCCTCCATCGCATCGCCGGCAATCTCTCGGGCTGGCCGCAGACCGTGCCGATCAAGCCGGGCTGGGTGCACTTTAACGTCGAGCTGACACGCGGCGGCAATCAGGTGACCTATGACGCGCTGGCGTCGGTGCTGGTGCTGAATGGCGATTACCGGCTGCTGGTCGGCCGCGACCTACGGGACGCCGTCGTGTTCCGTCGCCGGGTGGAGCAGACGCTGTTTTCGGCGGCGCTGCTGACCCTGGCGCTGGGCGTGATCGGCGGCCTGTTCATGACGCGCAACGTGTTGCGACGGATCGAGGCGGTGAACCGCACCAGCGCCAGCATCATCCAGGGCGATTTTTCCGAACGCGTGCCGGTGACCGGCAGCGGCGACGAATTCGACCAACTCGCCCACAACCTCAATGCGATGCTGGACCAGATCGAGCGGCTGATGGCCGGCATGCGCCAGGTCACCGACAATATCGCGCATGATTTGCGCACGCCACTCTCGCGCTTGCGCGCGCGCCTGGAGGTCACGCTGCTGGAGCGTCCCGACGCCAATCGCTATGCCGAGGCGCTGGCCGAGACCATCGCCGAGACCGACCAGCTTCTGGGCACGTTCAACGCGCTCCTCGGCATCGCCGAGGCGGAAGCCGGCACCCGCCGCGACAATCTGGCGCCGGTGAAACTGGACGAGATCGCGCGCTCCGTCGCCGACCTCTATGAGCCGGTGGCGGAGGAGAAAGGCCTGGCGCTGACCCTCGACATCGCGGCGCCGATGCCGGCGCGCGGCGATCGCCACCTGCTGTCCCAGGCCATCGCCAATCTCTTGGACAATGCGCTGAAATATACGCCGAGCGGTACGGTCACGCTAAGCGTGCGCCGGGTCGGCGATGAGACGCACGGCGGCCAGATTCATGTCGAGATCGCGGATACCGGACCGGGGGTCCCGCCCGAGCGCCGCGAGCAAGTGTTCGATCGCTTTTTCCGGCTCGAAAACAGTCGCAGCACGCCTGGCAACGGCCTCGGGCTCAGCCTCGTCCGCGCGGTCGCGAAGCTCCACGGCGGCGAGGTTCGGCTCGAGGACAACCGGCCGGGTCTGCGGGCGGTGATGATTTTGCCGGCGGCGCCGGAGCGGGCGGCGGCATCGCCCGCCCGCACGCCGGCGTGATCAGGCGCGGTCGCGCCACTCCCGCTGTTCGGGGGCATGCTGGAGCCGCTCGGCCGTCTCCGTCACCAGGGCGCGCAGATCGCCGATGCACAGGCCCGCGCTGCGCATTACCGGCACCATGAGTTCGTCGTGCAGCAGTTCATCGATGCTGGGCTCGACGCCGGCGGATTTCCAATTGCGCATGCTGCTCTCCCTCACTTGGGTTCGAAGGAGAGTATGGGCGGTTACCATGTCGATAGTGTGGCAGGGACCAGAAAAAATTTCCCGAGCCTAGCTCGCCTTCTTGCGGGCGCGGGTGCTTGCCGCCTTCTTCGCCGACGCCGAGCGCGCGGCCGCCGGCCGAGCCGCCGCCTTCGCGCCGCCGATCCGGCCGCCCTTTTTCGCCGGCGCCTTGTTGATGCGCTTGCCGACGCCCGACCCCGATTTCTTGCCGCCACCCGACATCTTGTTGACCGTCGCCCAGGCGCGGCGTTCGGATTCCTTTTCACCGACGCCGCGCTTCTCGTAGCCCGCTTCGATGTCGCGCGCCTGACGCTTTTGCTTGTCGGTGTAACTTGCCTTACTGCCGCGAGGCATGGCCCTCTCCTTCCAATCCCTATCAACCGGGGAACGTGGGAGAGCGGCGTGCCGTTCCGCGGCTCAGGCCGGCGACAGGATGTGGATCACGCGGCTCGCCAGCAGCTCGCGGGTCTTCGCGCCATAGGCGGCCATGTGCGGCGACGCGCCATGCGCCTTCAGCGCCTCGGGGCTTTCCCACTTCTCGACCACGACGAACGTGTCGGCGCCGAATTGGGTCTGCATCTTGCCGAAGCCGGCATCGGCATCGATCGCCGCGCCGTATTCGATGCAGCCTTGCTCGGCGTGAACCGCCGGCACGTTGGCGTTGAACGCCGCCAGCGCGGTATCCCGCTGGCCGGGCTTGGTGGTGATGATCGCGACGACGTGAATCATGATGGTTCCTCCTCGTTGATTAAGGCCGGGCCGAGCGCGAAGCCGGCGGCCTGTTTGTAATTGTCGGACAAGGCGCGCAACTGGTCCTGCGTGATGTATTTGTCGAGATCGTCGAACGGCCGGTCGCCGACCAGTTCCTCGACCTTGATGTTGATGATATCGGGCGGCGTCGCGCGATTGGTCAGCACGACCTTATTGGCGGCGGGCAGTCGCACGGCCTCATAGGCGATAAGCGCCGCCGTCACGCTGCCCTCCGCGGCGAGGGAATCGGCTAGCGTCCGGGCATCGATGGCGCCCTGTGCCGCGCCGTTGGAGCCGCGCGGGTACATTGGATGGGCGGCATCGCCGGCCAGCGCGACCCGGCCGAATACCCAGCGCGCCACCGGGTCCTTATCGACCATCGGATATTCGAGGATCATCTCGGCATCGCGGATCATGCCCGCGACATCGAGCCAGTCGAACGTCCAGTCTTGGTAGATCGCGATGAAATCGTCGATCTTGCCCGGCTCGTTCCAATCGTTCTTCTTGTTGGCCCGATTCTGTTCGATCTCGGCCATCCAGTTGATGAGCTGGTTGCCGGCACCATCGACATGATCGACGATCGGATAGATCACCATCTTTCCGGTCTTGATCGAGCCCACCCGCATATAGGATTTGCCCGTGAGAATCGGCTTGCGCCGGGTGACGCCGCGCCAGGTATTAATGCCGCCGAAGGCGATCCGATCGTCGGGATAGAGATGCTTGCGAATCGCCGAATTGATGCCGTCGCACGCGATCAACGCGTCGGCACGGAAATCCGCGAGCCGTTCCCCCGCCGCGTTCTCGAAATGCACGCTGACGCCATCCGCATCCTGCTCGAACCCGATGCAGCGATGATCGAGCCGGATCTCATCCCTCCCCAGGCGCCGCCGCGCCGCGTCGAGCAAGGTCAGATGCAGCCGGCCGCGATGCGTGCCGATTTCGGGAAAGGCGTACCCCGCATAACGCCCGCGCGGCTCCTTATAGATGAGCTGGCCGAAGCGGTTGAAGAAACAGCTTTCGAGATTGACGATGCCGTACCGCTCCAGCTCGGCGCCGATGCCGAGCTCGGTGAATTCGCGCATGGCATGGGGCAGCAGCGTGATGCCGACGCCGATCTCCTTCACCGCCGCCACCCGCTCGAACACCGTGCAGGCGATACCGCGCTGGGCGAGGTTGAGCGCCAGCGCCAGCCCGGTGATGCCGCCGCCCGCGATGGCTACCCGCATGCGGCGCTCAGCCCGGGCGCTTCGGGATGTCGAGGCCGCGCTGGACCGCCGGCCGCGCCAAGCCGCGCTCCAGCCAGCCCGGGACATGCTTCAGCGTGCTCCATTCGACCAGTTCGCCGGCGCCGTAGAAGCCGTTGATGGCGCGCACCCAGCCGAACATCGAAATGTCGGCGATGGTGTATTCGTCGCCCATGACCCACGGCCCGCCAGCCAGCCGCTTGTCGAGCACGTTGAGCACGCGCTTCGTTTCGTTGACGAAGCGTTGCAGCGGCCGCTTATCCTCGATGTCCTTGCCGGCGAATTTATGGAAAAAGCCGACTTGGCCGAAGATCGGCCCAATCCCCGCCATCTGGAAGAATACCCATTCCATGGTCTCGTAGCGCTTCGCCGGGTCTTTCGACATCAGCTTGCCAGTCTTTTCGGCGAGATAGATCAGGATCGCGCCGGACTCGAAGAGGCCGATGGGCTTGCCACCCGGACCGTCGGGATCGACGATCGCCGGAATCTTGCCATTGGGATTCAGCGCCTCGAACTCCGGCGTGAAGGTCTCGTTCTTCATGATGTTGACGGCATGCGCCTCATAAGGCAGTCCGATCTCTTCCAGCGCGATCGAGACCTTGACGCCGTTCGGTGTTGGAAACGAATAAAGCTGCAAGCGGTCCGGGTGCTCGGCAGGCCAGCGCTTGACAATCGGAAAGGCGGACAGATCGGACATCGACGGCTCCTGATTTCGCGTTCCGTCGTCCCTCTCCCGCCCGGCGGGGAAAGGAGGGGCGCCCATCGCGCGCGCAATGGGGCCTGGGGCGGAACGCTGTTCCCGGCGGCACCCTACCCTCTCCATCGCAAGCGGGGGAGAGGAATTCTAAGGGCGCTGGCGCGCCGGATAAATCCCGTACCGACGGGGGAAAATCGACCGACGCCGCGGCCCGCGCCGTTGCAAGCGAAAAATGACAAGAACGCTACATATAGAAATAAATTCCAAGGAGGCACAAAATCTAGTTGACGGGTCGGTCTCGTCGGCCTCAACATCTTGCGTCTGAACAACGGTCAAACCCCAAGCCGTCGTGGCTAAGGGGCCTTAGTGGGGAATAGCAGATGCGGATTGTACGGCGTTTTACCCAGGCCGGCCAGGACCCCTATCAAGGGATCGAGTTCCGAGTCGCGACTAGTGAAATCCGCAATCCCGACGGCTCGCGCGTCTTCCATTTACCCGATATCGAGGTGCCGGCCGCGTGGAGCCAGGTCGCCTACGATGTGCTGGCGCAAAAATATTTCCGCAAGGCCGGCGTCCCGACCCGGCTGCAGCCGGTGGTCGAGGCGGACGTGCCGGATTGGCTGTGGCGCAAGACCCCCGATGAGACGGCGCTTGCCGCCCTGCCCGCCGCCGACCGTCTCGGCGCCGAGCGCAGCGCCAAACAGGTGTTCGACCGCATGGCCGGGACCTGGACCTATTGGGGCTGGAAGGGCGGTTATTTCGATGCCGAGGACGATGCCCGCGCCTATTTCGACGAGATGCGCTTCATGCTGTGCAAGCAGATGGGCGCGCCCAATTCGCCGCAATGGTTCAACACCGGCCTGCATTGGGCCTATGGCATCGATGGCCCGGCGCAGGGTCATTATTATGTCGATTTCGGCACCGGCGAGCTGACCGCGTCGACCAGCGCCTATGAGCATCCCCAGCCCCATGCCTGCTTCATTCAGTCGGTAAACGACGATCTGGTGAATGACGGTGGCATCATGGATTTGTGGGTACGCGAGGCGCGCCTGTTCAAATACGGCTCCGGTACCGGCTCCAATTTCTCCAAGCTGCGCGGCGACGGCGAGCGGCTGTCGGGGGGCGGGCGTTCGTCGGGCCTGATGAGCTTCCTTAAGATCGGCGACCGGGCGGCGGGCGCGATCAAATCGGGCGGCACCACGCGGCGCGCCGCCAAGATGGTGACGGTCGATATCGATCATCCCGACATCGAAGCCTATATCGACTGGAAGATGATCGAGGAGCAGAAGGTCGCCGCCCTGGTGACCGGCTCCAAGGTGGCGCAAAAGCATCTGCGCCGCGTCATGCTGGCCTGCAGCGACAAGAATGCGAAGGCGCTCGGCGCCGCCCGTTTCGATCCCGCCAAAAACCCGGCGCTGAAGCTGGAGATCAAGGCGGCCCGCCGCTCGATGATCCCCGAAAATTACATCCAGCGCATCATGCAATTCGCGGCGCAGGGCTTCACCGATATCGATTTCCGCACCTATGATACGGATTGGGACTCCGAGGCGTACCTCACGGTGGCCGGCCAGAATTCCAACAATTCGGTGCGCATCACCAACGAGTTCCTGGACAAGGTGCAGAATGACGGCGACTGGAGCCTGATCCGCCGCACCGACGGTAAGCCGTCCAAGACGCTGAAGGCGCGTGAGCTGTGGGACAAGATCGCGTTCGCCGCCTGGGCCAGCGCCGATCCGGGCGTGCAGTACGACACTACCATCAACGAGTGGCATACCTGCGCCAATAGCGGCCGGATCAACGCGTCCAATCCGTGCTCGGAATATATGTTCCTGGACGATACCGCGTGCAATCTCGCCTCGATGAATCTGATGGCGTTCCGCCAGGCCGGTGGCGGCTTCGATACGCCGGCCTTCGAGCACGCGACGCGCCTGTGGACCATCACCCTCGAAATCGCGGTGCTGATGGCGCAGTTTCCGTCGCGGGAGATCGCGCGGCTATCCTACGAATATCGGACCCTCGGGCTGGGCTACGCCAATATCGGCGGCCTGCTGATGGCGATGGGCCTCTCCTATGACAGCGATGAGGGCCGGGCCCTCTGCGCCGTCATGACGGCGGTCATGACCGGCGTCGCTTATGCCACGTCGGCGGAAATGGCGGGCGAGCTTGGCCCGTTCCCCGGCTATGCCAATAATCGCGAGCCGATGCTGCGCGTTATCCGAAATCACCGCCGAGCCGCCCATGGCCTGCGCGACGGGTACGAGGGGCTTACCGTCCTGCCCGTCCCGCTCGAGATCGTGAATTGCCCGGACCTGGCGCTGGTCGAGGCGGCGCGGCGGGCCTGGGACGAGGCGCTGACTCTCGGCGAACAGCATGGCTATCGCAATGCGCAAGCCACGGTGCTGGCCCCAACCGGCACGATCGGCCTAGTAATGGATTGCGATACCACCGGCATCGAGCCCGATTTCGCCCTGGTCAAGTTCAAGAAGCTGGCGGGCGGCGGCTATTTCAAGATCATCAACCGCATGGTGCCGCCGGCGCTCGAAGCGCTTGGCTACGATGCCGAGTCTGTCGCGGCCATCACGCGCTATGCCGTCGGCCATGCCAGCCTGGAAAACGCGCCCGGGGTCAATCACGAAACGCTGAAGGCCAAGGGGTTCAATGCCGAATCGATCACGGCGGTGGAGAACACGCTGGCGGCCGCGTTCGACATCAAATTCGCCTTCAACAAATGGACGCTGGGCGAGGCGTTTTGCAAGGCGGCGTTCGGCTTCACCCAGGCGCGGATCGACGATCCGGGCTTCGACATGCTGGCGGCGCTGGGCTTCACCAAGGCCGAGATCGAGGCCGCCAATACCTATTGCTGTGGCGCCATGACGCTCGAAGGCGCGCCTTTCCTCAAGCCGGAACATCTATCGGTATTCGATTGCGCCAACCCGTGCGGCCGGATCGGCAAGCGTTTCCTGTCATGGGAGAGCCACATCCGCATGATGGCGGCGGCCCAGCCCTTCATCTCGGGCGCAATCTCCAAGACCATCAACATGGCCAATGCGGCGACAGTCGAGGAGTGCAAAAAGGCCTACCTCCTGTCCTGGCAGCTTGGCATCAAGGCGAATGCCCTCTATCGCGACGGCTCCAAACTGTCACAGCCACTGCAATCCTCGCTGCTTGAGGACGATAGCGACGATGATGATGACGCGCTCGGCGAATTGATGGAAAAATCCCCGGCCGATCGCATCCCGCTGGTCGCGGAACGCATCATCGAGCGGCTCGTGGAGCGCGCGGCCGATCGGCGCCGCCTGCCCCAGCGCCGCAAGGGCTACACCCAAAAGGCCATCGTCGGCGGGCACAAGGTCTATCTGCGCACCGGCGAGTATGAGGATGGCGCGCTCGCGGAGATCTTCATCGACATGCACAAGGAAGGCTCCGCCTTCCGCTCGCTGATGAATAATTTCGCCATCGCGATCTCGATCGGGCTGCAATATGGCGTGCCGCTCGAGGAATTCGTCGAGGCCTTCACTTTCACCCGCTTCGAGCCGTCGGGCATTGTGGAGGGCAATGATACTATCAAGATGTCGACGTCGCTGATCGATTACATATTCCGCGAGCTCGCGATCTCCTATCTCGGCCGCAACGATCTTGCCCATGTTCAGCCGGCCGATCTGACGCCCGACACGCTCGGCAAGGGTCACGGCGAATCCAACCTGCCCGAGGCCGGAACGGGCGGCCGCGGCGATGGCGCCGGGATACCGCGCGGCGTGGTCGCGGGTTATGTTCGCAGCAAGCTGACGCTGCTTCGCGGCGGCGCCGGCAACGGGCCGACCGCGTTGTCTCGTGACGGCAATAATGCCTTGGCGCTGACGACCGCGCTGGAAACGACGACGGCCTTGACCGAGACGCGGCTCGCGGACTCGGCGCCGGCGGTGTTCGATGCCCGGGCGGCTCAAGTTCGGGCCGCGCGAATTAAGGGTTATGAGGGCGACAGCTGCGGCGAATGCGGCAACTTCACCCTGATTAGGAACGGAACCTGCCTCAAATGCGATACATGCGGCGGCACCAGTGGCTGCAGCTAAATCGCGACGTTACACCGGCTAAAGCCTCCCGGCCCGTGGAATGGTAATGGGGCAGAAATTGGGGCGCGGCTCACACCGCGCCCCTTTTTTCTCATCGTGCGGTCAGCGCAATTAAAAATCCCTCTCCCGCTGGTGCGGAAGAGGGATTTTCGCCGTATCGCCGGTTTTGCGCCCCCCGGCCTTTTATTCATCGAAGGCCGCAATCGCGTCGCCTTCTAGGCTGATTTTATTGCAAAAAAATCACGACTCGACCAGCGAAATCGCACGCATTCGTGGCCGTCATCGCGATTTTTGGTGTCCCATATTCAGCAAAAGCTTAAGCGCCTCCTCAGGAATTTTATGCAAACCTTTGTTTAGACGAAATAAACTCTCTCGTTGCGGCCCCAATTGAATGTTCGACAGGTTCATCGATATGACCATCGGCTTATGGCCCCGCCGCAAAATACGCCCCTCGATACGCAACAATATGTTGTCGGGGCTGAGCCAGATGAACCCGTCGCCGCGCGTGCCGTCGGTCGCGGCGTAGTTCAGCCGGTATTTGGTGGCGCGGATGCCGGCGACGCGCTCCTCACCGACGCCCTTATGGTCGAGGCGCCGCCGATCGAATTCCGAGAGCAGCGGCGGCAACGGAAATTCGAGATAGCTGGCCAAAGCCGGCAGGACGACGATGCCGTCGCGATCGGCGAGATCGAGGATGAAACTCGCCGGAATGCCGTTGATATCGACATCGACCCTATGCCTGCCGGGGTTATGGAAGACTTTTCCGTGGTAAGTCCGGCCGTTGACGGTGACGGTTTGGCTGGCGCTGTAGGACACGGCAGCATCGCCGATGATGTCGGCGGCGGCCGGCGGCGACGAAATTGCCATCGCCACCAGTATTGTGAGAAAAGCACTTCTGAAAAACATCGAATCGGCTCCCATTATGCGCCGCCGTGGTTTCATACGAAGGCATGGCGCGCTATCCTGATACGGACGGACCAGAAGGACCATCCCACATGGCCGGTAAAATCGAAGCCCGCCTTTCCGAACTGACTATTGAATTGCCCAACGCCATGCCGCCAATGGCGAATTATCTGCCGACGGTCCAGGCCGGCGACATGATTTACGTCGCGGGTCAGATTTGCCAATGGAACGGCGAGACCCGCTTCCTCGGCAAATGCGGCCAGGAATTCGACTATGAGCGGGGGCGCCTCGCGGCGCGGCTTTGCGGCCTGAATATCGTTGCCCAGCTGCGCCACGCCCTTTATGGCGACCTCGACCGCGTGGTGCGGTGCGTGCGGCTTGGCGGCTTCGTCAATTCGACGCCCGATTTCACCGATCAAGCGCTGGTGGTCAATGGCTGCTCCGATCTGATGGTGGAGATATTCGGCGATGCCGGCAAGCATGCGCGGACCTCGATCGGGGTGGCGTCCCTGCCGGCGGGCGCGGCCGTCGAGGTCGAGGGCCTGTTCCAGGTGCGGTGATCATGCCGGACGGCGGCGAGCAATTCTCCGTCAAGGTTCATCGCTCGATCGATGCGATCGGGCGGGACGCCTGGGATGCCTGTGCCGGTGACGACAACCCATTCGTTTCCTACGCCTTTCTCGAGGCGTTGGAGGCGAGCGGTTCGGCGGTCGGCGAGACCGGGTGGCTGCCACAGCATCTGGCGCTGCAGGATGAGCATGGCGGCGTGCTGGCGGTGGCCCCGCTCTATCTCAAGAACCACTCCTATGGCGAATATGTCTTCGACCATGGCTGGGCCGCCGCCTATGAACGGGCGGGCGGCCATTACTATCCCAAACTGCAATGCGCGGTGCCCTTCACGCCAGCAACCAGCCGGCGCCTGCTGCTGCGTCCCGAGGCGCCGCCGGCGGCGGCCGATGCGCTGATCGCGGCGATGGTCGAGTTGGCGCGGCGCCATAAGGTCTCGTCGCTCCATGTCACCTTTCCGACCGCCGCCGAATACGACCAGTTCGGCACCGCCGGCTTCTTGCAGCGGCTCGGCCAGCAATTCCATTGGGAGAATGACGGCTACCGCGATTTCGACGGTTTCCTCGAGGCGCTGAATTCCCGCAAGCGCAAGCAAATCCGGCGTGAGCGCCGCGACGCCATGGCAAGCGGCCTCGCCATCGAGATGCTGACCGGCGAGGCGATCGAGCCGCGCCATTGGGATGCGTTTTTCCGTTTCTATATGTCGACGTCGGACCGTAAATGGGGGTCGGCCTATCTGACCCGCGAATTCTTCGATCTGATCGGCAAGCGGATTCCGGATCGCATCTTGCTGGTGATGGCGAAAAAGGGCGACCGGTATGTCGCGGGGGCGCTCAATCTGATCGGCGCCGATACCCTCTACGGCCGCAATTGGGGTTGCCTCGGCGATTACCCCTTCCTGCATTTCGAGGCGTGCTATTATCGCGCCATCGATTTCGCCATCGAACGCGGCCTCGCCCGGGTCGAGGCGGGCGCCCAGGGCCAGCATAAGATTCAGCGTGGCTATCTGCCGTGCCACACCTACAGCGCGCATTGGATCCGCGACACGAATTTCTCGGATGCGGTGGCCGATTTCCTGCGCCGCGAGCGCCGCGCGCTCGACAGCGACATGGCGGAACTCGAAACCGAATTATCGCCCTTCAAGGCGGGGGCGGAATAAGGCGGGGGCGAAATAGATCCCGCTTACGGCGTCCCCACGAAGGCGATGGCGGCGGTGACGAGACCAAACGCGGCCATTGCGATGGCGATCCCGAACAGCCAGCGCTGCCGCGTCAGCACGGTGACCGACACGACGCTGATCGCGACCTGAAGCAGCGCCAGCGCGTACATGTAATTGCCGCGCGGCGTCGCCAGCGCGCCGCTTTCGGCATTGGCTTTCGCCGATTGCGCCTCGAGCCCGTCCGCCGTTTTCTTGATGTCGGTCTTCTGCGATTCGTATTTCTTGATCTTTTCGGCGAAGGGCGGGCGCTGGGGTTCCGGCACCAAGGACATCGCCAATTCCATCAAATGGCCCTTGGTGCTGACCGCCTGATAGTAGTTCCACTGATCGGCGGCATCGGTCTTTTTCAGCGCCGCCTCGTTCTTCAGCAGGATCGCCGAATTGGCGATTTCCTCGGCCTCATGGCCGATGACCGCGCCCAGCGTCGAAATGATCGCGGTGAAGATCGCGATCCACCGCACCAGGCTGCCGCCATGCTCATGTGAGGCATGCTCCAGATGCTCCTGATGCCCTTCCGGTATCTCAATGCCCTCGGCCATGCTACCCCTCCATTAGATCGCGGTCGTCGCGGGTCCCCTACCCCGCGCGGGGTCATAAGCGAAAATCCAACCGCGGTCGAGGGGCGGCGGCGCCGGTACTTTCTGATTGTTGAGGAATTGCTCGCGCGCCTGGCGCTGCACCCGGCTGGCCATAACGCACGCGATGGCGCGGCGCCACTCGTCCGCGATTGGCAACCGATAGGAGTTGGCTTAGTGATAGACGAAGGGAAAGGCCGAACAACAATGTCGAACCGTCTGCGCTCAGCCCTCGCCGCGCTGCTTCTGTGCCTCGCCACCCCGCTCGCCTGGGCCGAGAACGCGCCCGGCGTCACCGACAGTGAGATCAAGATCGGCCAGACCCAGCCCTATTCCGGGCCGGCCGCGATTTTCGGCGCCGTCGGTAAGGCCGAGGCCGCCTATTTCAAGATGATCAACGACCTCGGCGGCGTGAATGGACGCAAGATTCTATTGATCAGCGACGATGACGGCTATGATCCGGCCAAGACCGTCGATCTGACCAAGAAGCTCGTCGAGACGGACAAGGTGGCCGCGATCTTCTCGATCCAGGGCGCCAAGCACAATCTGGCGATCCGCGACTATCTCAACCAGCATGGGATTCCTCAGCTTTTCACCGTTACCGGCGCCGACGTGGCGGGCGATTATCGCCATTTTCCGTGGACCATCGGGGGCACGCCGCTTTATCGTATCGAGGCGCAGATCTATGGCCGCAAGCTGCTGATCGACATGCCGACCGCGAAGGTCGCGCTGCTGTATCAGAATGACGATTTCGGCAAATCCTACATCACCGGCTTGAAGGAAGTGTTTCACGAATCCTTTGACCAGCATGTCGTGAAGGTCGCGAGCTATAACGAGGCCGACACGACAATCGAGCCGCAGATCAAGCTGCTGCACGATTCCGGCGCCGACGTGCTGATCATCGCGGCAACCGCCCGGCATGCGATTCAGGCGATCGGCGGTGTCTACGATCTGGGCTGGCACCCGACCACCTACATCACCTTCACGGCAAGCTCGGTGCCGACGGTGCTCGAGCCGGCGGGCCTCGCCAAGGCCAAGGGGCTGATCACCGCGACGAGTTACATGAACCCGGCCGAGGCACGCTGGACCGACGATGGCAGCCTCGCGCCCTATAATGAGTTCGTCAAAAAATATCTGGCGGGCGACGATCCCGCGAACTTCTATTATCTCACCGGGTATGTGCTGGCCCAGGCCATGGTTCAGACCCTGAAACAATGCGGTGACGATCTATCGCGCGTCAACATCATGCGCCAGGCGGCGAACCTCAAGAGCTTCCGCCCGGTCGGCTTGCTGCCGGGCGTCAGCTTCTTCACCAGCCGCACGCAATATCATCCCATCGTCGAGGCGGCGCTGGAACGCTTCAACGGCCAGAAATGGGAGCTGTTCGGCGACGTGATGGCCGGGCAGTAGCGTTATTTTTTTCCCTCAGACGCCGGGCGCCGCGCCTCCGCGCGGCTAGGCTTCGCGCCTATTGGCGCGCGCTCGCACTTGCTCGCGTAATTTATTTCCCGCGGATCATCTCGATGATGCCGGAGAAATCGCGCTCGCCCTCGCCCGAGGCCGCGAATGTCTCGTAAAGCTGCGCGGCATGGGCGCCCAGCGCGGTCGCGGCATGGGCGCCGGCCGCCGCGTCCTGCGATAGGCGCAGATCCTTCAGCATCATGTCGGCGGTGAAGCCGGCGGCATAGTCGCGGTTCGCGGGCGAGGCCGGCACCGGCCCCGGCACCGGGCAATAGCTGGTCAGCGACCAGCACTGGCCGGAGGATTTGCTGCTGATGTCGAACAGCTTTTGCCGGTCGAGGCCGAGCTTGTCGGCCAGCACGAACGCCTCGCAGACGCCGATCATCGAAATGCCGAGCAGCATGTTGTTGCAGATCTTAGCCGCCTGGCCACTGCCGGACGCGCCGGCATGGACGATCGTCTTACCCATGTGTTCCAGGATTGGCCTGGCGCGCGCGAAGGCGGCGTCGGGCCCGCCGACCATGAAGGTCAGGCTCGCGGCCTCGGCGCCGCCGACGCCGCCGGACACCGGCGCATCCAGCATCGGCAAGCCGGCCTGGGCGGCGGCCGCGCCAACGTCACGCGCGGTCGCGACGTCGATGGTCGAGCAATCGATCAGCAACGTGCCGGCTGGCACCGCGGCCAGAATCCCGCCCCCGCCGAGATAGACCTCGCGGACATGACGGCCGGCCGGCAACATGGTGATGACGGTCTCTTGGTTGCGCACCGCCGCGATGGCCGACGGCGCGGCGGCGGCCCCCGCCTCGACGCAGCGCGCGACCGCGTCGGGCACGAGGTCGAACACCGTCACGCGATGCCCCGCCTTGATGAGATTGCGGACCATCGGGCCGCCCATATTGCCGACGCCGATGAAGCCGATCTGGCCCATGCTCAATCCTCCCAATCGAAGCGCAATTCGTCACCATCGAGCGGCGCGAAATAGCGCGCCACTTCTTGCTCCGTCACGTCTTCGAGGCGTGCCGGTTGCCAGCGCGGCGCGCGGTCCTTGTCGATAATCGCCGCGCGGGTGCCTTCATAAAAATCGTGCCCGGCGATCACGCGATTGACCATGCGCCATTCCATGCGCATGCAATCGTCGAAGCCAAGGTCGCGCCCAGCACCGATCTGACGATGCGTGATCTTCAGACTGGTCGGCGATTTGGCGTGCAGCGTCGCCGCCGCCGCCGTCGCGAACGGGCCAGGCTCCACCATCAGCGCCGCCATGATGTTTTCGACCGAGGGTTGGGCGAAGCAATGGTCGATCACGGCGCGATGGGCTGCGAGCGGTGCCGTTTCGGGCGGGCGCGCGAGCGGCGCGATGCTGCCGGGGCTCGACAGTTTCTCCCAATCCGTCGCCGCAACGAAATTTTGCGCGATGCCGCAATAGATCGCGTCGCCAGCGCCGAGCCGCGCGCCGGTCAAGCCGATATACATGCCGAGCGCGCCGGGACAGCGGCTGAGGAAATAGCTGCCGCCGACATCGGGGAACAGCCCGATGCCGGTCTCGGGCATCGCGAACATCGTATTCTCGGTGGCGATGCGGTGGCTGCCATGAACCGAGACGCCGACCCCGCCGCCCATCACGATGCCGTCGAGAAACGCGATATAGGGCTTGGCGAAGCGATGAAGCCGCGCGTTGAGGCGGTATTCGGCGCGATAGAATTGGCGCGGATAATCGCCGCCGCGCTCATCGTATAGCCGGCGAATATCGCCGCCGGCACAGAAGGCGCGGCTGCCCTGCCCGCGGATCAGTACCGATTTGATGGCGGGATCGTCTTGCCATTCCCGCAGCCGCGCGTCGAGGGCGAGACACATGTCCAGCGTCAGCGCATTCAGCGCGTCCGGCCGGTTCAACACCACGCGCGCGACGCCGTCGCGAACGTCGAAAAGAATGTCAGGATTCATCGCGTGATACGACGACCGTGCGTCCTTCGACGGCGCCGCCGGATGAATCCGGCGGCACGCTCAGGAAGAGGATAGAGAGTCGATGGCCTTGGAAATTCGCCTCATCCCGAGCTGGCGCCGCAGGCGCCTGTCGAGGGACGCACCATCGATGTCCAGCCATTTCAGCCATTTCCCATCAGGCGCCGCGCGATGATGATTCGCATGATCTCGTTGGTGCCTTCGAGGATTTGATGGACGCGCAAGTCGCGCAGGAACCGCTCCACCGGCACATCCTTCAAATAGCCGTAGCCGCCATGGAGTTGCAGCGCCTCGTTGCAGATGGCGAAGCCGGCATCGGTGGCGAAGCGCTTCGCCATCGCGCACAGCATGGTCGCTTCGGGATCGGCGGCATCGAGCTTGGCGGCGGCTTGGCGGATCATCAGCCGCGCCGCCTCCAGCTCGGTCGCCATGTCGGCGAGCTTAAACCGCACCGATTGGAAGCGCGCGAGTTGCTGGCCGAACTGGCTGCGGGTGCCGACATGCGCCCGCGCCAGATCGAGACACGCGCGCGCGCCGCCGAGAGAACAGGCGCCGATATTGAGCCGCCCGCCATCGAGCCCCATCATCGCGATCTTGAAGCCCTCGCCCTCGGCGCCGATGCGGTTGGCGACCGGCACGCGACAATCCTCGAACACCACCATCGCCGTCGGCTGCGAGTTCCAGCCGAGCTTCCGCTCCTGCGCGCCGAACATCAGGCCGGGCGTACCGTTCTCCACCACGAGACAGGATATGCCACCGGCACCCGCGCCGCCGGTGCGCACCATGGCGACATAGATATCCGACCGGCCGCCGCCGGAGATGAATGCCTTGGTGCCGTTCAGCACATAATGGTCGCCGTCGCGCACCGCCCGGGTCTTGAGCGCGGCGGCATCGGAGCCGGCATCGGGTTCGGTCAGGCAATAGCTGGCAAACTTTCCCATCGCACTGAGGCCCGGCAGCCAGCGTTCGCGTTGCGCCGCGTCGCCGAACCGGTCGATCATCCACGACGCCATGTTGTGGATCGAGATATAGGCCGCCGTCGAGACGCAGCCCGCCGCCAGCTCCTCGAAGATGATGGTGCCGTCGAGCCGGCTCAGTCCGGACCCGCCGACATCCTCCTGAATGTAAATGCCGCCAAAGCCCAGCGCGGCGGCGGCGCGCAGCGTTTCGACGGGAAAAATCTTTTCCTCATCCCAGCGCGCCGCGTGCGGCGCCATTTCATGCGCCGCGAAGGCGCGCGCAGCGTCTTGAAAGGCGCGCTGCTCGTCGGAAAGATTGAAGTCCACCTGATTTCTCTCTTCGTTTTGACAGAGCAAGTTCGGGATCACCCCCGCTGCACGGGCGCCGCGACTTCCAGAATTTTGCCCGGTCCCGCGCCGGCCAGTCGGGCGGTATAGGGGGCTCCCGCCGGCACGAATACGGACGTGCCGGGGCCGACCAACCGGCGCTCGCCGCCAGCCTCGATCTCCCATTCGCCGGCGACCACGAAGGCATAGCGATTGTCGGCGGCCGGCAGCGCCGGCGCCGGCGCCGCGCCCACCTCGGCGATGATCTCACGCACCGCGAAGCGGCCGGCCGTTTCGGCGCTGGTCAACAGCGTCGCGATTTCATTACCGCCGCCGGCCGCGATCGCGGAATCATCGCGGTGGATGAATTTGCCGACCGGTTTCATTTCAAGGTGCCGTGAACACGACATGGTAATGATCCCGCGCGACCTGAGTATGGTCGAGACCTTTGCCGCGCGCCGCACCCATGCCGACGTAGAACCGTTCGTGCCCGGCGGGCGCGTTCCAGCTCAGCATCCGGCCGGGCTTGTCCTTGTCGAGCGATTTGAACGCGTGCGTCGCGTCGGCCGGCGCGTAGATCAGGGTGCCCGGCCCACAGACGCGCCGCTCGTCGCCGGCCAGAAATTCCCAATCGCCTTCGAGGACATAGAACACCTCGTCCTCGGTGGTCTGGTGGTGCGGCCCGGCGCCGGTGCCGGGCGCGACGAATTGCTCGTACAAACCGAGCTGACCGCCGGTCTCCTCGCCCCGTAGCAGGATGTAGATCGGGCCGAAGGGCGTGCCGACCTCGGGACTGTCGGCGGCGGTGCTGAATTTCACCTGGGCCGGCCGCGCCGACCATTGCGCGCGCAAGGCATCGAACGCCTCGCCGGACTCTACTGGAACGATGCCCGCCTGTGCCGCGTCCATCCTGCCCTCCCCTGTCTCACGTCCGCTAATCTATCGGCAAATCGCGATGCCTCGCAATCGCGGCGCGGCATGGCCATATCCCGCCCATGAATCCGCGTCGCCGGGATTTGCTGATCGCCTCGGGGGCATGGCTGCTGATGCCGGCCACCGCCTTTGCCTTGCCGAGCGCGCCGCGCCGGCTCGATCTGACCAATCCCAATACCCACGAGACATTCAACGGCCCCTATCGCGATGCGGACGGCCCGATCCCGAGCGCGATCGCCGATCTGCGGATTTTCCTGCGCGACTTCCACGCCAACAAGGTCGGGCCGGTCAGTCTCGTGACGCTGGACTTCCTCGCGGATGTCATGGCGGCGGTTGGCGAGACCAAGGCGACCATCCTCTCCGCCTATCGCACGCCCGAGACCAACCGGATGCTGCGCGCCAAATATTTCGGCGTCGCCGAAAAGAGCCAGCATCTCCTGGGCAACGCGCTCGACGTCACCTTCAACGGCCGGATCGGCAAGGCCGAGCAGGCGGCGCTGGCGATGCGGCGCGGCGGCGTCGGCTGGTATCCCAATTCGCATTTCATTCATCTCGACAGCGGCCCGGTGCGGCATTGGGCCATCGAAATGGTGGGCCTCGACGCCATGCTGTCCGGCCATGGGCCGCGCCGGCCGCTGACGGTGCGCGAACGCCTGCGCCTCCAGCATGAATTGGCGCACCATGAATTGCTGAAGCGGCGCGGACGGTAGTCGTCAGTCGTCAGTTAACAGTTTTCAGTGACCCGCCAAAACCGTATCCTCCTGATAACTGACAACTGATAACTGAGAACCGCACATGGTCAAACTGGCCGATGATGAAAAAGCGATGCTGGACGGCCAAGGCGGCCCCGCGAAGCAAAAGGCGATGGAGCTGCTGGTCAAATATGCCGAGGCGCTGAACTGCGACCGCTTCGTCGCCACCAACAACATCGCCGGCGTGCCGGGCTCGTCGACCCTGTTCCTCAAGGACTATTACAAGGACCATAACGGCGGCGATTACGAGGCGATCTTCTCGCTATTCGATCTCGACAGCGACGAGGTCTTTCCGGTGCCGAAGGTCAGCGCCTATTCATGCCATCTCCAGGGCGGCGTCGACCCCAACGAGTGGAAGACGCTGGGCAAGACGCAGGAAGCCTTCGAGCATCAGATGGAGGATGAGGCCGCGGTCGCCAGTCACGGCATCCAGATCATGAAGACCTGCACGCCCTATCTCGCCGGCAATGTTCCGGTGAAGGGCGAGCACTGCGCCTGGATGGAATCCTCGGCGGTGGTGTTCTGCAACTCGGTCATCGGCGGGCGCACCAACACCGAAGGCCGCGAGAGCACCAGCGCCGCGATGCTGACGGGCCGCGTGCCCGATTGGGGCCTCCATCGCGACGAATTCCGGCGCGGCACCCATGCCATCGAGGTCGAAGTGCCGATCGAAAGCATGCTCGACTGGGGCATGCTCGGCTATTTCACCGGCTATGCGGTCGAGGAGAACATCCCCGTCATCTCCGGCGTCACCTATCAGCCCAATCTGATCCGCCATAAGCATTTCGGCGCCGCCGCCGCCTCGTCGGGTGGGGTCGAGCTCTACCATATGATCGGCATCACCCCCGAGGCGCCGTCGCGCGCGGTCGCGTTCGGCGGCAACCAGCCGGTCGAGACGATCAAGTACGGCCAGGCCGAGCGCCGCAAGATCTACGACATGCTCAACAGCAACGGCACCGACGACAATGTCGATTTCGTCATGCTCGGCTGTCCCCACGCCTCGATCGAGCAGATTTGGGAAGTCGCCAATCTGCTCGACGGCAAGCATGTCGGCCCCAACACCAAACTGTGGATATTCACTTCGCGCTCGGTCAAGGGCATGGCCGACACCAACGGCTATACCAAGGCGATCCGCGCGGCCGGCGGCACGATCCTGACCGACACCTGCTCCGCGATCGGCCAGGCCGTGCCCAAGGGCACCAAGGTCGTGGCGCTCGACAGCGCCAAGCAATCGCACTATCTGCCGGCGATGATGGGCATCGAGGCGTGGTTCGGCACCACCCAGGACTGCATCGACGCCGCCATCACCGGCAAGTGGATGGGGAAATTGCCATGAGCGTCGACGCCCTGCCGCGCAACGATGTCATCGTGCTCCACGGCCGCAAAGTCACGCCCGGCATCGCCGAGGGCGAGGCGCTGGTGACGCATCAGACCATTTCCGGCTGGGGCGGTATCAACTCGATGACCGGCACGGTGATCGAGACGCGCCATGAGCTGCGCGGCGTCAGCTTCAAGGACAAGATCCTGGTCTATCCCGGCGCCAAGGGCTCGTCGGGCTGGTCCGCCGCATTCCACACGACGCGGCTGACCAAGACGGCACCCAAGGCGATGCTGTTCACGGTGATGACGACCAAGATCGCGCTCGGCGCGGTGGTGATGCGTATCCCCACCATGACCGATTTCGACCGCGACCCACTCGAGGTTATCGAGACCGGCGACTGGGTGAAGGTCGATGCCGATCGCGGCGTGGTCGAAATAACGAAGAAGGCGCGCGCTTAAGCCACCACCGCGACCTTCCGGCGCTCGGACAAATTCACCACCGCGGCGGGCGACACGATCGGGGTCAGGACCTTGATCACCCAGCCCGCCGCGGGGCCGACCAGCGATACCTCGGTCGTGATCCGCGCGTGCCGCTCGATCTCGTGCCACACATCCAGCTTGGTCAGGCCGTCGCGGATGCCGCACAGCGCCATCGAGACGACGAAGATACCGTCCGGCTTGAGAAAGCCCGCATATTTGCTGATCATCGCGCCGGGGTCCGCGCAGTAATACAAGACCTCGTTGAAGACGATGACGTCGAATTTTTCCCAGGTCTGGAAATTCTCGGCGGTGGCGACGCGGAACGTCGCGTTGCCGGTGGCGGTGGTCTCGGCGATCTCGATGGCGGTTTCCGAGGGGTCGATGCCGACATAGCGCAGGCCCTGGGCCAGCCCGATCGTATCGTGCAGAATCCCCTCGCCGCAGCCGATATCGAGGATCGAGCCGCCCGGCTTCAGCCGCGAGCGATAAAGCGCGATCAGCTCATAATGACAGGCCTGGTCGATATCGTGGAGAAACCGCCACTTGCCGTCGGCATAGTCGGCGTTCCAATCCGCCTCGGCGCCGCGATAGCCGTGCCGCGCGCGCAGCCCGCGCAACAGGCGACCAAGGCCGGTCTCCCCCATCAACAGAACCGCCAACGATGTCCAAGGCTTGAACCGGCTCATATCCGTTTCTCCGTGAAGGCTAGCCGAAACAGCAAGGTCGCATAGGACGCACCGCGCGGCGCGCAATCGGGTTGCGATCCCCGATGCGCGTGACGCAGCATTTCCGGCGGCAGCTCCGGCCAGAGATGATGTTCGACATGAAAATTATTGCCATTGGTGAACCAGCGCCCGAGGAGGCCCGTCTCGATGGTGCGCGTCGTGACGCTCGGCGCGCCGACCGAAGCGCAGCGCCAATGCGCGACGAGGTCGAGCGCGGCATGCACCGGCACCGCCACCGCCAGCGGCAGCAGCCATAGCATCATGACCAGCCGTGGCGCGAACCAGATGCCCGCGATCAGCGCCGCGAGAAAGGCCGCGATCAGCGCATATTCCTGAATGACCGGCGGCGCAAGGCGCGCGCGGAACGGGAACCGATCGAATGCAAGCTGGCCCAGCGCGCGCAGCATCGTGCGAAGGATCTGGCGGAAATGCGGCACCATGGCGAAATAGCGCGCCGCCGCGCTCATCGTCGCGAAGGCCACGACATCCTCGTTCGCCGCCGTGCCGAGCAAGCGGTGATGCTCGAAATGCTTGGCGCGGTAATCGGAGAAGGCATAGAGAACCGGCAGGCCGAGCACCGTCCCGACCGCGCGGTTCCACGCCGGATCGCGAAACGCCGCGTCGTGGATGCATTGGTGCATCAATTCCAGCCCATGGGCATACATCAAGCCCAGAAGCACGATGCCGCCGGCGGCCGGCCAGCCGCCATCGGACAGCGCCAGCGCCGCCCCGACGACCGAGAGGCCCGCCCAGATCGACAATTTGCCGCGGAACGACGCGACAGTGGCGTCGTCATCGGCGAAAACCGGAACCCCCGGCGATGTCATGCCCTTCCCCAATCCTCCGTGGCGCCGCTTAACCAAGGTTGCGTCCGCCGTTGTCTTTTATAAATCTACTCAAATATTCATCGCGCGGTAAAAATATTCGTTTATCACCTTGAGTATTGTTTGGTAAAAATTACGATTACTTCTCAAGCTTGCGCCGCCCCGTTTTCGCCAAGGACGGGCGGGCGGGCGCGGCATATCGCCATGCCGCTGTCGATTTTTTCGGCGAGCTTCGGCGGCGGATATGAGACATTCTCTTGCCTCGCCCGCGCGGCCATAATATGGAATAGGTGCTGACACATTTGGGGCGTGTCGCAGGCTGGGGATGTGTCACCAAACTGTCACTTCTGGAGTGTATCGAGAAGTTCGCCATGGGATTGCCCGCGAAACAGGGACTGTACGACCCACGAAACGAGCATGATGCCTGCGGCGTCGGCTTCATTGCCCATGTCAAGGGCGAGAAGTCGCATGACATCGTTCGTCAGGGTTTGCAGATTCTCGTCAATCTCGACCATCGCGGCGCGGTCGGCGCCGATCCGCTGGTCGGGGACGGCGCCGGCTGCCTGATCCAGTTGCCCGACGCGCTGCTGCGCCATTGGGCGACCGGCCGCGGCCTGACCCTGCCGCCGCCGGGCCAGTATGCCGTCGCGATGTGCTTTCTGCCGCAGGACACCGCGTCGCGCGACTATGCCATCGGGCATTTCGAGAAATTCCTGGCCCAGGAAGGCATGGCGATCCTCTCATGGCGTGAAGTGCCGACCGATCTTACCGGCCTGGGCCATACGGTGATCGAGACCATGCCGGTGATCCGCCAGGCGATTGTCGTGCCGCGCCAGCCCTTCGCCGACCAGCAGGCGTTCGAGCGCAAGATTCTGGTCGCGCGCAAGCAGACTCTCAATAGCCTCGACCAGGTCGCGCGCGAGCATCATCTGCCCAGCGTGCCGATGTTCTACATGCCGTCCTTCTCGACGCGCACCATCGTCTATAAGGGCCTGCTGCTGGCGCCGCAGGTCGAGAGCTTCTACGATGATTTGCGCAATCCGCTGACCAAATCGGCGCTGGCGCTGGTGCATCAGCGGTTTTCGACCAACACCTTCCCGTCCTGGCGGCTGGCGCATCCCTATCGCTTCCTCGCGCATAATGGCGAGATCAACACCGTGCGCGGCAACGTCAACTGGATGTATGCGCGGCGCGGCACGCTGCATTCGGATTTGCTGGGCGGCGATCTCGACAAGATGTGGCCGCTGATCCCGCATGGCCAGTCGGATACCGCCTGCATCGACAATGCCGTCGAACTGCTGGTGGCGAGCGGCTATTCGCTGGTCCACGCCATGATGATGCTGATCCCGGAGGCGTGGGCCGGCAATCCGCTGATGGAGCCGAAGCGCCGCGCCTTCTATGAATATTACGCGGCGCTGATGGAACCGTGGGATGGACCCGCGGCGATCGCCTTCACCGACGGCCGCCAGATCGGCGCCACGCTCGACCGCAACGGGCTGCGGCCCGCGCGCTATCTCTTGACCAATGACGATCTGGTGGTGATGGCGTCGGAGACCGGCGTGCTGCCGATTCCCGAAGAGAAGATCGTGCGCAAATGGCGGTTGCAGCCGGGCAAGATGCTGCTGATCGATCTCGAACAGGGCCGCATCGTGCAGGATGACGACATCAAGCAAATGCTGGCGGTCGAGCATCCCTATGAAGAGTGGCTGAAGCAGACCCAGATCAAGCTGGAAGAGCTGCCGGAAAGCGCCGACGCCGCCGCGTCGGGCTTGCGCAACGATCCGACGGCGCTGCTCAATGAACAGCAGGCGTTTGGCTATACCCAGGAGGACATTCAGTTCTTCCTCGAGCCAATGGCGCGCGACGGCGACGACCCGGTCGGCTCGATGGGCACCGACACGCCGCTCGCCGTGCTCTCTGACAAGCCGAAGCTGCTCTATAATTACTTCAAGCAGAATTTCGCCCAGGTCACCAACCCGCCGATCGACCCGATCCGCGAAGAGCTGGTGATGTCGCTGGTCTCGATGATCGGACCGCGCCCCAATCTCTTCGGCCATGTCGCCGATACGCACAACCGCCTCGAAGTGTCGCAGCCTATCCTCAGCAACATCGATCTGCAAAAAGTGCGCTCGATCTCGGATATCGGCGGCCATGGCTTCAAGACCTGCACGCTCGACGGCACCTGGCCCGCCAGCGAGGCGGAGAATGGGCTGGAGCCCGCGCTCGACCGGCTGTGCAAGGACGCGGCGGAGGCGGTGCGCGGCGAGTACAACATCCTGATCATCTCCGACCGCAAGGTCGCGGCGGAGCGGATTCCGATCCCGGCGCTGCTGGCGACCGCCGCCGTGCATCATCATCTGATCCGCGAGGGCCTGCGCACTTCGACCGGCCTGGTGGTCGAGACCGGCGAAGCGCGCGAGGTGCATCATTTCTGCGTGCTGGCGGGCTATGGCGCCGAGGCGATCAATCCCTACCTCGCCTTCGAGACGCTGGAACAAATCCGGGTACAGAACCGGCTGCCGCTGAAATCGGAACAGCTTTACAAGAATTACGTCAAGGCGTGCGGCAAGGGGATTTTGAAGGTGATGTCCAAGATGGGCATCTCGACCTATCAATCCTATTGCGGTGCCCAGATTTTCGACGCCATCGGGCTGCAAACGAATTTCGTCGAGCGCTATTTCACCGGCACCGCGACGATGATCGAAGGGGTTGGCCTGCTGGAAGTGGCGCGCGAGGCGGTGACCCGCCATCGCCACGCCTTCGGCGACGACCCGCTCTATCACGAGATGCTGGCCGCCGGCGGCGACTATGCCTTCCGCGTGCGCGGCGAGGATCATGCCTGGACGCCGGAATCGGTGGCGCTGCTGCAGCATGCGGTGCGCGGCAACGCGCTCGACAATTATCACGCCTATGCCCAGACCATCAACGATCAGTCGGAGCGGCTGCTGACGCTGCGCGGGCTGATGGGCTTCCGTTGGGCGGAGTCTCCACTTCCTATTGAAGAGGTTGAGCCGGCCGCCAGCATCGTCAAGCGCTTCGCCACCGGGGCCATGAGCTTCGGCTCGATCAGCCGCGAAGCGCACACCACGCTGGCGATCGCGATGAACCGCATCGGCGGCAAATCCAACACCGGCGAGGGCGGCGAGGAAGCGGACCGCTTCAAGCCGCTGCCGAACGGCGATTCCATGCGTTCGGCGATCAAGCAGGTCGCGTCCGGCCGGTTCGGCGTCACCGCCGAATATCTGGTCAATGCCGATGTCCTGCAGATCAAGATGGCCCAGGGCGCCAAGCCTGGCGAGGGCGGCCAGTTGCCCGGCCACAAGGTCGACAAGAACATCGCGCGGGTGCGGCATTCGACGCCAGGCGTCGGGCTGATCTCGCCGCCGCCGCATCACGATATCTATTCGATCGAGGATCTGGCGCAGCTCATCTACGATCTGAAAAACGCCAACCCGCAGGCGACCGTCTCCGTAAAACTGGTGTCGGAGGTCGGGGTCGGCACCGTCGCCGCCGGCGTCGCCAAGGCGCGCGCCGATCATGTCACCATTTCCGGCTATGAGGGCGGCACCGGCGCCAGCCCGCTGACCTCGCTGACCCATGCCGGCTCGCCGTGGGAGATCGGCCTCGCCGAGACCCAGCAGACGCTGGTGCTGAACGGCCTGCGCGGGCGCATCGCGGTGCAGGTCGATGGCGGCTTCCGCACCGGGCGCGACGTGGTGATCGGCGCGCTGATCGGCGCCGACGAGTTCGGGTTCGCGACGGCGCCGCTGATCGCCGCCGGCTGCATCATGATGCGCAAATGCCATCTCAACACCTGCCCGGTCGGGGTCGCGACCCAGGACCCGGTGTTGCGCGCGAAATTTACCGGCCAGCCCGAGCATGTCATCAATTTCTTCTTCTTCATCGCCGAGGAAGTGCGCGCGCTGATGGCGCGTCTCGGCTTCCGCAAGTTCGAGGACATGATCGGCCAGGTCGATCGGCTCGACATGCGGCGCGCGGTCGAGCATTGGAAGGCCAAGGGCATCGACCTGACGCGCCTGTTCTATCAGCCGCCACGCAAGCCGGGCATCGCGATCCGGCATCGCGAGCATCAGGAGCATCATCTCGAGCGCGCCATGGACCAGGAGCTGATCCTGCAATCGCGCGCGGCGCTCGACGCGGGTCAGCCGGTGCGCATCGACCGCTCGATCCGCAACGTCAACCGCACCGTCGGCGCCATGCTGTCGGGCGAGGTGGCGAAGCGCTACGGCCATGCCGGCCTGCCCGACAATACCATCGCGATCAGCCTCACCGGCACCGCCGGCGGCAGCTTCGGCGCCTTCCTGGCGCGCGGCATCACGCTGGAACTGCAAGGCGATGCCAACGATTATGTCGGCAAGGGCCTGTCGGGCGGCCGCGTCATCGTGCGCCAGCCCCAAGGCATCACCCGCGACCCGCTCGAGAATATTCTGGTCGGCAACACGGTGCTCTATGGCGCGATCTCGGGCGAGGCCTATTTCCAAGGCGTCGCGGGCGAGCGCTTCGCCGTGCGCAACTCCGGCGCGGTCGCCGTGGTCGAGGGCACCGGCGATCATGGCTGCGAGTATATGACCGGCGGCGTGGTGGTCGTGCTGGGCGAAACCGGGCGCAATTTCGGCGCCGGCATGTCGGGCGGCATCGCCTATGTCTATGATCCCGACCGGCGCTTCCCACCGCTCGCCAACACCGCGATGGCCGATCTCGAACCGGTGACGGCGCCTGCGGCCGACGGCGCGCATGATGACGATCGCGACCGGCCGCGCCAGCGCGCGGCGAGCGTCGACGATAATGGCATGGGCGATCCGCTGCGCTTCGACGCCGAGCGCCTGCGCATCCTGGTCGAACGGCATCATCTCTATACCGGCAGCGCCCGCGCGCGCGAATTGCTGGACGATTGGGACGCGGCGGTGACGCGCTTCGTCAAGATCGTGCCCAAGGATTACCGCCGCGCGCTGGGCGAGATGGGCGCCGACCGCGACGCCGCCAAGGCCACCGCGGCCGAGTGAGCAGGCCCATGGGGGAATTGCATCATGGGTAAGCCCACCGGCTTTCTCGAATTCGAACGGCGCGATCGGGGCTATGAGAAGGCCGAGGCGCGCACCAGGCATTGGCGTGAATTCGTCAAGCCCCTGCCCGCGCCCGAGCTGACGCAGCAGGCCGGTCGCTGCATGGATTGCGGCATCCCGTTCTGTCATCAGGGGTGCCCCGTAAACAATCTCATTCCGGACTGGAACAACCTCGTCTATCGCGACCAGTGGCAGCAGGCCTCGACCGCGCTACATTCCACCAACAATTTTCCCGAATTCACCGGCCGCATCTGCCCGGCGCCGTGCGAGACGTCGTGCACGCTCAACATCGAAGACAACCCCGTCACCATCAAGACCATCGAATGCGCGATCGTCGATCGCGCCTGGGAAGAGGGCTGGTTGAAGCCGCTGGTGCCGGCGCATCGCACCGGCAAACGCGTCGCGGTGCTCGGCTCCGGCCCGGCCGGCATGGCTTGCGCCCAGCAATTGGCGCGGGTCGGGCATAGCGTCACCCTCTTCGAAAAGAATGACCGCATCGGCGGCTTGCTGCGCTATGGCATTCCCGACTTCAAGATGGAAAAGCATCTGATCGACCGGCGCATGGCGCAGATGGCGGCGGAGGGGGTCGAGTTCCGCGCCGGTGTTCATGTCGGGGTTGATGTCGGGGTCGCCGAGCTGCTCGGTGACTACGACGCCATCGCCATGACCGGGGGCGCCGAATGGGCGCGCGATCTCGAAATCCCCGGCCGCGAGCTCGACGGCATCCATTACGCGATGGATTTCCTGCCGCAACAGAACAAGCGCAACGCCGGCGACGCCGAGAGTATCGCGGCGCCGCGCGGCGCCATTTCCGCCGCCGGCAAGCATGTCGTGGTGATCGGCGGCGGCGACACCGGGTCGGACTGTATCGGCACCTCGACGCGCCAGGGCGCGGCGTCGATCACGCAGCTGGAAATCTTGCCGCAACCGCCGGAGCACGAGAACAAGGCGCTGACCTGGCCCGACTGGCCGCTGAAGCTGCGCACCTCGTCGTCACAGGAGGAAGGCGTCGATCGCGATTGGGCGGTCGTGACCAACCGCGTCATCGGCGAGAATGGCCGGATCCGCGCGCTGGAATGCGTGCGCGTCGAATGGGCGCGCGACACCAACGGCCGCATGCAGATGGTGGCGGTCCCCGGTGGCACGTTCGAGCTCAAGGCCGATCTCGTCCTGCTGGCGATGGGCTTTCTCGGCCCGGTGCGGCCCGGCATGATCGAACAGGCCGGCGTGACGCTGGACCCGCGCGGCAACGTCCAGGCCAACACCCGCGACTATCGCAGCTCAGTTGAAAAAATATTCGCCGCGGGCGACATGCGGCGCGGCCAGTCGCTGGTGGTATGGGCGATCCGCGAAGGCAGGCAATGCGCACGCGCCATCGACGAATATCTGATGGGAAAGACTTCCCTGCCCCGGTGACCTGCTCACGCCATGTCCTCATGCTGAGGAGCACGCGAAGCGGGGCGTCTCGAAGCACAAGAAAAAAATCACCTTACCGGCGCAGGCCGGTATCCATGGTGCAACGGCACGATGGATACCGGCCTGCGCCGGTAAGGGAAAAATTGTTTCAATCTTGGCGCCGCCACCATCGCAAAAAAACGGGCGGGGAAATTCCCCGCCCGTTCCATGTCACATCAACGCGCGATCAGGTCGAGAGCTGATCCGCGATCGGCAGGTTGCGAATCCGCTTGCCGGTCGCCGCAAAAATCGCGTTGCACAGCGCCGGCGCGAATGGCGGCACCGCCGGTTCGCCGACCCCGCTCGACGGCACGCTGAGGTCGGCCGGGACGATATGAACATGCGTCACGGCCGGCGTCTCGTCGATGCGTACCATCTTATAGTCGTGGAAGTTGCTCTGCTCGACGCGGCCATTCTTGAAGCTGATCTCGCCATATTTGGCGAGGCTCATGCCGAACACGGCAGCGCCTTCCATCTGTGAGCGGACGCGGTCGGGGTTGGCGATATACCCGGCATCGATCGCGGTATCGACGCGCGGCACCGTCAGATTGCCCTTGGCGTCCACCGCCACCTCGACCACGGTGGCGATATAGCTGAGGAAGCTGCGGTGCACCGCGAGGCCCAGACCGTGGCCTGCCGGCATCTTGCGTCCCCATCCCGCCTCCTTGGTGGCGATTTCGACCACCCGGCGCAACCGCGCCGTATCGATCGGATAGGTCTCCCACGGATCGCCATAGTTCCAATAATCCTTCACGTTGACCGATTTGCGCGGATCGACGATGCGATCCTTGCCAATCAGCGTCAGCAAAAACTCCCTGTGGTCCTTGCCGGCGGCATGCGCCATCTCGGCCACGAAGGATTGGATCGCGAAGGCATGCGGGATGTTCGAGACGGACCGATACCAGCCGATACGCGTATGCGATTCGGCCGCCGGGTTTTCCATCCGCATGTTGGGGATGTCGAATGGATTGTCGATCAGCCCCATGCCGAGTTCGACCGGGAATTCGTGGGTCTGTCCCGGAGCGAAGGTCGAGAGGATGGTCGGGGCCACGCTGCGGTGACGCCAGGCGGTGACTTTGCCGCTGGAATCCATGCCCGCGTCGATGCGCTCGACCGAGACGGTGTGATAGAAGCCGTGCTGGATGTCGTCCTCGCGCGTCCAGACGACCTTGACCGGCGCGCCCACCGCCTTGGACAGGATGGCCGCTTCCTGCGCGAAATCGCACTTCGATTTCCGCCCGAAGCCGCCGCCGAGCAGCGTGACGTTGACCGTCACATCCTCGACCTTCATGCCCATTTTCTTGGCGAGATCGTCGCGGGTGCCGCCGGGGCTTTGGACCGGCGCCCAGACTTCGAGCTTGCCATCGGCATAGCGCGCGGTCGCGGCGGGCGGCTCCATCGTGGCATGGGCAAGATGCGGCAGATAATATTCCGCCGTCACGACCTTGGCGGCCGTGCCGAGCGCCTTGTCGGCATCGCCTTCGCTACGCACCGGCGTGCCTGACTTGGCCGCCGCCGCCGACATTTCCTTATGGAAGGCGGCGGAATCATAGCTCTTATGCGGCCCGTCATCCCACACGGGCTTCAGCGCCTCGCGGCCCTTCATCGCGGCCCAGGTGTTTTTCGCGACGACCGCCACGCCTTCCAGCGGGGCAAATTTCGCCGGCATCGGCGTGCCGTCGATCTTGATCACCTTCTCGACGCCCGCGACCTTCATCGCCGCGGCTTCGTCATAGGAGACGAGCTTGCCGCCCAAGACGGGGGTGCGCGCCACCACGGCGAACTTCATGCCGGGGATGATCACGTCCTGGCCGTAGACCGCCTTGCCGACCGTGACGTTGTAGACATCGACCGTCGGTGTCGTGCCCTTGCCGATATAGCGGAATTCCGCCTCGGTCTTGAGCGTCAGCTTGTCGATGGCCGGGGTCGGCAGCGCGGCCGCATCGGCCGCGAGTTCGCCATAGCCCAGCTTCTTGCCCGAGGCTTTATGAATCACTTCGTGATTGATCGCCTCGACCTCGCCGACCGGGACGTTCCACCGCTTGGCGGCGGCGGTCGCCAGCATCAGACGGCAAGCGGCGCCGCATTGCCGCATCGGCTGAATGAAATGCCGGGTGCTGCGCGAGCCGTCCGTGTCCTGATTGCCGTATTTCTTCTCGTCGCCGGGCGCCTGAACGACGCGAACGCGCGACCAGTCGGCTTCCATCTCGTCGGCAACGACCAGCGGCAGCGTGGTGCGCGTGCCGGTGCCCATTTCCGCACGATGCCCAACGATGGTGACGATGCCGTCGGGGGCGATGGAAATGAAGACATGCGGGTCGTTGACCGTGCCGCCGGGCATCGCACCGGCGCCGGTCTCATAGGCGTAGGCGGCGCTCGGCAGCATCCGCACCGCGAGTACCAGACCACCCACGGCGGTTACGCCCTGGATGAAGCGGCGGCGGCTGACATTCTCGATTTCGAATTTGGGCGTGGGGATCATTTTGGTCATGGTCATGCCCCCGTCGCCGCGGCTTTGATCGCGGCGGTGATGCGTTGATAACAGCCGCAGCGACAGATGTTGCCCGCCATCGCCTCGGCGATCTGGGTCTCGCTGGGATTCTTGTTGCTGTCGAGGAGGGCCGCGGCGTTCATGATCTGCCCGGCCTGACAGTAGCCGCATTGCGGCACGCCGGCCTGGCGCCATGCCTTCTGGATCGGATGGTTGCCCTCGGCGTCCAGCCCTTCGATGGTGGTGATCTTGTGGCCTTGGATCTCGCTCATTTGCGTCTGGCAGGAGCGCACCGCCCCGCCATCGACATGCACCGTGCATGCCCCGCACAGCCCGACGCCGCAGCCGAATTTGGTACCCGGCATCGCCAGCTCATCGCGCAAATACCATAGCAGCGGCATCGACGGATCGCCGTCGTAGCTGCGCTGCTGTCCATTGACCTGCAGACTGATCATCAAATCCTCCCGTTGATGGATAGGCGTGAAATTAAATCTCGAACGATGAACTAGCGTAAGCTGAGTTGGGGGCCGACCTCCCCTTCGGCCCGAGACTGTCGCGCCCGCGACGGGCGTCCCCGTTATTTCCGACGCGATATAGCGCCGGCTTCTTCCCCTTTTGCGAGAGCATAGGACCGCTTCTTTCGAATTGACAAGGCGGGTTCGGCGGCCGATGCCGCCCCGACCCTTCACGCTTTGGTGAAGGCATGACGACCCACGATCCGCGCGCTATAGTTCCCCGTGACGCGACCCACCAAGGGCGCGCGCAATAAATTTCGGGCGAGGGGGACGCGACATGGCCACGCAAGACAATATCGTTGACGTATCCGACATCGTCGAAAAGCAGAAGCTGTCTGGCTTTCTGCTCGGTCTCGTCGTCATTTCGTGGATCATCACGTTTTTCGACGGCTTCGACATGATCTCGATCGGCTTCATCGCCCGGCCGATCATGACGCAGTTCAAGCTGACGCCCATCGAGATGGGCAATGTGTTCAGCATCGGCCTCGTCGGCACATTGATCGGCGGCTTCGGCCTCGGCTGGATCGCGGATCGGGTCGGCCGGCGGCCCGCCGTGGTGTGGGCGACCTTTGCCTTCGGCGTGCTGACCATCCTCTTGGCGTTCGCCAACAGCTATAGCCATCTGCTGATCCTGCGGCTGATCGACGGCATCGCCATCGGCGGCATGCTGCCGGTGGCGTGGGCGCTCAATATCGAATACGCGCCGAAACGCTATCGCGCGACCATCGTCACCGTGATCATGATCGGCTATTCCTTCGGCGCCGCGGCGGGCGGCCCGGTGGCGAACTGGCTGCTGCCGATCTATGGCTGGCCGGCGGTCTTCATGTTCGGCGGCGTGCTGTCGATCGTGGCGTCGATCGCGCTGCTGTTCATGCTGCCGGAATCGGTGCGGTTCCTGACCACCAAGGGCCGCGATCCGGCGCGCATCGCCAGCATCGTGCGGCGCATCGCGCCCAACCGGCAAATTCCCGCCAATGCCCGCTTCGTGCTGGCGGATGAAGGCACCAAGACCAGCGATTTCAAGCCCGCCGTGCTGTTCCGGGGCGAGCTGAAATGGATCACGCCGATGCTGTGGATCGCCTATATCTTCAGCTCGATGACGGCGTTCTTCCTCGCCAATTGGGGGCCGATCGTGGTCATGTCGCTGGGCTTCTCGCGCGAGGCGGCGAACTGGTCCGGCACCGCCAATTCGATCGGCGGCGCGCTGGGCGGCCTGCTGCTGATGCGCTTCACCGACAATCGCGGCGCCATCGCCATCACCATCATGCCGCTGGTGGCGATTCCGGTCCTGCTGTGGATCGGCTTCGGCGCCACCGCCAGCACGATGGTGCTGGGCCTCGCCCTGTTCTTCTATCTCTCCTTCGTCGCCACCCTGTTCCTGATCGGCGGGCATTTCGGGCTGCACAGCATCGCCGGGATTTTCTATCCCAGCGCCTATCGCGGCAACGGCGCAGGCTGGGCGACCTCGGTCGCGAAAATCGGCTCGATCGCCGGCCCGTGGATCGGCGGCTATATCCTGCAGTCGAGCCTGCCGCGCAAGGAGATCTTCGCGGTGATGGCGATCTGTCCGGCGGTGTTCGTGATCTGTATCTTCGTGGTCGGCACCATCCACAGCCGGATCATGCGGCGCGAGCATGTCTCGGCGGGCGAGGCGGCCAGCGACGCGTCAACGGCGTAGCCGCCCGACAATCCCGGTCGGAAAGAAATAGACGATCAGGATGAACAGAATCCCGAGCCACAGCAGCCAGCGATCGGGGTGAAACAGCGCCGGCAGGATCGGCACGCCCGCGACGGCATTCGACAGCGCACCCATCGCCGGCTGTAGATAGTATTGCGCCATCACCATGATCGCGGCGCCCAGAATGGCGCCGTACATCGTGCCCATGCCGCCGATCACCACCATCAGCAGAATATCCACCATCAGCGAAAACGAAAGGGTCGCGTCCGGCCCGGTATAGCGCAGCAGCAGCGCCATCATCGCGCCGGCGATCGCCGCCACCGCCGCCGAGATCGCCCCGGCCAGCGTGCGATACCATAACGTGCGAAAACCCAGCGCCTCGGCACGAAATTCATTCTCGCGGATGGCCTGGAGCACCCGCCCCATCGGCGAATTGACGGCCCTTAGCAGAAAAAGAAACAGCAATGATGCCAGAATCAATATCCCGTAATACGTCACCAAGGTGCCGTTGAAGCGCACACCAAGCACCCGTCCATCGACCAGATGAAACGCCGGCGTCAGCACATTGGGGACCTCGAAGGTCAGCCCGTCCTCGCCCCCGGTCAGGTCGCGCAGCGAGGTCGCGAGGATCAGCGCGAAGCTCGCCACCGCCAGCGTAATCATGGAAAAGAAGATCGCGCGCACCCGCAGGCTCAACAGCCCGATCACCACCGCGATCGCGACGGACAACGCCATCCCGGCCGCCGTGCCCAGCAATACCGCGCCCCACCCGACCCCCAGCCGGGTCAGCGCGATCGCCACGCCATAAGCGCCGATGCCGAAAAACATGGTGTGCGCAAACGACACGATGCCGGTATAGCCTAGCAGCATGTCATAGCTCGCCGCCAGCACGACGAAGATGCAGATGCGCTCGGCCACCGCCATCGACCGCGTGCCGGGGAACGCGAACGGCGTCACCACCAGCAACAGCACGACCGCCGCCACCAGCACGGAAAGAATTTTGCCGCGCGGCGGATCGCCCGACAGGAGGTGCGTGCCGAGGCTCATCCTTTCGCCACCGGAAAGAGGCCGCGCGGCCGCCACAGCAGCACCAGCACCATCAGCAGAATGTTGGAGCCGAGCGATACGGTCGGCGCCAGGAAGCCGACATAATTGGCGGTAAGGCCGACCAGCATTGCGCCCACCAAAGAGCCGCCGACCGAGCCCAGCCCGCCGATGATCAGGATGATGAACACCAGGATGGTCATGTCGCCGCCGATCTGCGGGGTGACCAACTCCTGATAGAGCGCCCAGGTCACGCCGCCGATCCCGGCCAGCGCCGTGCCGAGCACGAACACGCCGATGAACAGGCGGCGGATGCGATAGCCCAGCGCCTCGACCATTTCGCGATTCTCGACGCCGGCGCGGACCAGCAGCCCGACCCGGGTGCGGTTCAGCATCAGATGCAGCGCGACGAACACGACGAGGCCGAGGGCCAGCGCAACCAGGCGATATTTCTCGATCGCCGCCGAGCCGAGCAGGATGCTGCCGCGAAATGCCGTCGGCTTGATCAGCGGGATGGCGTTCGGTCCCCACAGCACGACGAACAATTGCTGGGCGACGATCAGCCCGCCGACCGTCACCAACACCTGCCGCAGCGGCGCGCCATAGACGCCGCGGATGATAACGCGCTCAAAGCCATAGCCGACCGCGCCGCTGACCGCCATCGCCACCACCACGGCGATGCCGAAGGCGGCGAGGTTGAGCGTCCAGGAATCGGCGCTGGTCCACCCCGCCAGCGGCGCCAGCACGCCGATCCCGACATAGGCGCCCAGCGTGATGAACGCACCATGGGCGAAATTCAGCACATCCATGAGGCCGAAAATCAGCGTCAGGCCCGCCGCCATCAGGAACAGCATCGCGCCCATGGCGAGGCCGGCGACCGTCAGCACCAGCCAATTCGATACCCCCATCACCGGCAGCGCGGCCAGCACGATCGCCGGCAACAGCAGATGCGGCGCCACATCGCCCAGCCGTGCCTTCGACCAAATCACAAGCCCACTTCCCTTTTGTCGTCTTGGCCCGCGCAGGCGGGCCATCCACGAATTTTTTCCGCTGCCCCTCGCGCAAACTTATTCGTGGATGCCCTGGCCAAGCCAGGGCAAGGCGAATTGGGGCTTGGACTAATTTCTTTCATTGATGCACCGCGAGGCTCAAACCCAGCAGGCGATGCTGCAGCGCCTCGTCCTTAACGAGGTCGGCCATCGACCCGGTATGGACGATGCGGCCATCATCCATTACCGCGACCTCGTCGCCGACCGAGGCGGCCATGTGAAAATTCTGTTCGACCAGCAGAATCGTGGTCTCGCTCTCCTTGAGGCGCAGGATGGCGTCGATCAGCAACTGGATCACGGCCGGCGCCAGCCCCTTGGTCGGCTCATCCACCACCAGCAGCCGGCGCGGCTCGATGATGGCGCGGCCGATCGCCAGCATCTGCTTCTGGCCGCCGGATAGCACGCCGGCGGCCACCGCCCATTTCTCCTTCAACGCCGGGAACAGCGCGAACAGCCGGTCGAGCCGCTCGTCGGTGAACCCCTCGCGCCCGGTTGCCAGCAGCAGATTCTCGCGCACGGTGAGTTGGGAGAAGATGCCCATCGTCTCCGGCACATAGGCGATGCCGAGCCGCGCGATGTCGGGCGTGCCGAGCGCCTCAATGCGCCGGCCATCGAATTCGATGCTGCCCGCGCTGGCGCGCCACAGGCCTATGACGGTGCGAAGCGTGGTGGTCTTGCCGGCGCCATTCCGGCCCAGCAGCATCGTCACGCGGCCGCGCCGCACGCCAAAATCGACGCCATGCAGAATGTGATAGCGGCCGATGCGCGTCTCGACCCCGCGCAATTCCAACAGCGCGTCAGGCATGAATGTCCGCCGGGGCGATGCCGAGATAGGCTTCCTGCACGATCGGCGAGGCCACCACTTCCGCCGGTTCGCCGTCGGCGACCAGCCGACCCTGATGCAGCACGATGACGCGATCGGCGAGGCGGCGCACGACCTCCATCTTGTGCTCGACCAGGAGGATGGTCTTGTCGCGCGTCTCGCGAATTTCCTCGATCAGATCGAGGATAACCGGCACTTCGTCGACGCTCATGCCGGCCGTCGGCTCGTCGAACATGAAGACCAGCGGCTCCAGCGCCAGCAGGATTGCGACCTCGAGCTTGCGCTGATCGCCGTGAGGCAAGGAGGCCGCCGCCCCATCCGCGCGCGCGGCGAGCTTGACGCGCTCCAGGCACGCCATCGCCTGGTCACGGAGGCGCCGGTGGCCGACCGCCATGGAGAGAAAATCGAGCCCCGGCCCGAGCCGCGCCTGAAACGCCAGCCGGACATTCTCGAGCACGGTCAGGTTCGGAAAGAGATTGGTCAGCTGAAACGCCCGGCCCAACCCGAGTTGCGCCCGCGCCGGTGCCGACAAGGCGCCGATGTCGCGGCCCGCCAACAGAACCCTGCCCGCACTCGCCCGCGACTGGCCCGAGATCAGATTGAAATAGGTGGTCTTGCCCGCCCCGTTCGGCCCAACGATCGCGGTCAGCGTACCGCGCTCGAACGCGCAGCTCACACCATCGACCGCGACATGCCCGCCAAAGCGGATCGTCAGATCGCGGGTTTCGAGGATGGGAACGGGGGTCACTTTCGACTGGATGCCGCTGGTGCGTCCCTCGACTGCGCCCTTCGGGCGCGCTCGGGATGAGGAAGCTTTCTTTGTGCCATAAAGAATATTCCTCACCCTGAGCGGGCGCGAAGCGCCCAGTCGAAGGGCGCACGATGTTGACGCAGCTTTTATCGTTTGTTCTGAATCGGCACATTCATGTCGCTGATCTTGATCACCCGCGTCAATTCCGGGATCGCCCATTTGACGTTCGGATCGATCTTGATCTTGAAGGCGAACATTTCCTGCAAGGCTTGATGATCTTCCTTGCGGAACATCATCTCGCCCTTCGGCGTGTCGAATTTCATGCCCTCCATCGCCGAAATCAGCGTCTCGGTATCGGTCTTTCCCTTGGTGGCATTGAGCGCGGTCACCGCCGCCATCGCCGCCGCGAAGCCGCCGCAAGTGAAGAAATCGGGCGGCGATTTATAAAGCTTCTCATGCTGCTCGACGAGCCAGTCGTTCACGGCGTTGTGGGAATCGCCATAATAGTAATAGGTAGACCCCTCCATCCCGGGGAAATCCTTATAGAACACCAGCGCCGGCAGGATATTGCCGCCGGTGGAAATCGAAATGCCCTTGCGCGCGGGGTCCAGCGATTTGAGCTTGCCCAGCGGATTGCCGGCGCCCGCCCAGATCACCCAGATGATCTTGCGCTCCGCCTTGACCTTGTCGAGCGCGTCGAAAATGCGCTGCGCCGGGGCAGTGAAGTCGGTGGTGGCCGGCGGCGCGTATTCCTCATAGACCAGCTTCGCGCCGGTGCCTTCGAGCGCCTTTTTGAAGGCCGCCACGCCGTCGCGGCCGAAGGCGTAATCCTGGCCCAGCGTCGCGATCACCGTGCCGGGCTTGCCGATGGCGATGGCGTTGGAGATCGCGTCCTGCGACGAATTGCGGCCGGTGCGGAAAATATAGCGGTTCCATTTGTCGCCGGTGATCGAGTCCGCCACCGCCGGCTCGACGATCAGGATTTTCTTGTTCTCCTTCGCGACCGGCAGCATCGCCAGCGCCACCGCCGAGCTGGTGCCGCCGATGGCAAGATCGGCGCCGTCGTCATTATACGCCTCGGCCAGCAGGTTGCGGCCGACATCGGGCTTGGTCTGGCTGTCCTTGTAGATGATCTGGATCTTGCGCCCCGCCACCTCGTTGGTGCCTTTTGTCGCGTAATCCAGGCCGAGCTTGAAGCCGTTTATCATCTGCTCGGCATAAGCCTGCAGCGGGCCGGTCGAATCCTGGATGACCGCGATCTTGATCGGCTTGTCGGCTTGCGCGAAGGCCGGCGCGGCGAGCCCCAGCGTCAGCGCCGCGACCGTCAGCAACATGTGAAATTTCATGGAAGCCGCCCCATTTGTTTTGTTCTGGGGGCAGTTTCACCCGGCCTTTCGCTAGGCGCAAGAATTGTTACGCTGGCGGAAATCCGCTATAGGCTGGGGCTAAGGAGAACGTAATGGCGAACAGGTGGCGGCCCGATTCCTGGCGGGGCATGCCGATCAAGCAGGTGCCCGATTATCCCGATGCGGCCGCGCTGGCCGCCGTCGAGGAGAGCCTGCGCAACTACCCCCCGCTGGTGTTCGCGGGCGAGGCGCGGCGGCTGAAATCCGCGCTCGGCGCCGTCGCCGAGGGCAAGGCGTTCCTGCTGCAAGGCGGCGATTGCGCCGAGAGCTTCGCCGAGTTCCACCCCAACAATATCCGCGACACGTTCCGCGTGCTGCTGCAGATGGCGGTGGTGCTGACCTATGGCGCCGCCTGTCCAGTGGTGAAGGTCAGCCGCATGGCCGGCCAGTTCGCCAAGCCGCGCTCGGCCGATACCGAGACCCAGGGCGGCGTCACCCTGCCCGCCTATCGCGGCGATATCGTCAACGGCATGGATTTCGACGCGGCGACACGCGCGCCCGATCCGCAACGCATGATCCGCGCCTTCAGCCAGGCGGCGGCGACGCTGAACTTGTTGCGCGCGTTTGCGCAAGGCGGTTACGCGGACCTGCACCGTGTCCATAGCTGGAACCAGGGCTTCGTCGCCTCCAGCCCCCAAGGCGCCCGCTATCAGGAGATGGCCGACCGGCTGTCGGAGACGCTGGATTTCATGGCGGCCTGCGGCCTGACCTCGGAGACCACGCCGCAGATTCGTGAGACCGATCTCTATACCTCGCACGAGGCGCTGCTGCTGCCCTATGAGCAGGCGCTGACCCGAATCGATAGCACCAGCGGCGATTGGTACGATTGCTCGGCCCATATGCTATGGGTCGGCGACCGCACCCGCCAGCCCGATGGCGCGCATGTCGAATTCCTGCGCGGGGTGAAGAATCCGCTGGGCCTCAAATGCGGGCCGAGCCTCGACACCGGCGACCTGCTGCGCCTGATCGATATTCTGAACCCGGAAAACGAGGCGGGGCGCCTGACGCTGATCGCGCGCATGGGGGCCGACAAGGTCGAGGCCAAGCTGCCCGGCCTCATCCGCGCGGTGGCGCGCGAGGGCCGCAAGGTGATCTGGTGCTGTGATCCGATGCACGGCAACACCATTACCTCCTCGACCGGCTATAAGACCCGTCAGGTCGAAAAGGTACTGGCCGAGGTGCGCGGCTTCTTCGCCGTGCATGAGGCCGAAGGCTCTTATGCCGGCGGCGTGCATTTCGAGATGACCGGCCAGGACGTGACCGAGTGCATCGGCGGCGCCCAGGCGATCACCGAGACCACACTTGGCGATCGCTATCACACCCATTGCGATCCCCGACTCAATGCCAGTCAGGCGCTGGAGCTTGCGTTCCTGATCGCCGAATCCCTGAAAAAGAAGCGCGTCGGCGAGGTCAGCCGGCGCGCCGTGGCGGCGTTCTGAGCGGCGACTTGCCCGACGAACCCGACGATATCGCGTCGCTGACCGACACCTATTTTCTGCGCACCAAGGCGATCGTCGGCCGGTTCGGCGACCGGCGCGCCACCTATGCGATCTTCATGCGCCGCCCGGTGATCGCGGCGCCGCGCTTCGCCCTCGAATTTATCGCCGCGATGGCAGTCGCGCGCGGCGTGATGTTCGATATTGAATTGCGCTATGAGGAAGGCGCGTGGGTCGGTGCCGGCGAACCGATGATCTATCTCTCCGGTTCGCTCTACCATCTGGTCGATCTCGAGACGCTGTATTTGCAACAACTCGGGCCGCCCTGCGTCGCGGCCTATAACGCCTACGCCATGTGCGCCGATCTGCCGAAGACGGCGTTCCTCGCCATGGATGCGCGCCATTGCGCCGGCGCCGAAATGGCGGCGCAGATGGCCTATGCCGCGTCGGTCGGCTCGGCGGCGGCGAAGCGTGAGACCGGGGCCGTGGGCTTTATCGGCAACGCCACCGATGCGACGGCGCACTGGTTCGGCAATGAGCGCGGACGCGGCACCATGCCCCACGCACTGATCGGCTATGCCGGCTCGACGGTAAGAGCGGCGGAGATGTTCCGCGAGACCTTTCCCAACGAGCCGATGACCGTGCTGATCGATTATTTTGGCCAGGAGATCACCGATGCGATCGCGGTGGCGCGGCGCTTCCCGGCGCTTGCCGCCGCCGGCGAATTGGCGCTGCGCTGCGACACCCATGGCGGCCGCTATGTCGAGGGGCTGGACCTCAACCGCTCCTATGAGGTGCTGGCCTCGGCCGCGCCGCGATCGATCCGCGGCTATCGCTCCGAAGGCGATCTGCGCCATCTGGTCGGCACCGGGGTCAGCGCCGCCGCGATCTGGCATTTGCGGCATCGTCTGGACGAGGCGGGTTTCCCGCAGGTGAAAATCGTCGCCAGCTCGGGCTTTTCACCGGCGAAATGCCATATGATGGCGGCGGCCCAGGCGCCGATCGACGTGATCGGCACCGGCTCCTACCTGCCGGAGAATTGGACCGAAACCTATGCGACGGCGGATATCGTGGCGTATGACGACCAACCGATGGTGAAGATGGGACGCGAATTTCTGCTCGATCGCCGCGCGAGGCCGGCACCATGACCGACCAGCTGACAATGGTGCTGGCGCAACTCGATCCGACGGTCGGCGATATCGAGGGCAACCTCGCCAAGCTGCGCCACGCGCGCGCCGAGGCAGCGGCGATGGGCGCCGACCTCATCGTCGCGACGGAACTCTATGTCGCCGGCTATACCCCCGAGGATCTGGTGCTGAAACCGGCCTTCGTCGCGGCCTGCGAAGCCGCGGTGGCGCGGCTCGCGCGCGACATGGGGCCAGGCCCGGCGGTGATTCTCGGCACGCCGTGGCGCCAGGACGGCAAGCTCTATAACGCCGCCGCGCTGCTCGACGACGGGCGAATTGCCGCGCTGCGCTTCAAGCACGAGTTGCCGAATTACGGCGTGTTCGATGAGAAGCGCGTGTTCGCCGCCGGCCCCGCGCCCGGCCCCGTCGTGGTCAAGGGCGTGCGCATCGGGCTGATGATCTGCGAGGATATGTGGACACCGGACGCGACCGAGGCGCTGGGCGAAAGCGGCGCCGAGCTGCTGCTGGTGATCAACGGCTCGCCCTATGAGCGCGACAAGCGCGATGAGCGCGTCCAGCTCGCGGTGATGCGCGTGACCGAGAGCGGCCTGCCGCTCGCCTATGTCAACCAGATCTGCGGCCAGGATGAGCTGGTCTTCGACGGCGCCTCGTTCGTCCTCGATGCCGATTGCGACCTCAAGGTACAGGCGCCGGACTGGCGCGAGACCCTGATCGAAACCGCCTGGCGGCGCGGCCCCGACGGCGCCTGGCAACCAGAAAAAGGCATGCTGGTGCCACCAACCGATGAGTTGGCGGCGATCTACCACGCGATGGTGCTGGGCCTCGGCGATTATGTTCGCAAGAACCGCTTTCCCGGCGTGGTGCTGGGCCTGTCGGGCGGCATCGATTCCGCGATCTGCGCCGCGATCGCGGTCGATGCGCTGGGCGCCGACAAGGTTCATTGCGTGATGATGCCGTCGCGCTATACCTCGCGCGACAGTCTCGATGATGCGGCGGAAGCCGCCCGGCTGCTCGATGTCGATCTGCGCACCATCGATATCGAGCCGGCGATTGCGGCGTTCGGCGGCATGCTGGCGCCGTCCTTCGCCGGGCGCGCGCCCGACATCACCGAGGAGAACCTGCAAAGCCGGGCGCGCGGCATCACGCTGATGGCGCTGTCCAACAAATTCGGCTGGATGGTGCTGTCGACCGGCAACAAATCGGAGATGTCGGTCGGCTACGCCACCCTCTATGGCGATATGTGCGGCGGCTTCGCGGTGCTGAAGGATGTCTACAAGATGACCGTGTTCGCGCTGTCGCGCTGGCGCAACGGCCACCACCCGGACGGGCTGCTCGGCCCCGACGGCCGGGTCATGCCCGACCGCATCATCACCAAGCCGCCCACCGCCGAGCTGAAGGACAACCAGACGGACCAAGACACGCTGCCGCCCTATGACCGGCTCGACGATATTCTCGAATGCCTGATCGAGCGCGAAATGCCGGTCGGCGAGATCGTCGCGCGCGGCCATGACGAGGCGACGGTGCGCCGGGTGTGGCGCATGCTCGACCGCGCCGAATACAAGCGCCGCCAGGCGCCACCGGGCGTGAAGATCACCCGCCGCGCCTTCGGCCGCGACCGCCGCTATCCGATTACCAATGGATTTACGGACGCCAACAGCTTGTCAGCGGCCGAGCCGAGCGAAACCCCGCGCGCCCCAACCCCGGCGGCGACCTAGAGAAGACGCCATGAATTCCCTGCTTCAACGCATCACGATCGATCCCGAAATCTGCGGCGGAAAAGCCTGCATTAATGGCACGCGGATTTGGGTTTCCTTGGTATTAGATTTTCTCGCCGACGGCATGAGCGAGACCGAATTGCTGGCCGACTACCCCCAACTGGTACACGAGGATATTTTGGCGGCGATTGCTTACGGCGCTGAAGCCGCGCGCGAGCGTTTCATTGCTATGCCCACGGATCGGGTCGCGTGAAGCTCAAACTGGACGAAAATATTGGGCGGCGCGGTTTGGAACTTTTGGGAACATACGGTCACGATGTTTCCACCGTGCGCGCCCAGGGTCTAGGCGGCGCCAGCGACGAGCGGCTTTTCGAGATATGCGCAAAGGAACAGCGCGTTCTGGTGACCCTCGATCGCGATTTCGGCCAAGTCGTCCGATTTCCCCCCGAGAAGAGCGCCGGCATCGTCATTCTGGAACTGGGATCCGCCTTATCCTCGCTCTCGCTCCTGAACAGACTGAAACAGATGGCCGTCCTGTTCGAGACGGAAGCAGTAGCCGGGAAATTGTGGATTGTTGAGCCAAGCCGGGTTCGCATTCACCTGAACGACGAGGAATAGATGGCTGGCGAAACAGCGGCGACCGAAGCCGGTCGCGACTTCATCCGCGACATTATCGATGCCGACCGCGCGGCCGGGCGCGTCACGCATATCGTCACGCGTTTTCCGCCGGAACCGAACGGCTATCTCCATATCGGCCACGCCAAGTCGATCTGCCTCAATTTCGGCCTCGCGCAGGAATATGGCGGCCATTGCGCGCTGCGCTTCGACGATACCAACCCGGCGAAGGAGGAGCAGGAATATATCGACGCCATCGAGCGCGATGTGCGTTGGCTGGGCTTCGACTGGGGCAATCATCTCCATCATGCCTCGGATTATTTCGAACAGCTTTATCGCTGGGCCGAGCATCTGATCCGCAACGGCGATGCCTATGTCGATGATCAGAGCGCCGAGGAGATTCGCGCCAATCGCGGCACGCTGACCGAGCCCGGCCGCGATAGCCCGTTTCGCGGCCGGTCCGTCGATGAAAATCTCGACCTGTTCCACCGCATGCGCGCCGGCGAATTTCCCGACGGCGCCCGGATCCTGCGCGCGCGCATCGACATGGCATCGGGCAACATCAACCTGCGCGATCCGGTCCTCTATCGTATTCTCCACGCGCCGCATCCCCGCACCGGCACGCAATGGCGCATCTATCCGACCTATGATTTCGCCCATGGCCAGTCGGACGCGATCGAGAGCGTCACCCATTCGCTGTGCACGCTGGAGTTCGAGGATCACCGGCCGCTCTATGACTGGTTGCTCGCCCATCTGCCGGTGCCGTCGCGGCCGCGCCAATATGAATTCGCGCGGCTCAATATCGGCTACATGGTTTTGTCGAAGCGCGTACTGACGACGCTGGTGCGCGATAAGCATGTCGAAGGCTGGGACGATCCGCGCATGCCGACCCTCGCGGGATTGCGGCGGCGCGGCGTCCCGCCGGTGGCGATCCGCGATTTCATCCGCCGGGTCGGCGTCGCGCGCGCCAACAGCGTCGTCGATATCGCGATGTTCGACCATGCGGTGCGCGAGCATCTCAATCAATCGGCCCCGCGCCGAATGGCCGTGCTGCGGCCGCTGAAACTGGTGATCGAGAATTACGAGGGTGCCGGCGAGACGCTTGACGCCGTCAACCATCCTGACGACCCGGCGCAGGGCACGCGTAAGATTCCGTTCGGCCGCGAGCTTTATATCGAGCGCGACGATTTCATGGAGAATCCGCCGAAGAAATTTTTCCGCCTGTCACCCGGCACCGAGGTGCGGCTGCGCTACGCTTATTTCATCACCTGCCGCGCGGTGGTGAAGGATGCGGTGGGCCAGATCGTGGAGTTGCGCTGCACCTACGATCCGGCGACCCGCGGCGGCAACGCGCCCGACGGCCGCAAGGTCAAGGCGACGATGCATTGGGTCGCGGCGGCCAACGCCCTGCCCGCCGAAATCCGGCTCTACAATCCACTTTTCACGCGGCCCGATCCGGGGGCCGATGGCGATGTCTTCGCCGACCTCAACCCGAATTCGCTGGAAATATTGGACGCGCGCGTCGAGCCTTCCCTTGCCCAAGCCAAACCCGAAGACGCGGTTCAGTTCGAGCGCCAGGGCTATTTCTGCCGCGACGCGACGCCATCGTCCGACCGGCTGGTCTTCAACCGCACCGTCGGCTTGCGGGATTCCTACGCCAAAGGTTGACAAGGCGGGCAGCGGGCCGCGATGTTGAACATATGGCGCATACCCATTCCTATCGCGCGACCCTGTCCTGGCGCGGCGAAACCTGCGGTTACGACGGCTATTCGCGCGAATACAGCGTCGCGATTCCGGGCAAGCCCAGATTCCGCGGGTCGGCCGACGCCGCCTTCAAGGGCGATGCTGGGCTCTACAATCCCGAGGACATGCTGGTGGTGTCGCTCGCGACCTGCCACATGCTGAGCTATCTCGCGGTGTGCGCCCGGCTTGGCATTACCGTGCTGGCCTATGACGACGAGGCCGAGGGCATCATGGCGATCAAGGACAAGCGCATGCGGTTCACCGAGGTAACGCTACATCCCCGCGTGACTCTGGCGGCCGGCGCCGATGAAGCGCGCGCGCAAACGGCGCATGAACGGGCGCATGACGAATGCTTCATCGCCAATTCGGTAAATTTTCCGGTGCGCCACGAAGCGACGATCGTGCGCTGATCGCGATGCCGTTGCAGCTTTACAATACGGCGACGCGCCGCAAGGAAATCTTCGAGCCGATCGACCCGGACAATGTCCGCGTCTATGTCTGCGGGCCGACCGTCTACGATTTTGCCCATATCGGCAACGCGCGCCCGGTCATCGTGTTCGACGTGCTGTTCCGGCTGCTGCGCCGGCACTATGGCGACGGGCATGTGCGCTATGTCCGCAACATCACCGACATCGACGACAAGATCAACGCCGCCGCCAAGGCCAATGGCGAGACTATCCGCGAGCTGACCGAGCGCACCGCCGCCGCGTTTCACCAGGATGTGGCGGCGCTGAACTGCCTGCCGCCGACGGTCGAGCCGCGCGCCACCGAGCATATCCCGCAAATCATCCGCATGATCGAGACGCTGGTCGCGTCGGAGCATGCCTATCGCGCCGAATCCCATGTGCTGTTCAGCATCGCGAGCGATCCCGATTACGGCAAGCTCTCCGGCCGCCCGCGCGACGAGATGATCGCGGGCGCGCGGGTCGAGATCGCGCCCTACAAGAAAGACCCCGCCGATTTCGTGCTGTGGAAGCCCTCGCCGCCCGACCTGCCCGGCTGGGACAGTCCGTGGGGACGCGGGCGGCCCGGCTGGCACATCGAATGCTCGGCGATGAGCGAGGCGCATCTCGGCGACAGTTTCGACATTCACGGCGGCGGCCTCGACCTCATCTTCCCGCATCATGAAAACGAAATCGCGCAGAGCACCTGCGCCCATGACGGCGCGCCCTTCGCGCGCTATTGGCTGCATAACGGGTTCGTCACGCTCGAAGGCGAGAAGATGGCGAAGTCGGTCGGCAATGTGCGGACCATCCGCGCGGTGCTGGCCGAGGCGCCAGGCGAGGCTGCGCGCCATGCCATGCTGATGAGCCATTACCGCGATCCGCTGGACTGGACCGGGGACCGGCTGGAGCAGGCCAAGCATACGCTCGATCGCTTTTACTTGGGGCTGCGCGGCGTCGCTGCGATCGAACCCGATGGCAGCGCGCTATCGCACGGTGTCGCCGCCGCCCTCGATGACGATCTCAACACGCCGCTGGCCCTGGTGGCGCTGCACGATCTGCTCGGCGAATTGAACAGGGCGGTATCCGATGCCGACAAAGCGGAGCTAAAGGGCGCGCTGCTCGCCGGCGGCGCCATGCTCGGCCTGCTGCAACAGGATCCGGACACCTGGCTTCAGGGCGACAGCGACCAATCGGCGGAGATCGACGCCCTGATCGCCCAGCGCCTCGCCTCGCGCGCCGCCAAGAATTTTCCCGAGGCCGACCGCATCCGCACCGAGTTGGCGATGCGCGGAATCCTGCTGGAGGACAAGCCGGGCGGCAAGACGGAATGGCGCCGCGCCGTTTAATCGGGCTGGAACATTGACACGATTCCGCCCGCTATCTACTGTCGCCGCCATGAACAATGCCCGGTCGATTCTGCGAATTCGCCGCCCGGCCTCCATGGAGGCCGGGATCGATTTTCGTTGGAACAGGCATACCAACGCCCGATAGCAGCGGTCAGGAATTTCCGGGCCGCGCTGAGGCGGCACAGGAAGCAGAATGACCATGGCCCGCGAACGTCTCTATCTTTTCGATACCACGCTGCGCGATGGGGCGCAGACCCAGGGCGTCGATTTCAGCGTCCACGACAAGCGTACTATCGCGGCGGCGCTGGATGGGATCGGCCTCGACTATATCGAGGGCGGCTGGCCGGGCGCCAATCCGACCGATACCGCGTTCTTTAGGGAACTTCCCGTGCCGACCCGCGCCAAGATGGTCGCCTTCGGCATGACCAAGCGGCCGGGGCGCAGCACTGGCAACGATCCCGGCCTCGCCGCGGTGCTGAATTCGCCGGCGCCCGCCACCTGCCTCGTCGGCAAGAGCTGGGATTTCCATGTCAGTCTCGCCCTCGGCATTTCGCTCGCGGAAAATCTGGCGGCAATCGAGCAGTCGATTGCCGCGGCCGCGCAACGCGGCGAGGCGATGTTCGACGCCGAGCATTTTTTCGACGGCTACAAGGCCAATCCCGATTACGCGCTGGCCTGCGCCAAGACCGCATTCGCGGCGGGCGCGCGCTGGGTGGTGCTATGCGACACCAACGGCGGCACCCTGCCCCATGAGGTCGAACGAATCGTCGCCGACGTCGCGCGGCATGTGCCGGGCGACCGGCTCGGCATTCACGCCCATAACGACACCGAGAACGCGGTCGCCAACACGCTGGCGGCGATCCGCGCCGGCGCGCGCCAGGTGCAGGGCACGCTGAACGGGCTAGGGGAGCGCTGCGGCAATGCCAATCTGGTCTCACTGATCCCGACCCTGATGCTGAAGGATGATTACGCCACGCGATTCGAGACCGGGATCGCGCCCGACGCGCTGCACAAGATCACGCATCTGTCGCGGCTGCTGGACGAGTTGCTCAATCGCGCACCCAACCGGCATGCCGCCTATGTCGGCGACGCCGCCTTCGCGCATAAGGGCGGGCTGCACGTCTCGGCGGTGGAGAAAGACCCGCGCACCTATGAGCATGTGCCGCCCGAAACGGTCGGCAACCAGCGGCGTATCCTCGTGTCGGACCAAGCGGGACGCTCCAATATTCTGTCGCGCTTGCGCGATGCCGGCTTCGAGATCGATCCCGGACACCCGAAGCTCGGGCCGCTGCTGGAAGAGGTGAAGGAGCGCGAATTCAACGGCTACGCCTATGATGGCGCCGAGGCCAGCTTCGAGCTGTTGGCGCGGCGCATGATCGAGACCGTGCCGGAGTATTTTCGCGTGCTGCGCTATCGTGTCACCGACGAGCGGCGCTATAACGCCAAGGGCGAGCTGATCACCGTTTCGGAGGCGATCGTCAACGGCACCGTCGGCCGCGAGGCTTTTCTCGAAGTCGCCGAAAGCCATGACGGACCGGTCGACGCGCTGAACATCGCGCTGCGCAAGGCGTTGATCCCGGTCTATTCCGAGCTCGAAGACATCAAGCTCACCGATTACAAGGTGCGTATTCTATCGCCGCAGGGCGGCACCAAGGCGGTGACGCGGGTGATGATCGAAACCAGCGACAAGCAGGCGACCTGGTCGACGGTCGGCGTCTCGCCCGACATCATCAATGCCTCCTACAACGCGCTGCACGACAGCATCACCTATAAGCTGTGGCGGTCGGGGCATCGGGGCTGAGCATGGCCGGCACCGATCATCGCCAGGAGGCGCAAGGCGGCGGCCCGGCCATCATCCTGGTCGAGCCGCAATTGGGCGAGAATATCGGCACCGCGGCGCGCGCCATGTTCAATTGCGGGCTGACCGACCTGCGCCTCGTCAAGCCGCGCGACGGCTGGCCCAATGCCAAGGCGGTGGCGGCGGCCAGCGGCGCCGATCCGGTGCTGGACCAGGCTCGGCTCTATGAGCGGCCGGAGGATGCGATCGCCGACCTGCACCATGTCTACGTCACCACCGCGCGCGATCGCTATATGGTTAAGCGGGTGCTGACCCCGCGCGCCGCGGCCGGCGAGATGCGCGCGGCGATGGCCGGCGGCGAGGCGTGCGGCGTGCTGTTCGGGCCGGAGCGCACCGGCCTCTTCAATGACGCGATCGCGCTGGGCGACCGGTTGATCAGGGTGCCGCTCAATCCGGCTTTTTCCTCGCTCAACCTGGCGCAGGCGGTGTTGCTGATCGGGTATGAATGGTTCCAGTCGGCCGACGCAACCGTGCCGAGCGAGCTGGCCGCCGGCCACTCGCGTCCCGCCACTAAGGACGAGCTCCTGCGCTTTTTCGGTCATTTCGAGGAGGCGCTGGACCAGAGCGGCTTCCTGCGCACCGCCGACAAGCGGCCGGGGATGGTGCGCAATCTGCGCAACCTGTTTCAGCGCGCGGAATGCACCGAGCAGGAGCTGCGCACGCTCCATGGCGTCATCACCGCCTTTGTCGGCGCCCGGGAAAAGCGTGGCCCACGTTGACAACAGGCGCTTGGCGGCTATAGTCGCGCCCCATTCCCGAGAAAGTGGGCAGAAATGCCCCGTCCCCCTGACGGGTGTGAACTATCGGGTCAAGAACAACAGTCCAATCCGGAACGGATCATTATGAGCAAACGCGCGGAATCGAAGTACAAGATCAACCGACGCCTCGGCGTCAATCTGTGGGGCCGGCACAAAAGCCCGATCAACAAGCGGGAATACGGTCCCGGCCAGCACGGCCAGCGGCGCAAGAAGCCCTCGGACTTCGGCACCCAGCTCATGGCGAAGCAAAAGCTGAAAGGCTATTACGGCAATATCGGCGAGCGCCAGTTCCGCCGCTTCTACGACGAGGCGATGCGGCGGCGCGGCGATAATGGCGAAAACCTGATCGAGCTGCTGGAGCGGCGCCTCGAAACCGTGGTGTACCGGCTGAAATTCGCGCCGACCGTGTTTTCGGCGCGCCAGATCGTCAATCACGGCCACATCAAGGTCAACGGCAAGCGCGTCAATATCGGCTCCTATCTGCTGAAGGATAACGACCAGATCGAACTCCGCGAAAAGAGCCGCAACATGGCGCTGGTGCTCGAGGCGTCGAAATCCTCCGAGCGTGACGTGCCCGACTATCTTCAGGTCAATCACGACGAGATGAAGGGCGCCTTCGTGCGCGCGCCCAAGCTCGCCGATGTGCCCTATCCGGTGCGGATGGAACCCAACCTCGTTATCGAGTTCTATTCACGCTGACCGTTCGCCGATGATGGCTGACGGCGGGACGGCGCCTGTCATGCCAATGCCGACCACCCATTGCGCGCGCTGCCACGCGCCGATGGGATGCGCTCCCGGCCTCGATTGCTGGTGCGCGACGCCGCCGTTTCTGCCGCTTCCGGAGGGGGCGACCGCGTGCCTCTGCCCCGCTTGCCTGGCGACGATGACTCGCGGATAGCGACATGCCCGGCCTCTTGCGTTAGATTTGGGCGATTCCTGGAGGGGTCGGACCCATGGCCGATATCGTTCTGATCAATCCTAAATTTTCGCCCTCCTATTGGGGCATGAATTACGCCCTGCCCTTTCTGGGCGGCAAGTCGGTGCTGCCGGTCATCAATCTGCCGCTGTTGGCCGCGCTGACGCCGGCAGGCCACGACATCACCATCATCGACGAAAATGTCGAGCCGATCGATTTCGCGCGCTGCGCCAAGGCCGACATTGTCGGGCTCACCGGCATGAACGTGCAGCGCGAGCGCATGCGGGAAATTTTGACCGAACTCAAGGCGCACGGTGTGTTCGTCGTGGTGGGCGGGCCGTGGGTGACGGTTTATGCCGATGATTTCATCGGCCGGTGCGACGTCATCTTCATCGGCGAGGCCGAGGAGACCTGGCCCCGCTTCCTGGAAGAATGGCGCGACGGCAAGCATCAGGCGCGCTACGAGCAAAGCGACAAGACCGACGTCGCCACCCTGCCGCCGCCGCGTCTCGATCTGCTGCCGATGAGCAAATACATCTACGGCAGCATCCAGATCTCGCGCGGCTGCCCGTTCATGTGCGAATTCTGCGATATCATCGTGGTGTTCGGACGCCGCCCGCGCGTCAAGACATCGGCCCAGATCATCGCCGAATTGGAAAACTGTCTGGCCGCCGGCAAGCACAATTTGTTCATCGTCGACGACAATCTCATCGGCAACAAAAAAGCCATCAAGGCCATTCTGCGCGACATCGTCGCCTGGCAGCGGGCGCACGGCTTTCCGCTGTCGTTCGCGACCGAAGCGTCGATCGATCTCGCCGAAGATGAAGAGCTTCTCGACCTGATGGTCGCCGCCAATATCGAAGAGGTCTTCATCGGCATCGAATCCCCCGACGAAGAAGCCCTGCGCGAGACCAAGAAAATTCAGAACCTGTCCGACCGCAGCGGCACCTTGTTGGAGAAGGTGCATCGCATCCAGAACAAGGGCATCGAAGTATGGTGCGGCATGATCGTCGGCTTCGACAATGACGATGTAACCATATTCGACCGGCAGCGCCGCTTTATCCGGGAGTCACGCATCGCCTTGGCGATGGTCAATGTGCTGGTGGCGATTCCGAGAACCCCGCTCTACGGGCGCCTCCTGGCGGCGGGACGGCTCGACAATAGCGGCGAGCTGGATAGTTTCGGCACGGTCAATACCAACATCATCCCGCTGAATATCGGTCGGCGGGAGCTATGCGACGGCTATCTCGATTTATTGCGGGACCTGTACCAGCCCGACGCCTATTTCGACCGGCTCGACGCGCTGTATCTGCGCGGCAAGCCCCGGCCGGCCTTGGGACGGGACCAATATCTCCAGAGCCATTTCTGGCCCCGAATAAAGTTGTGGACTTGGCGCGCGACGGAAACCGCCTATATGACGTTGCGACTCATGCGCGGCGTGCCGGACCGGTCGCTGCGGCGGCTGTATCGGCGCCGTTTGTGGAACGTGATCCGGCACCGGCCCAAAATGTCGCTGCTGCGCCACTATGCCATCAAATGCGCGATGCACTACCATTTCGATCGGCTGATTACCGAGATGACGGCGCAACGCAATGCGCTCGCCGACCATTCCGGCGATGCCGGTTTCCCCTCCTTGCCCGCGCCGGAATTCGAAACGACCGCTGACCGCGCCGCCTGACGGAAGCCGCCCTTCCGGGGCGGCTTTTCGCTATGCTGCGGAAAGCGCCGAGGCGGGAACGATAAAATCATGCCGTGGGTCAAGATTGCCATCATCTTTCTGCTGATTCTGCTTAATGGATTTTTCGCCATGGCGGAAATGGCGATCATTTCGTCGCGCAAGGCACGGCTTCAGCACGCCGCCGACCAGGGCCGCGAAGGTGCCCGCATCGCACTTGAGCTCAAGCAGAATGCCGGGCGCTTCCTCTCGACCGTGCAGATCGGCATCACCGGCATCAGCGTGCTGGCGAGTGTACTGGGCGGGGCCACGCTCGCGGATACGCTCGACCACTGGCTGGTGGAGGAAGGCGGTTGGGCCGCCTATCACGCCACCACCATCAGCTTCATCGCCGTCGCCCTGGTCATTTCCTATTTCACGCTGATCCTGGGCGAGCTGGTGCCGAAGCGCATCGCGCTGAGCCGGCCCGAGGCGATTGCCAGCGCTTTGGCCGGCATCCTGCGCTTCACCTCGCGCCTGGCGCGGCCGGCGGAATGGTTTCTGGAGAAGTCGAGTTCCCTGGTGCTGCGCCTGGTGCCGATCCGCGCCGTCGAGCCGGTCTCGATCACCGACGAGGAAATCACCATCATGATGCGCGAGGGCGCCGCCTCCGGGCATTTTGAACGGACGGAGACGGCGATCGTCCAAATGGCGCTGCGGCTCGACGACCGGCCGGTCAACGCCGTGATGACGCCGCGCATCCAGGTCGAAACGCTGGGCCTCGCCGACGCGGAGGACGAGAATCGCCGCAAGATCATCGCCAGCGCCTACTCGCGCTTCCCCGTCGTCGAAGGCTCGCCGCCGCAGATCGTCGGCATCGTCGAGGGCAAAAAACTGCTGGCGGCGGCGCTTGCCGGCAAGCCGTTCGATTTGCGCGCCGTGATGCGCCCGCCCCTCTATGTGCCGGCCAGCGTCACGGCGCTACGCGCGCTCGAAATTTTCAAGGCGTCCGGCGAACCGCTGGCGCTGGTGGTCGATGAATACGGCGAACTGGAAGGCATCCTGACGCTCCACGACATAATGACTTCGCTGGTGGGCGAGATCGCGTCGCCGGGGGAACCGGGCGACCCGTCCGTGGTCCGCCGCGATGACGGCTCGTGGCTGATCGACGGCATGATGCCGGTCGATTCGGTCAAGGACACGATCGGCCTGACCTCGCTGCCCGGCGAGGGTCAGGGCGACTTCCACACGCTCGGCGGCTTCATCATGTCGCGCATCAACCGCATTCCCAAGGTCGGCGATAAGACCACCGTGGCGGGCTATCGCTTCGAGGTCGTGGTGATGGACAGCCGCCGCGTCGATCGCGTGCTGATCGTCCCGCCCAAGCGCGCGGCCAAACGATAGCTATTTGCTCTCGGTCACATTCTCCAGCGTCACGAACGGCATGCGGTGCTCGATCGGCTGGTAGTGCACATTCTTGCGCATCGCGAACACCGACATGCCGTCCCACAGCGTGATCGAGGCATATTGATCGTAGAGAAATTTGTTCATCGCCTTGATCTCGGCGTCGCGTTTCTTATCGTCCAGCTCCGATTGCGCCTTTTCGATCCCCGCCGTCAGCTCGGGATAGTCGTACAGCACGAACGGCGATTTCGGATAGAAGGACAGGTACAGCGCCTCCAGCGACGGCAGGCCGGAATTGGCGATCGGCATACCCGAAACCGCGACGAATTGCATGTCGGGATTCTTCTGAACCTGGCCGACGAACTGGAAGCCCTTCGGCCCTTCGAGCTCATGCACCTCGCACTCGATGCCGACCGCCTTCAGGTACAGCACAACGGCTTCGGTGGTCTGGCGAAAGCCGTAGAAAAAGCCGCCGGTATAATAAAGCGGCATCTTGAAGCCGTTGGGGAACCCCGCCTCCGTCAGCAGTTTCTTCGCCAGCGCCGGATCGTATTTGTAGTTCTTCAGGCTGGGATCATAGCCGGCCTCCCCCGGCGCCAGGCGCGGATGGCGTTCCGGCACGCCCTCGAACAGGCCCTTGATGATGGCGCCCGCGTCGATCGCATGGGCGATCGCCTCGCGCACCCGGATATCGGCCCACGGCGCCTTCTTGTTGAGCAGGTCGAATTCGAGGCTGACCGTCGGGTTGGCCGGCAGCTTGACGATGCGATAGCCATCGGCCTGCAGCTTCGCGACCTCGGTGAACGGCGTGTCCATGATCATATCGGCCTCGCCGGCGCGCAGCTTGGCGACCCGCGTATCGTTGTCCTTCACGAACGCGAAGCGGACATTCTTGATCTGCGGCTGCTTGCCGTAATAGCCGGGAAATGCCTTCAGATCGATATATTGGCCGCGCTTATAATCGACCCATTCATAGGGGCCGATGCCGTTCGGATGCTCGGCGAACACCTTCTCGCCGACCCGGTCGAAATAGGCTTTCGACGCGGGAAACAGGCTGACGCCCTCGAAATAGGTGACGTCGGGCTTCTTGAAGGTGACGCGCACCGTATAGGGATCGACCGCCTCGATCTTATCGACGAACTTGCCGTGCCGCATGAAGGGCGGCGTCTTCGCCATCAGGCGCTGAAACCCGAACACCACATCGGCGGCGACCAGCTCGTCGCCCGACTGGAATTTCACCCCATGCTTGAGGTGGAAGGTAACGGACTTGCCATCCGGTGTGCGATCCCAGGTCGCGACCGTCTGCTTGATGGAGCCGTCATTGTTATAGCTCCACAGCGCCTCATCGACATTGCGCATCACGACATAATTGATCGGCGGGAAGATCCCGGCCGTGATGTCGATGGAATCGGGTTCGGCGCCGGTCGCAATGGTCAGATGCGACGGCGTATCGGCCCGCGCCGACGGCGCCGCCAGCAACAGCGCGCCCGCCAACATCGCCACTCCAAACGTCACCAGGCCCAGCGGCCGCTTCTGTCCCATGCCAACCTCCCACGAATTATCTCTCGGCGCTGTGCCGCGCCTGCCTCGGCAATCTAGCCGCCTCACGCGCCGGTCGCCAGCTTTTGCGTCGGCGTAACGGGGGCGTGAGTTGCACGGGAGACAAAAGCACCTATTCTCCAGCCCATCGAACAATTCCGGGGCAATTCCCTTGGCGTCGCGTCCGTTCTACAGAAAACTTCCCTGGCTCGATTATTCTGGCCATTTATCGCCCCTGAAGGCACCGGTTTTCGTGGCTTTGTTCATTCCGGGCCTGCTGACCGCCTATTGGCTGGCCACCAACCATCTCGGCGCGCGGCCGATCACCGAGACGCTTCATGAAACCGGACTCTGGGGCATTCGCCTGCTGGCGATTACCCTCGCGATCACGCCGTTTCGCCAGGTCTTCGCCCAGCCTAAAATCGTCTTGCTGCGACGGATGCTGGGCGTGGCGGCGTTCAGTTATCTGGTGATCCATTTCTGCTTCTATATCGTCGATCAGAAATACGCGCTCGGCACGGTGGCATCGGAAATCCTCCGGCGCTTCTATCTGACCATCGGTTTCAGCGCCCTCCTGATCCTGACGGCGCTCGCCGTGACCTCGACCGACGGGATGATGCGCCGCCTGCGCAAACGCTGGCAGCTTCTGCATCGGCTGGCTTATCTCGTCGCTATCCTGGGCACGGTCCATTACTTCATCCAGACCAAGCTCAACGTCTATGAGCCGACCTGGTTCGCGGGGGTGATCGGCTGGCTGTTGCTCTATCGCGTGATGGCGCATTGGCTGGGCGTGCGGCGCGCCAGCTCTATCTGGGCGCTAGCCATCCTCAGCATCGGCGTCGGCATCCTGACCGCGATCGGCGAATATGGGTATTACGCGATTTTCACCGGGGTGCGCGCCGGCCGGGTGTGGGACGCCAACTTCATGCTCAAGGCTGGTGTGCGCCCCGGTTGGATTGCCATGGCGATTGGAATCGGCGTAACCATTCTCGCCACGCTATGGAAGACGCTGGAGAAATGGCGCAACAACGCCCCCGCAAGCCGGATCGGCGCCGTTCAGGCGCGCCGCGGCGCCGGTTCTTAAGTTATTCGTTCAGCCTCGCCGCGCTGTTCCTGGGCGCGCTCGCCGCCTGTGCCCCCGTTCCGCCCGATCCCGCGACGGCGACGGCCCGGCATCTCGACGCCATCCGCGATCGGCCGGCGCAGCTCGGGGCTTTCTTGCGTGCCTTCCCCAAGGGCGCCGATCTGCACAATCACCTATCTGGCGCGATCCTCGCCGAGAGCTTCATTCGCTGGGCGATCGCGGATGGCGAGTGCATCGACCGCACCAAGCTGGCGCTGGCGCGCGCGCCCTGCACCGCCCCGCTCATTCCCGCCGCCGCTGCTCAAGCGGACAAGCCGCTCCTCGCCGCGCTGGTGGCGTCGCTGTCGATGCAGGGTTTCCAGCCCGACGGTGAGACGGGTCATGATCATTTCTTCGCCACCTTCGACAAATTCGCCGCCGCGGAATGGGATCGCGAGGGCGACATGTTGGCCGAGGCGCTGCGTCACGCGGCCCGCGACCATGTCGTCTATCTGGAATTGATGTGGTCGCCGGGCATGCCGGCGGCTCGCCATCTTGGCAAGGCGATCGGCTGGGACCCCGATCTCGCCCGGCTGCGCGCCCGGCTGATGGCGTCGAGCGGCATCGACACGATCGTCACCCGCGTCCGCCACGAAATGGATGCGCACGAGGCGCGCGCCCGCGCCCTGCTCCATTGCGCCGAGCCGGCCCGGCGCGAGCCGGCCTGCGACGTTACCGTGCGCTATCTCGCCCAGATCATCCGCGTCTTTCCGCCCGAACAAGTATTCGCGGAGGATGTATTCGCCTTCCACCTCGTCGCCGCCGATCCGCGTTTCGTCGGCCTCAACATTGTCGGGCCGGAGGACGACCCGACCAGCCTGCGCGACTATGCGCTGCATATGCGGATGTTCGGCTATCTCCATGGCATCGATCCGGCGGTCGCCATGTCCCTCCATGCCGGCGAGCTGGTGCTGGGCCAGCGCGGCGGCCTCGCCCGGGTTCAGCCCGCGGATGTGCGCTTCCACATCCGCCAGGCGGTCGAGGTGGCGGGTGCCCGCCGCATCGGGCACGGCGTCGATATTTTCAGCGAGGATCAGTGGCAACAATTGATGGCGGCAATGGCGGCGCGTCATGTCCTGGTCGAGATCAATCTCACCAGTAATGCCCAGATTCTCGGCGTCACGGGCGATCGGCATCCCTTCATGACCTATTGGCGGGCGGGTGTGCCGGTGGCGCTATCGACCGATGATGAGGGGGTCGAGCGTATCGATCTGACCCACGAATATGTCCGCGCGACCGAGACCTATCACCTCGGCTTCCCGCAACTCGTCGCCCTGTCGCGCAACGCCATCGCCTATGGCTTTATTCCCGGCGCCAATCTGTGGGCGGATGTCGAGCGTTTCACGATCGCCTCGGCCTGCGCGGGCGACGCCCTCGGCGCGGCGCAACCCGGCCCGGCCTGTGCCGCCTTTCTGGCGACGAGCGAGAAGGCGCGGCTGCAATGGCAACTCGAGGCCAAACTCGCTACGTTCGAGGCCGGGAACCAAGCGACGCAATAGAGGAGCCGCGCCATGCCGGATGCCAAAGTTGCCCTGGTGATCGGTGCCGGTGATGCGACCGGCGGCGCCATCGCGCGGCGCTTTGCCCGCGAGGGCTATACCGCCTGCGTCACCCGGCGCCACGCCCACAAGCTCGCGCCGCTGGTGCGCCAGATCGAAGCCGAAGGCGGCACGGCCTGCGGCTTCAGCTCCGACGCCCGCGAGGAGGCGGCAATGATCGCGCTGATCGACGAGATCGAGCGCGATATCGGCCCGATCGCGGTCGCGGTCCATAATATCGGCGCCAATGTGCGCTTCGGCATTCGCGAGACCACGGCGCGGGTCTATCGCAAGGTCTGGGAGATGGCGGCGTTTTCGGGCTTCCTGATGGGGCGCGAGGCGGCACGCGTGATGGTGCCGCGCGGGCACGGCACCATTCTCTTCACCGGCGCCACCGCCTCCTTGCGCGGCCGCGACGGCTTCGCCGCCTTCGCCGGCGCCAAGCATGCGCTGCGCGCGCTGGCGCAGAGCATGGCACGCGAGCTCGGACCCCAGGGCATCCATATCGGCCATATCGTCGTCGATGGCGCGATCGATACCGACTTCATCCGCACCGTCGCGCCCGACCGCTATGCGCTGAAGGGCCAGGACGGCATTCTCAATCCCGAGCATATCGCCGAGAATTATTGGCGGCTCCACGTCCAGCCGCGCGACGCCTGGACTCACGAGCTCGATCTGCGGCCTTGGCTCGAAGCCTTTTAACGCCCGGAGGGCATGTCATGGACATCGAGTTTCTCTACGATTTCGGCAGCCCCAACGCCTATTTCGCCCATCGCGCCATCCCGGCGATCGAGGCGCGTACCGGCGCCAAATTCCGCTATGTCCCGATTCTGCTGGGCGGCGTGTTCAAGGCGACCAACAACAAATCGCCGGTCGTCCAGTTCGCCGGTATCAAGAACAAGCTGGAATACGAACGGCTGGAGATCGCGCGCTTCATTAAGAAGCACGCTTTGACCAAGTTTCATTGGAACACCAATTTCCCGATCAACACGCTGGCCATCATGCGCGGCGCGGTGGCCGCGGACCTGGATAATGTCACCGCGCCCTATACCGAGGCGATGTTCAAGGGCGTATGGGAGGACGGGCTGAAGCTCGACGATCCGGCGGTGATCCTTGCGACGCTGACGGCGGCGGGCCTCGATGGCAACCGCCTCGCCGCGCAAACGCAGGAACAGGCGGTGAAGGACAAGCTCATCGCCAACACCGACGCCGCGGTCGCACGCGGCGCCTTCGGCGCGCCCACTTTCTTCGTCGGCAACGAAATTTATTTCGGCAAGGACCGCCTGCGCGACGTGGAGGAAGCGATCATCGCAGCCACATAATCCAGTGCGGTATTCAATCCTTGAAATCGTCCCTCCTTCGTCACCCCCGGACTTGATCCGGGGGCCCCATCGATGGATCGCCGGATCAAGCCCGGCGATGACGGCTCAAGGGTGATTTGATGGCCGTCATTCCGCCGCGCGCGCCCTGGCCTCCGGCACCTTGTCGCGCATGGTGACGAATTCCTCGCCCGCCGTCGGGTGAATGCCGACGGTGCGGTCGAACTGGCGCTTGGTGGCGCCGCATTTGATCGCGATGGCGAGACCCTGGATCAGTTCCGGTGCGTCCGGGCCAACCATGTGACAGCCGAGCACCCGGTCCGAGGCGCGATCGACCACGAGCTTCATCATGGTCTTCTCGCTGCGGCCCGACAGCGCGTTCTTCATCGGGTTGAAGCGGGCGCGATAGATGTCGATGGCGGTGATTTGCTTGCGCGCATCCGCCTCGGATAGGCCGACGGTCGCCACGGTCGGAATGCTGAACACCGCGCTCGCGACATTGGCGTGGTCCATTTCCATGGGATTGTCGTTGAACAACGTCTCGGCGAGCGCGCGGCCCTCGGCGATGGCCACCGGCGTCAGGTTCAGCCGATCGGTGACGTCGCCGATGGCGTAGATGTTCGGCACCGAGGTCCGCGACCACTCATCGACGATGACCGCGCCGCCGGGCTTCAGCGCCACGCCGGCTTCCTCCAGCCCCATATTCGCCGTCACGGGCGCGCGGCCGGTGGCGTACATGATCTGGTCCGCGGTCAACCGCTCGCCGGTCTTCGTCACCAGGCAAAACCCCTGCCCTTCCCGCTCGATCTCGGCGATCTCGCAAAAATTGCTGATGGTGATGCCGCGCGCCCGCATTTCCTCGGCCAGCGTGTCGCGAATATCCTCATCGAAGCCGCGCAAAATCTTGTCGGCGCGGCACACCATCGTGACGGCAACGCCAAGCCCGTTGAAGATGCTGGCGAACTCGCACGCGATATAGGCGCCGCCGACGATGACGATGCTCTTGGGCAGCGCCGGCAAATCCAGCGCCTCGTTCGAGGTGATGACATGCTCGATGCCGGGAATGCGCGGCATGCTGGGCCGCGCCCCGGTCGCGATCAGGATATTCGCGGCGGTATGGCGCTTGCCCAGCACCTCGACCGTGTGCGGATCGACAAGCCGCGCCCGGCCCTCGTACAGCGTAACGTTGGCGTTCTTGAGCAGGCTGCGATAAATGCCTTCCAGCCGGTCGATCTCGCGGTTCTTGGCGGCGATCAGCTTGGCCCAATCGAAGCTCGGCGCCGGCACCGTCCAGCCATAGCCGGCGGCGTCGGCGAAATCGTCGGCGAACTCCGCGGCATAGACCAGGAACTTTTTCGGCACGCAGCCGCGAATGACGCAGGTGCCGCCGACGCGGCTATCCTCGCAAATCGCGATCCGGGCGCCATAGGCGCCGGCGCGGCGCGATGAGGCGACGCCGCCCGACCCGGCGCCGATGGTGATCATGTCGTAATCGTATTGGGGCATCGCGGCTTCCGGGAATTTCAGGCTTAGACGGGGCGAAACGCGCCAGCATCGACGCGCACCGCGATCTGGTCCAACCGGGTCAGCACGCGGCAGATGACAAAATAGAACACATAATAGAGGAAGCACAGGTTGAAGCCGGGAATCAACGACAGGACCACCCACAGCGGCACGCTCTTGCCGAGCCGCGCCGCGATATAGCCATTGCCGACCGCCAGACCGGCGAAAATCAACAGCCACATGATGAGCGTCGTGATGATGAAGGCCGCGCCCGCGGCGACCGTCGCCGTATCTGCCGACATATGTTTTCCCCCTTGAAGATCGTCGGGGGCAAACCTACTCGACCGTCACGCTCTTGGCGAGGTTGCGCGGCTGATCGACATCGGTGCCCTATGCGGTTCGGATCACCAGCCGGCGTTGCCGAGTACGATTAGCAAGATAGGAATGGGCGACCTTGCCCAAAAAGCTCTCCGGCACCCGCCCATATACCGCCGTCGCTGGGCGACGGGTCGGTATCGGGCGCAGGTCGGGACCCGGCCAGACAAAGACATTCGCCTCCGTCGTGACGATCCAGGTCGGCGCCTCATCGAGGCCGAGTCGCCGTTTGATGTCGTTTGGAACCGGCACGCCATCCGCCGGTCGGCCCGGCGGCGTGTGCGTCATCGCCACGACCAGGATTTCCGTGGCACGGCCCTCGTCCTTGACGGAAAGCGCCAGCACCAGGCTGGGGCGATCCTTTACCCCTTCTTCCCGGCCACGCGCCCTTTCGTCGGCCCACAAATAGGAATACCGGATGACCGACCCTGGTTGCGGGATACCCTCACCGCTTCTTGCCACGCGCCAGCGCCCTGATGGCGGGAAGAAATTCCTCCGGCGTGTCGGCCGCCAGGAACGTCAACCGATCCTGCTTTTTCAGCCGCTCATACTCGGTGACGGAGATGAGGACATTTCGCGGCCGGCCGTTCTTGGTCACCATTACCGGCTGGGCCAGCGCGATATCGCTGTAGCGAGAGAACCGGCGCGCAAGATCGCCCGCGCTCGCGACGACCTGCTTGATAGCCGCCATCCCAACGCCTCTTTTGTGGTTTCGCGGAATACGAAGATTACGCGAAATATGTATAATATGAAATCGCGATAAATGAAACCTACTCGACCGTCACGCTCTTGGCGAGATTGCGCGGCTGGTCGACATCGGTGCCCTTCAGCACCGCCACATGATAGGCCAGCAGCTGAATCGGGATGGCGTAGAGGATCGGCGCGACGAAGGGGTCGCAATGCGGCACCTCGATGCCGGCGAGAAGGCGCCCGTCGAGCCGGTCGAGCCCGGCGCGCTCCGACATCATCACCACCTTGCCGCCGCGCGCGATGGTCTCCTGGACATTGGACAGCGTCTTCTCGAACAGCGCATCCATCGGCGCGATGACGATCACCGGCACATGCTCGTCGATCAGCGCGATCGGCCCGTGCTTCATCTCGCCGGCGGCATAGCCCTCGGCGTGGATATAGGAAATTTCCTTGAGCTTCAGCGCGCCCTCCAGCGCCAGCGGGAACGAGGTGCCGCGCCCGAGATAGAGCACGTCGCGCGCCTGGGCGATGGTCACCGCCAGCTCGGCGATGCGCTGATCGTGATGCAGCAATTCGCCGGCCCGGCCCGGCACCTCGGCCAGCGCCGCCGATAGCGCCGCCTCCTGGTCGCGCGTCACGGAGCCGCGCGCCCGCGCCAGCGCGATGACGAAGCAGGCCAGCACCGCGAGCTGCGTCGTGAAGGCCTTGGTCGAGGCGACGCCGATCTCCGGCCCGGCATGCGTGCCCAGCACCACGTCGCTTTCGCGGGCAATGGTGCTTTCGGGCTGATTGACGATGCCGAGAATGTGTTGCCCCTGGCTCCTGGCGTAGCGCAGGCTGGCGAGCGTGTCGGCGGTCTCGCCCGATTGCGACACCAGGATCGTCAGCCCGCCCGCCGGCATCGCCGCCGCGCGATAGCGGAATTCCGACGCGACATCGACCTCGACCGGCACGCGGGCAAGCTGCTCGATCCAGTATTTCGCGATCACCGCCGCATGATAGGCGGTGCCGCAAGCCAGGATCGTCACCTTGGGCAAGGTCGCGAGGTCGAACGGCAATGGCGGCAACACGATGCGGTGAGTCGCCGGATTGACCAGGGCGTTGAGCGTGTCGCCGATCACCGCCGGCTGCTCGAAGATTTCCTTCTTCATGAAGTGGCGGTGATTACCCTTGCCGATCAGCGCGCCCGACACCGCGGTTTCGCGCACCGGCCGCTGGACGATCTGGTTGTCGCCATTGCGGACCGTGACCCCGGCGCGCGTGACCTCGGCCCAATCGCCCTCTTCAAGGTAGAGTATCCGGCGGGTCAGCGGCGCCAGCGCCAGCGCGTCGGAGCCGAGGAACATCTCGCCATCGCCGAACCCGATCGCCAGCGGGCTGTTGCGCCGCGCGCCGATCAGCAGATCGTCATTGCCGGCGAACAGGATCACCAGCGCGAACGCGCCTTCGAGCCGCGGCAGGGTCTTGGCCACCGCCTCGATCGGACTCAACCCCTCGCCGAGATAGTGGGTCACCAGGCGGACCACCGCCTCGGTATCGGTGTCGGTCTCGAAGACTTGGCCGAGCGCCACCAGCTCGTCCTTCAGCGCCTGGAAATTCTCGATGATGCCGTTATGCACCACGGCGACACGATCGCTGGCGATGGGGTGGGCGTTCTTCTCCGACGGCACGCCATGGGTCGCCCATCGCGTATGGCCGATGCCGATGCGGCCCTGCACCGGCGCCTGCGCCAGCCGCTCGATCAGCCGGTCCAGCTTGCCTTCGGCGCGCCGCCGCTCGATTTTGCCACCGGCCAGCGTCGCGATGCCGGCCGAATCATAGCCGCGATATTCGAGCCGCCGCAGCCCATCGACCAGCAGCGGCGCCACCTCGTTGCGGCCGAGTATGCCGATGATGCCGCACATCAGCCGGCCTGCCCTTTCGCCTTCTTCGGATGCCGCTTGCGCCACGCGGCGGCGCCCCCCGGCTTGGTGGTCTGGCGCGCGCGGCCTAGCGCCAACGCGTCCGCCGGCACGCTCTCGGTGATGGTGCTGCCGGCGGCGACGATGGCGCCGTCGGCGATCTCGATCGGCGCCACCAGCGACGAATTGGTGCCGATAAAGACATCGGCGCCGATGATGGTGCGGTGCTTGTCGATGCCGTCGTAATTGCAGGTGATGGTGCCGGCGCCGATATTGCTGCGCGCACCGACATCGGCATCGCCGAGATAGGCCAGATGATTGGCCTTCACCCCGGCAACGAGCCGCGAATTCTTCACCTCGACGAAATTGCCGATATGGACCTCGGCACCCAGATCGGCGCCGGGGCGCAGCCGCGCGAACGGGCCGATGCGCGCGCCGTCGCCGACCGTGGCGCCGGCGATATGGCTGAAGCCCAGTATCTCGACCTGGGCGCCGATGGTGACGCCGGGGCCGAACATGACACAGGGGCCGATGCTGCTGTCGGGGCCGATGCGGGTGTCGGCCGCCAGGAACACCGTCTCCGGCGCCAGCAGGCTGACCCCGGATTCCATCAGGCGCGCGCGCAGGCGGCGCTGCATCGCCGCCTCGACGGCGGCCAGTTCGGCGCGATCGTTGACGCCGGCGACATCGTCCGCCGGTACCTCGACGGCGCGGCACGCGAGGCCGCGCGCCCGCGCCAGCCCGACGATTGCCGTCAGATAATACTCGCCTTGCGCATTGTGGTTGCCGACCGCCACCAGCAGGTCGAACAGCAAGGCGGAATCCACCACCATCGGGCCGGCATTGAGAAAATTGATACCGCGCTGCGCCGGGGTGCAGTCGCGCGCCTCGACAATCGCCGCCAGCACGCCGTCTTGTTCGATCAGCCGGCCATAATTGGCGGGATCGGCGCGCCGCATGCCCGCCACCACCAGGTCCGGCGCCGTCGCCTGCCGGCGGGCGGCCAGCAGCGTCTCCAGGGTGCCGGTGGTGATCAGCGGCGTGTCGCCATAGAGTATCAGCACATCGCCCGCAAAACCCTGAAGCGCCGACCGGGCGGCGGCGACCGCGTCGCCGGTGCCGCGCGGCGCGGCCTGGATCGCATACTCGACCCCGTCGCGGGCGGCCATCGCCGGAACCATGCCCGGCGCGATCACCATGATGGTACGCATCGGCGCCAGCGGGCGCAGCGCCGCCAGCACATGATCAATCATTGGAAACTGGGCGACGGGATGCAGGACCTTGGGCAGGCTCGATTTCATGCGCCTGCCCTGACCGGCGGCCAGGATCACCGCGGCAAAGGGACGGGTACTCATCCACCGGAGCATAACCGGGGGAGATTTAAAATTCGTAATAAAGTTTTACGAATCGATATGAATGGGTGGCCGGTTCGGATCTTAGGCGGAAAAACCACCGAGACACGGTAGAGTGCGCCCCACCGGCGGAGAAAAAAGATGAACCGCCAAGACGCCAAGTTCATTCCGGTCGAAGCGGTGAGCCTCTTCGGTGCACGCCGTGCGCCACAGCACGATGGATACCTGTATGAAGGTTGTGCTCCGCGGTAGCGTGGAGAAGCGGCCGGAGCCCGTTGGATACCTGCTTTGAAGAGCGTAAGCCGGCATGGGCCCGGCCGCTGGTGCGTTGATCCGAACAGTCGCTTGGGGGC